>DUET01000001.1 GCA_011192015.1 Anaerolineae bacterium
ATGGCCCAGGGAAGCTGCGTGGGAGCACCGAAGGCATCTCCGCTGGATAGATGCGCAAAACCCACGAACACCGCAAAGACGGAGAATCCGGGCGTGAGCGCATCCAACGTGGGCCACAGCGACGAGGCTTTTCTTCGCGCGTAGATCCAGGCCACCAATCCCGCCGCTACGACGCCCTCCAGCGGAGCCAGCGCGTCCGTATTGAGCGAGATGAGGGCCAGCGGATTCTGGACATAGGCATTCAGGTGGTGCAGTGCGTGACCCAAACGGGCTCCAATCACTCCGGCCGCCAGGGCGTAGAAGATCAGATTGGTGAGCAGGGAATCTTTGATCCCTCGTCGAGGGGCTTCACGTTCGACGAGAACCATGGCCAGCCACAATCCCACGATCAGCAGCAGGCCTGGCAATCGGATGGCGAGAGGACCGATCTGCAGGATGGGAAACATCACGGCGCCTCGTCGAGCAGGATTTCCACGGCTACTTGCAGCGTAGCTTCACTCATCGGTCCACCGATGATCACCTGTTGGATGATCCCCTGCGGATCGATGAAGAACGTGGTCGGCAAGGATCGCAGCCGGTATAGGTTCGCCACCTCACCCGTTGAATCCAGCAGGATGGGAAAGGTCAAGTGGTGCTCATCGACGAATGCCTGCGCAGCAGCCAGCGAGTCCTGGTAGGTGGCGTGAATGGCCAGGATCTCAAGCCCTCGATCTCGATTCGCTTCATAGACCCTCTGCATGGCGGGCATCTCCGCCCTGCAAGGAAGGCACCAGGATGCCCACAGATTGAGGATCACGGCCTTCCCCCGCAGATCCGAGAGCGTGATCTCCCCCCCTTGCATTTGATCCAGCGCAAAATCCGGCGCGGTGAAACCCTTGCGTGGAAGGGACAATGCCGCCGCTGGATCACCGGAGAGCGGCACAGCAGAAAGCCCGATCCATGCCGCACAGAGCACGAAAACCACGACCATCAGCAGCGACCAGCGCTTTCGGTCGCTGATCCAAGCAGTCCAATCATTCATTCGCAAGTTCATGGGGCCTCAAGACCGTGGGATTCAAGCAGCGCATCATCCGCCAGAAGCTTTTGCGTGGGCCCATCGGCGACCACACGACCTTCGTTGATCACGATCGTGCGCAGGAAGCTCTCGGCGACCAAACCCATATCGTGAGTCGAAACCAGCATGGTCTGGGGAAGCTCTCTCAGCAGGTTGATCAAGCCGCGGCGGGTGCGAGGATCGAGACCGGCGGTGGGCTCATCGAGCACCAGGATTTCGGGCTCCATGGCCAGCACCGTGGCGATGGCCACGCGCTTCTTCTCCCCCCCACTCAGATGATGCGGCACCCTTCGTTCGACTCCCCGCATGCCCACGGCATCCAGCGATTGTTCCACCCGCTGCTGGATGCTCCCCTCGTCCAAGCCCATGTAGAGGGGACCGAAGGCCACATCGTCGAACACGGAGGGCGAGAAGAGTTGATCATCCGGATCCTGGAATACCAACCCCACAGCCGCACGCACGGCGCCAAGCGTCTTGTCGTTGATCGGCCGGCCGCAGACCTGAACCTCCCCATCCCCGCGCAGAATGCCGTTCAGATGCAGCAGCAAAGTGGATTTTCCGGCGCCGTTGGGACCCACCAGCGCCACCTTCTCCCCTGGTGCGATATACAGGTCCACGCCGCGCAGCGCGACTTGTCCATCCGGATAGGTGTAGTGCAGATTCTTCACGTCAATCGTATGATGCATGATTAAATCACCAATGTCAGAGTCAGGATTGCGACCAAGCTTAGCGAGACTCCCAGCAGCACGATCCAATCCAAGCCGAGCATCTGAAACCGGACCAGGGCCCGCACTTCACCATCGTAGCCGCGGGAGGCCATGGCCGCATAGACGCGCTCGCTTCGTTCCAAAGCCCGCAGGAAGAGACTGCCCACCATCGAACCGGCCACGCGCGCCTGCCAACCGATCGGGGGTCTGGGTGCGCCCACGATCCGAGGGCTTCTGGCAGCTCGAGCCCGATTCATGCGCAGCGCTTCATCCGCAAGCACAAAGAGATAGCGGTACATGAAGCCCAGCATGGCCACGAGCGCCTGAGGGATTCGCAGATTACGCAGGCTCCAGAGCAGATCGGTGAAGGGCGTCGTTGCCGTGAGCAGGATAGCGGCCTGCACGGCCAGCCAGGCTCGCAGCAGGATGGTCACGAAGCGCACAAACCCCGGCTCGGACACCGTCCAGCCCAAAACCGGAACTTCATAGATCGCCGGTCCCGGGGTCACAAAGGGAACCGCAAGTGCGGCGAGCATGAAGGGCAGTGCGATGAAGGATCGTCGCAGGGAGTAACTCCATCCCAATTTGGCGGCCCAGGCCGCCGTGAGCACAAGCGCCAGGAAGGCAGCGAAAGCCGCCCATGCTCCCTGCGGAGTCAGGCTGACCGCCAGCACATAGAGCAGGGTCAAGACCGCCTTGACGCGAGGGTCAAGGCGGTGTACGAGGCTATCACGCGCTTGGAAGGGATCGAGAAAACTGATGTGCAAATCTCAATCTCCGGTGGTTTGGCGGCGCGTGGTCAACCGTCCCAGCAGCAACGCCAGGCCGAAGACGACCAGGGTGCCCACCAGAACCGCCAGTATGGTGGTTACGGCTGGATTGCCGATGAAGGGGATCGTGTAATCGGGAAGGATCGAGTAAGGCGCATCCGCGGCAATCGTCAGGAAGCCCTGTTGCTCGGCCACGAATTCCAATCCATCCGGATGGGCCGAAGCCAGCGGCGAGAACAGCGCCACGATGATCGACAGCGCCATCGCTGTCACCACGAAGATCGCACCACGCCTTCCGGGCGCGGTCTCCCCCATCTCAAGCGCTTGCGGCCGGCTGACCTGCAACAGGCTCAAAGCGGCACTGGTGATAACCCCCTCGCCCAACCCGATCAGAGCATGCACGCCCGCCATCGCCGGCAGGGCCAGGGAAAGGGGAGACGTGCCTGATGCGGCCAGCTCAAAGGCGGTGGCGATGGCACCCACTTCCACCGAAAGCCAGGCTGCCACGAAGCCCCCGGCGATCAGCGCAACAGGGTTGCGGCCGAGCAAACTCTTCGTGAAACGATACACCACATAGCCGGTGAAGGCGGTGAATACGCCCATGTTGAGGATGTTCCATCCCATGACCAGCAGTCCACCATCCTGAAAGAGCAGCGATTGAATGGCGATCACAGCGGTCATGATCAAGGTGGCAGCCCAGGGGCCCATGATGATGGCCGCCAGCGCGCCCCCGAGGAGATGCCCGGAGGTGCCCGCCGCGATCGGGAAGTTGATCGCTTGAGCTGCGAAAATGAAGGCCGCCAGCACACCCATCATGGGGATCTGCCGCTCACCGAGTTGGTTGCGTGTCTGCCGAAGCGCGATGGCGATCATGGTAAGCGCAAGGATCCATCCGATGGCCGAAACCAGGGGGGTGAGAAATCCGTCGGGGATATGAAGAGGAACAGGTGATTGCAACACGTTGAACTCCTATGGTGTGAGATTTCCTTTGGCGGCATCAGATTGACAATGCTTGCAGAGCCCTGAGAATGTCAAATGCCGATGGTCCAGGGAAAATCCATGTTTCTTCTTGAGCGTGTCTGCAAGTTCATTGAATAAAACCGGCTCGATCTCCTGCATGGCGTCGCAATTTCGACAGATGAGATGGTAGTGGGGATGCTCAGGATCGCGAAGCGAGAAGCAAGTGATGTTGGCGGTTGTCGAGAGGATTTCCACCATGCCGGCCCGATGCAGCATGTCCAATGTACGGTAGACCGTGGCAACGTTCAAGCCGGGCAGACTCTGCTCTGCCTTGGTGAACACCTCTTGAACGGAGTGATGGCCATGCATGTGTGCAACCGTCTCCAGGATCACGGCGCGCTGTGGGGTCACACGATAACCCTTCTGCCGCAACTCGTTCGCCAACCTTGCTCCACAGGACATCGCAACTCCTTGTAGGTGCAAATGATTGCAAGTAGGATACCATGCTCTACAACGCGGGTCAATCCAAAGGTTGGCATCTTCAGTGCATGTGGGCGCGGGAGTTGGAAGGGCCGGACCTTAGGACATCGAAGAAGCAGCCATGGGGAGGAAAACCTTATGCGGGACGGCGGCATTCGGTATGGAAGCTTCGGAACAGGGGGTTGAAGAAGAGAAGAAACTGTCAGTGGGCAGATCCCCCCAGCAGGTTCGTGAGGGCATACCAGGTTCCAGGCTCATCGTCGATGGTCACACCGGCTTGAACCGAGCCGCCCTCGATGAGATCATGAAGCGCCTTTTCAGCTGCGGGGCGCGGCCACCCGAAGAGCTTGGTCACATCACGCAGCTGCGCTGCGCCCACGGATTCGAGATAGCGCCCCACCAGCTTGCTGCGTGCCTGGTTCTCCTGGATGAAGCGCGCCTGCTCAGGCAGATCCTGGAAATGACGCGGGACGAGATCGTACACAAAGGCATAATTCCAGGCCCCTGCCTGGGCGACACCGATGGGCAGGATCTTGAAATCGGTCTGCAGCGCGACCAGGGCGCGATTGAAGCGGTAATCGCTCTCGCGCGAACTCAGCCGTGAGGCCTTGCGCAGGGCCACGGTATCCAGTGGTCCCCGATGCAGAAGGGTTTCGTAGACGCTCTTGGCTTCCTGGGTCATGCGGCCCTGTTCGTACTGGATCAGATAATCTTCCTCGGGCGAACCGTAATTCTCGCTCAAGGCGTAGAAGTACGGCGCCGTCTCCAGAGAGACGATCGTGGCGCGCCTGCGCAGGATCTTGGCGTAGTACCAGATGCGTTCACCGAGCGAGGCGTCCTTCCAACCCCAGGTGATGTGGCCCGGATCATCGTGTTCGGAAGCCACCGCTCGATCCCCCGCCACGGCCTGCCACAGATTCGGCAGCACGATCCCCTGGATGGGCCAGAAGAACACGAAACCACGCTCGTTCACAAACGAAACGGCTTCCTCACGGGTTTCGACTTGCTGGTCCGGAGAAAGACGGAATGTGTTCCGACGATGCGCTTTCAACTGGTCCGTACTGAGATTTCCCGACATGAAGTCTCACTTTCGGTACACATTGTACCGCCTGGCGTGACATGCCGCGCATGGAATATCCATCGATCCTTGACGCGTGATACGCATCGATGGACGCGCTTGACAACCCCATGGAGAATCGTATCCTCGTGACAGATAGAAGGGCATCGATGAATTACGATTGGGAATTGACTGCCGAACCAATCAACTTTGCTCGTATCCTGGCAGATGAAACCCGCCAGGAGATCATGCGGCTGTGCTGTTCTCGCTGGCTTTCAGTGCGCGAGATCGCCGATTCATTGCGGGTGACACAGCCCACGGTCTCGCATCATCTGGCGGTGCTGCGTCAGGCTCATCTGGTACTCGTTCGGCGCCAGGGGCGGCAGACATTCTACCAGCTCAACCAGGAGCGCGTGGCGCTTGGCTGCGAGAAGCTGATGGCTCTTTTCGCTCCGGATTTTTCCTCCAATGAGGAATAAATCCCATCCGGAAAGCAACAAGTCAAGAATCCTCGCTGCGCTTCGATGATTTCCAGATGCACGCTGTGATCAGGGACTGCTTCATCATGACAGACGTCGTGATCCGAGGCGGAAAGTTAGCGCATTCCCGCAAACAGTCGGTGCGCGTGTAGCCATTGCCCATGCCTGCCCGTTCACACTGGGGTGCAACTTTGATATACTGAGGATCCACTCCAAACAGACCGGTTCGAACACTTCCGCGCGAACGCCTTCTCGTTCCGGCGTTCGCTCCGCATGCGGGTGGCTAGCGAAGTCCTTCCCGCTCCAGACCACGGAAACCATCCTCATGACGCTCACTCGTCTTTGGAAATCCGGATCATGAGATCGCTATGGCGTTTACGCAGCTTCCTGCGCCCCTACGGGAGTCGCATCCTCTTTGCGGCGCTATGCCTGATGGGCATAACAGGCACCAGTCTGATCTTCCCGCTGATCATCCGCCAGGTGATCGATGTTGGTCTGGCAAGCGCCGACCTGCGGTACATTGTCTATGCCGCGTTGGCCATCCTGGGATTAGGCTTGCTGCGATCGATCCTGGCCTATGGCCAGCGCTACCTGACGGAGTGGGTTTCCCACAACATTTCCTTCGATCTGCGTAACCGTCTCTACGACCACATCCAGCATCTTCCCTTCACGTTCCACGACCGAACGCAGAGCGGGCAACTGATCAGCCGCACAATTGAGGACGTGCGTGCCATCGAGCGTTTCACGGGGAACGGCTTGGCGGAGTTGGTTCGCGTGGGGCTGCTGCTGATCGGCATCATCTCGCTGCTCTTCCTCGACAATCCGCTGCTGGCCTGCATCGCCTTGCTGCCCATGCTGCCCCAGATGGTGATCACCACACGTTTCGGCCGGCGCATCAGCCGTTACTTTCTCACCGTCGAGAACGCCCTGGGTGAGCTTTCCGTGCGCCTGCAGGAGAACGTCAGCGGCGTGCAGGTCGTGCGCGCCTTCTCGCGCGAACCCTACGAGGTGCAGCGCTTCGACAAGGTCAACCGCCGGCTTTTCAGCGCTCGTCTTACCGTGATCAGCGAATTCGCCAAGATCATGCCCACCTCGCATTTCCTGATCGCCCTGGCCACGATCCTGATTCTCTGGTTCGGAGGCAACATGGTGATGCGCGGCGAGCTGACTCTTGGCGAACTGGTGGCCTTCAACAGCTACATGCTGCTCCTGGCCGAACCCTTGCAGATCCTGGGATGGCTGGTCAACTCCGCCGGTGAAGCCTCGGCGGG
>DUET01000010.1 GCA_011192015.1 Anaerolineae bacterium
CAGCGGTGGAAGCAGCGGTTGGAGCGGTGGCGGCGGCGGGGGGTTCAGCGGTGGCGGCTTCAGCGGCGGCGGAGGGGGCGGCGGTGGAGGGGGCGGTTTCGGATAAACCTCTCGAGGAGAGTGAATCGTGACAAGTGGACGAATCGTCGGCATTCTATTGATCATTGCGGCCATCATCGTGGGACTGATCGGTGTTGCCTGGCTGATCGCCGGTGTGGTGGGGGGAGCACACGGCATCACCGGCGCCATCCTGGGAGGTGCCCTGCTGGCGGTGCCGGTTCTGCTGTTGGTGGGAGGGGGCGTCTTCCTGCTCGTGCGCAGCGGCAGAGAAGCCAAGACCGATGCCGAGCGCGAGACCCTGCGCCGCATCCTCGATCTGGTCAGCAGCCGCGGGCAGATCCCCATCAGCGATCTCGTCATCGAGCTGGCCTCGACGCGCGATCAGGTCCAGGGTCAGGTGCATGCCCTGGTGGGCATGGGCGTCTTCAGCGGTTACGTGAACTGGGACGAAGGCGTGCTCTATTCCGCAGAAGCTGCCAGCCTGCGCGATCTGGAGCGCTGCAAGCACTGCGGCGGGGAGCTCAAGCTGGTGGGCAAGGGTGTGATCAGCTGTCCCTTCTGCGGCACGGAGTACTTCCTTCCCTGAGTTCTTCCTGGAGAAAGCATAGGGTCCGGCTTGCTGCCGGACCCTTTTCCTTTTGGATTCCACCTGGGCGCCTTCGCCCCTGTTTCCGGCCCGCGTCTTCGTCCACGGGCCTCTGTTTGATGTTCCGTCCCCGCTTGAAGCGAGCCTCCGACGCCCCGGTCAGCAGAATACCCCTGGGGGCGCCATGCCTGAAGCGTGAAGCGTAACAGGGCAGCTTCCATTGGCATGGGGAGGCCTTGTCGCTACAAATATATATTAAACCTATCTGATCGTGGCGGCGTTTCATGAAACGCCGCTACATGGCTATTGTCGGATGATACGCACCAGCGTGCGAACAGGTGGAAATCCGTGGCAGGGGAAGAGCGGAACCGTGGCACCGCGAAGATCGTTCATCAAGCTTGACCGTTCGTCCAGCTTGATTGGACATGATGGGGTCGTCCACGCCCCGTTTCTGGCAGGTTCGTACTGGAGGGAATTCTGCCTTCGACGCCCCGGATCGTCAGGCAGGATGCTTGGCGGCCATCTCGACCGCCAGTTCGTTGTGGCGGGCGATGATGCGTTCCAGATCCAGGCCCAGGATTTGTCCGCCCTCCACGATGCGCTTGCCCTGGATCACGGAGAGATCGACCCCCGAGGGCGTGCAGAGCAGCAGGGAGGCCACGGGATCGTGCACCGCGCCGCCGGCGAACTCCAATCGATCCAGCTTCAATCCGATGAAATCGGCGGCCATTCCCGGGGCCAGCCTGCCCAGATCATCCCGGCCGATCACGTCCGCTGATCCGAGCGTGGCCAGCTCGAGGGCGTCCATCACGGTGAACGCCGCCGCCCCCTTGGTCACGCGCTGCAGCAACAGGGCGCTGCGCGTTTCCGCCAGCACGTTGCAGCTGTCGTTGGAAGCCGATCCGTCCACGGCGATGCCCACCTTGACCCCGGCTGCGCGCATCTCGCGGATCTTGGCGATGCCCGATCCCAGCCGCATGTTGGAGGAGGGGCAGTGCGCCACGCCCGTTCCCGTATCCGCCAGCATCTGCACCTCGTCGTCATCCAGCCAGATGGCATGCGCCCACCACACGTCCGGCCCCACCCAGCCCAACTGCTGCATGTAGGCCGCCGGGCGCGCGCCGAACTTCTCCAGGCAGAAGCGCTCCTCATCCATCGTCTCGGCCACGTGCGTATGCAGGTAGACCTTGTCGTAGCTGCGGGCAAGATCAGCGGCCTGCCGCATTAGGTCCGGCGTGACGGAGAAGGGCGAGCAGGGCGCCAGACCGATGCGGACCATGGCGTAGGACTCGGGATCGTGGTAGCGCTCGATCACGCGCTGGCAGTCCGCCAGGATGGCGTCCTCCGACTGCACCACGTGGTCGGGGGGCAGCCCGCCCTTGGACGTGCCCAGGCTCATCGAACCGCGCGTGGGATGGAAGCGCACGCCCAGTTCCTTGGCGGCGCGGATTTCCGCATCCAGCGTGCAGTCGTTGGGGAAGAGGTAGAGGTGATCGGTGGAGGTCGTGCATCCGGAGAGCAGCATCTCGGCCAGTCCCACGGTTGCCGAAACGTAGACCGCCTCGTCGCTCAGCTCACCCCACACCGGATAGAGCAGCTTCAGCCAATCGAAGAGTTCGGCATCCTGCGCGCCGGGGAAGGCGCGCGTCAGAGTCTGGTAGAGGTGGTGATGCGTGTTGATCAAGCCCGGCAGGACGATCATGCCGGAGGCGTCGATCACCTCGTCCGCCTCGTTCGGCAGCTCAGCGGTCGGACCGATCTGCTCGATCACGCCATCGCGTGCAAACAGGCCTCCCTGGAGGATGCGCCGCCGCTGCTCGTCCATCGTCAGCAGCAGATCGGCGTTCTTCAAGAGTAGAGTTGTCATCATGTATTTCCTTGTTCCGGAATCCCCGGATTCCGTGTTGGATCGTTCCTCGGAGGCCGGCGAGCCTGCCGTGATGCGCAGGAAAATCCTGCCTCGCATGTATGAGTATACTTGATCGTGAACCCTTGTTTGTCTCCCAGGTGGGATTTCTGGAATCATACAACTTGAGAGGCGGATGCTCTCATGCTAGAATCAAATGGCGCCGGATCGGTGGTCGCTCGCTGGGCGGACCTGCGGCGGCGGCGAGCATCCCCGCTTGTCGAAAAGTGCCAGCCGATCCCTGTTTCACGAATCGTTCGCGCATGAGACGATGGCATCTCGATCATGGCATACCACCACAACCGTGGCCCGTTTGTCATGCATCTTCCAGCCGCCGGGAAGGGGCTGGTTCGTCGGCGCAGGATCCTAGGAATGCGAAATGACCGATTGGAAGTTCCCCTGGCTGGATTGGGCCCGTGAGATCCAAGCCCTTGCTCAAAGCGCCGAACACTTCGCTCAGAATGTATACGATCGGGAACGAGCCGTACGCCTGCGGGAGATCGCAGCCGAGATCGTGGCGGCCAATTCCGACCTGGAGAAGGATGAACTCATCACCGCCTTCACCGCCCAACCGGGTTACGTAACCCCCAAGGTGGATGTGCGCGGCGCGGTTTTCGACGGGGATTCTCTGCTCTTCGTGCGTGAGGCCGCTGATCGCGGGTGGACACTGCCCGGCGGATGGGCCGATGTCGGCGAACCGCCAAGCCTGGCCGTCGAGAGGGAG
>DUET01000100.1 GCA_011192015.1 Anaerolineae bacterium
TCGGTGGCGCCGTAGGCTGCTGTAAAGAGCGAGTACTGCGCCTCCTCTGTAAGCATGGATCGCAGTTCGTCGAGGGTCCAGACATAGTAGCGCCCCTCTTCGCCCTCACTGTCGGCGTCGATGGAGGAGTAGAAACCCCCTTCTGGGTGACGCATGTCGACCAAAAGGAAATGCAGCGTCTCCTGCGCAACCTCGAGGAATTGCGTCTCTCCTGTAACCTGCCAGGCATTCAAGTAGGCTTGCGAGAGCAGAGCATTGTCGTAGAGCATTTTCTCGAAGTGGGGAACGAGCCAGGTTCGATCTACGGCGTAGCGGTGGAATCCGCCGGCGAGATGATCGCGAATCCCTCCCCGGGCCATGCTGGCCAGGGCATGCGCGGCCATGTCGCGCGCCAGCGCGTCGCCCCGACGATGATGGGTTCGCAGCAGGAATTCCACCACCATGGGCGCGGGAAACTTCGGGGCGCCTCCCCATCCACCGTGGGTCCAATCGTAGAGGCGGAAGAGCGTCTCCGCGGCGTCTTGCATTGCATCCGCATTCAATACCTCATCGCTGGGTTGCAGCCATGCGATCGAAGCCATGCGCTCAGCCAGTGCGTTGGCATTGTTCAAGAGCTGCTCCCGATCCTCAACCCAGGCGCGGGAGACGCTTTGCAGGACTTGGCGGAACGAGGGAAGGCGATGGCGTGGCTCTGGAGGGAAGTACGTGCCTCCGTAGAAGGGCTTCCCCTCCGGCGTCAGAAAGACCGACATCGGCCATCCTCCTTGACCCGCGAGGGAGACCACGGCGTCCATGTACAGGCTGTCGATGTCGGGACGCTCCTCCCGATCGACCTTGATGTTGATGAAGTGCTCGTTCATGATGGCGGCGGTATCGGGATCCTCGAAGGATTCATGTTCCATGACATGACACCAATGGCATGCCGCGTAACCGACGCTCAGGAAGATGGGCTTGTCCTCTTCCCGAGCCTGTTCCAGAGCCTCGCTGCCCCATGGATACCAATCCACCGGATTGTCTGCATGTTGCAGCAAATAGGGGGAATTCTCACCTGCTAATCGATTGCTCATCGCAAACCTGCTTGGCGAAGCCGGCATGGAGCGAAGATGTTAGAATCACTCTCGTGTCGCCGCTAAGGTCTATTCTACGCTGGCTCCCAGCCAGCGCAATCATGATCCTTCTCTTCGTGCTCTCATCGCTCCCGAGCAGTGCGGTGCCGAGTTTCGGCCTGTTCGATATTCTGCTCAAGAAGGGAGGGCATTTCCTGGGCTATGCCATCCTGAGCCTGGCCTATCTCTACGCGCTCCCCAGGCAGTGGCCACTGCGGACCCGGGGGTTGGTCGCCGTGGTTCTGGCGGTGCTCTATGCCTTGAGCGACGAATATCATCAATCCTTTACGCCCGGGCGAAGGCCATCGCTGTTGGATGTGGGTATCGATGCCTTGGGAGCGTCCGCGGCGATGCTCCTCATCACCCGCTACTCCCCGAATTCCAATTCGAAGTCCAACTCGTCTTCAGAGTCTTGATCCGGTTTCCATTCCTGCCCTGGGGCAACCTTGATATCGGCGAAGAGCGCATCCTGTGAGACGGATATGCGCCTCTGCTTGATGAGTTCGAGCATGGCCAGGAACGAGATCACGATCTCGATGCGTGATTGCATATTCCGGAGCAGTGTCCAGAAGGTAGTGCTTCCCTTGGACCGCAGCGAATCCAGGATGAGGTGAATCTGGTTGCGAATGTGGACGCGGTGGGGCACGACCACTCGATCCATGGAGGGCTTTTCGGGGGATGCCGCCAGGGCTTCCAGCATGGCACGGCGCAGATCCTCCAGCTCCACTCCGGAAAGATCCAATTTGGGTTCCGGCAGGGGGGTCGGCGCCAGACGCAGGTGGCTTCGCAGCCCAGCCTGGGTACGTTCCGCCAGCACGGAAGCGATCTGCTTGTATTTCTTATAGGCGATGAGCTGCTGGGCTAGGGCTTCCCCGGGATCGATTTCCCCCGGTTCCCGCTCGGGTGGGCGCGGCAGAAGCGCTTCGGATTTGATCTGCAATAGGCGTGCGGCGATGACCAAGAAAGAAGCCAGATCCTCGAGGCTGTGCTCCTGCAAACGGGCAAGATGCTCCAAATACTGATCGGTGACCTGGGCGAGCGCGATCTTGGTGATGTCGAGTTCCGCTCGCTCGATCAACTCAAGCAGCAGATCGAGCGGGCCTTGGTAGATGTCCAACTCAATGGTGTAAGTCACGTGGATGGTTAGCCTCGAAGGGTGATCACCAATGTGGCAACGACGATGATGAGGACCATGGCTGCCAGGATCCAGAATGTTGTGGTCAGCGTCTGTCGTTCTTTCTGTCTCTGCAAATTTTGGGCTTCTCGCAAAGCTTCCAACCGTCTGCGATCGATCTCCTTGAGGGTTTCAAGACGTTGTTGAGAAGCACTTTCCTCCCGCTGCTTGAGATCCGGAGCGCGGCTTCGAGCTTCACGCAGAAAATACGGTTCGCTATTGGAAGGGTGCTTGCTGAGCAATCGATCCACCACGTCGAGCGCCTCGCCGCACCTGACGCATGTTTCTGCATCTCCCGGATTGCGGCTGCCACAACGCGGACAAATCGTACTGCTGATTTCCCACTTGTGACCGCACTGCAGGCATTCAAGCGAGCCTTGCTCGTTGATGGCGATGTCTTCCGAATCGCAGGCAGGACAATCCGTGAGAGTCAAGATCCAACTCCATCATCACTCGAAACTGATAATGCAGCGATTATACACCAGCGCCCTCCAGAGCACCTCGAGGGTCCTTCGTGAAATTCCACCAAACGTGGTAGGATTCTGGCTCATCCTTATTGAAGCCGGAGAGGGAAATGACAAACGAACCGATTCATGTTTCCGATGAAGCATTTGAAAAGGCGGTTCTGCAGTCCGAATTGCCGGTATTGGTGGATTTCTGGGCGCCATGGTGCGCTCCCTGCCTGATGGTGGCGCCGCTCTTGGAGAAGATCGCCGAGGAGCGTGAAGGCGAGTTGGTGGTTGCGAAGGTCAACACGGATGAGCATCCTGAATGGGCCGGTAAGCTTGGTGTGATGGGCATTCCCACGATGCTCTTCGTTTCTGGAGGCAACATCGTCCATCGTCAGGTCGGCGCTCTACCGGAGCCGTTCCTGATGCAGATGGTGGATGAATTCATGGAGACCGTGAAGGAGTCGAAGTCGGAATAAGCAACGAACGCGAGCTAACTCCCTGGTCTTTGAATCATCGGGCTGCCCGGAAAGGGCAGCCTTTTTCCATGCTTGGCTTGCTTTGGGTCAATCTCTTGGAGCGCGGTAGGCCCGCAATGGACCGCCGTCCCGACGGAGCATTGACTCCGTTTCGGTGGCCCTGCCTGGTCGAGGTTCCGTGCCCACCCTGCCGGCTTTCGACGAGTGAGGCCTTTGCGAAAATGCCATCAGGGGCTGCTCATCAACCGCCGAATGCCGGGCGTTGTGTTAAACTACTCATTCCGCAAGCGATCATTCGATTGGATGGTTGGAAATCCATGCTGTTGGTGACCGGGGGGACAAGTTTCGTGGGCCGAGCGCTGCTGCGCCAGTTAACCATGGCTGGGTATCCCCTGCGCGCCTTGATACGCCCTGCGCGGCAGATTCCCAACCTCCCCCTCGGGGTTCCGGTTGAAGCCACGCTGACCTCACTGGGCGATCGGCGCGGCGTGCGTGCGGCTTTGGTCGGTGTCAAAACGGTCATTCACGTCGGTGAGGCGCTGGATCCGGGCTGTGGAGAACGCCTGCGCCAGAGCGACGTGGAGGGGACCCGCAATCTGGCTGAAGCCGCCGTGGAAGCCGGCGTTGAGCATTTGATCTTCTTGAGCCATCTGGGCGCCGATCGAACTTCCGCTTATCCGCTGCAGCGGGCCAAGGCTGAGGCCGAGGAACATGTGCGCAGCAGTGGCGTGCGCCACACGATCCTGAGAACGGCGGTGCTCTACGGTCCTGATGATCACTTCACCACCAATCTCGCCGTGCTGCTTGCCCTCTCTCCGCTCATCACACTCATTCCCGGCGATGGGAAGATACGCATGCAACCCCTTTGGGTAGAGGATCTGGCCACGTGCATCACTTGGATGCTGGATGCTCTCGAATCGCTGAGGGATCTGTATGAGGTCGGCGGTCCGGAGTATCTCTCCTTGATCGAGATCCTGCGCCTGGTGATGGCGGAAACCGGTATGACGCGCCTGCTGATACCCGCCCGGGCCCCCTATCTGAAGAGTTTGGCGTGGGTTGCGGAGAGGGTGTTCCGGGCTTCTCCGATTTCCCCGGGATGGGTCGACTACCTGGCGGTGAATCGCACCACGGCGTTGGACACGCTGCCGCGCATGCTCGGCTTACAGCCGTCCCTGATGCAGGGAAAATTGACGTATCTGCGAGGACGCAATTGGGGTTGGGATTGGATCACGGGCCAATTGAGCGCTCGCGATGGAGGCCGGACCTGATGAACTCAGAGATCCTCGTTCGTTCCGTGGTGGCGGTTGACGACGTGAGGCAGGTCGAGGCGCTGCAGCGTGCGATATGGGGGGGAGATGAAACCGAGATCGTACCCGTTCACGTGCTCCTGACCGTGGCTCACAACGGGGGCGTGTTGATCGGAGCCTTTGACGGCCCGCGCATGGTGGGCTTCGTCTTCGGCTTCCTGGGAACGGACATGAAGACGCCGGACCGCGTTGCCATGGCGCGCCTCAAACACTGTTCGCATCAATTGGGCGTCCATCCCGATTATCGCGGACGCGGCCTGGGGTTGCGCCTGAAGACGGCCCAGCGCGAAGCAATCATACAGCAGGGCATCCAACTGGCCACATGGACCTACGATCCGTTGATGAGCCGCAACGCGCATCTCAACATCCGGCGTCTGGGGGCGATTTGTGGAACCTATTTGCGCAACCTGTATGGGGAGCTGCGTGACGCTCTCAATCGGGGATTGCCCACGGATCGCTTTCAGGTGGAATGGTGGCTGAATTCATCCCGAGTGAAGAACCGTTTGCAGGAAGCACGGGGCTCGTTGCGTTTGGAGCAGATCCAAGCTGGAGGAGCCAAGCTGATCAATCCAGCAACGTTTGACAAACAAGGAATGCCGCGCCCTGTCGAGAATCCCGATGCATTGAGCGGCGTTTTTGGATTGGTGGAGGTTCCCTCCGACTTCCTGGCGATCAAGAACGAAGACCCCGAACTGGCGCTGGCCTGGCGCTTGCAGGTGCGAGCCATCTTCGAGCGCGCCTTTACGGATGGGTACATCGTGACGGATTTCGTGCAAACGGTGGATGATCCCAACCGACGTTCGTATTACCTGCTCTCCTATGGAGAAGCGAAATTAGGAGCCTGATGCTGCTTGAAATGATCGAACTGCGGCACGTGCGCATGCAACTCCAATCCCCCTTCGAGACATCGTTCGGTATCGAGCATGAGAGGGACTGCCTCATCGTGCGTCTGGAAGCCGAAGGGCAGGTGGGGTGGGGCGAATGCGCCGTGAGTTCCTTCCCGGGATATTCCTATGAAACCACCGGAACCGCCTGGCATGTGCTTTCCGAATTCTTCATTCCTGCTGTGCTTGGGCAGCGGCTCTCCGATGTCGGGGATTTCATCAGCCTGCTGGCGGGCTTCAAAGGCCATAACATGGCGCGGGCCGGGTTGGAGATGGCGCTCTGGGATCTGATGGGCAGGGTCGAGGGAATACCACTGAAGCAGCTTCTCGGTGGGAGTCGCCAACGCGTGCCGGTGGGGGTTTCAGTCGGCATACAGCCTACTACCAAGAACTTGCTGAGCACGATCGAGACGTATGTGCAGGCGGGTTACCAGCGCGTCAAGTTGAAGATCAAACCCGGACGTGACCTCGAAGATCTGCAGGCTGCCCGGCGTGCCTTTCCAGATTTGAAGCTGCAGGTGGATGCGAACTCGGCCTATTCCCTGGAGGATAGGGACGTGTTCATGCGAATGGATCCATTGGGATTGTTGTTGATCGAGCAGCCTCTGGCCGAGGATGATCTGATCGATCACGCAGTGCTTCAGAAAGCGGTGAAGACACCGCTATGCCTGGACGAGAGCATCCTCTCGGTGAGACACGCCCGTCAAGCGCTCGAGATCGGCGCCTGCCGGGTGATCAACATCAAATCCGGCCGTGTGGGGGGATTGGCTGAAGCGCTGAGGATCCACGACCTCTGCAGCGCGCGCGGCAGGCCGGTGTGGTGTGGGGGAATGCTCGAAACGGGGATCGGTCGCGCCGCCAATCTTGCACTGGCGTCCCTGCCGGGATTCACGCTGCCGGGCGATATCTCGGCCAGCGATCGCTATTATGCCGAGGACATTGCCGAGCCGCGCTTTCAACTCAACGCCGATAGCACGATCGACGTTCCCGACCAGCCTGGTTTGGGTGTGGAAGTGGTTCCGGAAGCCTTGGAGCGGGTAACGCTGCGTTCGGAGCGATTCCGGATTTGATCCCTAATCCCGGTGATGGATCTACGGAATGCCGCCGAACAGGCTCATCATCCAGCCCACCGACGTGGCTCCGGCATAAGCGAAGAGCAGCATCTTGATCGTCTTGCCGATCCAGGCCCACAGCAGGAACTTGGCGATCGGCATGCGCAGCGCGCCGGCAGCCATGCCGGCGAGATCGAAGAGTGGATTGGGGATGATGGCCAGGGTGACGACCACCCACGCCCCGAACCTTTCCATCCAGCCGACGAGGCGCTGGAAGGTGGGATTGTCATCGATCACTCCCTGTCCGCTGAAACCCATCAGATAACCGGTCAGTTCCCCCAAAGCCGCACCAGCACCCGCTGCCAGGGCAACGCCGATGGGATTGAACACGGCGCCCATGGTGAAGGTGATGGCGATTCCGGGAACGGGGATGATGATCGTGGCGTTGGCGATGATGGAGAGCAGGAAGATACCGATGTAGCCGTAGGTGCCTAATTGAGATGCCACATCGCGATAGACGAAGGCCAGGACCATGATGGCGATGACCACAAGCAGCGCCAGGACGCGCGCCGCGGTCAATCGCCATCCATGGAAAAAGGGTTCGGATTTCACTTCTCTTCGATCTCGATCGTCTGTATCATCACTCCGGGAGCATCGGGATCGGAGGGGTCTCGAGGCGGTATCTTCATGAGCACGTCCAGGTTCTCGATCACTCGCCCGAAAACCGAATGCCGATCATCCAGGTGTGGCGTGGCAACATGGGTGAGGAAGAACTGCGAACCGTTGGTGTTTGGACCGGCATTCGCCATCGAAAGCACGCCGGGGCTGTCGTGCCGCAGGTCGGGATGGAACTCGTCGGCAAAAGCATAGCCCGGCCCCCCGCTGCCGGTGCGTGTGGGATCCCCTCCCTGAGCCATGAAGTTTGTGATCACGCGATGAAAGATCACACCATCGTAGAAGCCCTGACGGGCCAGAAACACGAAGTTGTTGACCGTATTGGGGGCTTTGTCCGCATGAAGCGCGACCATGATGTCGCCCAGGTCGGTCTTGAACGTGGCGGAGTATTCTTTCTGCGGATCGATACTCATGGGGGGTGGAGAAGCATACTGTTTGGCTGACAATGGAGCCTCCTGATGGGGGATTTAACTTCGAGCGAGTAGGGCTTCGATGCGGGTGACGACCATGTCCATGGCTACGGTGTTCAATCCCCCTTCAGGAATGATCACATCGGCATAGCGCTTGGAGGGTTCGACGAATTCATCATGCATGGGCCGGACCGTGGTCTGGTATTGATGTATGACGGATTCAACCGTTCTGCCGCGCTCGGCCACGTCTCTCTGCAGGCGGCGGATGAAACGCACGTCCGGCGGAGTGTCGACGAAGATCTTCACATCGAAGAGCTCCCTGAGCGACGATTCGGCAAAGATCAGGATGCCGTCGACTAGTATCACGGACTTCGGCTCGACGCGTATCGTTTTCGCCGTGCGAGCGTGGGACGTGAAGTCGTAGACCGGCATGGCAACGCTTTTCCACTCTCGCAGCGCCGTGATATGACCGATCAGAAGGTCGCTCTCCAAGGCATCCGGGTGATCGAAGTTCATCGTTTCCCGATGCCTGGCGGGAAGGTTGCCAAGATCCCTATAGTAGGCATCATGGGGCAGGATGGCGATGTTGTGCGTTCCCACACGGTCCAGAATCACGTTCGCCACGGTGGTCTTGCCCGACCCGGTACCGCCGGCAATGCCAATCACAACGGGAACAGCTTGCTTGGCCATGTTCTGATTATACGTGCTTGGGATCGAAATCAAAGCGCGGGTAAATCATCGACGACGGTGTGGCTGAAAGGAACTCCAACCATGGGGAGTGATGAAATTGGCAAGTCGTTGGAGTTACGTTAGAATGAGAATACATTCGACCCGATGGATGGGCATCCCGTATACGGCGTCCACGAACCCAACCTTCATACAGTACTCCTGCCTATCGCATAAGGCACGAGTAAAAGAATACACGAATCCATTTCCACTTCGATGACGATCCATGATGGTTTCCTTGGTATTGGGATTGCCTATGTGATCCTATCTTGGAAACATTGGGGTTAGGAACCTGAAGAAGAAGTCGACTGGTAAGGACCGATCCAAGTCGGAATTACAACGATCGCTTGCCGAAAGCTCCCGAAGCCGGCAAATGCTGCTTGCTTTGAGCCAGGCGGCCCATGAAGTTCAGAAAGCTGTCACCCCGACGGAGATCTTCAACACCGTAGGCGAGAAGTTCTCCCGGTTGAATCTGCATGTTGCGATCTTCGATCTGCTGGAAGATGGAACGCAATTGTCTGTTCGGTATTTGACCATCGATCGATCCCTGGTACAGGAAGCCGAGCAGATAGCCGGGATCTCTACGGAAGATTTCCGATACCCGTTGACCGAGGGTGATTTCTACCACCAGGTGGTGCATCGAGGCGAGGCCGCCATCCACGGTCGGCCGGTCGAGATGATGGCGGCTGGGATGCCTGAGGACCGGGGGGAGAGCGCTCATCTGGTGGCGGCCAAGCTTGGGCTCAAATATGCCATTGCGGCTCCACTGGTTGTGGGGGGTACAACCATCGGATTGCTGGAGATCATAGGAGAAATGCTGACGGAAGCCGACCTCCCGGCCGTCATGACCTTCGCAGGTCAGATCTCGACGGCCTTGGAGAACGCCAAGCTTCAAGAGCGAGCGCAAGCTTACGCCGCGCAATTGGAGCGCCGGGTTGCGGATTTGAACGCGCTCAACGCTTTGGCATCCGCAGTGAATGAATCCCTGGATGCGGATGAGATCACTCAGCGCGCGCTGCAGGAAGCCGTGCGAATGTCCGAGGCCGATGCAGCCGGGCTCATGCTTTTCGACAAACAAGCCGGAGTGGCTGTGCTGGTCGATGAATGGGGGACAGGTGGGGAAATTCCGATCAGCGTGCGCAGCGTCCAGTTGAGCGAAGGTCTGACGCGCCAGTTGTTGGAGAAGAAGGAACTCATCGTCGTCAGTCAAAGGAGCGATTATCAGGGTTCGCTGCACGGCTTCTTGGAGCAGGAGACCATCTCGTCCTTCGTCATCATACCCCTCGTCAGCCGGAATGGTATGACCGGGGCGCTCTATGTCGGCAGCAGTGAGCCTGATCATTTCGATGATCAGGCCGTCGATCTCCTCACCGGTCTCGGGCGTCAACTTGCCATCGGTATTGAGAAAGCGCGCCTCCATCAAGCCGTAAGTGCGAGTGAGGAACGCTATCGCAGTTTGTTCGATGGCGTGCCTGTGGCACTTTTCCGGTCAACACCGACGGGGGAGATTCTGGACGTCAATCAAGCTGCCGTGGAACTCTTGGGTTTCCAAGATCGAGAAACGATGCTCCGATCGAGTACGCTATCACTCTATCCGGACGCTGCTGCACGCTCGGTTTGGCTCTCTGCCATGGAAGAACATGGTGTGGTGCATGATCATGAGATGCAATTGAAGCGTGTGGATGGTGAATTCATCTTTGTGAGGATCAGGAGTCAGGGAGTCCGAGATTCAAACGGTCAGATCGTGCATATCGACGGCATGGCGGAGGATATCACCAAGCAGAAGCGATTGCAGGAAAGGCTGCGGTATCTCGGCTATCACGATGCCCTCACCGGCCTCTACAACCGTGGATTCTTCGAGGAGGAATTGCAGCGGCACGAGAGAGGTCGCCAGTTCCCAATCAGCCTCATCATAGCCGATATCGACGATCTCAAGGTCATCAATGACAACCTGGGTCATGCCCAGGGAGACGATGTCCTGCAACGCGCGGCAAAACTGCTCTCGTCCGTGCTGCGCGCGGATGACATTGTGGCGCGGATCGGCGGGGATGAGTTTGCTGTGATTCTGCCTCGAACGAATGCGGAGCAAGCTGACTTCGTGCTTAAACGCATCGAGGATCGTCTGAAATTCTCCAATCTGGAACCAGAGAAGATCCCGCTCTGCCTGTCATTCGGCGTTGCGACGGCGGAAAAGGGAGCCTCACTGCGGGAGACGCTGAATCAGGCCGATGTCAGCATGTACCGTGATAAGCGGATTCAGAAGGGCGATCAGGAAAGCGATGCCCCGGAAACAGGCCGATGAGTGGAAAGTAATCCTCGCGCCAGCATTACAACATGTCGTACCCAACCGCAGGAAACACCCACTTCCGCAGGACCATCCTCCATCACGCTTTGTTGGACATCGATCGCAGGATTGCGTGGACCGTCATTCCGGTGTAAACGTGCATCCGCTTTGTCGCAGCATCCACTTGATGGGGCTGTGTGTCAATCGACAATCGAGATGAACAGCGGCGTCAAACCGAGATCGAAGGTGCACGCATTGTCCGAGACCGTGACGCCGCGGCTTTCCGGTTCGGTCTGTCCAACCTGCGTCGGGGTCCAAGTGATTTGGATTTGATCGGCTTCCACGTTCAAAGTCACCGCAACGTTCGGTCGCTCCATGTCGGGCAGATAGAGTTCGCCGTCGTCGAGCCATAAGACCCAGACGGGTCCCTGCGGTGTCTCGAACCGATAGGCCCAAACATTCTCTCCTAGATCGAGCTTCTCAACGGTTGAGTAGCTTCCAATTTGGTCCATCACGAGTTGAAGCGCGTAGAAGGCCGGGCGGGCATCACCGGCTGTGCGCGCCTGGCTCCACATGTGTCCGGAATAGGGCAGGGGGCCTCCCGGTCGGCGCTGCGTGATGGTCGTGTCGGTCATACCCATGAACATCGAACTTCCCATCATCGGCACCAGGGCCTTGTCTGCAGCAACCGCACCGGAAGCCCAATCCTCGAGATTGCCGATGTTGATGCCGGCGAGGTTCTCCCCCGCTGACACGACGATCTTGCGTACCAGCCCGATGGACATCTCAGCACGCAGCCAGGAGGTGGCGGTTTCATGATCCGGGTCGCGGGAATCGGCGACGGCGCGTAGCAGGTCGATGACCTGATCCACGGTCGCCTCCGTGGTCGGATGCGCCGGGATGGAGCCGTAGCCCACCAAACCGGACATGCTGAAGCAGTCACCGATCCAGATGGGGACCTCACCGCAGTCGAACGCCTGCAGCTGCTCCCGGATCCATGCCGTCGTGGGAGGAATCTCGCTGTAGTCGCCGAGGCTGTGGAAATCGAGTACGTCATAGGCATCGCAGGCAGCGATGACGGTTAGATTCTCATCCAACGAGCGGTTGATGCGGCTCACCTGCCAGCGGCGCGAGATCTCGGCGGCGTCGGGCGCGCCATCGAAGATGTCGATCAGGAGCAGGGCGGCCTGCATGACCACCGCTTCGGGATCGGCCTCGTGGATGACCGGGTAAGCGATGCGCAACAACCGAACGTAATCCTCGGCGCTTCCCGGCCAGTAGGCGGTGAACTCCCGCTCGATTCCATATTCGTGGATCGGGTAGAGCAGACCGGGCATGTCATCCACGCCATCGCCGTCATAGCGTTCGACAACACTCCGAATGAAGTTCTCGTAATCGTCGATGTGTTCGTCCTTGGGAAAGGTATCGACCTGGGCGAAGAGACCAACGGGCACCTTCGAGGCCCAGGGTGATTCGGCCGTGAGCAGGATTTGTTGTCCGCGAAAACCCGCAGCCTGGTATTCGGCAACCAGCGCGTCCAGGGGTTCCCAATGCCACTCGCCGGGTTCCGGCTCGAGATTCCCCCAAATGCCGAAGACAAGTTGCGGTTTGGCGTATGTTACGCCGGTGGGGATGTAGGCCTCTGCCACGCCGAAGATGCCGTATTCGATGGCGATGGTGAGCGGAGCTTCAGGTAGGGCCGCTCCAGGTGCGGAGGTGTCAAGCGTGCTCGAGGGTGTAGAAGTGGATACCTCACCACAGGCAAGTGCAGCGAAGAGCAGCAGAGCAAGTGCGATCTGAACTCGTCTCATGGCGTCTCTCTCCTTGGCATACGATCTGCAGAGGTCGGGGTCATGGTTGAATGGTAGCGAATGAGCGGCTGGGTCGGATCCCGTAATGGACGCGTTCCAGTTTCGACCATTCCTGCATTCCCGGGTCGATAGGAGATCGAATATCGATGATGAGAGTTTATGCGGATAGACGCCGCCTCGTCCGCAGCACACCCACGAGCGCAAGCCCTAACGCTGCACCCGAAGCGATCCATGCCGACGTGGCCACCAATGTGTTTTCGGCATGCTTGACGCCGATGGCCGCGAAAGCCCAGGTGAACACGAGGAGATAGGCGGCATCGCCCCGCGAGAAGGTCATTGCCAGCGCCAGCCCCACGCCGATGGCCAGGAGGATCACGGTCCAGACCTCGGGCTGGATTCCCCAACCGTTCCAATCCAAGGCATAGAGCACATCGCTCGCGTTAGCGATTGTGGCGACCGAGATCCAGCCCAGGTAGATGCTGAAGGGCACGCGCACGAACCATCGTTCGGCAGCGGACGTGCGTGAGCGACCGCTTTCCAGGCGCAGGTAGATCACGATCAGGGAGGCGAGGATGGTGATCATCGCCACCAGCGACCACGGGAACAGCTCATAATGCCAGAAGAACAGCCAGGCAATGTTGCCCACGCAGCTGACGACGAACCAGTAGCCCACCTTGCGCAGGCGTGGATTTTCACGCTGTGCGGGCAGGGCCTGGAAGACGGTGAACGCTCCCAAACCGAGATAGATCAAGCCCCAGATCGAAAAGGCGTAACCGGCGGGAACGAAGAACACGTCGAATTGGTCCGAGATGACCCCAGTCGAGAGATCGTTGAAGGGCAGGGCATTGGCCAGGAAATTGGTCACCAGGGTGGCCACGTAAGCCACGACGTTCATCCACTGTCGCACCGCGTCTGATTTCATCGATTCGCTCCTTTCAGCTCCATGGTTCGAGGTTTGCGGTTTCGTGAGGTCTCACCTTGCAGGCTCGTGTGGCGCGATGAAGCGGAGGGGATCGCCGGAGGCAAGGTTGATCTTGAGCTTGCGCCCACCCGCAGAGCCGGCAAACGGTATCGAAGTTGGACCTCACCGCGCTCCAGATTACCACAATCCGCATGAAGCGCCAGCATCGAAATGCACGTACGCGAGGCTCAACGGCCTTTTTCCCATTCGCGAACCGGTCCAGCGATGATGGTGAAGAGGGGATGCGGGTCGGGGATCTCCAAGTCCTGCAGTTGGTTGCGCCGGTCAGGATCGCGCACGGCCAGTTTTCGCAGCAGATGCGCCCATTCAAACAGGAGCTGGCCGCGCGTTTCGGGGATGGTTTCGGGGGAGCGAGTCGGGGAGAGTTTGGTCGCATCGAAGCGGTAGCCGCGCTGCAGGGATTCCTCGTGCACGGCGGCGAGATAGGATTCGATCTCCGCCAGGGGATCGGGTTGGGCGCGGAAGCGGATCAGTTGGGGGTGGTTGCGGTAGCCCCTGGTTTCGCCGCGCAGCACCGCCCGCGCCAGCAGCGCCTCGCGCCAGAGGGCCACGAGCCCTTTGGAATCCAGGTATTGGGGATGCAGAGTCCAGATGCGCATGGCAGGATTTTACCGCTGGAAGGGATCGCGCGCTGGAGGAATGCACTTCCATTGCATCGTAGGGGCGTTGCATGCAACGCCCCTACGCATGGATGCGAGGTTTCTGGTCATGGTTTCCCATGCATACACAAGTGCATGATCCTGTGTCGCGCAGCGGGGATTCCTCGCCGCAGAACGGCTCGGGATGACATGCCTTGCAAGGGGCAGGTGGCAAATCACGATTGGGGAAGGGCTTCCTAGGAGAAGACAACGGCCAATGTTTCGTAGGGGCGGTTCGCGAACCGCCCCTACGCATGGATGCGAGGATGCCACCATGCGTTTCACCCCGATCGATGCTTCTTTCCCTCCTCATACCCCACGCCAATCGGTTTGCCGATGCGGTAGTAGCGGTTGTCCAAGGCATAGATGATCGGATCCAGCTTGCGCATGTCGGGGAGGACCGGCTTCCCGTCCTTCTCCTCCAGGCAGTCTTCATCGACGTAGGTCTGCTCCACACGGCCTACGAAGATGTGACGTGCCTCGATGCTGAACTCCTTCTCCACCCGGCACTCGAGATTGGACCGGCAGGCCTCGATCATGGGCGCGCTGCCGAGCTCGCCATAGAAGATGTCGAAGAGGGCGGACTTATCGACCTGCTTGCCCGAGACGATGCCGCAGTAATCCGTCAGGCTGAGCAGCTCCGTCGGGGGGAAATTGATGCTGAAGGTGCCGTTTTCGAGCACGCCGCGGGTGGTGTGGTGGTTCTTGTGCAGGGAGATGTACACCAGCGGCGGCCGAAGACCCATCACGCCGCAATCGCCGATGGTGGCGAAATTGGCGCGGCCCTCGACGTTCGCGCCAGCCAGGGCGATGGGAATGGGGTAGATCAGGGGCATCGGTCCGAGTTTCGTCTTCATGATCGCGACCTCACTTCCGCAGGATGCCTGTGGGTTGGGAGTATACCGGCAACCTCCAATCCCACAACTCCAGGAGCCCTCGATCGGTTCATTCCAGACGAGGGGATGAGTGTTCCGGCTGGGAAGCTCACCTCGCTCTGGAGCCACCGACCGATCGTTCCGGGGCGTCGCGCTCGGCTTCGCGGGCGACGGAACCTCGATGAGCAGGATGTGGACGGAGACGCATGGGTGCGGCGGGCGCGAGCGTGTCCGGGTGGAATCCAGGAGGAGAACCCACGGTTTGAAGAACAACCCGGGCTGCAAAGCAACGAAAACGGCCTCCTAGGGAGGAGGCCGGGTTGGAGCCAGCGGGGGGACTCGAACCCCCGACCCATCGCTTACGAAGCGATTGCTCTGCCGACTGAGCTACGCTGGCGGCGGCTCGGATTATACCAGTCGCGGAACGGGCTTGGCAAGAACCGGAGGCCGAAGCATAATGGATGCATGCGTATTGCCATGCTCTCCTACCACACGTGCCCCCTGGCCACCCTGGGAGGCAAGGACACCGGAGGTATGAACGTCTACGTGCGCGAGCTCACGCGCGAGCTCGGCCGGCACGGCGTGGGCGTGGACGTGTTCACACGCTCCCAGGACGAGCACATTCCCCAGGTGCTCCACGATCTGGGTTATTGCAATCGTGTGGTGCACATCACGGCGGGACCGGAAATCCCCCTGGCGAGAGAGCAGCTGGCGGAGCTCCTGCCGCAGTTCGCCGAAGGAATCCAGGCTTTCGCCCGCGCCAAGGACCTGACCTATGACCTGATCCACAGCCACTACTGGCTCTCGGGGCTGGTGGGCCTGCAGCTTCGCCGCCAATGGCAGATACCCATGGTTCACATGTTCCACACCCTGGCGAGGATGAAGAGCCGCGTGGCGCAGAGCCTGGAAGAGGAGCCTTCCTCGCTGCGCCTCGAAGCCGAAACCGAAATCCTGCGTTCGGCGGATCGGGTGGTGGCTTCCACGCAGGCGGAGCTGGCGCAGTTCCAATGGCTTTACAAGGTGGACACCGATCACACAGCCGTGATCCCCCCGGGCGTGGACACGGCGCATTTCTATCCCATCCCCATCGATGAGGCCAAGGCGTTTGTGGGTCTCCCACCCAAGGAGAACCTGCTGCTCTACGTGGGACGCATCGAGCCGCTGAAGGGAGTCGACGTGCTCCTGGAAGCGCTGGCCATCCTGCAGAAGAACGATGTCTTGGAAGATCATCCGGTTCGGGTGGCGATCATCGGCGGAGAGCCGGAGGCCGGCGAAGAAGAGATGACGGCCGAGATGGCGCGTCTCAAGGGGATCTGCCAATCGTTGGGCATGGGGGAAATCGTGACCTTCCTGGGCAAGCAGGATCAGGAGAGCCTGCCGTACTATTATTCCGCCGCAGAGGTCGTGGTGATGCCTTCGCATTACGAATCCTTCGGCATGGTGGCGCTGGAGGCGATGGCCTGCGGGACGCCGGTGGTGGCCTCCGAAACGGGGGGATTGATCTTCTTGGTTCGGGATGGTGAGACCGGTTTTCACGTTCCGGCGGGGGATGCCGAGGCACTCGCCGATCGACTGCAGACGTTGATCCAGGACGAGGTGTTGCGAGCTCGCCTGGGGCGTACCGCCGCCGAATACGCCAAGGGCTACGATTGGTCCACGATCACCGAACACATCGTCGAACTCTACAACAACATGCTCATCAGCCGCATCGCCTGAGAAATGCAAGCCATGGCGGAGCCCACTTAAACGAGTGCCCATGAAGATGCGACCGCACCTCCGACTCCTGATCGGCGGCTCAATCCTGCTGGTGTTGTTTGTGGTCAATGTGATCGTCACGCATGACGGCCTGACGGAACCGCATCCCGGCCACAACGATTTCCTGACCGTCTGGGAGGCGGGCCGGTCCTTCTGGCGTGAAGGCCTCGATCCGTACAGCGAGGCCGTCACCGCCAACATCCAATCCAGCATCTATGGCCGGGGCGCCGAGGGGGACGAGTTCCCGAACGCCTTCGCCTACCCCTTCTATGCGCTTTGGGTGATGCTGCCTCTGGTGTTCACGGATTTTGCCTGGGCGTCGGCAATCTACATGGCGCTGTCGGAAGCGTGTTTCATCCTGTCGTTGATCCTGCTGCTGGACCTGTTTCGCTGGAAGCCGCCTGCCTGGCTGTTTGCGCTGCTGGCGCTCTGGTCACTCCTGCAGTACTTCGCGGCTCGTGGTCTGGTATTGGGACAGGTGAGTAACGTGGTGTACCTGATGCAGGTCGTTGTACTTTGGGCGCTGGCCAGGAGGCGTGACGGGTTGGCAGGTGTGGTCTTGGCGCTCTCGACCCTCAAGCCGCAGATGGGATTCCTGCTGATCCCGTTCCTGCTGCTGTGGGGAGTACGGAGGCGGCGCACATCGTTCGTGGCTGCGTTTACCGGCTTCTGGACGATCCTGCTGCTCTCGTCGTTCCTGCTGCAGCCAGATTGGCTTCGAGGTTGGATTGGTCAATTGCGCACCTACCCGCAGTACACCGTGATCGGATCACCGACTCACATCGTCATGCAGGACTGGCTCGCCTTGGGAGCAACGGGTGAGTGGATCGCCAATCTCGCCCTGTGGGGTTTGCTACTCTGGGCCTGGATGGGCGTGCTCCTGGCGGGACGCGCTGAGCGTCATGACTGGACGATCATGCTCACACTGACGATCACGCATCTTTCCGCGCTGCGCACGGCCACGCCGCACTTTGTGATCTTTACGATTCCGCTGGTCTTCTACCTGCGCGAGGCGGGGAAGAAAGGGCACGGCTTTTGGATTGCGGCCATTCTGGTGGGAACGCTTGCCATCTTCTGGGCGCAGTTCCTGCTCACCGTGAAGGGCCGCTTCGAGCACGCCTCCATGTATGTCGTCTTGCCCGTTGCGATGCTGATCCTGCTGTGGTTCACGCGTCGCCTTTGGTGGGAATCGTCATCGGTGATGGGTGATGAAGTCGCAGAAGACATCGCCGTTGCTGCTTGATCGATCCAGATTTCGCCTGCAAGCATCAACAGCCGGTTCGGGATGCGATTGCGGGAGTTTGCCGAACAGACGACACGGCCATGCATGCTGCGACCGCGAGGACGAAGGTAGATGAATCGGTAAAATCGAACAGAGTCCAAGGAGGAATGAAGTTGAAAGCCCCAAACAAGAACCAGGGCATGAGCACGTTGATGAACCACATCCAATTGGAGCAGAATCCCTACCG
The DNA here is from genome assembly GCA_011192015.1 of Anaerolineae bacterium. Taxonomy (GTDB): domain Bacteria; phylum Chloroflexota; class Anaerolineae; order Anaerolineales; family E44-bin32; genus W1033. The sequence continues at coordinate 18,077 of DUET01000100.1, forward strand.
CGCACACATCACGCCCATCTACCAGACGTCGGTCTTCACCTTCCCCGATGTGGCCTCGGCGGCGGAGATCTACAGCGGCGAGAAGCAGGGCTATTCGTACACCCGAACTGCCAATCCCAATGTCTCCCTGCTCGAGACCAAGCTCGCCGTGCTGGAGGGCTGGGATCTGCTCGGCGGGAAGAATCCCGAGGCGATTCACGAGATCGTGGGAGCGCGGGTCTTTGCTTCCGGGATGGCAGCCGTCTCTTCCGCCCTTCTGGCCATGCTGGGGAAGGGCGATACGGTCCTGGCCCAGCGCGCCCTCTACGGCGGGACTTACGGCTTCCTGGAGGACATCGCCCCGCGGTCCGGCATCCGAGTTCACTACGTGGAGGAAAACAGCCCGGAGGGATGGGCGTCGGCTTTCGAGGCACATCCCGGCGCGCGCCTGGCGTATGCCGAGACCCCGGCCAATCCCGGCATGGAGATCATCGATCTGGCCATGCTCTGCGACCTGGCCCACGAACACGATTGTGCGGTGATGGTGGACAACACCTTCGCCACGCCGTATTGCCAGCGCCCCCTGACGCTGGGCGCGGACGTGGTTCTGCATTCGACGACGAAGTATCTCGCCGGGCATGGTGTGATCATCGGCGGCGCAGTGATCAGTACACAGCTTGGGTTCATTCGTGACGATGTGCATCTGCATCGCAAGCGCCTGGGAGGCTCGGCCAGCCCGTTCGATGCCTGGCTCATCGATCTGGGGTTGAAGACCTTCGAGCTGCGCATGCAGCGGCACTGCAGCAACGCCATGGCGGTGGCGCAGCATCTGGAGGCCCATCCTCAGGTCGAGGAGGTCTACTATCCCGGTCTGGAGACGCATGCGGGTCACGAGATCGCACGCCGCCAGATGTCCGATTTCAGCGGCATGCTTTCCTTCGAGCTTCGAGGCGGTTTTCAGGCTGCTGAGAAGATGCTCAACAGCGTTCGCACGGCGACGCTGGGTGTGAGCCTTGGCAATGTCGATACCCTGATCCAGCACCCGGCCGGCATGACCCATTTCCATGTGCCGCCGGACGTACGGAAGGAGATGGGCATTTCGGACGGCTTGATCCGCCTCTCGGTGGGCATCGAGAATCTGGACGATCTGCTCGCCGATCTGGATCAAGCCCTGGACCAAGTGTGAGGGATCGGCGGCTTGCCGTTCTGAGACGCTGCCCCGTCGTTGCGACTCGCAAGCCGCCTTCATCCGTTCGTTTCACATCCCTAGGGATTCCCCCTGGGCGCGCTCGCGGCCGCTTCGTGCCTGCGTCGTCGTCCACGCCCTTTTGATCGAGGTTCCGCCGCCGAAGATCGGCTGCGCGACGCCCCGGGAAGGTCGGTTTCGTCATCGCCGACCACAGCGCTTACTTGCGCTTCCGGATCCGAAAACAAAGCTTGACATTAGAAGGAACAAATATATAATTTAGAAGGAACTAAATTATATATTAGATAAAGTATAAATCCTTAGGGATTGATGGGATCCGAACAAGGAGATTGGGCATGACGGGTGGTTGGATCACAAGTTTCATTCTCGCGGGCGCCGTTGTTGGGCTCGGGATTATCGTTTTCTATCTGAGGAAGTTGTGGCTGCGGCGAAGACGACGTTCTTTCCGCGTGATGGGCGAGGATGTGCTCAAGCAGATCTACAATGCCACGGCCTGCGAGCGAGAAGTCTCCCTCGACTCCGTTTCCGACAAACTGCGCATCCCTCCCAAGCGGGCTCAGCTGCTGCTGGAAATCCTGCATGAGCAGGGCCTGCTGCGGATCGAAGCGGACAGGCTGCGTCTGACCCCTTCGGGAGAACGCTACGCGCTGCACATCATTCGCGCTCACCGCCTCTGGGAGCATTATCTGGCCGAGGAAACGGGATTTCCGGAGCACGAGTGGCATGGCAGGGCGGAGAAGCGCGAGCATTTCCTGGCGCCGGAGGATACGCAGGCGTTGTCCGCGAAGCTGGGACATCCGACCCACGATCCTCATGGAGATCCCATTCCCTCCCACGACGGGGAGCTGTTCGATGTCCGAGGGCAGCCACTGTCGTCACTTCCAGAGGGCCAGCTGGCGCGCATCGTTCACATCGAGGACGAACCCGAGTGCGTCTATTCGAGGTTGATCGAGGATGGGTTGTATCCGGGCATGGAGATCCAGATGCTCGAGGTGGACAGCTCGGGAGTTCGCTTCATGGCGGAAGGTGTCGAGCACCGGCTACTCCCTCTTCCAGCGGCGAATGTTTCCGTAATTGGCCAGGACGAGGCAATGGATGAAGGCCTGCTGGGCGAATCGCTCTCCATCCTCAAACCGGGCAGGCGGGGGGAGGTATTGGGACTTTCCCCACGCCTTCGTGGTGCCGAGCGCCGGCGCATCATGGATCTGGGCGTGCTTCCGGGAACGGAGGTCGTCGCCGAGATGGTCAGTCCATCCGGAGATCCCACGGCTTATCGCATCCGGGGAGCCCTGATCGCATTGCGCAAGGAGCAGGCGAACCTGATCCGCATCCGTGTTCTGGATCGAGATTCCGTTGAACAAGAACCACTGAGTGCACGTGCTTCGATGGGGAGTTGAAGGCCATGGCGGAGACGCAAACCACGTTGGGCAAAGAGGCATGTGAGAACTGCCCGGTTCACCATGCCGCCAACCTGCTGAAGTTGGGCGTGGACATGAAGGATTGGGATTTCGTCGTGGCGCTGGCCGGCAATCCGAACACCGGCAAGAGCACGGTGTTCAATGCCCTGACGGGGCTGCGGCAGCACACCGGAAACTGGCCGGGAAAGACGGTCACGCGGGCCGAAGGCGGGCTCATGTACGGGGAGAGGCGCTACAAGCTGGTCGACCTTCCTGGGACCTACTCCCTGCTGGCCACCAGCACGGATGAGGAAGTGGCTCGGGATTTCATCCTCTTCGGGCAACCGGACGTGACCCTGGTGGTCGTGGATGCCACGCGACTGGAACGCAATCTTAACCTGGTGCTGCAGATTCTCGAGATCACGGACCGCGTGGTGGTGGTCCTGAATTTGATGGACGAGGCACGAAGACATGGACTGGAGATCGACGATCGACGTCTGGCGCGCGATCTTGGCGTGCCCGTCGTGCCGACCTCCGCACGCTATGGAGAAGGCCTGGATTTGTTGGTCCAGACCATGAGCGAAGTCGCCATGGGGCAGATCGTCTGCAAACCCTATCGCATCCAGAATCAGCCGCCGAGAATTCGCAAGGCCATCCGCGAGCTGAGCGCAGAGATCCGGAAAGCCTTTCCCGATCTGCCCAACGCGCGCTGGGTGGCGCTCCGGCTACTCGACGGCGATGAACGCATCGCTGAGGCGCTTCGTAAGGGAGAACTGGGCGATCTGACCCAAGCTCCAAGGTTGGAAACGCCAGGCGAGGTGGCGATCGGACCGGAGACGGCATCATGAGTAAATCCTCCAAACCCACTTCCGAAGACATCCTCGCGCAGGCCAACACCCTGCGCTGGGACCTGGGAAGGGAATTCCACCAGCGTCTGGTCGAAACGGTCTACGGCGAAGCCGCACGACTGGCGGATCGAGCCGTGACGAGGCCGGAAAAGAAACCGCGTTTCGATTTCGACCGGACTATCGATCGCATCGTAACGAGCCGCATCTTCGGCTTCCCGATCATGTTCCTGCTCTTCGCACTCGTCTTCTGGCTCACGATTGCGGGCGCAAACGTTCCCTCACGCTGGCTGAGCATCCTGCTGCTGGAGAAGGTCTATCCCCTGCTGCATGCCGCAGCCACCGGGATCGGTTTCCCCTGGTGGTTGACGGGTCTGCTGGTCGATGGGATCTACCTGGCCACAGCCTGGGTGGTGAGCGTGATGCTGCCGCCGATGGCGATCTTCTTTCCGCTCTTCACGCTGCTCGAGGATTTCGGCTATCTTCCCCGCGTGGCGTTCAATCTCGACAACCTCTTCAAGCGCAGCGGCGCGCATGGCAAGCAGGCCCTGAGCATGATGATGGGCTTCGGGTGCAACGCCGCCGGCATGGTGGCCACGCGCATCATCGACAGCCCGCGTGAGCGCTTGATCGCCATGATCACCAACAACTTCGCCCTGTGCAACGGTCGCTGGCCGACCCAGATCCTGATTGCCACGATCTTCATCGGTGCGCTGGTTCCCCCGCACCTGGCGGGTCTGATCTCGGCTTCCGCCGTGCTGGGGATCGCCATGCTGGGCGTGCTGCTGACCTTTGTTGTTTCCTGGGCTCTTTCGCGCACAGTATTACGAGGTGAAGTATCCACCTTCAGCCTGGAGCTGCCGCCGTACCGGCCGCCCCGCATCCTGCAGACGATCTACACCTCGATCGTCGACCGCACGATCTACGTGCTTTGGCGGGCGGTGGTCTTTGCTGTACCGGCAGGGGCTGTGATCTGGCTCGTGGCGAACATCGACATCGGCTCGATGAGCATCGCTGAGCATGTGATCGAATTCCTCGATCCTTTCGGCCTGCTGATCGGGCTGAACGGGGTGATCCTGCTGGCATACGTGATCGCCATCCCGGCCAACGAGATCGTGATCCCGACGGTGCTCATGTTGACGGTCCTGGCCACCGGCATGAGCGGCGTGGGGCAGGGCGCAGGAGTGATGTTCGAAACCGGGACCGGCGATACGCTGGCGATCCTGCAGGCGGGTGGATGGACCCTTCTCATGGCGGTCAACCTGATGCTCTTCAGCCTGGTCCACAATCCATGCAGCACGACCATCTACACGATGTACAAGGAAACCGGAAGCAGGAAATGGACGGCCCTGGCCGCCCTGCTCCCGCTGGGCATGGGCTTCGTGCTGGTCTTTCTCGTGGCTCAGGTTTGGCGGTTGATCGAGGCGTTGATCTGATGATTGAAGGGGATGCCCACGAGGGATAGGATGACGCCAAACGGGACTTCGATGGAGATCTCCCAGACGGTCGAGGATTACCTCAAGGCGATCTTCGAGGAGAGCAACCCACCTACGCTCGCCAGTACGACGGCCATCGCCGAGCGCATGGGCGTGACTCTGGCTTCTGTCACCAGCATGCTCAAGAAATTAGCTGCCAAAACGCCGGCACTGGTGGATTATCGGAAGCATCACGGCGCCAAGCTCACACCCGAAGGGACATTGCTTGCCCTGAAGATCATCCGCCGCCACCGGTTGCTGGAACTCTTCCTGCACGATGTTCTGGCCTTCGAATGGGACGAGGTGCATGAAGAAGCCGATCGTTTGGAACATGTCATCTCGGATGCCTTCGTGCAGCGCATCGCCATCGCCCTGGATGATCCCGACTGGGATCCGCACGGGCATCCGATCCCGTCGGTGGATTTAGAAATGCCGCAGGAGAACACCATCCAGCTCTATGATCTGAAATCCGGCGAGAACGGTGTGGTCCGTTGGGTGAGCGATCGGGATCCATCGCTGCTGCGCCATCTCACCGAACTGGGGATCGCGCTCGGAACGCGATTGGAGGTCCGCAGCTTCTCCTCCCTGGACGAGAATCACACCGTTCGATTGTTGGAGACCGGCGAGGAGGTCGTCCTGGGAGCAGGGATCACTCGGCAGATCGGCATCCAGAAGTTGGATTGAATGCTGCTTCTCGTCGGGAGTTCTTCCTCCGGGGAGAGATTCCAGGACCATGTGATCGGCGGACTGCATGCCTGTCCCCGACGCCAAGGGATGACTCCGCAAGCACGATTGCGGATTGAAGGGGTGCGATGAGGGAAGCCACCTTCCGCTTCTATGCAGAGTTGAACGATTTCCTGCCGCCGGCAAGGCGCCAGCGGGATTGGCGCCATGCATTCTGGGGCCATCCCGCTGTGAAGGATACGATCGAGGCGCTCGGTGTGCCGCATACCGAAGTGGATTTGATTCTCGTGAACGGCCGTTCGGTGGGTTTCGAGCACCCGCTGCAGGGTGGGGATCGCGTCAGTGTGTTTCCCATCTTCGAGAGTCTGGATATCGCATCCCTGGTTCGGCTTCGCCCCAAGCCACTGCGGGAGCCCCGCTTCGTGCTCGATGCGCATCTCGGTCGCTTGGCCGCCTATCTGCGCATGCTGGGTTTCGACAGCCTATATCGCAACGATTTCGAAGATGAGGCATTGGTGCGCATCTCTTGTCAGGATCAGCGCATCCTCCTGACCAAGGATCGCGGCTTGTTGAAACGCTCGATCCTCAGCCATGGCTACTACGTGCGCGCCATCGAACCCCGTCGGCAGATCGTCGAAGTGCTCAGACGCTTCGATCTCTTCTCCCTCAGCGCTCCCCTCAGCCGCTGTAAGCACTGCAACGGATTGTTGGAAGTGGTGGACAAGCAGGAGATCGTCGATCGACTGCCACCCGGGACGCGCCGCTCCTTCGACGAATTCCGGCGCTGCGAGGATTGCAGGCACATCTATTGGAAGGGCGCGCATTACCAGCGCATGGTGGCTTTCATCGAGGAGATTCTGGCCATGGAAGCTTGCACCGACGATTTGCGGAACTCGCAATGACCGAGCAGGAGAGGAGGGTGCTATCCGTTTACTATCCCGATCCGCCCCCGGGGGCCCCCCTTCGGTTTTTCCAGCGCAGCTTGCATGAGTCGGTGGCAATCGGCTTCGATTCCGATCTGCCCTCGCCGGCCAATTACCATATTCTCGTCGCTGGTCGGCCCACGCGGGAGCAGATCGAGGCTAGTTCCAGGCTGCACACCCTGATCATTCCCTGGGCCGGATTGCCCTTGGTGACGAGAGACCTGATGCGCGAGCATCCACAGATCGCTGTGCACAATCTGCATCACAACGCCCCCGAAACGGCGGAGATGGCGTTGGCCCTGCTGCTGGCCGCAGCCAAGCGCATCGTTCCGATGGACCAGAGGCTGCGCAAAGGGGATTGGAGTCTCCGCTACCAACCCGATCACACCCAACTCCTGGAGGGTAGGACGGCCTTGACCCTGGGCTACGGGGAGATCGGTCGAAGGGTGGCCAGGATGTGCCTCGGTTTGGGCATGCGGGTCATGGCCATTCGTCGTCAGGCAGGCGGGGAGGAGAACTTGGCGCAAGTCTCGGTCCATGGACCGGATGACCTTCACAACCTGCTGCCAGAGGCGGATGCCCTCATCGTATGCCTTCCGCTCACGGAAGCTACGGAAGGGTGGATCGGGAAGGCGGAATTGGAGTTGCTGCCCGGGGAAGCGCTGCTGGTGAACGTGGGACGGGGAGTGATCGTGGAGGAACAGGCGTTGTATGAAGCCTTGAAAAGCGGCGCGTTGGGCGCGGCTGGATTGGATGTCTGGTACCAGTATCCAGCAGATGAAGCCGCTCGCCGGCAGACAATGCCTTCGACTTTCGCGTTTCATGAATTGGAAAACGTCGTGCTGAGTCCGCATCGAGCAGGTTCCTCGACGGCTTCCCAGCTTCGCCGTATGGGAGCCTTGGCTGCACTGCTCAATGCTGCGGCGGAGGGCCAATCGCTGCCCAACCGTGTCGATATTACTATAGGGTATTGATCGAGAAAGGGTTATTATTAGGGGGCTCTGCCAAGCGAAAAGGGCGAATTTGCGAGGCAGTTGACGACCGGGGAGGGAACGACCGTAGGTGAGAAGAGGGGACAATCCCCATGTGGAAACTGCGATAATCGGCAGATCGCAAAGAACCATGATTATCTATAATACTCAGGGGATCGTCCCTGGTCGGTGAACCCAAGCCGTTGGATCGAAGGTTATGGCATAACCCTTTTGGGAACGGAGTATCGGGAATGAGCATCAGCCGTCTTGCAAGAGAGATCGAAGAATCTCCAACCCTGAAACTGAATGAGGAGGCTCGGCTGCTACGCGAGAGGGGAGAGCCCGTCATTCATTTGGGGATCGGAGAACCCAAGAACAAGGTTCCCATCGCTGCAGTTCTGAATTCGGCTGCACGGCTCCGTTCAGGAGACGTCAAGTACACACCCGCCGATGGCACGCCTTCTCTGAAGAAAGCCATCATCCGCTACATGGATGAGCACTACGATAAGGTTGTTGCCCCCGAGAACCTCATCGTCTGCGAAGGCGCCAAGCATGCGCTCTTCAATTTGCTCTTCACGCTGGTCAACCACCAGGATGAAGTCATCATCCTGGCGCCACATTGGGTCAGTTACCCCGAGATGGTCAAGATGGTCTACGGTGTGCCGGTGATCGTCACGCCCGAAGACGGCACCTTCCATCCCCGCCTGGAGGACATCGAGCAGGCGGTCTCGTCCTACACGAAGGCCATCATCATCAACAGCCCCAACAATCCATCCGGCATGATCTTCTCGGAGGATTTCATCCAGCAGATCGTGGCGTTCTGTGAAGCCCGCGGCATCTACTGCATCATGGATGACATCTACCACAAGCTGGTCTTCGACGGCAAACGCGCGACCTCGGCCTACAAATACGCCGAGTCGGATCTCGAGAACAGCAAGGTGATCGTCGTCAACGGGGTCTCCAAACTCTACGGCATGACGGGATTCCGCATCGGTTGGGTGGTTGCACCGAGGAAGGTCATCGAGGTGATGCTCAACGTGCAATCGCAGACGATCTCCTGCCCTCCCATCGTCTCCCAGGCGGCGGCTGAGGGTGCACTCACCGGCGTTCAGAGCGTGGTGGAGGATTTGCGGCTCACGATCGAGAACAACCGCAACGTGATGGTGCAGGAGCTACGGGCTTTCAATGGCGTGCGCATCACCGAGCCGGAAGGCACGTTCTACTGCCTGCCGGATTTCCGGGCGTACAACAACGACTCGTTCGAGCTGGCGCAATTCCTGCTGCGCAAGGCATTGGTCGTCACCGTGCCCGGTAAGGCCTTCGGCATGGAAGGCCACTTGCGCTTGAGCTATGCCGGCACGGTGAAGGACGTGACCGAGGGTGTGGAACGCATCAAGTGGGCCCTCGATCCTGAATCCCCGAATGAAATCTACATCGGCGATCGGAAGTTGGTTAGGGATTGGCTATGAACAACCTCCTGAATATCAAGACGCCTGCTGAAGGTCAGGCTGGAGCACTCAAGAGCGATTACGGGTTGAAGAACCACGGCTTGAGGAACTTGCGGAAGGTCTATTGGAACCTGCCGGCGGAAGCGCTCTACGAGGAGATCGTCTTTCGCGGTGAGGGCGCGATCACCTCGCAGGGTCCGATCGTGGTGAAATCCGGGAAGCACATGGCACGCGCACCAAATGATAAGTTCGTGGTGCGTGAGCCCAGCTCCGAGGATCACGTCTGGTGGGGTGAGTACAACCGGCCGGCCAGCCCGGAACAATTCAACGAGCTCTACAACCGTCTCCAGGGCTTCGTGCAGGGCAGAGACCTGTTTGTGCAGGACTGCTATGCTGGCACGCATCCGGATTACTGTCTTCCGATTCGTGTGATCACGGAATATGCCTGGCACAGCCTGTTCGCCTACAACATGTTTCTACGCCCTACGACTGCAGATGAGTACAAGCGCCACGTGCCGGAGTTCACTGTGCTCGCCGTGCCTTCTTTCAAAGCGCATGAATCCATCGATTCAACCCGTTCGAGCACGTTCGTCACCCTGAACTTCGAGCAGAACCTCTGCATCATCGGCGTCACAGCCTACGGCGGCGAGATCAAGAAATCGGTCTTCACGCTGCTCAACTACCTGCTTCCCCTGCAGGGCGTGATGCCCATGCACTGCTCGGCCAACGTGGGCGCGGATGGGGATGCGGCGCTCTTCTTCGGTCTCTCCGGGACGGGCAAGACGACGCTTTCCGCCGATCCCAGCCGCAATCTGATCGGCGACGATGAGCATGGCTGGACCGACGACGGCGTCTTCAACTTCGAGGCGGGCTGCTATGCGAAGGTGATCCTGCTCTCGCCCACCGCCGAGCCGCAGATCTATGCCTGCACGCATCGCTTCGGCACCATCCTGGAGAACGTGATCTACGATCCGGTCTCACGCCAGATCGACCTGGATGATGACGGCCTGACCGAGAACACGCGCGCCAGCTACCCTCTGGAGTTCATCGACA
>DUET01000101.1 GCA_011192015.1 Anaerolineae bacterium
CTGCGCCGCGGCGGCTCCATCGTCTCCCTGGATGCCGTGGCCGCCTCGCAAGGACGCAGGCCGCTTCTCGTGGAGGCCTACTTCCGGTGGATCATCCCCCTCCTGGGGCGACTGGTGGCTGGTGATGTGGAGGCGTACAATTACCTGCCGGCTTCCATGGATGCCTTCATCAGCGCCGAACAATGGGCCGGATTTCTGCAGCATGCCGGTTTTACGGAAGTAGATTTCAAGCTTCGTATGTTTGCCACCATCGCCATCCATTGGGGGCGCAAGGCAGATCGACCCTCCAGGAACACGGACAGGAGCGCATGACTGGATCAGGAAACCCTCAGGATCTGGAAAAAGCCGCAGCACTGGGCGAGCCTTCCTACGTTTGGAGGCAGGGCCAGGAGCGCCGCATGCAGATGATCCTGGATGCTGCCGGTGAGCGCGTTTCAGGCCGCGTGCTGGACGATGGATGCGGCGTGGGCTCCTACCTGGAACGTCTGACCGAGCGCGCCGATTCGGCCTTCGGCCTCGAATACGACTTCGAGCGCGCCCTCGTCGCCAGGCAGCCCAAAACGAATGTGATCCGCGCCCGAAGCGAGGAGCTGCCCTTTCCCACGGGCGCCTTCGATCTCGTGCTCTCCCACGAGGTCCTGGAGCATGTCTCCGACGACCGCCGGGCGATGCAGGAGATCGCCCGCGTGCTGCGGCCTGCGGATCCCGCATCCGGCAGAGCAGGGGGACGCCTGGTGATCTTCACGCCCAACCGCTACTATCCCTTCGAGACCCACGGCATCATCCTGCGCGGTCGCTACCGCCAGGGCAACATTCCATTCGTCAACTACCTGCCGCGCCGCTGGCGCGATCGCCTCGCGCCTCACGTACGTGCCTACAGCCGCCGGGACATGCAGAAACTCTTCGCAGGGCTGCCGCTGCGCATCCTCGAGCGCAGGGTGATCTTCGGTGCCTACGACAACATCATCGCCCGCCGGCCGCGCCTGGGTCGAGCCCTGCGCTGGCTTCTGCAATCCCTCGAACGCACTCCCCTGCGGTTCTTCGGCCTCTCGCACTTCTGGGTCGCGGAACGCATCCGGGATGCCCTTCATTAGGCAACCACTCCCTGGAACCCCGTTTGGGTATGTTTTCTTTCTGGATCATCCCTTCAAACATGCCGTGCCTGTGCTGGGGCGCCGTCCCGCGAATCCCTTCCCGGCATGCGCCGATCCCTTCATGCCTGAGGTTCCGTCCCCGGTTGCATCCGGTGCTCGACATGCAATCGTCTCGGAGCCGGATCCGACCTGCCCTGGGGATCGAGTAGGCGAACCCCTGCCGACGGAACCTCAAGCGCTGGGGCGCGGACGGCGACGAGAACGGGAAGCGGAAGCGGGGGAGCTTGGGTGGGAATCCTGAAGAAGACCTTCGCTTGAAAAAGCAGCAAGGGCCATCCCTGGAGCAGCCCGGGATGGCCCTCACCCCTCGTTTGTCGAATGTTTACAGAAAGCGGCTGAAGCCGGCGATCACGTATCCGAAGAAGAGCAGCATGCCCGTCGTGAGATGCGTAAAGATCGTGCCCGCATTGGCCGGGATCAAGCGATAGGGGAAGGCATGCTCTCGCCGGAGGACGGCGAACGCCTTCCAGGCCGCCGGCAGCGTGAGCAGCGCCAGCAGTGCAGGCACGGCAAGCGCCCCCGCCAGCACACCGGCGAGGATTGTCAAGTAGGCTCCGCCGACGAGCAGCCCGTAGCCGATCACGGCCGCCGTCATCGGCAGGCGCACGACCAGCGTGCGCTTCCCGGCGCGCGCGTCCCAGCGGCGATCCGGAAACTCGTTGATGTACAACACGGCGGCGATGAGCAGACCCACCGGAATCGAGGCCAGCAAGGCCTCGTTGCTCCAGCGCATGGCCTGCACCCAGTACGAACCCACCACGATCACCGGTCCGAAGGCCAACCCGATGGCGACCTCGCCCACGCCGCGATGCACGAGCCGGATGGGCGGGGCGGTGTAGATCCAGCCCAGGATGAAACCAGCCAGCCCGAAGAGCAGCAGCTGCCATCCCCGCAGGGCGACGAGCACAAGCCCGATGGCCGTGCCCAGAGCGTAGAATAGCAGGGCCAGGTTCCGCACCTGCCTGGCGGTGAGAACACCCCGTTGGATCAGGCGCGAACCTCCCGCAAAGGGCGTCGGGGTGAGGTTGGCCTCATCGGCGCCGCTGGTGTGATCGAAGTAGTCATTGATCACATTGGCTCCGATGTGGAAGAACGCCGCCCCGAAGAACGCCATCAGGAAGAGCGGCGCATTCAGGAAGCCGTCCTTCCAGCCCACGCCCGTGCCCACAAGCACAGGAACGACGGAGGCTGTCAGAAACGGCAGTCGGGTGGCATTCACGAACAGTGCCCAGCGCGAGGGCTTGGGAGGCGGCTCGCCCACGCGCAGCGAAACGTGGATCTCGCCGCCGCGAGATTTCACCTCGGCCTCACCGCCCGCGATCTGGCTGAAGCGGCGCAGCATTCCGATCTTGTAGCCCTCCAGGAGGTCGATTCCCATCCTGAGGACCAACCGGTCGGGTCTCGAATCGAGGATCTCGACCGCCGATGCGGCGTTGCATTCATGCGGAAGCACTTCGGTGCAGACGATCTCGAGCATCTTGTCGGGGCGCGCCTGTAATTGTTGCACCAGGCTGTGGTACCGTTCCGCCCAGGCATCCACCCAGGCAACGGCGAAGGCTTCGATCAACGCTCCATCTCCCTTGCCGAGCTCCTGATCGATGCTCGTTAATGCCTGGTTGAAGGGTTCGATGGGGCAATCCCGTTCCGGATCCACGTGGCGGAATTCCGGCGCTCCCACCTCGCGGCAGAGCTTCTCCCAGCGCTCTTCCCCGAACTCGGGGGCATGGACACTCTCGAGCAGCTGCCAGGAGAGAACTTTGATCGTCGGTCTCCTATCTGATTTGGATAAGGACATAGGCTTCTCTTCATCAAGAACGAAAGGATGGGATTTCATAGCTTCTGATTCGCAGGTCGTATGTCGCCGACTTCCTGCACGTCGACGGGCACGGATTGGATCTCGCTGGGAATGATGTCATCCGGACTCAATTCCGAGGCGGGTAGCTTGGAGCGCACGAGCACGATGAGACCCACCTCCCCCGTCGGCACACCGCCCCGAAGGCAAAGCCCCACACCGACGCCGACCACGTTGGGCTTGTTGAGCAGATCCGCCTCGTGCTCCTGCTTGACGGCATGCGCCTTGGCGAGCGCAGCTTCGAGATTCTGCGCTTCCAGACCTTGCTCGCTCACAGGACCACGTCCAATGCGTTCAAAACGGCCTGTATCGGATTGAAGACCGTGGCCTGCTGCGAGCCTGCGAAGAGCAGACCCACCGCCAGCAGACCTTCCGCCGTCACCAGCAGGGCTCCCGAGTCGCCCGGCTCGGACATGCTCCCGGTCATGATCTGATTCTCGAAGGTCGCCACCCGGCCGTCGTAATCGACGTTCAGCGTGGTATCGACCACGCGAATCTGCCCCGTGGTGTAACCGCTCGAACGTCCGGATTTGCGCACGTTCATCCCCAGCTGCGCCGCGGTGATGCCGCCGACCACACCGATGTCGAGGATCTCATCCGCGAGCAGGCGCTCATCCAGCGGCCGCGCCAGGGCGGCATCCACCTGGTTCACGGCGCTCGGGGTGGAGCGGTAGGTTCGCAGACGATGGCTCGAACCCGTCAGCCGGGCCAGCAAATTGACCAGGCCTTCCACGAGCCGCGCGAAGCTGCACGTCGGCGGCTCCTCGATGAAGTTGAGCCTCGCGTAGCGCTCGAGCACGGCGATCATGTCCTTGCCTTCCAAACCCCCGTCGAACGGGCCCGGCTGCAGGATCGGATCGCCCACGCGGCAATCGTTCAAGTTGGCGAGCACATGGTTGTTGGAGAGGATCATGCGCTCCCCGGTAGCTCGATCGCGTACAGCGCAGGCCAGTGTGCCGGCCGTGATCTGGTAGTGCCCGATGCTCACGCCTCCGGGCGCTGGCCGCCAGCGGTCGGTGCGCGCCTGCAGCGCCCGCAGCACGCCCACCTCCAGCACGTCGGTGGCCACATCCTGCACCTGCTTGGGCACCACGTCCGCAGGATTCAACGCCGACATGGGCAGCTTGCGCCGCACCAGAGCCACGACGCAAAGCTCGTCCGTGATGCGCCGGCCGCGCTCCCGATAGCCTATCCCCACTCCGACCACGTTGGGCTTGGCCATGATCTGGTGCTTGCTCATCTGCTTGGCTTGCGCCACTTGCTCTTTAATCCCCACAAGGTTGCTCCCGGCTTGATGGAACCCTCAAGCCTTGCGGTTAAACGTGAATCGCTTCGCCCAGCGCCATGTGGGCCGCTTCCATGAGCGCCTCGCTCAGCGTGGGATGCGCATGCACATTGCGGGCGATCTCCGCCGGCGTGAGCTCCATCATCTGCGCCAGGGTCAGCTCGGGAAGCAGTTCCGTGACCTCGGGCCCTAGCATGTGTGCACCCAAGATCTCATGGCAGCCTTCATCCACGATCAGCTTCACCCACCCGGCGTAATCCCCCATGCCGAGCGCCTTGCCGTTGGCCTGAAACGGGAACCGCGCCACCCGGATCGCCAGTCCACGCGCGCTGGCCTGGGCTTCCGTCAGGCCGAAGGAAGCGATCTGCGGATCGCAAAATGTGGCGCGCGGCATCATCTCGTATTGCAGGCTCGCCGTTTCCACCCCGGCGCTGTTCTCGGCGCAGATGATGCCCATGGCGGAAGCCACGTGGGCCAGCATGAGCTTCCCGGTCACGTCGCCGATCGCCCAGATGCCGGGTACATCTGTGGCCATACGCTCATCGATGGGAATGAAACCGCGCTCGTCCACAGCCACACCGGCCGCTTCGAGACCGATACCGGCGCTGTTGGGCTTGAAACCCGTGGCGATCAGCACCTGCTCCGCCTCCAGGACCTGGTCTCCCTGCTCGCCGGAGACGCTGACCTTCACCTTCGTCTTGAGCGTCTCGATCGAGTCCACCTTCGTGCCGGTGAACACGCCGATCCCCGCCTTCTTGAAGGCTTTTTCCAATTCCCGGCTGATGTCTTCATCTTCCAGCGGCGCCAGGCGCGGAAGCATCTCCACGATCGTGACCTCCACGCCGTACGAATGCCAGATGGTAGCAAACTCGAGTCCGATCGCGCCCGCGCCGACAATCACCACCGATTTGGGAAGGCGCTCCTGGAGGATGGCCTCCCAGTAGGTGAGCGTTCGCTGGCCATCGATCTCCACACCGGGGATCGTGGTCGCAGTCGCGCCCGTGGCGATGACGATGTCCTTGGCCTTCAACTCCACCGTATCGCCCTGCGGATCGGTCACCTGGACCTTTCCCGGACCGGTCAGCCTGGCCGTTCCCATGTGGGTTTCGATCTGATTCTTCTTCATCAGGAAACCCACGCCCTTCACCAACCGATCCGCCACGCGCCGGCTGCGTTTGACGGCAGCCGGGTAATCGAGCTTCAAACCTTCCACCGTGAAGCCGAATTCCTTGCCCCTGGTGCGCAGCGTGCGCGCTACCTCGGCATTCTTCAACAAAGCCTTGGTGGGGATGCAGCCGACATTGAGACAAACACCGCCCATGTGCTGCTTCTCCACCAGGGCGGTCTTCCTGCCAAGCTGCGCGGCTTTGATGGCACAGACATAGCCCCCGGGACCGGCTCCGATCACGACGACATCATATTGCAGCATGCGTGGACCTCCCTGCGTCCCATACCCCCGGATTGGCATGGGCGTGCCTGATTGGACCTGAACGATCCATTGTACATCGAAGGCATCGTTGATCAGGATCCTGGGATGGGATATGGGAAACCAATTTATCCATACTGGATGGATGCGATCAAGCGCCCCCTTCTCCGTACATCGAAGGGTCGGTGGGAGTGGCGCCTGATGGATCGTGCACGTAGATCCAGGTACCCATCTCGGTGAAATCGAAGAACCAATGCGCATCGAGCTTGGTCAGGTTGACGCAGCCGCGCGAGGATTGGGTTCCGAACTTGTTGTGCCAGTAGGTCCCATGCAGGGCGCGCGCACCGTCGAAGTACATCACCCAGGGCACATTGTCGAGGAAGTAGTAGTTGGATCCATCCGGCGTGACCTCGCCGCCGGTCATGTCGTCCGCCTGCAGCTTGACCCAGACCTGATGCAGCCCCGGGCGAGTCCATTTGCCCGACAGGCCCGTGGAGGCCACGGTGGCGTAGACCAGTTGGCCGGCGTCGTAGGCCGTCACGGTCTGCTCGTAGAGATCGACCACGACCCAGCGCTCATCCGCCCCCACACCCTCGGGCGGCGTGGGATCCGGGAAGACGATCGAAAGCCTGCGCTGCTCGACCCATTCCTCAGGACCGATGCGATACCACATCCAATCGCCGACCTGCTCGGATCCGTAGATCTGGACGATGTGGTGCAGGACGTAGCAGTTGCCGGTGTAATCGCCGTTGTCCGGACCGGTCTGTGTGCAGGTTCCGCCCACCGCGATCCATCCGAAGGGTCGGTCGGGCGTCCGGCTGAAGGCCATGCCCTTCCTCGAGGCGATCGTGGCGAGTTCCACATCATCCTCGCGAACATAGCCGAACCCGGTTCGATACACGATCACATCCTCAAGGGGGGGAGGGGGTGGATCAGCAACAGGTGGGTATGAGTTGTAATAGGAGTAGAACACGAATCCGCGCGGGCTGACGCTCTGATGATTTGTCCTCTGACGTGCATCCGTCACGGTTGGGAAGAGGGGAGTGCCCTCGCGATCCATCTGCAGGTAGACGAAATCCAGGAAGGGGGAGGAAAGGTTGTAATCGGTCGTGGGAAGCGGGCGCATGGGGTACATCCCCAGGCGTGCCAGCTCCGCTAATTCGCCCGCAGGGCCTAAATTGGTGCACAGCGAGGGGTAGCGCAGCTGCATGCGCACCGTGCAGAGGTAGTCCAGTGTGGTCGGAGGGGATGTATCCTGCACGAACGCGGGCGCCGTTCCTACTCCCGGCGTGGTGGTTGTTTCCGCCCAGGCAGAAGCGGTCGGCCCGATCTGAAGGCTGAAGAAAAGAGCCAGAATGATCCCGATCCAGCGTTTCGACATACGGTCTCTCCGTAATCCCAATCGTACCCGCAAACTTGCAGCATTATACCCGCTTGCGCGGCAGGCTGGGCAAACCTCCGCATGAGAAAAAGGGGCCGTTCCCTGAGGAACGGCCCCGCAATGTCCGTCAACGTACGCTGGACGGAATTTTCCACTCCCCGCAATCGCGGGATGCTCAGGCGTGCGCTTCGATCTCCAGCCGCATGCGCGCCACGAGATCCTCCACGGGCATGGGCCCGAGGTCCTCGCCGGAACGCAGGCGGACCGCCACTGCCCCGGCTTCGATCTCGCGGTCCCCGACGACGAGCATGTAGGGCACTTTCTGCATCTGCGCATCGCGGATCTTGGCGTTCATGCGGTCGCTGCGCTCATCGACCTCCACGCGCAAACCCTCGGCCTTCAAGCTCTCGGCCACGGCGTGCACGTAGTCGTGATGCCGGTCGGCAATCGGGATCAGCACCGCCTGTACGGGAGCCAGCCAGAGTGGGAAGGCTCCGGCATGATGCTCGATCAGCGTCCCCATGAAACGCTCCATCGAGCCCAGCAGGGCGCGGTGGATCATGTAGGGCCGGTGCTCCTTGCCGTCCTCGCCCACGTAGGCCAGATCGAAGCGCTCGGGAAGGTTGAAGTCGAACTGGATCGTGCTCAACTGCCATTCCCGTCCCAGGGCATCCTTGACCTTGAGGTCGATCTTGGGTCCGTAGAACGTGGCCTCGCCCTCATCGATCTGATAGGGGATCTCGGCCCGTTCGAGCGCCTCTCGCAGCGCTTCCGTGGGCGCTTCCCAGGATTCGGGCGACCCGGCTGCCTTCTCCGGATGGCGCGTCGAGAGATAGGAATGGATATCCTCGAAGCCGAAGGCACGCAGGATGTTGAGGCTGAACTGCAGCACGCGATCGATCTCCTCCGGCATCTGATCCGGTCGGCAGAAGAGGTGGGCGTCGTCCTGCGTGAAGCCACGCACGCGCAGCAGGCCGTGCAGCACGCCGCTGCGCTCGTAGCGATATACCGTGCCCCACTCGGCGTAGCGCAGCGGCAGATCGCGGTAGGAGCGCGTGCGGCTCTTGTAGATCTCGATGTGGAAGGGGCAGTTCATGGGTTTGAGATAGTACTGTTGCCCCTCGATGTCCAACGGCGCGTACATATTCTCGGCATACCAGTCGAGATGGCCGCTCTTCTGCCAGAGATGCGCCTTGCCGATGTGCGGTGAGTACACGAAATCGTAACCGCCCTTTTCGTGCTCTGCGTGGCAGAAGTCCTCGGCCAGTTTGCGCACCATCCCGCCCTTGGGATGCCACAGGATCAAGCCCGACCCGATCTCATCACTGACGCTGAAGAGATCCAGCTCCTTGCCCAGCCTGCGATGGTCGCGCTTCTGCGCTTCCTCCAGCTTCCACAGGTACTGCTCGAGGTCGTCCGCCGACTCCCACACCGTGCCGTAGATGCGCTGCAGCATGGGCCGGCTCTCGTCGCCGCGCCAATAGGCACCGGCAACGCTGAGCAGTTTGAAAGCGGCCGGGTTGATCTCGTCCGTGCTCCCGACATGCGGACCGCGGCAGAGATCGACGAAGGCGTCGTGCTCGTAGACGGAGATCTCCACCTCGCCTTCGAGGGGCTCGCCGTACTCATCCTCGCCTCCCGCCTCGAGGCCGTCGATCAACTCCAGCTTGTACTCCTGTTCTGCGAACATCGTTCGTGCTTCGTCTGCAGAAACCTCTCGGCGCGTGAAGGCATGATGGCCGGCGACGATCTCGCGCATGCGCGCTTCGATCGTTTCCAGATCCTCGGGAGTCAAAGCCCGGGGCAGGTCGAAATCGTAGTAGAAACCATCCTCGATCGGCGGGCCGATGGCGATCTTGGCCTCGCCGGGGAACATCTCCATCACGGCCTGGGCCATCACGTGGGCCGCGGAATGCCGCAATGCGTGAAGTTCCTCTTCATGGTTCTGCTTCTTGCTCATCGTACACCTCCTGTCTCGGGCGAACCGCTTGGATTCAGAATCAAACCGGCCCCCGCCCTTCTGGGGCGAGAGCCGACGCTCACGCGGTTCCACCCAGATTGACCTCCCGGCTTTCGGGCGGCCATCTCTGTCAGCCGTTAACGGGGCTGATCCGTTCCCCATACTCGGCAGCGGTGCGCTGCCTTTCCGGTTCAGGCTCACGGGGGGTTTTCGTCCAGCGGATTCCGGCGGGGATTTTCAGCCTGTGATCCCCGTTCTCTATCGGTTCCGGCTCGGGTTACTCGTCCCGGTCTGCGCCTTGGGTTATTCGTTTGGTGGGCGGTATTGGACTCGAACCAACGACCTTTGCGATGTCAACGCAACGCTCTAACCAACTGAGCTAACCGCCCTTCCAGCGCATTATAACCGAAACGGACATCGAATCGCAATGCAWTCCRYWKCGAAARRAGYGGAMCWRCRCAGRRAYGCCTGTGATACAATCCCCGCATGACAAAAACCACYCAAAAAACCGTCTCAAAAGATGCACCAGGAACCGAAGACGMTGGTGTGTTTCATATCAAAAGGACCTACGTCTACAGCCTGCTGATCCCGCTGGCGTTCGTCGCCGGACTGGCGAGCGGGTTCCTCTTCTGGGGGCGAGATGAGGCCCCATCCGGAGCAGCCGCCGATCCGACCGTCGAGCGCTCCGACGTGGACACCGACGATGATCCCCTTATCGGTCCGAAGGATGCCACCGATCCGACCATCGAGCGCTTCGACGTGGACGCAGACGACGATCCCTTCCTGGGACCTGAGGATGCCGCCGTGACAATCATTGAATTCAGTGATTTCAATTGCGGCTACTGCAGAAGGTTCCACGATGAGGTATTCCCTGCCCTCATGGCTGAATACCAGGACGATATCCGATTCGTGTACCGTGATTACCCTCGCTTTGGCGGAGGGGAAGCCGCGCACGCAGCCAATTGTGCCGGTGAACAAGGAGCCTATTGGCAGTATCATGACGCGCTTTTTTCCGGTATGTACAGTATGAATAGTGATGGCCTCATGCAATATGCGCAGGATCTAGGCCTGGATACAGCGGCCTTCCAGGAGTGCCATCAAAGTGAACGCTACGTTGATGAAATCAACGGTGATCTCAGCGATGCCATGGAGTTGGGTGTCACGGGCACGCCCACGTTCTTCATCAACGGGCGCATGATCATCGGCGCACAACCATTCATTATCTTCTCACAGATCATCCAAGAAGAATTGGATAGTTAGCCATACCTTGTTCTGTGCTGATAAAACCTCCCGCCAAACTAACGGCGGGAGGTTTTTCCTTCGGGATGAGGATCCAACACAAGAAACGTCCTGGACTTTAAAGACTCCACACACCGATCATTCGATTTCCACAACCACCAGGCGGTGATCCGAGGTCAGCGCATCCGCAACCCAGGCATGGGCGGGCTGCAAGCCGCGCAACCAGACGAAGTCGATCTGATGGTCGGGCTGGATGGCCGGGGATGTGGGAGGCGCAGGGTCATAACCCAGGGCGATGAACGGATCCACGAAGCCAGCCGCTTGCACCGAAACCCCCACCGGCTCGTCGACCTCGGCGTTGAAGTCGCCGCCGAAGGCCGCCGGCGAGCGATCGCCGATGAAATCCAGCGCTTCGTCGATCTGGCGCTGCGTGTCCTCATCCGAGAGCCCCATCCAGATGCCATAGAAATTCAGCGTTCCGGAATCGATCTCCATGTTCACCCCGATGATCCCGGTCTGCTCCTGCAGGCTGGTGAGCAGGCTCTGGGAAGATGGGGCCTCGGGTCCGCGGTAGAGTACGGCGATGCCCGTCAGGTGTTCCACGCAGGGCAGATAGACGGCGTTCATGCCCAACTGCCTCGCCAGGAAGTAGGCATCATCCACAGCATAGCTCGTCATGCGGCCGGCATCCACCTCCTGCAGGGCGATCAAGTCCACGCCCTCAGCCCGGATGGCAAGCGCCTGATCCGCCAGCGTGAAGTGCCAGGGATCGTCGTAGCCGTAGTGGATGTTGTATGTCGCCAGGCGCAGTTTCCCATCCGCAGGCAGAGGCTCCGCAGCTCTAGGCCACGCCGAGACGGTCACGATCGCCAGCAGGATCAGCCCCACCGCCAGCCCCCACCAGGAGCGCAGCGCCACGCCCTGCGCGGCCTCCTCTGAGGCTCGATGAAGCACAACCGCCAGCACGAAGACTAGCAAGGCCGCCAGATAGACCAACCATCCCATGCCCCGCATTTCGGGCAGGGTGTAGGGATAGGTGAAGGCGAAGGCATTGAGGAAGTTCAAGATCATGAACAGCAGCATGCCCAAGCCCAACGCCGCACCCGCCCTTCGGAAGCGTTGGAGCGGATGGAGCAGCAGATGCGCCAGGCCTGCCAGCGCCAGGAACTGGACGGCGATCAGGGTATAGGAAGCGCCCACACAACTGCCGAAGTAACCCCAAAGCAAGCCCGCCACACACAAGGCTCCAAGGATCAGGCGCCCGACCCACGAGCGAAGCGACGGCTGGACGATGCCTTTCCACAGGCGAGGTACCAGCGGGAGCATGGTCACCGCGAGCAGCAGCGGTGCAATGATCGCATAGATGCCGTCCGTCCATCGTGCGATGCCGTTGGGAAGCGAGAGTAGCGAGGTTTCGATGAATAAGAAGGCGCCCAATCCCAATCCCCCGAGAAGGTTCAGGCCGCCTTCCTTTTCCTGCGCCTGTTTCTGCTGCTGGAGCAGCACCACCGTCGCCACGACGATCAGCGCCGACCACAGGATCTGGGGTGTCAGCCAAGCCGCACGCAGGCTCAGATCGTAGGTATCACCGGCGGCGCGCAGGACCTGATCCAGCACCAGCGCCGCCACCAGCGCGCGGAAGGCCTCCTTGCGAGAGCGCGCCAGCAGGGATCCCAGGTAGATGCCTCCAGCGATCAAAATCACCAACCCGCTCCAGTAACGCACCTGAGGATCATTGACCACCAGGAAGATGCGCGCTACCGAGGCCGCGATGGCGGCCAGGCCGAGCCAGATGCGCGCCGGTTTGCGCGGTGCGATAAACGGAGCCACCAGCGCTGCCAGGAGCAGCAGGTTGCTCACCGCCAACCAGGCGGTCATGGGCCCCTCAAAGATCTGATCGTAGATGATGCCGAACACGACGGAGAAGAGCACCCTCAGTGTTTGCATGTAGAAGAGCATCACCGAGGCCGAGACCGCTGGACCCAGAAAACGTGATGATTTCATGATTCCTCCTTATAGGATCGGGGATGACCCGAGGGAAACGGGTTCCGCGCAGAGTAGGGGCACGCTGCGTTGCTGGCTAGCGATAGAAAT
Source organism: Anaerolineae bacterium (assembly GCA_011192015.1). Taxonomy (GTDB): domain Bacteria; phylum Chloroflexota; class Anaerolineae; order Anaerolineales; family E44-bin32; genus W1033. The sequence goes on from DUET01000101.1 coordinate 12,392, forward strand.
CCTTGAGTTCGGCGGTGGGCAGCGTGATGCGTCCCTCCTCGCGATCGCCGACCTGCGAGATCTGTTCGGGTTTATTCGCCACCAAGTAGGCGGTGTAGGAAGCCACAAGCGCGTCGAGTTGATCATGATCGTAGAGATGCTCGATGGGCAGGCGGCTGTGGAGCAAGTTGTGCTGCGTGATCTCCTCCAGCGCGCGCATCGGATTGGGGATGTCCAGACCTGCCCTGTAGAGCAGGAGCTGCCGCTGCAGGCGACCTTCGAGCGTCAGTTTCAGAAAGGGACGCAGCCCGAGCATCACCGTGAAGCAGGCATGCGGATGGACCTCGAGCATCGTGCGTGAGGTCATGCTTTCGCCGGTGTAGAAATGGCGATAGCCAAGCTGGGCCAGACGGTTGAAGAGGTCAAAGCCCACACGCACCCAGCCCCTGGCTTCTTCGACCTTGCTGGGCGTGTTGTAGAGGCGGATGTTGCGGCGGCGCAATTCGTACTCGCACACCTTCCATTGCCCCCAGGTTCGACTGTTGGGATCCAGATCGTAGCCCCGCCGTACTTCGGAACGCAGCATCAATCCCCGGTTGGGGGATTGGGGCGCATCCACGGACACCACGGCCTTCTCCTGACCGGCAACATAGGCGAGCACATCCTCCAAGCTTCCCGAATCAAGGGACACCAGACGAAGCTGGTTGTCGAGGGCGGCGTAGTGCATCGGTTTCCTGCCCGCGGTTGGATCGATTCCCACATAGATCGCATCCGAGAAAAGCATGAAGGCCTCCTCTGGAGGTCGTTAACTCAAAGGGTTCTGCAAGCCCGCACCCCGGCTGCGCACGAAAGCTGCAAAGTCCTCCCAGCCGTTCTCGTCGGTGTGATAGGGCGACAGCCACGGGGGCTCGGCCGCCTGGCGCAGTACGGCGCGAACTAAACGCCCCGAACAGATGCCGTAGGCCACGAAGGCCCAACGTGTGCGATGCCTTCCCAGACTGCTGTGCAGCAGCACGTGCCGCCCCTGCGCGAGCATCTTCTCCAGGAATCGTCCCGCCATCCAGCGCTCCTGTATGTCCACCTGACTCTCATCCTCCACATCGAGCCAAAGGAAACATTCCGGTGGGGGTCCCAGGAACGCTGCGGGTTGTTCCGGGCGCAAGTGCAGCACGGCGTCGATGCCGGTTTGGCCGGCAAAGGAGTGCCACGTGCGCGGGATATGATCTCCGCCAGCGGCGAAGATGCGATCATGCACCCAGGTCAACAACCCTCCGCATGCTTGAGTATACAACCTCCTTTTGACCACGACGAATGGGGGAGTTATACTTCCCTTCGGCGGCCATCGCCGCCGGAACACTCAATTTCCCAAGATCAGGAGGTGTCACGGATGGGAGCGAAAGGCAAGCAGAAGAATTCCCCATCGTTCAAGCTCACGTATGCCACGATGTTCAACCCTCCAGAAGAACTTCACACACGCTACGAAGAAGCGCTGCGTGAGTTGAAGGAGAACCTTGGCCAGGATCATGCCATGATCATCGGCGGGAAAGAGGTCTTCGCAGACGAAAAGCTCGAAAACCGATCTCCCATCCATACCGATTGGCTACTGGGAACCTTCCAGAAGGGTACTGCGGAGCATGCTGAAGAAGCCCTGGCGGCTGCGCGTGCAGCCACCCATGTTTGGGGCAAGATGCCATGGCAGGAGCGGGTCGCCCTGATGAGGAAGGCGGCCGACGAGATCGACCGGCGCATCTACGAATTCGGCGCCGTGATCTCGATGGAGGTCGGCAAGAATCGTATGGAAGCCCTGGGTGACGCCGCCGAGGCGGCCGATCTGATCCGCTACGCCTGCGGTCAGATGGAGGCCAACGACGGATTCATCAAGGAGATGGGCAAGGATCCCCTGGAAGGCTACGACGCCACCAACATTGACAAGCTGCTGCCCCACGGTGTGTGGATGGTCATCAGCCCGTTCAACTTCCCGGCTGCGTTGACGGGTGGGCCCTCTGGCGCGGCACTGGTCACCGGCAACACGCTGGTCATGAAACCGGCCAGCGACACGCCCTGGACCACGCGCCTGCTGGCGGAATGCTTCCGATCGGCGGGCCTGCCGGATGGAGCCTTCAACTACGTCACCGGTCCGGGCAGCACGCTCGGCGAGGCGCTGGTCAACAGCCCCGAGGTGGACGGCGTCACCTTCACTGGCTCCTATGACGTGGGCATGCACATCTATCGCCAATTTGCCCAGGGAATCTACCCCCGCCCGATCATTCTTGAGATGGGCGGGAAGAATTCTTCAATCGTCACCAAGCAAGCCGATCTGGATCGCGCCACAGCCGGCATCGTGCGCTCCGCCTTCGGGCTGCAGGGCCAGAAATGCTCAGCCAACTCGCGCATCTATGTCGAGAAGGCGGTCTACGACGATCTCGTGAATCGCATCGTCGAGAGCACCGAGGCGCTTGCCATCGGCGATCCGACCGACCGCAAGGTGTTCATGGGGCCGGTGGTCAATGCAAGCTCCTACGAGCAGTTCCAACAATTCTGCAAGGAACTCTCCGATGCGGGAACGATCCTCACAGGCGGTAATGTGCTCACGGATGGCGATTTCGCCAAGGGGTACTACTGCCAGCCCACGATTGCGGCAGACGTGCCCACCGACCACCGGCTTTGGAAGCACGAGATGTTCCTGCCCATCACCATGATCCATGCCGTCGACAGCAAAGAGCAAGCCATGGAACTGACCAACGATTCGATCTACGGTCTGACGGCGGGCTTCTACGGCTCGGAGGACGAAGCGCAGTGGTTCTTCGAGAACATCAAGGCTGGAGTGACCTACGCCAACCGCCCGCAGGGAGCCACCACCGGAGCGTGGCCTGGATTCCAGCCCTTTGGCGGATGGAAGGCCTCGGGTTTGACGGGCAAGAACGCCGGCGGGACCTACTACCTGCAGGGCTTCATGCGCGAACAAGTCAACACGCTGATCCGCTGAACAGGTCTCGAACACGCTACCGCCGCTCGCTGCAAACGACGCGCGATGAGGAGGTTGCCAACTGGCCTCGGCTTTGATCATGATGGGCGCCATCGCGGGGATCGTCTTCCTGGTGATGTTCTCCAGGGGGCAGTTCGATCCAACCTCGCTGGGGATTGCGCTGGCGCTGATCGTCCTGGGATCGCTGCTTCGTCGCCGCGCCCGCAGGCTGCATCTCCATCCGCCCCAGCGCGGCCGCCTGCTGCGCCGCATGCTGGGCAAGGATGATCCGCAGGATCCATGAAACGATGCTCCTCAAATTTGGAGAGGCTGTTCGCACAGGGCAGCCTCTTTTCGCGAGACCAGCCTTCCGGTCAACCTCTTGGAGCGGGACCTGCCTGCGCTGGGCCGCCGTCCCGCGGAATCGCCTGCCGGCCTCGGCCGCTCCTGCGGTGCCGGGGTTCCGGCGCTGCTTGGAAAGAGATCGCACCTGAGGGAACGGCCTCCGATCCTTCCCGGGGCGTCGATAACCGATCCTCCAGCGGACGGAACAGCTTCGAGCAGGACGTGGACAACGACTCAATCCAGAAACGGCGGCGAACGCCCCGAGGTGGGATTCCGAAGAAAGCGATACAATCAGGGATGAGATTCGAGAAAGATTGCATTCCGCATCACGCACTTGACACGGCGCGGCTTGCGGAGACAATCCACGGAAGAGCATTCATGGAGCGGGACGTATGGCTGGATTGACCGATCGAGCGGGAGGGTTGCCCGAAGACAAGGGGAAGGCGCTGGAGCGCGCCCGGCATTCGTGGGAAGAGAGCATGGTGCGCCAGATCGAATCGCTGCGAGGAGAACTCGCAAAGGAAGTGCCCGAGATGCTCGCCGATCGATGCGCAGGGCATTTCACAGGAAAGGCCATCCTGCTTCCCTACTGGGATCAGGAGGTGAGCATTCACTGGCCGGGCATGGAAATCACGCTGGCCGACGGCCAGCCCTGCTCGACATTCGACACGGCCATGCTGCTCTACTACCTGCATCAAGCCGATGGCGCCCTGCCTGCGGATCGCTGGATCAGCTACCGTGAGGTCCCCGGAGGCGCCTTCTACCACCAGGCCTTCCAGGGATATTCCGGCAACCGCATCTCGAAGGCCTTCGCCGATGATTTCTCGCTGTTCGAAGCCGCGGCTCGCCGGCTGGATGGTTTCAAGCTGACCGCGCTGGCCGAGCATGCCTTCGCCTTCCAGCCGCTGCCCCGCATCCGGCTTGCGGCTGTGCTCTGGCCGGGAGATGAGGATTTTCCGACACGAGCTTCGGTCCTCTTCGACGCCGCCAGCCATCATTACATGACCATCGACGGTCTGGCCTTGCTGGGCAGCGGCCTGGCGTCCAGGCTGGTGCGGGCGTCCATCGATCTACAATCCCCATCTTGATCGATAGCCCCCGCTGAAGCGCTTGTCCTATGGGGGCTCGCAAGCCGATTGGCATGGATAGGAAGCGAGCATGTCTGGGGCAGAAAAACATATTCGTGATGGAGATTCTATGAAGCCCGATCCAATGCCTCCACCGCGCTCTTCGCTGGCGCGCATCTTCATTTCGAGCGACGAGCCACGTCCGCGAACCGGATGGCGTCTGGTCCTGCATGCCGTCCTTACCTTCATCATCCTTTCCATCACAGGAGCCCTGGTGATCCTGGCTTTGATCGCCTTGGGTTCCACACCCACGGGTGAGGATGCACTCTCCTCTCCGCTTTTCAACATGATCCCTCTTGTGGCGATCCTGCTGGCGACGTGGATCGCACGCAGGCGTTTGGATCGCCGCTCCTTCAGGTCCTTGGGATTCAACTTCGACCGCCACACCTTGATCGATCTGGGTTTCGGCATCCTCCTTCCGGCCCTGCTCTTTGCCCTGATCCTCGCCGTGGAGTGGGGAATGGGGTGGATCGAATTCCAAGGTTGGGCTTGGGAGACGATCGCACGCGGTACGATTCTGCGCGCCCTGCTGATCGATTTCAGTTTCATGCTTAGTGTAGGCATTCAGGAAGAGGTGCTCAGCCGCGGCTACCACCTTCAGAATCTTGCCGAAGCCTTGAACCTGCATTGGGGGATATTCATCTCCTCGGCGATCTTTGCCCTGCTCCACATTTCCAATCCCCATGCCAGCCTGGCTTCCACACTGGGCATCTTGGCCTCCGGCTACTTCCTGGCCTTCGGGTGGGTCCGCACGCGCAACCTGTGGCTTCCCATCGGGCTGCACATCGGCTGGAATTTCTTCCAGGGATCCATCTTCGGTTTTCCTGTGAGTGGGCTCCGTCTCTTTGGACTCATGCGCCTGGAAGTGAACGGACCCGAACTGATCACGGGAGGGGATTTCGGTCCCGAAGCCGGGTTGGTGGTCCTGCCGGCGCTCGCGCTGGGTGCGTTCCTCATCTGGGCATACACGCGATCCCGCCTCCCCCAGAGCGAATCCACCGACGCAGTCTCCTCCTAGCGCATCTCTTCTTCTCGGTAACGGATTTCCCCTCTTGACAAATGCGCACATTTGTTCTATTCTTGCTCTACCGCACATTTGTTCTACTGAGAGGTGAAACATGTCTGCCCACACAGTTCCCCCCATGGCGCGTGATCCCATCCTGAACGTACGGCGTGCGTTGAAGCGTCTCTTCAACCGCGCTTCGCTGGATCGCGGTCTGTTCTACGGGATCATGATCCTTTTGGCTCTGATCGCCTTCGAGATCTTCAATTATGGAACCACCCAGTATGCCTTCAAGGATTTGCTCGGGGATCTCAGCTTCGCACATATACCCTGGGCGACGATCCTGGCCCTGGCGTTCTGTGGGATCGACTTCGCAGGCATCGCCCGCCTATTCTCCCCGGATCGCGGCCGCGGAGAACTCGTTGAGGCCTGGTATCTCCTGGCAGCCTGGTTCCTGGCTGCAACGATGAACGCCCTGCTCACCTGGTGGGCAGTAACGCTTGCCCTGCTGGAGCATTCTGCCCTCGGCAACGAAATCCTCGCCCGTCAGGATTTGATGAACGTCGTTCCTGTGTTCGTGGCCATCCTGGTGTGGCTGATGCGCGTGTTGATGATCGGCACTTTCACGCTGGCCGGTGGCCGCTGGTTCAAGCAAGACGCCACCCGAACTCCCAGGATGGAGGCCAGACGCCGTGTTCAAAGACCGGCTCGCATGGCCCAACCCTCCAGTCGGACCTGGAGCCCGCCGAGCTTCGAACCCGAAAGTATGGTCGCCAGCTCTCAGACGCGCCACTGATTGATGGCCACCTCTGCTTCCTCCATTCCTCCTCCGGTTGGTTCCCGTTCCATCCTCGCTCGCCGGTCACGTTCCAAGAGTACCAGCCATCCCGGCTCGAACGTGACCGGCCCTCTTCCAAGCCCAATCCTTTGGCTTCCCGTCTCACTGGCCATGCTCCTTGCTGCCGCATCCATCCTGTGGCTCCTGACCCACATCGCGCTTCCTTCGTTGGACGATTCCAAGATGGTGGATGACGGCGCATCTGCCGGCGCCTCCATTGCTGTCCACACGCAGGGCGATCGCCTCTCCCCCATCTTCACGCCCGAGGTTCGAAGATGGGAGGCGGACATCCTGCGCTGGGCCGGCCTGTACGAGTTGGATCCCGATCTGGTCGCCACGGTGATGCAGATCGAATCCTGCGGCCATCCCGATGTCCGCTCTTCCGCCGGCGCCATCGGGCTCTTCCAGGTGATGCCCTATCATTTTTCCCCGGGTGAGGATCCTTTCGATCCTGATACGAATGCCAAACGCGGTCTGGCCTATCTCGCTCGCGGTTTGCAATTATCCGGCGGGAATACGGAGCTGGCCCTGGCGGGTTACAACGGGGGCCATGGTGTGATCCAACAGGCTCATTCGAACTGGTCCGCCGAAACGCAGCGCTACTTCACCTGGGGAAGCGGCATCCTGGCCGACATCGCCGTGGGAAGTGCTGAGAGTGCGAGCCTGCAGTCCTGGTTGGAGGCCGGTGGTTCCAATCTATGCCGCCGAGCGGCTCAAGCCCTCGCTCAAGTTCCTGCCGCCGAAACCCCCTAAGGCTTGCCTTCTTCGTTCCGGCGAATTTCCCAAAGCTTGCTGCTTGGACGCGAAACGAAAGCGCGCTGCACTCCCGTTCTGTATCCTGGATTCTTCGACCATCGCAGTGCATTCGATAATGCACCACGATTTCGAAAGCCTGTCTCAAGATGATTCATCCGTCCAAGGCGCTGCCTGATTTTGTGATGCCCGGTGACGAACTTGAAATTGTGGCTAGGGGGGATTCCTCCGCTGGGATAACGAATGCGTTGAATCGATCAACGAGTGGGCCAGGGACTTCCGGCGTCTCTTCGACTGAGATCCGATCGGGAACATTTCATATTATGTGAACGTCTGCCGTGTGACGATCACGATTCCAGCCGACACGCGCCCAGGGTGGCATTCACTTTCTGTTGAAGGCGGATCAAGCCTGGATTTCGAGGTGGTTGACCCGTAATCAGCGCGTTTCTTGGGAGGGATTCCATGCAACCTGAAGTGAAGAACCGGTTTGGGCGCCTGGTCATGTATCTGGTTTTTCTCACGCTGGCCGGCGGTCTAATGGCATGCAGCGTTACTGTCGCTGTCTCCTGGGGTGAGGACGAGGATGATTCATGGGAAGCCCTGGCAACCGCGAATTCCCATCTATCGACAAGGGTAGCTTCGAATGAGGTCATCCTCTCGTATCTGGCAACAGCAATGCCGCGCGAGCCCCGTGTAGCGCGCCTTCCAACCTACACACCCACGCCATACCTTCCGGTTCACGGCGTCGTGACCATTGAGGGTGGGCGCTGCTGTGTGGGAGGAGTCGCTGGGGATTCCATTCAGGTGGGAGTTGACTTCCGGGCTGCAAGTCCTATTGCGGAAGTGGTCGAGATGCGGGTACGCACCGGGAGCATGCCCTTCAACGAGCGCGAGATGGCCCAGGCGGATTGGGAGCCTTTCGCCAGCCACCGGCGTTTCCCGGTCGAAGTTGTGATCAATTGGGTGGGTTTCTACGTGAGCGTGCAGTATCGTGACGCCCAGGGTAACCTGTCACCCATTTACTTCGATGACATCTCTGTCGAAGGCATGCCGCCTACGCCGACGGTCGCTCCTGATTGAGCTACACGAGCCATACGATCAGGGATATCACTACGGATACCAGGATCTGGCCTATCTCGTTTGCGGTTTGTAATTATCCGGTGAGAATATGAGCTAACCCTGGAGGGTTAAAACGGGGGCTATGGTGCGATCCAACAGGCTCGTTCGAACTGGTCCGCCGAAACGCAGCGCTACTTCACCTGGGGAAGCGGCATCCTGGCCGACATCGCCGTGGGAAGTGCTGAGAGTGCGAGCCTGCAGTCCTGGTTGGAAACCGGCGCTTCCAATCTAAGCCGCCGAGCGGCTCAAGCCCTCACCCAAATTCCTACCGCTGAAACCCCCTGAGGCTTGCCTTCTTCGTTCCGGTGAATTTTCCAAAGCTCGCTGTATGGACGCGAAACGAGAGCGCACTGCGCTCCCGTTCAGTATCCTGGATTCTTCGGCCATCGTGGTGCATTCGATGATGCACCACGATTTCAGAAGCCTATCCCAAGATGATTCATCCCTCCAAGGTGCTGCCTGGTTCAGTGATTTCGTCCCAGGTGCGTTTTCCTGCGCTCAGGCTCCTTGGAGGAGATGATTCTCGATGTCGAGCAAGTTAGGTAAGTTCCACCGTGGCGCCTGCGGCTTCAAGCTTGGCCTTGGCGTCATTGGCGGCTTCCTTGCCGGCCTGTTCCAACACCTTGCTATTGGCGGCTTCAGCGAGATCCTTGGCATCCTTGAGACCGAGGCTGGTGATCTGGCGGATGACCTTGATCACATCGATCTTCTTCGGTCCGATGTTCTTCAAGATCACGTCGAATTCCGTCTTCTCTTCGGCCGGTTCAGCAGCACCTGCCGCTCCCGGCATAGCCGCAACCGCCATCGGAGCTGCAGCCGATACGCCCCACTTCTCCTCGAGCATTTCGGTCAATTCAGCCGCTTCGAGCACGGTCAGCTTGCTCAGTTCATCCACTAATTTCTTTAGATCTGCCATTGCTAGGTAACTCCTTAAAGTCTCAGATTCGTCGATCAGCACTTCGAATCCGAAGGATGATTCCTTCAGACCATCAGGCCGGGCTGGCTTCCGCCCCTTCCGACTCGGATTTTGCGAAAGCGCTCAGCACGGAGACCACTTGGCGCACAGAACCGTTCAACGCTCCTGCGACACGCCCTGCCGGCGCTTGGATAAGACCAAGCAATTGAGCTTGTAGAATGGGCAGAGGCGGCAGATTGGCCAAGCGATGGATCTGCCGGGCATCGAAGACCACACCTTCGATCAAGCCTCCCTTGATTTGCATGAGATCCGAATCTCTCGCCACATCCGCGATCGCTTTGGCAAGATCGGTGATGTTCTCCTCGCCAAATCCAATCGCCGTCGTCCCTTCCAACGCGCCCTCCGGAAGCTCCAAGCCGGCCTTTTCGAAAGCCATCTTGGCCAGCGTGTTCTTCACGATTCGAAATTTTCCGCCAGCTTCACGGATTTGATTCCGCAGTTCTTCCGTCTCCTTCACACTCAATCCAGAGAAGGATGTCAGGATCATTCCCTTGTTGCTGGTGGCCAGATCCTGATACTCGCTGACGAGTTCCTGCTTACGTTCCTTCGAGATTGCCAAATTCCTTCCACCTCCTTCGAAAAGAAAAATCCTTGCTGCATGTAGACTGCCTCAGCAAAGACTCGCACAGCCATTCAGCTGCGAGCGGGAGTTCTCCCGCTGGCCTTCACCTGGGCAGGAGATTAAGTCCTTGTTGCTCGGACACCTGCTGTCTTCGGCGAAGCTTGTTACCCTCATCGCCAGATCAGATGAGCTCGTGTGTACTGGCTCCTTAGCTTACCATATTTTGGGCCGCGTAGGCATCGACGCGTACTCCCGGCCCCATCGTGCTCGCGAGCGTAACCTTGCGAATGTAGGTCCCCTTGGCAGAGGCAGGCCTGGCCTTCTTGACAGCTTCCATCACGGTGGCCATGTTCTCATAGAGCTTTTGGGTCTCGAAGGAGACCTTTCCCAAGGGTATGTGCAGATTGGCCGTTCGGTCGACACGGAACTCGACCCGCCCGGCTTTCAACTCGTTGATCACGCGTGGCAAGTCGTTTCCCGGCACAACCGTTCCCGCCTTCGGGTTGGGCATCAAGCCTCTCGGTCCCAGGATCTTGCCCAACCGTCCGACCTTGCCCATCATCTCAGGCGTTGCTACGGTGGCGTCGAATTCCAGCCAGCCCTTCTGGATGCGATCGATCGTCTCCTCGTCGGCTATGTAATCCGCACCCGCCTCCAAGGCGGTTCGAGCGTCATCGCTTTCGGCAAACGCCAAGATGACCACGCTCTTTCCCAATCCATGGGGCAGGAGCACGCTTTCACGCACTTGCTGCTCGGCGTGCCGCGGATCCACTCCCAAACGAATGTGCATCTCGACTGTGGAGTCAAAGCGAGTGAATGAGGTTTCCTGTACCAGTTTCAGCGCTTCTTCGGGATCGTAACGCTTCTCGCGGTCGATCTTCTGCAACGCTTCGTTGTAATTCTTTCCGTGCTTTGGCATTGGTTCTCCTTGTGGTCCCAGCGAGCCGGTTCAGCCGACTCTCCCACGGATTCGGTTAGCCCTCGACCACGATTCCCATATTGCGCGCGGTCCCTTCGATCTGGCGCATGGCGCCCTCGATATCCACCGCGTTCAGGTCTTTCATCTTGGTCTCAGCGATTTCCCTGATCTGTTCTTTCGTAACCGTACCGACCTTCTCACGATTCGGTTCCGAGGATCCTTTTTCCACTCCCGCCGCCTTGCGCAAGAGCACCGGCGTGGGTGGGGTCTTCAATATGAAACTGAACGAGCCGTCCATGTAGATCGAGATCTCGGCGGGAATGATCTCTCCCGCGTGGCTCGACGTGCGTGCGTTGTATTCCTTGCAGAACGCCATCAGGTTGATGCCGTGCGGAGCCAGAGCCGGCCCGATCGGTGGAGCAGGATTGGCTTTGCCGGCCTGGATCTGCAATCGTAAAACGGTCTTTAACTTCTTTGCCACGAAACTTCTCCCTGGGTGGTTTTATCGGGCAATTCGAGTTGTCCTCCCACACGGACGCGAAACCTATCCTCAGGCCTTCTCCACTTGCAGGAAGTCCAATTCGACAGGCGTCTCACGCCCAAAGAATGACACCATCACGCGCACCTTGGCGCGTTCCATATCGATCTCATCGACCGTTCCAATGAAATCATTGAACGGCCCATCGATGATGCGGACTTTCTGTCCGATTTTATACGTAACCTTGATGCGAGGCGCTTCGGCTTCCATGCGCTTGATGATTTGCGAGACTTCCTCGGGGCGCAGAGGCGTGGGCTCGTTACCCATGCCGACAAAGCCGGTGACACCAGGTGTGTTGCGCACGACGTACCACGACTCCTCGGTCATGATCATCTGCACGAGAATGTAGCCCGGGAAGACCCTGCGCTCAACTGTCTTGCGCTTGCCGTTCTTGACCTCGATTTCTTCTTCCGTGGGCACCACAACATCGAAGATCCTGTCCTTCATCCCCATGGTCTCGATGCGTTGCTCGAGATTGTGGCGCACTTTGTTCTCATATCCGGAGTAGCAGTGCACGACGTACCAATGACGTCCGTCTTCCTCATCCTGGATCGTCTCGCCAGCTGCTTGGGCTTCTCCTTCGACGGGTTCGGTGGGTTCATCCTCAGGCGGCGCGGCAGCCTCGGCGGTTTCACGCTCATCCCCGGCCGCGGCCTCGACCGATGTTTCGTCGAGTTCTACGGAAGGTGTTTCCGCCTCTGCCAGCTCCATCTGCTCGGATTCTTGCTCCTCTTGTGAGACGGTTTCGTCTTGCGGCGTTATGCTGTCTTCGGTCTCGGCGATTTCCTGTTCATCGCCGGAAACGACCTCAGGCGCTTCCGCGACCGCGGATTCCTCCGCCGCCTCCTCCGGAGCGACCTCTGCCGGGATCGAATCCGAAATCTCCCGAGCTTCCGTTTCCTGCGCGGGAAGATCCTGCTTGTCTTCGATCCCAAGGTCATTCGTCATCCGAAAACCAGCCTATCCGAGCGAATAAATGAGGCCAAATAACCTCGTGAAGAGAAAGTCCAGCACACCCAGCAGACCACTCATGACGGCCACAACCACCAAGACGATGACAGTCAATCTGGTTGCTTCCCGGCGTGAGGGCCAATTCACCTTCCGAAGTTCCGTCGAAGCCTCCCGGAAGTAGCGCACGATGAAATTACGCCTCTTCTTTTTTGATGCGGCTTTTGTCTTCGCCACGTCCCGTCTCCCTAGGGGCAAACGACCCGCCTTTCGACGGTGTCGTCTAAGTATCCAGGCAGGCCAGGCAGGAATCGAACCCGCAACCCCCGGTTTTGGAGACCGGTGCTCTGCCAAATTGAGCTACTGGCCTATAAGGGCTTTCCTTCGCCCCTACTTTGTCTCACGATGCAGCGTATGCTTGCGACAGCGCGAGCAATACTTATTGAACTCCAACCGCCCTGGATCATTACGGCGGTTCTTCTCCGTCGTGTAATTTCTTTCGTGACACTCAGTGCATTCGAGTGTGATGACCGGTCGAACGTCTTTCTTTGCCATCGATTATCTTTCCAAATTCAAGATCCGATCACCCACATCTATTCTTTGATGTCCGTGATCACACCCGCACCCACGGTCAACCCGCCTTCGCGGATGGCGAACTTCGAACCCTTCTCCAGCGCCACCGGTGTGATCAGCTCCACATCCAGATTCACGCTGTCTCCAGGCATCA
>DUET01000102.1 GCA_011192015.1 Anaerolineae bacterium
CCACACCGCTGGATCAGCCGGTGACGAGAGGCCTCTACCAGATTTCTCGCAACCCGCAGCAGGTCTCGATCTTCATCGCCTACGTGGGGATCAGCCTGACGATGGGGTCCTGGCTTTCACTGCTGTTGATCACCATCGGCATTACCTGGGGGCATGTGCGCGTCCTGGCGGAAGAAGAAACCTGCCTGAAGAACTACGGCGACGCGTATCGCGAATACATGGCGCGTGTACCTCGCTACTTCCTCTTCTTTTAAATCGCATGACTCCCCATCGGTTTCCTCCATGGATGCCATGGAGAAATGCAGCGCATCACGATCCCGATGGACAAACGTGTTTTCTTGATCACGACCGACCAATCCAAGGAGGCAAGCAATGAAACCAGAAATCATCTTCAGGTTTCTCTTCATCCTTGCCTTCCTGGCCATGCTTTCGATCCGGATCTATTTCCAGTCGAAGGTCCTGCGCGAGCCGCGCAAGGTCGATTATCGGGAAGGGGCTCTCAGCCTGGCGGCAGGCAGCGTGGCTGCCCTGGTGACGATCGTGTTCGGGGCGGAGTACATCCTCTCCCCGGGGACCTTCGCATTCGCCTATTGGATTCCCCTCCCTTCCTGGCTGCGATGGATCGGGGCCATCATGTTAACAACCGGTATCATCCTACTGGCATCCGCTCATACTCACCTGGGCAGAAGCTTCCATTCCCTCATCGTGACCAAGCAGGACCAAACCTTCGTTGACAGCGGCCCATACCGGTGGATCCGCCACCCAATCTACACCGCATACCTGATAAACTACGCCGGTGGCGGATTGCTCGCCGGAAATTGGGTATTGACCTTCGTGCCCGTATTGATGTTCGGGATGTTGGTTGCCATACGTGTAGGGCGCGAAGAGCAGGTTCTCATCGACCAATTCGGAGAGCCGTACATCGATTACATGCAGCGCACCGGCAGATTGATCCCGAAAATCAATACTGCGGATTCTCAAAGAGAATAGCTTTGTGGGAAGGCCAACAACATCAAGGATGGAAGAGATGCAGATCTCATATACCCCCATTGGAACGATCCATTCTCCATTCACCGATCTTGCTGGCATGCCGATCCAACCCACCAGCGAGACCAGTGCGCCCGGAACCGTCCATCTCCATCCTCAGTTCACACCCGCGCTCCAAGATCTGGAGGGCTTCTCGCACGTGATCCTGATCTACCACTTCCACCAAGCTTCGCGTGTGGAACTCACCGTAACACCCTTCATGGATTCCGAACCCCGCGGCATCTTCGCCACCCGTGCGCCGACCCGCCCTAATCCGATCGGTCTTTCGGTCGTTGTTCTGAAAAGCGTGAAAGGCGCCGTGCTTCATCTGGAGAACGTGGACATCCTTGACGGCACACCCCTCCTGGATATCAAACCTTACGTCCCCAAGTTCGACACTCCCCGTGATGCTCGTGCTGGTTGGCTCGGGCACGAGGATGCCGATGTTCGACAAGCGCGCTCGGACGATCGTTTCCAAGGTTAGAAAGGGCACCTATTCGGTTCACAGGAACCGCAATTCCAATACGTCAATATACCGGGGTGGATGGGTGAAACCCGCCGTACCCGAAGTTCTTGAGGCATTAAGTTCCTAAATTCAATCGGAGCCTTGTTCACCGCCGGAAAGAGATAGGCCGCAGAAGAATTTTAATTCCGCCGGCGTGATCTTCGTTACCCCGGACCCCAAGGGTCATGTCAGCATCATCAACAAGCGAGGCAGAGAAATCCTTGGCTATGAGAAAGAAGAAATCGTTGGGATGAGTTGGTTCGACCATTTCCTCCCCACCAGCATCCAAGAGGAGACAAGATCCGTCTTCGAACGATTATTGGCCGGCAAGCTGGAGCTGGCCGAATGCTTCGAAAATCCCATGATCCCCAAGAACGAATCATTACCTGGCACAACACGCCCCTGATAGACGAGAAAGGGAACATCAACGGAACGTTCAGTTCGAGAGAAGAGTTCACCGAGCGAAAGCGGGCCGAAAATGCGCTGCGGGAGAGCGTATCCGGCCTCCACTCCATGATCGACAGTCTCCCCGATGGCGTCATCATTTCGGATGCCCAAGATCGTCATATCTTGCTCAACCACCGAAGATCAAGGAACTATCTCTTCTACTTGCAGAAACGTAACAAACCATCCGAGAAGAATAACGAAATTTCGGGTGAGAACTTCAACCACACCAGATGCACAAGAGCCGTCCGAGCAGTGATTCGGACGGCTTCCAATGCTTTGAAATGAGTTCAACGAATGCACACCAGCGATACAATATCCCCCTACGAGCGCAGCGATTCCAGTTCGGCTTCCAATTGTGCCTTTCGGGTTTCGTATGCCTTTTGGATCTCATCTCGAAAGGCGATGATCCGTTCTGTAGCGGTGTTGCGGAGATCCTCTCCTGCTGTCGGCGCCAGCAGCAACCCGACGGCTGCGCCGATCGCAGCCCCGCATATCGCTCCTGCGACGAAATTCATAAAGCGGCGCATCTTGCACCTCCTGCAAAGGGCATTATCCCACAGCTTCCATGATCCTCAAAGGTCGACCCAGCGTCTGGGCTCTGGGAATTCACATCCATGCCATCCAATGGAACAGGCAAGGTCCTCGTTTGGCAGCCGCTCCGCTTCTGGGATATACTGCGGAACAACCTCATGATGTTCGTTGGTTGTGATGGCGACCCAACCGGGAACGCCTGATGCAAGATATTCCTACCTGCGATCGGGCGTGGTCGAACGAAATGCCACACAAATAGCATCATTCGATTTCGGTTTTCTACAACGAATGGGATCGAAGAAGGGGTTGTGGAATCGTAAAAGGAGGGAGGCTTAATTGGCAGCAAGCAAGGATCGTGTGTTCTCTGGAGCCCGACCCACGGGTCGTCAACATCTGGGCAACTACCTGGGAGCCATCCAGAATTACGTGGCACTGCAAGATCAATTCCAATGCATCTATTGCATCGTCGATTTGCATGCCCTGACGACCGTAGAGACGACGGTGGATCTGCGAACCAACGTCCAGGAGATGGCTCTGGACTGGTTGGCAGCGGGGATACGCCCCGAGGAAACCATCGTATTCGTGCAGTCCAATGTCCCCGAAGTCACGGAACTGCACACCATCCTCTCCATGGTCACATCGCTGGGAAAACTGACGGATCTACCCACCTTCAAGGAGAAGGCACGGCTGCAGCCGCACAACATCAACTACGGCCTCGTGGGTTACCCAGTCTTGATGACGGCCGACATCGTACTCTATAAAGCCAAGTGGGTTCCCGTGGGTATCGATCAAGCTCCACATATCGAGTTCGCTCGCGAGGTCGTACGCTCCTTCAACCACCGCTACGACACCCAAACGCTGCTCGAACCGCAGATGAAGAGCACCGAAGTGCCCAAGGTACTGGGAACGGACGGCGTTCAGAAGATGAGCAAGAGCCTCGATAACCATATCGAGCTGGCAGCCACGCCGGGAGAGACCGTGAAGCGCGTGATGACCATGGTCACCGATCCGCAGCGCAAGCTTCGCTCCGACCCTGGGAATCCGGACGTATGCAACGTGTTCAGCATGCACATGGTCTTCTCATCTACCGATGAAGTGTCCATGATCGATCTCGAATGCCGCCGAGCGGGCATCGGCTGCGTGGATTGCAAGAAACTCTTTGCCAAGAACATCAATGCGCATCTCAAACCCTTCCGCTCCCGCCGAAACGAGCTGCAGAAGGACCAGGATCGGGTCTGGGATATCCTCCGTGACGGCGCAAAGCGCGCCAGCCAAATTGCATCCCAAACCATGCAGGAAGTGCGCGCTGCAGTAGGGTTGCCCTAGAACGGATCTCATCTCGACGAGCACGGAAAGGGAAATACACCCATGCGAGCCGTCATCCAACGTGTCCGCAACGGACGTGTTTCCATCGACGGAAAAGAGATCGCAGCCATCGGTCGCGGCCTGGTGATCCTTGTCGGTGTCGGCCCAGGAGATACGCAGGAAGAGGCGCGTTGGTTGGCAGAGAAATGCGCCCTGCTGCGCATCTTCGAGGATCAAGCAGGTAAGACCAACCTTTCTGTCCTCGATGTGGAAGGCGAGGCCATCGTGGTCTCTCAATTCACGCTCTATGCTGACACTCGCAAAGGCCGTCGCCCCAGCTTCGTAAAAGCCGCGCCCCCGGAAATGGCCGAGCCGCTCGTGTTGCATTTCGCGGAACTGCTTAGAACTCAGGGGATTTCCACGCAGACCGGCCGTTTCGGAGCACACATGCTCGTCGAGATCGACAACGACGGACCGGTCACGATCCTCTTGGAACGTGAGCCTCAGCAACCTTCGCCTGAGTAGCCGATCCAGCCCAAACGATCCGAACAGAATCCTTCCAACTCTGAGGCCAATCCATGCGTGGTGTAGGGATGCTGCTGGGATGATGGTTGTTTGCCTGGTGTCAACCCATCGTCATGATCCATAAACCGCGCATGCTATAATCCTCGCCACGAAAAGATCAGTTTTCGTCTATTCTCGTATGTAAATGGAGGAGAAGATGGACATCGCGATCCTTTTACAAGGACTGGCAACGGTCTCGTGGGTCGCCGCGCTGGCGATCATCATCTTAGCGGTGATACGAACCTCACGTGGTAGGCCGATCAAGGCGGCTGGAGGCATGATCATCGGGATCGTCATTGCCGCCATTGTATTAACGACGGTCAGCGCCGGGTTGGTTTTCATCAAACCTGAGGAACGTGGATTGGTCCTGTCGGCCATCGCTCCAGGAGGTTTCCGGTCTGAGGCTCTGCCTTCGGGGCTGCATTGGATCATACCCTTCGCTGAGTCGGTCGTTCGCTACTCGATCTCGAGACAAACCTACACCATGTCGATCGCTCCACTCGAGGGACAAATCCAAGGCGACGACTCAGTTGCCGCCCGGACCTCGGATGGTCAGGAGGTCTTGATCGACGCTTCCGTGATCTACGAACTCGATCCGGAAAAGGTGATCCAGGTGCACATCGCCTGGCAGAATCGCTACGCCAACGATCTGGTGCGGCCGATCTCGCGCGGCATCATTCGTGACGAAGCCGCCCAGTACGGCGTGGAAGAGATTGTTACATCGAGGCGCGTCGAATTGATCGCGGGCATCAAGTCGCGCCTCGATGAAGTCCTGCAAGAAAACGGGCTTCGGTTGGTGGATTTCGTTCTGCGCAACATCACCTTCACGCCTGAATATGCGGCATCCGTGGAGCAGAAGCAGATCGCCGAGCAGCTCGCCCAACAAGCGGAACTTACCGTCGAACAGCGCCGGCAGGAGGCATTACAGGCCGTGGAGGTTGCCAAGGGTCAGGCCGATGCCGCCGTCACTGTCGCCCAGGGCCAGGCCCAAGCGCGGGTGATCGAAGCTGAGGCCGAAGCCGAAGCGCTGGCATTGATCGCGGAAGCCCTGAGGGACAATCCCGATCTGCTCACGTATCAATACATCGCCAAGCTGGCGCCGGGGATTCAAGTCATGCTCGTCCCCAGCAACAATCCCTACATCCTACCGTTGCCGGCCCTCGAAACGAATCCCTATGCAGAGTAGCAGATAAAGAATAACTACAGAGCTATCCAGCCTCTTTCCAGGAAGAACGCTCGCCTCCCGCAGCTGCGGGAGGCGAGTTCATTGCAAGATTCTGGGATGAATCAAGGATCAACCGGGTCAGTAACCCTCCATCCCTAGAAGCCCAAAGAATAACGCTCCAAATCCAGCAATACATATAACGCTGATGATCAGGAGCACCCAGAAAATGATCGCGAACACCTTGCCCGCAGCACCACCGACGAAACACAGCATGGCTCCAGAAAAGAGGCCATACAACGCGAACAAGAGCGGTACACAGCTAAACGCCAACCCAATCATGCCCCCTTCATCCCCCAAACCCAGCATGCCCAGCCCCCCCAACAGACTGAAAATACCAATGCCGATGGAAACCAGGATCGTGAAGATTCCGAAGATGATCGCCAGCACGCCCGGTTTTTCCTTGCGCTCATAACCGATCACTGTCGTCTGCTGTGTGGGTCCGAAGACCGGCCCCTGTGGAGTTCCTTGCTGTGCCATTATCTCCTCCTCGGTAAACGATTCACAGGACTGTGGTAAGTTGGTTCAAGCTCGTCTCTGATCCATTGAGTGCTATGTTTGTCTGTTATGTTATTGTATCGAATGGAGACGAATGGTAGCAGGGATAAAATTCCTAGTCAATCCTTCGAAACTTACCCGATCGTCAATTCCAGTTCCAGGCGCCCTCAACCTTGATCCTCATCACATTTCTCCCGATCGGTCCTTGCTGATCTCGCACCCGCGGCTCTGCCTCGTTTCGTTCGGACCCGGGTCTGCTACGTTGAGAAACCGCATGTTCGGATTGCAAATCAACTCGAGCACTTCTATAATGCGGAAACGTGGAGCCATACATCTCAAGCTCTTCACGAAAGACCACGTTGAATCTTTTTTGCATCGGAATTCGAGTATCGTTCAATCTGAAATGCCAAACATCCGATCCGTTGTCGGAGAAACCGTCTCCATCCAGCAGACACGGAAGAGTTCACCTGAAGCAGAAGGAGGGAGAAATGTCGAACAGCGTATATAAAGTGATTGAACTGGTGGGAACCAGCAAGGATTCGTGGGAGGAGGCCGCTGCCGCTGCTGTCGAACAGGCTTCCAAGAGCCTGCGTGATCTGCGCATCGGCGAGGTCATCGAATTGGATATGCAGATCGAAGAAGGCAAGGTGATCGCCTACCGCGCCAAGGTGAAGGTTTCCTTCAAGTTCGAGGGCTGACTCAGACGGTTTGATGGGGATGCCTGGCTGACGCGAGCCAGCGTATGACCCCACCTTCCGTCCATCCCATCCCTCCCAATCCGTAGCCCCTGATGTGGTTCTCTGCGCCAGAGGGGTTGACGATTCCACGTCCCGTCTGAGCGGATGGTTCCCTCTCCATCCCATGCAATTGCATTCACGGCGTCAAGTTCCAGAACCGGCATGATTCATATTGCCAGAAGGCAAAACGGGGCTGCCCCATGGGAGCAGCCCCGTTCGGATGTCGATACCTCTCAAAACAGATCGCGGACATCCTCCCACGCCAGCACGCGCATTCGGCGCCAAATCGCATCCTCATGCAGGCGGTCACAGAAATCCACCCATGTCCGCTGCAAAGAGTCCCAGCGCTTCCTCGGCAGGATCATCCAGAAATGCAACCGCTTTTGTGTCCGCCTCGCCAGCTCCCGCCCTACCAACAGCGTGCGAGCAAGTTGATAGTGGGTGCTGCAGGCAGGAGTCGGACCCTCCGGCGTCGGCCGCGGTTCCATCTCGGCGAAATCACTGAATCTTGCCTCGGGCGCGTTCCAGTAGCGGCAGGATTGATTGGATTTATTTCCCCCTAGGATTTCCGGGCAATGCCCTTTCTGATAGCGTGAGCACCGCCCCAAACCGCTTCTGTTCTTGGCTTCCACCAGTACGAGATTGTTTTGCCCCACCAGAAAGAGATCCACTTCCGTCTGCGGCCCCGGTCCGTTGATGGCTCGGAGTGTCGAATCCAATTCGGGCAAACGTTGACCAGAGATCGCGTAACCCCAGAAGAAGGGTTCCAGGGAATCTTCTTCCTGCTGCAGGAACGGGGTTCCCCACAGTGGACGAAGCGCGAGCACAGATTGGATAGGGATTCCCGGTCCTGCCAGGGGATAGATCAGATTCCAGACCAGTGCATTCTCAGATGCCGGGTGCCGCAGGTTGTCGAGCACGCGCTGCGGAAGGGAATCGAAGATTCCCTCCTCGATGCCCACCAGAATGCTCCTGGGAATATACCCCCGCGTGCTTCCTTTGATGACAAGCCCTCCCTCGTTCAAACGGTCGCCCTACAGCTTCCCGATGATGGAATCCTTTCGACCACCCGCATCGAAAGACAACTTCCCATTCACTCAAAGCTGTGGAAACATTTCGGAACGCTAACCCCTCGCACCCCTACGGAATGCAGGATCTCATGGGGATCGTGTGATCAGAAGTCCCCCCCCTTACTCCCCGTTGGAAGCCGGCGAGCCGGATTCCTGGCGCAGGCTGTGCACCCGCGCAGCGATGGTCTCAAGGACTGACGCGAAAGAATTCGAGAACTTGGCCACACCCTCATCCTCAAGTTCATCCGTTACCTTCTGCATGGAGATCCCAAGCGACGCCAGGATCTCGATCTGCCCTCGCGCATCGGCGAGATCCGACTCCAAAGTCGGTTCCGCCGTGCCGTGATCGCGGAACGCGTCCAGGGTATGCGGGGGAAGTGTATTCACGGTGTGCGCGCCGATCAAATTGTCCACGTAGTAGGTGTCCGGATAGGCAGGATTCTTGGTGCTCGTCGAAGCCCAGAGCGGACGTTGGTAACGGGCGCCATGAAGCTTCAAACGCTCGAAGCGCTCGTTTCCAAAGGTGCCCTTGAACTGCGCGTAGGCCAGTTTCGCATTGGCAATGGCGATCTTGCCCTTCACTGCAGCCGCGCGCTCGGCGTTGCGCGATCGATTCTGCTGGATCTCCTCCAGCAAGGCGTCCACCTTCGTATCCACCCTGGATACGAAGAAAGAAGCCACCGATGCAACATGATCCAGGGAGAGACCTCGCTCCAATCTACCTTCCAAACCGCGCAGGTAGGCGTCGATCACTTCCGCGTAGCGCTGCAGAGAGAAGATCAACGTGACGTTGACATTGATGCCTTCGAGAATGGCTTGCTCTATGGCGGGGATGCCCGGCTTCGTGGCCGGGATCTTGATCATCAAATTGGGACGGTTTACGGTGGCCCACAATCGGCGTGCCTCCTCCAGCGTTCCTTCCGTATCGTTCGCCAGATCGGGGGACACCTCCAAGGAAACATAGCCATCCTCACCATTGGTAGCCTCATACCGCGGCAGCAACACGGCCGAAGCCCCGCCTATGTCCTCGAGCGCTAGGGCATCGAATATGCGCTCCTGCGACCAGCCCTCGAGGGCCAGTGGGCGGATGGCAGAGGTATAGACATCACCCTCGGAGATGGCTTGCTCAAAGATCGTGGGATTGGAGGTCACACCGCGGATCTCATCCTCCGCGACCATGCGGGCGAGCTGCCCCGAACGCAATAGATCGAGGCGGATGAAATCAAGCCAAACCGATTGTCCCAATGCATGCAGTCGATGGATGGGATTCATGTTCCTCCCTGGCCAGTGGCTGCCTCCTCCAGGGCAGCGATTTTCGCCAATCTGCGTTCATGGCGTTCTTCATGCGTGAAACGAGCGGAGAGGAATTCCTTGATAAGCACCTTCGCCAGGGCAGGCCCGATGACTCGAGCGCCCAGAGCAAGCACATTCACGTTGTCATGTTCGACCGACTGACGGGCAGAATAGGCATCGTGGCAGACTCCCGCGCGAATACCGCGCATCTTACAGGCTGCTATGGCTGCGCCTACGCCCGAACCGCATACGAGCAGCCCGCGTTCGACCTTCCCTGTTTGAATCGCACGCCCGACCTTCTCGGCAAAATCAGGATAATCGACCGGTTCGCTCGAATCCGTTCCCAGATCCAGGGCATCATGCCCCATGCTGCGGATGGTTTCGAGCGCAAGCTCCTTGAAGGGAAAACCCGCGTGATCACAAGCCACAGCGATTCTCATCACCCTTGCTCCTCTTTCACTCGCGCCAGCACTTGCTGCGCCGTCGAGGTTATTTTTTCGGCCGTCAAACCAAGATGCTCGTAAGCCTCTTCATAGGGAGCTGAAACTCCGTACCTTTGCAATCCAATCACCGCCCCTGCTTCCCCCACCCAGCGTTCCCACCCTTGAGGCGATCCAGCCTCGATGGCCACGCGCGCGTGCAGCGCCGGCGGCAGAACCTGGTCTTGATAGGTTGAGTCCTGCTCGGCAAACAAGCTCCATGAAGGGAAGGAAACCAGGCGGACGGAGCGACCATCCGAAGCCAGCCGTTCCCCGGCCTCGATGATCAGGGCGACCTCCGATCCTGAAGCCATGAGGAGGATCTCGGGTTCGCCCGAACCCAGATCTGCCAGCACGTATGCGCCGCGCTGCAAACCCTCGGCAGAGGCAAAGCGATTGCGGTCCAGCTCGCGCACACGCTGGCGCGTCAGCGCCAGAACCGTGGGCCCGGTTCGGCGCTCCAGCGCCGTCATCCATGCCATCGCCGTCTCGTTGCCATCCGCAGGACGGATCACAGTCATGTTGGGAATGACGCGCAGGGAGGCCAGATGCTCGATGGGTTGATGGGTGGGACCATCCTCGCCGATCCCCACGGAGTCATGCGTCAGGACATAGATCACCGGCAGCCCCATCATAGCGCAGAGCCGCATCGAGGGGCGCATGTAATCCGAGAACACCAGAAAGGTTCCCCCAAAGGGGATCAATCCCCCATGCAGGGCAATGCCGTTCAGGATGGCAGCCATGGCATGTTCACGAATACCGAAGTGGATGTAGCGGGCGTTGCGATTCTCGGAACTGAAGGGAAGTTCGTTCTCGATATGGGTCTTGTTCGATCCGGTTAGATCAGCCGATCCTCCGATTAATTCCGGAAGTTCCGGCGCCAGGGCGTTGATTGTCTTGCCGGAGGAAGCGCGTGTGGCCATGCCCTTGGCGTTGGGTTTGAATGTAGGCAGGACCTGGCGTAAACCCTGCGGCAGGCTGCCTTCATGGGTTCGTCGAAACTGCGCAGCCAGATCCGGGAAACGTTGGGCATATTGTTTGAAGAGCGCTTCCCATTCTCGATGACGTTCTGCACCACGGTTGCCCATGGAGCGGAAGTGCTCGGCCACTTCCTCCGGCACCAGGAAACTCGGCTCCAACGGCCAGCCCAGATTCTGCTTCGCTCCCGCAAGCTCCTCCTCACCTGGAGGTTCTCCATGCGCAGCGGCGGTGTCCACCTTGGTCGGCAAACCAAAGCCGATATGCGTGCGGCAGATGATCAGTGAGGGGCGAGGGTCGACTTTGGCGGTTGCGATCGCCTCGCTGACGGCGGACACGTCGTTGGCATCCTCGATGGTGAGTACGTGCCAATCATAGGCACGGAAGCGCGCGGCGCGATCCTCCGTGTAGGTCAGATCGGTGCTCCCATCGATCGTGATGCGGTTGTCGTCGTAGAGATAAACGAGCCGGCCCAGGCGCAGATGACCTGCCAGGGATGCGGCCTCGTGGGAGAGCCCTTCCATCAGGTCACCATCTGACACGATCGCGTAGATGGTGTGATCGACGATGGGAAACCCGTCGCGATTGTACATGGCTGCCATGCGTTCGGCAGCGATGGCCATGCCCACGCCGTTGCCAAATCCCTGCCCGAGCGGGCCGGTGGTGGTCTCCACGCCGAATGTATGGCCGTATTCCGGATGCCCCGGTGTCTTGCTTTCCAACTGCCGGAAGCGTTTCAACTCTTCCATGGGAAGATCGTAGCCGGTGAGATGCAGCAGTGCATAGAGCAGCATCGATCCATGTCCCGCTGAGATCACGAAACGATCTCTATCAGACCAGGCGGGGGATTGCGGATCGAACTTCAGATGATCCGCCCACAGCGCATAGGTCAAGGCGGCAGCGCCCATGGGCAAGCCCGGATGTCCGGAATTGGCCTTTTGAATGGCATCTGCCGCAAGAAAACGAATCGTGTTGATGGCCTTGTCAACAAGACTGGATTGAGTCATTTTAAACTCCGGCGTAAGGTCGTGAGAGGGACAAAAACCGCTCCATCTTGCGGGCAGGAGCGGGAACATACGATCAGATGATATCACAATCCAGGCTGCACTCTAATCGCCCCGCGTTCTGCTTGCGAACCAGCGCAAGAACCACAGCCATGCCGTGATCAGAAACATGACCAGAAAGCCGAAGCTGGTGCAAAGCAGCGCCGAACGGGCGGCGGACCAGCCATACAGCCACCAGATGAGCACATCCCCGATGACGAACAACAAGAGGGCGCCGAACGCAAGCCGGGTCTGTGTGCCTCGAGCGTATTTTCGAAGATCACGTTCCTTTCGTTCCTTCATCAGCAGTCAGGATGTCCTCATGGATCGAAACCGCCTGCCGAGGCGTTTGACCAAGCTGAATTGAGCACGGCATTGGGGCAGCATCTTCTCAGCGGCAATCTCGCCCAAGGAAACAACCTCGGAGACGGAGGGTTCATCCAGCAGACCAATGTGGGAAACCGCCGGTCGGATGATCACATCCGGCTTATCGATTTCCAAACGAAGCTCGGTGAAGAACCGTCCGGAAATCTCTATAGAACGCATGAAAATACGCAATGCCTGAGCCGGCCTCAATCGACTCACCACATTGAGCCAGGGCAATTGCGCCAGAATGCTGGGTGAGGGGTGAGTTGACCAATCCTCCCTGCGGGGCGAGAGCGCGACCGCAACCGTCATGGCCTTGAAAAGGTCCCGAGCCGGCTTTACGGGGACGGGGTCGACAACGCCACCATCGATCAGGCGGTGGTCATCACGAAGTCTGGGAGGAAAAATGCCCGGCAAGGCAATCGTAGCCAGCACGGCATCGACCACCTTTCCCGACCGCAGGACCAGTTCCTCCCCGATCTCCAGATCGACGGCAGTTACCGCGAAGGGGATTCCCAAGTCCTCGAAAGTGACGTCACCGAGAACGCCGCGCAACCATGTTTCGATGGCATGGATCCCCAGCAATCCAGGACCAAGTGGCCGTGCTCGGAAGAGATCCTTTCCCTTGGCTTCCTCGACCAGGGCTTGCAGATCCGAGGGGGTGTTGCCAGCTGCGTAGAGGGCGCCGATGACGCCCCCCATGCTTGTGCCTGCGACAGCACGGATTCGGAAACCCTCGCGCTCCAGAACCCGCAGCACACCGATATGAGACACCCCTCTGGCGCCTCCGCCGCCCAATGCCAGTGTGATATTCATGTTTATTCTCCTACCCAGATTCCGGCCTGTAAAACACAGTCCATCCCCTTGGGTCATACTATCATACAGCATCTGAAAACTTGCACCGCAACCCGGTACACACTCGTTTGCATGACTCTTCGCTGAAGGTTCCACGCTTGCCAATGCCTTTGGCGCGCTGAGTACAAGCTACCCTCAGTACCCGACAAAGCACAAATGCCCCTCTCGGGGCATTTGTTTCGATACTGTGTCGAGTTCGTATTGCTGCTATCCTCGTTTCCATGCCAACGAAGGCAGCACGAGGTTATTCAGGCGCATACACCTCAACGGAATACTCCCGGTTATCCGATGGAGCATAGGAGTACGGTCCAACCACATTCGTAACCGTGAACGTTGCCGTGGTCGCGCCTGTCTTTATCGTCGCTTTGCAATAACTTGTCGCTTGACAGCTTGTGCTGCAAGTTCCCCCCTCGAAGGTGAATGTTCCATACACCGTGGCATCGGTGATCAATCGGCCATCATCCCGCCTGATGACTACCTGGACAAACCCATTCCAGTTGTTTGCATTGCCGACCGATTTCTCAGCAATGAGTTCACGCACGTGCAGCGTATGCGGTACCGGTATCGGTGTGTCTGTCGGAGGCACATCCGTTGGCATTGGAGGCTCGAGACCAGCCAAGTCAATCGTGATGGTCGTACCGTCGCTATCGCCGTCCGGATCGGAATTGTCCTCCGGTGCGTAGTCGTACGATGGATGGGAGATGTCCGTGATCGTGAAGGTTGCTTGCGTTGCTTCCGGAATATCCCCACTCCAGAGATGGCATTTCCCGGATCCTGTGGTGACACATGAGGACACCGCTCCCGAACCTGAAACCGACCAACTGCCTGTAACAGTGGCACCACGCACCTTGCCTCCACCGACTAGAACAACTTCAACATCTACCCTGACCTGATTGCCGGTGTGATGCGCATCAAGATCGATCACATGCATCGTTGGTGCTTCCGAAGGCGTGGGCGTCGGGGTTCGCTGCTGACCAGGCGCCAGCTCACTGGGACTGCCTCCCAGGCGGATCTGCTGGATCACCGCCTGGCTGTGACTCGAGCGTTCCATGGCGTGTTCGATCGCCGGTTGAGCGGAAGGAGGCGCTTGCTCGAGGACGCGCGCCAGAACCTCCTGATGCTTCGCCAGCCGCTCCAAGACATGCTCGAGGGACCCGGGTATGGTTTCAGGATCGGTTGTGGCTGCCAGATCGGTAAGATCCGATAAAGCCCCACCATAACCATCGAGTACAATCTCCACACCTTCGTCCTTGCCTTGGCCGACAAGGTTTTGAAGCTCATCCAAACGCGTATCAGCCCGCCGTGTCAAGATTTCCAGATCCCCACCAGCGTTCAAAGAAAGCGCCAGTCTGGCTCGCTCCAAACCGAGTTTGAGACCATAGAGCGCATCACCAGGAAGCGCGGCTGCAGACGCCCGGACAACACCTGCTCCCACCACAAGCACGCTGAGAACCAGCACCAGACTGAGGACGACCTGCGCCGGTTTCAATTGCCAAGCAGGTTTCCTCGGCGCACGCTTGGAGGTCAAACCCTGCGACTTCTTGGATAGCCGTCTCAGGATGCGTTGCTTGGTTGCTGCAACATAGCTTAGTTTGGGTGCCTGCGGCGCCAAGGATGCATGCGCTTCCATTGCCAATGCCAACATCGGCGCCAGCTGTTCGGCATGCTCTGGGTGCATGCGCAGGCATTCCTCGATCGTCGATTCCCCCGTCCAGATACTATTCAAGCATTCATTCAGGATTCCAGACAATTTTGTATTAAACATCGGTCCCCACCATTCTCCGGCGTAAGGCTTTGAGCGCTCTATGAAGCAGCACTCTTACCGCTCCTTCACTGCGCCCCAGCCATTCCCCCACCGTTGCTGTTGGAAGAGAGAGCAGGATGCGAAGGCGAATGACCTCCTGGTAATCCTCGGGAAGTTTCGCCAGCGCTTCCCTTAACACCGCGATGCGTTCCTCTTCCATTAACCGATCGTCAGGAGCTGGGCTTGAACTCGGAAGCTTCTCAACAGCCTCGATCGTTTCGCTCTTGCGCTGTTGCCGGTAGTAATCCACCAACGCATTCCGCGCCACTTGGTAGAGAAAGGCTGTAAAGGGTCGACCACGTTCCTTGTAACGATGCAGCGCTTCAAAGGCTCGTAGAAAGACGACTTCCGTTATATCCTCAGCATCTCTTTCAACGTTCACGCGTGCCAACACGTAGCGGTAGATCACTACTACGTGTCGCTCATAAAGTTCGCCAAATGCCACAGCATCGCCTTCTTGTGCTCGGGCGATCAACTCGGCATCGGAGAGCTTCGCACTCACATGGTTAAACATGAAACGGATTGATCCTTCATTTGTTACACGATCCAAGCATGACAAGCGAGTCACCATTCAGCGCTAAGGAAGCAGCCTGATGATTTTCCCTCGCGATTCCCGTCAACAGTATAGGACAGATCGAGATCCTGGAATGTAGGCAGAAAGTAGGACTGTTCCAAGGAACTCTCATTTCCGCCTGGATGATCTCGATCCGAGCCTGGAATCAGACCGATAGAATCGGGCTACCACGCGAGATATGGTCGAGAAATTCCTTGCGCGTGGCATCGTTGCTCTTGAAGCTTCCCAACATGGCGCTCGTGACCATGCGGGCGTTGGCCTTCTTCACGCCACGCATCATCGAGCATAGGTGCAGTCCTTCCACGACGACGGCAACGCCAGTTGGATGGAGTGCCGCATCCAGGAAATCCGCAATCTGCCGGGTGAGACGTTCCTGGACCTGGAGCCTTCTGGCAAACAGATCGACGACACGCGGGATCTTGGACAGCCCGATCACCTTGTCCGTCGGCACGTAGGCTACATGGGCGCGTCCGATGAAGGGCAGCATGTGATGCTCGCAAAGACTGTAGAACTCGATGTCCCGCACGATCACCATCTGATCATATTCGATATCAAAGACGGCTTCGTTGATGAGGGCATAGGGATCCACGCGGTAACCGGCAAGCAATTCGTCGTACATGCGCGCCACGCGCTCCGGAGTGCGTTCCAAGCCTTCTCGACACTCATCCTCACCGAAGGCATCCAGGAGATTGCGAACCGCCTTCTCGATCTCCGGTCGAACAATGCCAACGCCAGTCAGCAGTTCGGCTGCAGCTTCGATCTCATGCATTCCTGCCTCCTCGTTATTTCCTGATGGAAACATATTTATGCATACTACCACATCCTTGCATGGGTGATGCTTGCATGCCGAGAAGGGAAATTCCTTCCCAGTTTCTTTGCTTGAAGCCATTCTCGAAGGGTACGAGCATCCCGTATCTGAAGTCCGGGATCCCTTTCGAAGAGCGTCGAACATGTCGAAATGTGGATCAGGAAACAACGGAACCCCGGCATCGAGGAGTCGACCAAACCCGGGCCATTCTTCTCCGGGACGATGCGCCCCCTCAGGCACAGGATGAGTCAAGGGATTTCCCATGATTCGCAACCTTCCCTGCGAAAGCATCTGCCTGGGATTGAGGACTACGCATCATGTGTATAATGCAGGCATGAGGGCAGCGACTGACTTGAAGGGCCGCGCCGCATTGGTCACAGGCGCGGGGAAACGCCTGGGGCGGGCTTTCGCAGAAGCCCTGGCGAGGCATGGGGCTTCCGTTGCAGTGCACTTCGGCACTTCTGCCAAGGACGCCGAAGAGGTCGTCAATCATGCGCAAGCCCTGGGTGTGAAAGCCGCGGCGCTGCAGGCCGACCTGCGCCATGCGGATCAGCTCGTCGACCTGATGGAGCGCGCGAAGGTCTCGCTGGGGAAAGTGGACCTGTTGATCAACAATGCCTCGATCTTCGAACCCCTCACGCTTCATGAGACCACACACGCAGCCTGGGAACGGCACATGGCCATCAATCTCACCGCTCCCTTCCTGCTCTCGCAAGCCTTTGCCCGGCAACTTGGCGATGCGGAGGGCGTGATCGTCAATTTGCTCGACTGGCGCGCCCTGCGGCCGGGCGCAGACCACTTCCCCTACACCATCTCCAAGGCCGGGTTGGCAGCCCTGACTCGAAGCCTGGCCGTGGCGCTGGCGCCCAATATCCGCGTCAACGGGCTGGCGTTGGGAGCCATCCTGCCGCCGTCGCATGCAGAGGCGGATCCCGATGCAGCCCTGCGAGGCGTGCCCATCGCGCGCTGGGCGACGCTCGAGGAGACCGTGCAGGC
Organism: Anaerolineae bacterium; assembly: GCA_011192015.1. Lineage (GTDB taxonomy): Bacteria > Chloroflexota > Anaerolineae > Anaerolineales > E44-bin32 > W1033. Next base: position 17,102 of record DUET01000102.1, read on the forward strand.
CATGCTCTTTCTGCTGGCGGGCCCGGACTACGTCACCGGCGAGATCCTGCATCTCGACGGTGGACGTCATCTGATCTGAGGAAGGCAACCATGATTGAAGACCGCATCCACATCACAGACCTGATGCTGCGGACCATCATCGGCGTGAACGATTGGGAGCGCGTCGAACGCCAGGACGTGCTCTTGAACATCACCCTCTTCGGCGATCTGCATGCCGCAGGTGAGAACGATCAGATCGAGGACACGATCAACTACCGCACGGTCACGAAGCAGATCATCCAGCATGTGGAAAAGAGCCAGCGCTTCACGGTGGAGGCTCTGGCAGCAGACGTGGCGCGCATCTGCCTGCAGGCGGAAGGCGTAACGCGCGTTTGGGTTCGTATCGAGAAGCCCGGCGCGCTGCGCTTCGCCCGCTCCGTGGGAGTTGAGATCGAGCGCACGGTGGGCGATTTTGCCTGAGCAGGCCTTCATCTCCCTGGGTTCCAACATCGAGCCGGAAATGCACCTGTTGCGAGCGGGCCTCTTCCTGGCGGCAATAGGGCGGGTTGAGGCGGTATCGATGGTGTACCAGAATCCGGCACTGAGCGCCTCTCCCCAGGCAGATTTCCTCAATGCCGCCGCGCGTGTGGAAACTGAACTTCAACCCCTGGAGATACGCGCCATCCTGCGCGGCATCGAGGAAGTGCTGGGCCGCGTACGAAGCGCCGACAAGTACGCACCGCGCACGATCGATCTGGATCTATGCATGCTGGGCGATTGGGTATTGGAGAGCGATCTGCTCACCCTTCCCGATCCTGAAATGCTTTCTCGAGCCTTCCTGGCCATCCCCATGGCTGAACTGGCGCCGGACATCCTCCATCCGATCACCCACGAACCCCTGCAAAAGATCGCCGCCCGCCTTCGGCGCGGTGCCAAACTCATCGAACGCCCCGACGTGCGGGAGCGTTTCCCCCTTCCCTTCTGGATTTCCAGATCAAAGTCGGCGTTTGATCGAAATTAAATCTAAACTTCTCAGGGGCGATCCGAACGTCACTCGCTCGCCCTGGACCTCACCTGCGCAATACCCGGATCGATCCCGTCAGCAGATCGAGTCTCGGCACGCGCTCCATGTAGCGGGCGTAGGCATCGCCGAACTTGGCGAGGTTGAAGCGCTCCCCCTGCAGCATGTAGGCATAAACGATGACGATGTTGACGATAGAGATCAGGGCGATGATCCAATGCGGTACCAAACCGATCCAGGAGAGGAAGAGTAGCATGGCGCCCACGTACATGGGATGTCGGACGATCCCGAAGACACCCCCTTCGATGAGCCCCGCTCCCTGGTTGCGCATGAGCGTGATGGTGGAAAGCATGACCAAGAGGATGCCGAAACCGAAAAACAACCAGGTGATGATGGTGATGGCAAGCGGAACGCTGGAAGTTTCCAGGACTCCCGCAAGAAAGAAGAACGAAGCGATCGATCCGGCATTGATGATGTAGCCTAGCGTCTCGAGCACCTTTTGTCTCATCTCTATTCCCCTTTGTTTGGATGTGGAGGATTTCCTTCCCCGGCTGATTCACAAGAGGAGATACACTAGCGCGTTTGAGCTTGTTCGCATCCTGAGAACATATCAGGACCAGACGAGTAAGACCTAGCTGGTTATTCAACCTTTTTATGTTGGGTCTATGCGGATAACGGATCGGGATCCTGCACTCCTTGGTATCACGATTGCTACTGCGACGAGTTTTCCGCATCCATAAGGTTAGCCCCGGTTTGTTCGTCTCGTCACCTTGTTCAGACAATTAGCGTCAGAATCGTTGCAACACTGAGAATACCAGCCAAGCCCAGGAAATTGGTACAGGTACGATAGAGAGGTCCAACCTGCCCCGTTTCTTCGAGCGTTATCCGTTTGTAATCCGCAATGTACTTGAAGATCATCCATCGAATGAACAACGGATTGGCATTCTCCCCTCGCGCACGCAGTTCGACCGCCATACGTGTGGCCGCAATACCTCCCACCATCACGCAGATCAGCGCCAGCACCGCCAGAACGATCGTCAGGCTCATCGATTTGTTACCTCCCTTTGATGCGAGGCTTGAGCGGATAAGATGAGTCCAGCTTCAAGCATGCTCATGATTGCAGTCAGGATAATCCCGGGTCGCTAGGTCATGCTGAAACACGACCGATATCGACCTGACGAAATAGGCGCTTCGCCAACGAGAAGTACCCATCATGCATTCGTTCGAATCGCGTTTGTACTTTCGACCATCAAATCTCCACCAAGATGGCCCGTGCCGGAGCGCCGTCGCTGCCCATCAGCTTAAGCGGCAGGCAATGCAGCGTGAAACGACCGCCCTTCACCTGGCTCAGATCCAAACCCTCCACCACCACCACACCCGCCTCCAGCAGCACGCAATGCGTGGGCCGGCTCTCGCCGTAGGGAGCGATCGAAAGGTAATCGATCCCCACCA
>DUET01000103.1 GCA_011192015.1 Anaerolineae bacterium
AGGACTGAGGGGCCTTCTCTATGTGGCGCGCAGGTATTACGTCGCGCTGGAGAATCGTGCAAGGGTACGGCGTTAGGATCGATCTCACGAACTAGCATTCGACTCCGCTTCAGGCGGAAGAAAAACGAAGCATTATGTTAAACCGCTGGCAATCGCTCTCCGTGATTGTTCAGTGTGCAAGCGAAGGGGAGCGAGATCAAGAAGCAGGCCCAACTGCTATTTGAGTTGCATACCTCATAGCCAGCGGTAGCGAATCTAGCAACGGAGATCCGCCTTAGCGTTAGGCCGTGGCCTTGTACTCAGGTCGCGGCCTTGCGCTTAAGATCAGGAGACTACGGTGAGTTCGATCATCACTGCGCTGAAGACGAAAGGCAAGCGCAGCCATAAAGTGGTCATTCATTTGGATGAGGAGCCTGCATTCTCCTTGGCGCCGGTCCTGGCAGCGACGTTGCGAGTCGGTCAGACTCTCAACGAGCGCCAGATCGCCGAACTCAAGGATCGCCAGGCTCTAGAGGAAGCCTATCAACGTGCGCTATCCCTGCTCAGCCGACGGCCGCGCTCGAGGTTTGAGCTGAGGCAGTATTTCAAACACCGGAAAATTGCTTCCCGCATTGCCGAACTTGTCCTGAAACGCCTCGACGAACGCGGCTTGGTGGACGATCAATCTTTTGCACATGCTTGGATCGAGAATCGTTCGACTTTTCGCCCGCGTGGTCCGTGGGCTCTGCGCGCGGAGTTGCGCCAGAAGGGTATCTCGTCGGAAATCATCGACGATGCGCTTGAGGATTTCGATCAGGAAGCAGCGGCTTATAAAGCCGCCCTCAAGGTGGCGCCGCGCTGGCAGGAATTGAAACCAGAGGATTTTCAACGCCGCCTGAATGCCTATCTATCCAGGCGGGGTTTTGATTATCAGATCCTTTCGCGTGTCATCTCACGCGTGGAACGTGAGATCGATGCGAGGACGGATGAAAGTGAGGACGTCAAGTGAACGGAACAATGAGTTTTGTGGTCGCGGGTATTGCGCTTCTTGTCGGTTTGATCATCGGCTACTTCATCCGGCAGATGCTGCTGGAACGTCAGATGAAGGCGCGAAGGGAGGAGGCGGAACGTATTGTCGAGGAATCACGTTCCCAGGCGCGCGAGATAGAGCTTCAAGCGCGGGATCGCGCCCTGAAACATCGCGATGAAGTGGAGAAGGAAATATCACGGCGCCGCGCAGATCTGGCGCGTGAGGACGAGCGTCTGCAACAGCGTCGCGCGGATCTCGACAAACGAATGGAGAAGATCGAGAAGCGCGACCAGACCCTCAACAAACGGCAGAGCGCCATGGACAAACGCGCCAATGAGGTCGAGAGGTACCGGGAACAGATCATCGGTGAGCTCGAGCGTGTCTCGGGCATGAGCAAGGGAGAAGCCAAATCACGCTTGCTGGAGGAAGTGGAGCGTGAGGCACGCACCGACATGGTGCGCGTCATCCGGCGTGTGGAAGAGGAGGCGCAGATCGAAGGTGAACGCAAGGCGCGGGAGATCATCGCTGATGCGATCCAGCGTGTGGCTTCCGAACATGTTTCCGAGATAACTGTGTCTGTCGTGCCGCTGCCATCGGATGAGATGAAGGGGCGCATCATCGGACGCAACGGGCGCAATATCCGCGCCTTCGAGCAGGCGGCCGGTGTGGACGTGATCGTGGATGATACGCCGGAGGCGGTGACGATCTCATGCTTCGATTCTGTGAGACGCGAGACGGCACGGCGTTCGATGGAACGTCTGGTTGTCGATGGACGTATCCATCCTGCGAATATCGAAAAGATCGTTACCCAGGTGACCAAGGATGTCGAGAAGTTGATTGCGGAGGCAGGTGAGCAGGCGGCTTTCGATGCCGGCGTGCACGGGTTGAAGCCCGAAGTGCTCAAGAAATTGGGACGGCTTCGCTTCCGCACTTCCTACGGGCAGAATCAATTGGCACATGCCGTGGAGACGGCTCAATTGAGCGCCGTGATCGCATCCGAACTGGGCGCCGATGTTGAGCTGTCAAAAGCCGGGGGATTGTTGCATGACATCGGAAAGGCGATGGATCATGAGATCGAAGGCACGCATTCCGCGATCGGCGCGGATTTTTGCCGCCGCCATGGCGTGAATGAGCAAGTGGTCAACATTATCGCCTCACACCACCATGAAGCGACGCAGGAATCCGTCGAAGCCGTGATCGTCGAAGCTGCAGATGCCATCAGTGGTGCACGTCCGGGAGCACGGCGCGAGAGCTTGGAGGATTACATCAAGCGCGTGCGGGCTTTGGAGGACATCGCCAATTCGTTTGAGGGCGTCTCCGAGAGCTACGCATTGCAAGCAGGACGTGAAATCCGCGTCATCGTGCAGCCGGAGGATATCGATGATTTGGAATCCCTGCGGCTGGCGCGCGACGTGGCCAAGAAGATCGAGGAAGGGATGAGCTATCCAGGGCAGATCAAGGTCACGGTGATCCGCGAGACACGCGCCATCGATTACGCCAAGTAAGACATCCCATCCGTGGAAAACTCCGGAGCTGTCCTGCGTTCCATTGCGGGCAGCTCCGATATTGATTCCCCCCTTCCTCACAAGCAGATTCTGGCATGCATTAATGGGATTTCCTCGCACAACATATGGAGACGCCCCTCAGGGGTGTCTCCGCTGTCCGGAGTTGGAAGGCCGTCCGCCGCGCAGGATGAGCGTCCGATGCGCTCATGTTTTCATGCGAGGTTGGCCGTAGAGATACCAATATTGCTGCGGGGGATAGGTCTGCTGCAGGCGTTCATCCCAGATGAACGCCTCCTGTTTGAACACACGTCGCAAACGACGGTCCACCGATTTGGCAGCAGAAACCGCCTTCAGGAAATCGACATGTTCCGCCCCGAATGTCTCCAACCGAGTCAACATCACCCGATGACGAACTTCGTACGCGTAGTTGCCCGCCCTGCCGGGCATTTCCTCCAGATCCCCGATATAGGCACGCCATAAATTCAGCCTGCTGCCGGCTTCACGGGCGGCTTTGTTCTCCAGTGCGACGGCATGCTTGAATCGTAATTGATCCATGCGCATGTTCTGCCTTCGCAGATCCGCCACCTGAGCGGTGGAAATTTCGCCTTGGACGGCTTCAAGTTGATCCAGCGTGAGCAGCAATCCGCCCAACGTCAATCGCGGAAAGGCTAACCCACCTCGAGGCGGGCGCGACTCCAAGGGCCAGAACACCTCTCCGGAGAGCAGGTAGGGCTCCATCTCCGCCATCATGGCATCGACCAAGCTCAGATTGTGGTCAGTGGGAAGGATCTTCATGTCAGGATCTATTCACCGCCATGTCCACGGCATCCAGGAGATCCCCGCGGGTGACCGGTTTCATCATGGAACGCACAGCGCCCAATCGCTTACCGGTCTTCTTGGCAGCTTTTTCTCCCAAGGCCGAGAGCAGGATCATGGGGGGAATGCTCGATCGACCGGAGCGCAAACGACTCATCACCTCGATGGCTGCATCCTCGGTCGTCATGATGTCCAGCAGGATCAAGCCGATGGCATGCTCCTCGAACACACTCAGGGCGTCGTCGCCGATGGAGGCGGTTTCGACGTCGAAACCATCCGTTGTGAGGGAGAGTTTGATCAAATCCAAGGAGTAGGGCTCGTCACTCAAGACCAGGATGCAGGCCTTCGCCTCTTGATGGGTTCGATTGTCTTTCATGGGGCTATTGTATCCGTGACAGCAAGCTTGCACCAGCAAGGATTGTCGGATTCGGTACGGAGTGGAAAGTTCCCTCCACTTGCGGGTTGCGATTTATGGATTAGAGAAGTGCCAATTGGAGCGGTTGTTCCAGGATTTGCACGAACGATTGCAGCCAGCGGGCGACCTCCGCGCCGTCGGTGACGCGGTGATCGGCCGAGAGCGTGACCTTCATACGCTGACCGATGGTGATCTTCCCTTCCTCGACAACCGGCACCTGGCGCACACTTCCCACGGCCAAGATCGCCGCCTCGGGTGGATTGACGATGGCGATGAAGTGGTCGACGTCGAACATGCCCATGTTGGAAACGGTGAACGTGGATCCCTCGATGTCTTCCGAGCGAACACGACCGGAGCGCGCCCGTTCGATCATGGTACGTGATTCGCTTCCGATCTGGCGCAGGGGTTTGAGGTCGGCGTCGTGGATCACGATCGTCATCAGGCCGTCATCCATCGCAACCGCCACGCCGATGTTAACCTGCCCATGGCGTAGGATGTGATCGCCGTCCAAGGAGGCATTCAAGGCGGGAAAGCGCTGCAGATTCAACGCCGCAGCCTTGACGATGAAATCGTTGACCGAGAGCTTCTCCTCTTCAGGAAGCAGGGCGTTGAACTGCCTGCGAAGATCCAGCAGCGGCGCGGCGTCCATCTCCACCGTCACGTAGAAATGCGGAACCTGCTGCTTGGCTGCTGTCATGCGCTTACCGATGATGGCGCGCAGCTTGCTCAACGGCTCTCGGATGGATTCGCGTTTTGACGGAGTGACCATGGCAGCCGCCATCGGGAGGGTTGGTGCGGTTTGCAGCGCGGCTTCGATGTCGCGCTTGACGATGCGCCCGCCGGGTCCGGTGCCGCGTATCCGCGCCAGATCCAGGCCGTGCTCGGTTGCCATGCAGCGGGCGACGGGTGAAGCCTTGACGCCGCCCGGCAGCCGGCCTTCGATTTCTACCGGGGCTGGTTCGGGCGCCAAAGCCGCGGGCTCGACAACCGTAGGCGCAGCAGCCGGAGCTGAGGCAGGTGCGGCATCGTCTGCGGGTGAGGGTTCGGCTTCGAGGGCTGAACTCACCAGCGCATCCACATCGATTGTCTCCCCAGCCTCGCCCAGGATGGCGATGGGTGTGCCGATGGGCACCAGGGTACCTTCTTGAACCAGGTGCTTATGCAGTATGCCGCTGGTCTGTGCTTCCACCTCGACTGTGGCCTTATCGGTTTCGATCTCGGCGATAACTTCGCCCTTGGCGATCGTTTCGCCCTCGCCAATTACCCATCGCACCAGCGTTCCCTCGGCCATGTCGAATCCGAGTTTGGGCATGCGAATCACATCAGCCATCAGAGCACCTCTCTTACCATTTCGACGACATCTTCGACACCCGGCAGCATCTGCTGCTCTAAATCACGATTGTAGGGGAGCGGGACTTCCCGCTGCGCCACCCTGCGGATCGGCGCATCGGCGTAGTCGAAGGCTTCTTCATACAAGCGTGCGGCGACCTCCGCGCCTACGCCGTACGCGCACCATCCTTCCTCGACGATTACGGCTCGATTGGTGCGTTTGAAGGAGGCCAGCGCCGGTTCCATGTCCAGGGGACGCAGCGTACGCAGATCGACGACCTCGGCCTCGATGCCCTCGGCGGCCAAACGTTCCCCGGCCTGCAGGCTGATCTGCAGCATCTTGGCGTAGCTGATGAGCGTGACATCGCTTCCCGCGCGCTGCACCTTCGAAACCCCGATCGGTTCCAAATACTCATCCTCAGGCACTTCGCCACGCATCTGATATAGCGTGGCATTCTCGATGAACATCACCGGATCGATGCTGCGAACGGCGGATTTGAGGAGGCCCTTGGCATCGTGCGGGGTGCCGGGGGAGACCACTTTCAGACCGGGGAAGTGGGCGAAGACCACGTCCGGAGTCTGCGAGTGCGTTGAACCGAGTTGGCGGCCCCCGCCACCAACGGCGCGGATCACCACCGGCAGGGTCATCTGCCCTCCGAACATGGCGTGCAGCTTGGCGCTGTGGTTGACGATCTGGTCCATCGCCAGGAAGGCGAAGTTGATGGTCATCAGTTCAGCCACCGGCCGCAGGCCGGCCATGGCAGCGCCGTTTGCCGCTCCCACGATCACGCCCTCTGCAATGGGCGTGTCGCGCACCCGCTCGGGGCCGAAATGGTCGTAGAAGCCTTTCGTGACGGCGTACGTGCCGCCCCAAAGCCCCACTTCCTCACCCAGGATCACGACCCGCTCGTCGCGTTCCATCTCCTCCCACAACGCTTCGGAGATCGCCTCTCGCATCGTTTTGATGGCCATGTTCAACTCTCCTCACCCGCGTAGATGAGGCTCATCAGATTGTCCAACGTGGGGTCGGGGCTCTCTTCGGCGAAGCGTATGGCGGCCTCGACTTGTTCCTCGGCGCGAGTTTCCTCCCGCTCCAGCGTCTTCTCTCCCACGCCTTTGATCCCCTGCAGATGCTTTCGGAAGATGCCGATGGGATCGTTCTCGCGCCACTTCCTGATCTCATCGCTTTCTCGATAGCGTTCGGGATCGCCCATCGAATGACCCATGAAACGGTAGGTGATGGCCTCCAGCAGGAAGGGGCCATGCTTGCGAACGTGGTCCAAGGCTTGTTTGGCGGCTCGATGGACTTCCAGGATCTGCATGCCGTCCACGCTCGCGTTGGGCATGCCGTATCCGTCGGCTTTGCGGCGGATTTCATCCACGGCTGAAGCGCGCTCGACGGCCGTACCCATGGCATATTCGTTGTTTTCACAGACCCAGAGCACGGGGAGTTTCCAGACCATCGAGAGGTTCAGCGCTTCGTGGAAGTATCCGATGTTGGTGGCGCCCTCGCCGAAGAAGCAGATCGTGGCTGCATCGCTGCCGCGATGCTTATCGGCCCACGCCATCCCAGTCGCTAGAGGCAAATGGGCACCCACGATGGCGTGGCCTCCCCAGAAGTTGAGATCAACATCGGCCATGTGCATCGAACCGCCCATGCCGCGCGAGCATCCTGTGTCCTTGCCCAGGAGCTCGGCCATGACCGCTTCCGGCTGCATGCCGCAGGAGATCGCGATGCCGTGGTCGCGATAGGCCGTGATCACTCGGTCTTGGGGGCGTCGAGCGGAGATCACACCGCAGCCCACGGCCTCCTGCCCAATGTACAGATGCAAGAAACCGCCGATCTTGCCCTCTCGGTACAGGTCAGCGGAGCGTTCTTCCAACCGGCGGATCAGGACCATCTCGTGGTAGAGACGGAGTTTTTCCTTTTGGTCCATGCCATCCCCTCTCGATCATGTTGACAAGGCGGGATTCTGTTTGGTTGGGAGTGAAATAAGATGTCGATGAAGTGATTTGAAGAGTTCCCTGATGCTGATTCTCACCAAAACGAAATTATAACAGATAGCCTTTCTACGTAAGAATCTCAGAGGCATACGCGCAAGAAAGGCGAAACATCACCATACATCCGGAATGAATCTCCAGCCGTCCATTCAGGGCAACTGCATGGGAGGGGATCCATCCGCCGGGTTCTGGACAGCTGCTGCCCATGTGTCGAACTCGGCGTACCGGGGGGTGCTGTTGGCGGGTATGGGAATGGCCAACACGAAATCCGCGGATTCACCCGTTGAAAGGGTTTCGGCGGCCACGACCCAGGCTGCCGTCATCAGATATCCCCAGTCGTAGCGCAGGCTTGTCATGACGGTGGCATTGTACACGCGATGGGTGTAAGGATTGGTGACTGTGCCGCGGATGAACGTGAAGGTCCCTATGCGCTCGTAGGATAGGATCTCCAGCTCCACGGGTATAGCCTGGGTTACCTCAGAACCGACAAGGGTGGGATCGATGCGCACATCGAGATGCAGATCCTCCAAAGACCATGCAGCATCTTGCAGGATTGCATCCATGCCGGGAAATTCGGTCATCGAAAATGCGCGCTTTTCGCCGGGTCCCAACGGGATCGGAGTGTCGATCTGGGAGACAGAGACCCACTCGTTCTGGTAGGAGATCGTGAGCGTCAGCGATGCCAAGTAGGCGTTGTCGCTGACGTTCTTGAGGCTTCCGATGGCGATGGGATGGTCTTGACTGTCGAGTTTCAGACGCGGGGAACCATCCAGGCTGATTGGCTGTGGATCCAGGATGCCCCGCGCAGCTACCGCATCCACATAAGCCGCATAGGAAGAAGCACCAGCATCAATCTCCAGGAGGGCGAGGAAGGGCGCCGACTCGCCTCCCCGCATTGAGCCCGGCATGGCGTACGGCAGGGCAACGCCCAACGCCCGGCGGCTGCTGTCTTGTGCCGTCAAGGCCAACGCGGTGATGGAGACCGGATCGTTGCCAGGATTGGTGATCGAACCCAGGATGGCCACGCTTCCCCGGGAGGTTCTTCCGGTGTTGAGGATGTCGACTTCCAGTGCGGCGCGCTGGATCGAGCCCTCATGATTTGAATGCAATGCAACCCGTATGTCGGAAGCCAATCCGACGCTTGGGAAAACAGCACGGAAGGGGCTGCTCTCGCCTGGTGCAAGATGAGCGAAGATGATGGGAACGGTCTCGGTGACCAGGGGGGCCCCGTCATTGCTCATCAACGTGATGGCAACTCTGGGATCAATCATGGGGGATGCGGAGCGATTGGTGATCAAGCCGATCACGCGCCAATCCCCGACTTGCTTGTCCGGGAGTAAACGCAGGTCCGTGAATTCCACATCCGGAGGCGGCGTTGGCGACGGTGAGGGGGATGGCGAGGGAGTTGGCGTTGCAGAGGGCTGCAGAGAGGGTGTCGATGTAGGCGTGGTGTCAGGCTCCAGCGCTGGGGAACAAGCTGAAGGCATCAGCAAGATCAGGATCATCAGAGAGACGCATGCGCGCTTCATGTTGGACCATATCCTACCGCAAACCAGCGCCTTTGATGCAGTTTCTTTTGTCCCACCGTTCGATCCTGCGATCATGGGTCATGCTCCTTTTGAACGGCAAGGACGATTCTTCGGTTATTTAAAGGGAAGCATTTGACTGTCCATGGTATGCTTTTCTTACGTTCTGGCAGGTCCTTGCATGTTCCAGGCAGGCAGTCAAAGGAGCGAAGAGCAGAACTACCGCCGAACTCGGATTTTCTAGACATAATAGTACTTGCGTCCTTTCCTGAGAAAGGGCTCGTGGCTGCTATAATGGCGCACATAAAGAGGTTCCAAACCTGATGCCTGAGGACCACGCGTCTGTTGTCACAGATGGATCATCTGAGACCTTCGCGCGTCAGGTGATTCGTCATCTCCTGAAGGCGTTGGGAGTGGCCGCGCTGGTGGCTACGGCCTTCACAGCGTGGACACCCGCCAGCCTGGACCCTGGCGAGTTGGTAGGGCAGTTGCTGGCAGCCATTGAGCGACAGGAGCCGTTGGCGACTGCAGATCCGGGTCAGGCCATGCTGCCCACGGAGCGCGCAGCCTTGCGCATCGGCATTGTTGCCGGACATTCCGGTTTGCATCGGACCAGTGGTCTTCCTGATCCTGGAGCCGTGTGTCCCGACGGCCTGACCGAATTAGATATCAACCTCTCCATCGCTCAGGAAGTGGTGACCATGCTTCAACAAGCCGGTTTTCAGGTGGATCTCTTGGAGGAGTTCGACGAGCGCTTGGAGGGTTATAAAGCGGTGGCCATTATTTCCATCCATGCGGACTCATGCCTGCCCATCAACGACGATGCCACGGGCTTCAAGGCGGCTGCGGCACTCGATACGCAGGTGCCTGATCGCTCCCAGCGCCTGGTCACGTGTTTGGTGGATCGCTATGCTCAAGCTACGCAGTTGAGATTCCACCCCACGAGCATCACACGAGACATGACCGAATACCATACGTTCTACGAGATCGACGAGCAGGTCCCAGCTGCCATCATCGAGGCCGGTTTCATGTTCCTGGATCGGGAGTTCCTGACTGAACAACCCGAGGTCGCTGCGCGAGGCATCGTGGACGGTTTGTTGTGCTATGTCAACAACGAGCCGGCTGAGATACCGGAGAATCAGCCCTGATGAAGGACGCTGATCAGACGCAGGCCCGATACCGGGATGCGCTACGAACCGCCGCTGCAGCGCTGGAACTGGGGGACTATGATCAAGCGCGCCGCATGGCGCGTTTGGCGGTACAGCTGGCTCCTGAAACCGAGGAACCCTGGCTCTTCCTGGCGGCTCTATCCGAACTCCCTCGGGCGCTCACCTACGCCAAGCGTGCATTGAGCATCAATCCGGAAAGTGAAATTGCACGCGAGGCCTTGGAGTGGCTGCAATCTCGTATGCAGCATCAGGAGCTGGAGAAGAGGGAGATCGACGTCTCCGAAGACGCCACGCCTGAACCAGCGGGGATCGATCGCCTGACCGCAAGGCGGGCGATTTCCATCCAGGGCTTGCTATTTGCGCTCACCATTCCCTTGATGGCGTTTGTGTGGTTCGGATCCCGTCCTGCCGCGGCCAAGCAGCCTCAACTCTCCATCAATGAAGTCGATAAGGCTACTTACACCCCAACACCGACCAACACATCTACGCCGACTCCGACCAACACACCCACGCCAACTCCGACCAACACGCCCACACCGACMCCGACCAACACGCCCACACGGACTCCGTATCCAGCCGCATCGTGGAGCTACACCTACGATCCGAATAATTTGGCCGGTGAATACCGGTGGATCGATGTCGATCTGAGCGCACAGCGTGTGGTCGCGTATCAGGGTTCCACCCCGATTCGTACCTTCGTTGTCTCCACGGGAACACGATACCATCCAACACTGACGGGGCAGTTCCATGTCTACATCAAGCTCATCAGCACGCCCATGAGAGGCCCTGGCTACTACCTGCCCAACGTTCCCTACACGATGTATTACTACCAGGGCTACGCGCTGCATGGAACCTATTGGCACAACAATTTCGGCACACCCATGAGCCATGGGTGCATCAATCTCAGGACTCCGGATGCGGAATGGCTCTACAATTTCACACCTCTCGGATCCCTGGTCAACATCCACCCCTGAGTTTGCGCCAATTCCATCCGCAGTTAGGATGTTCACCGGTGCTGCGCGGCCAGTGTGCCGTGCGATTTTCCACCCAATCCATGCATTCCAATCTCAAACCGTACAGGACTGCACAGATGCATTTGGGATAGCGACGCATGATGTGATCATGAGACATCATGAAGGCGGATCGAGGCAATCGTCTATTTGCAGGTTCGGCATTGTCAATCAAATAGCGGCATCGGGTATGGGATGCAGTCGCGGATGCCAGCGGTTCTCATGGAGGAGGGGCAGATAATGGAACAAACAACCATGTCCGAATGGGGAGGTAATTCCGTGCATATGGCCTTTCAGCATGATCGTTACCTGCTCAAACGTCAGGTGTTCGCGCTTACCGGAAAGGTACGCATTTACACTCCGGATGGCTCCCTGGCTACCTACTCGGAACAGAAGATGTTCCGCCTGCGCGAGGACATCCGGCTTTTCGCCGACGAGCAGAAACAGCAGGAACTGATCTGGATCCAGGCGCGTCAGATCCTGGATTTCGCAGCCGCCTACGATGTGGTAGATACCACGCAGGCGACCAAGATCGGCGCTCTGCGCCGCAGGGGATTCCGCTCGCTGGTGCGGGACAAGTGGGAAATCCTGGATACGAACGACATGCCCATTGGAGCGCTCTGGGAAGATAGCGCTGGAAGAGCCCTGGTGCGCCGTTTGCTGCTCGGCTCCCTGCTGCCTCAACGCTACGACGTGTTCATCGGCGAGCAGGTTGTGGCTCAATTCGCTCAACGCTTCAACCTTTTCCGCTACGAACTGGATCTGGATTTCAGCGCGGATTTCTCGAAGCGTCTTGATCGACGGCTCGGTTTGGCAGCCGCTGTGCTCTTGGGCATCATCGAGGGGCGCCAGAGATAATTTGATATCATTCCCACTACATCCGGTTGCCTCGAGCGTATGGAAAGCGCGCAGCTTGCGGATGAGTGGAGATGTGGGTGAAGGCTTTCTTGCCTGAGAGCTCGTTTCCATTCAGGCATCGGAAGACAGGCAATACCCTAGGAGGCATCACGCGTGGCCAGTAAGGTCCTCTTCGGCGGTTTGGTCGTGGATGAGTATGAGAACCCGGTCGATACCAAGATCGTGGGCGGCGAGGGCTTCTATGTCGTCGACGATGACGGCTTCATGCGCCACATCGAAAGCGAGATCGTCGACCGGCAGGTGTTGGAGTTCATGCTTGAGATGATCGAGGATCAGGAAGATCTGGTCAGCGAGAGCACCATGCGCATGATCGGCCAGGAGGATATCTTCACCAAGGCCGCCATTGAAGCTGAACTCAAGAATATCGGCGCCCAATTCGAAGCCCTCCTGGACCAAGGCTTGCCCGAAGAGGTGCGTGCCTGGATGGGCATGTCCGGCTTCCGCGTCGTCATCAATCGGCAAGGAGACGTGCTGCGCATCGATCAACCCGGCGTACTTGAAGGGCCGGACGAATAATCCCCGCAAGTCAACATAAGTTCCAATGTCCCTCTAATGTGATTGTCATACAATGCCACTATCAGGATCGACGAGGTGGTAACCGTGGCATTGAGTGAACATATTTTGGAAGTGAACGAAGCCATATTCGAAAACGAAGTCGTATTACACTCTCATCAGGTGCCGGTGGTGGTGGATTTCTGGGCGCCTTGGTGCGCTCCCTGTCGAATGTTGACCCCAATTCTCGAGCGTCAAACGATCGAAGCCGGCGGCTCCTTCCGTCTGGCAAAGATCAATGTCGACGAAAATCCCGGTCTGGCCATCCGCTATGGGGTGCAAGGCATACCCGCTGTGAAGGCTTTCCGTGATGGGGAAGTGGTTTCTGAGTTCTTGGGTGCGCAACCCGAAGCCCAGGTGAAACGCTTTATCGACGAACTGGTCCCCAGCCAGGAGGACCTGGAACTCGAGGAAGCACGAAGCATGCTGGCAACGCGTCGCTGGGCGGAAGCCGAGGAGGCCTTCGGGCAGTTTTACGAATCCGATGACACCAGCGCTGCTGCAGCGCTCGGATTGCTCAAGGCTTTGTTGATGCAGGGCAAGGGCGCCGAGGCGGAGAAGCTTCTCGATCATTTTCCTGCCGGAAGCGAATGGGCAACGGCCGAGACATTCAAGCCGCTTGCCGGGCTGTTGGTTGAGATCGAGCAGGAAAACGGTGAATTGGATCCGCTTTCCGCCCGCTTGCATCAGGCTGTTCGCCTGATGGCGCGCGGCAATCTTCCGGCTGCCATGGACGGGCTGCTGGGCATCATGCGCGAGGATAAGCGCTATCGAGATGATCTGCCCAGGAAACTCATGCTCGCCCTCTTTTCCTTGCTTGGCGATGATGATCCCCTCACGCAGGAATATCGCCAGGAACTGGCTTCGGTTCTCTATTAATTCTCTTCCATGTGTCGTTCAAGGCGTCCCACCATTTGGCGGGACGCCTCCTGCGTGCATGGGTCATCAGGTTAATACAGCCTGAGCCGGTTGATGCGACCCTCACCAACCTCCGCGCTTCCGGAAGTCAGCTACTCCGACCTCTCGATGATCATCCAAATCTGCAGCGCCGTTCGACCGCGGGGTTCCCTAGCGCGCTTCATCGAGATGAGATGCAACATGCAATCATTTCGCATGCGATATAATGCATCCCTGTTGCAGGTTTGCTTCTAGAGGTCACGCATGGCACAGAAGGCATCCGCAAACAGAAGAGAAGAGGTCACCCTCAGCCGAACGCTGGGGTTGTTCAGCATCACCATGATCGGCGTGGGAGGCATGATCGGCGCCGGCATCTTCGCCCTCACCGGAATCGCCGCTGGAGAGGCGGGCCCAGCCCTGATTCTGGTCTTCGCCCTCAACGGCGTGGTCACCACCATGACCGCCATGGCATACGCCGAACTCGGATCGGCCTTTCCCGAGGCGGGTGGGGGCTACCTTTGGGTCAAGGAAGCCATCGGCGGCGCGCAGGGTTTCCTCGCCGGTTGGATGAATTGGTTTGCACCCGCCGTGGCCGGAAGCCTGTACGCGCTCACTTTTGGGCGCTTCGCGGCTGAATTGTTCGTGATGGCCGATTGGCTCCCCTTCGGTCTCAGCGTCGAACAACTCACGCTGGCGTTGATGACCCTGGTGATCGCCCTCTTCACGGTTGTCAACTACCGCGGCGCTTCGGAAACGGGCAAGATCGGCAATGTAGTCACGATGACCAAGATCCTGATCCTGGGGCTGCTGGTGCTCTTCGGGATTGCCGCCATGCTGGGAACGGCAGGATGGCAGGAGCGCTTCACCGTCGATTTCTTGCCGGAAGGTCTGCTGGGTGTCGCGGTGGCCATGGGCCTCACCTTCATCGCCTTCGAGGGCTACGAGATCATCGCCCAATCCGGCGAAGAGGTCGTCGATCCCAAGCGCAACATCCCGCGTGCCATCTTCATCGCCATCGGCATCGCCGTGAGCATCTACATCCTCGTAGGATTGGTTTCGATCGGCTCCGTTGTGCCCCCCGAGGGCTTGGCCGTGCATGAGTACCTGGGAGCCGCCAAGGAGGTGGCCATCGTCGAGGTCGCTCGCCAGACATTCCCCTGGGGGATGGGCGCTCTGGTGCTGCTGCTCAGCGGTTTGGCTTCCACCATGTCGGCGCTCAACGCCGCCACGTATTCCGCCTCGCGCGTTTCCTTCGCCATGGGCCGGGATCACAACCTGCCAACGATCTTCGCTCAGGTCCATCCCGTCCGCCACACGCCCTACTGGGCCGTGCTGCTTTCCGGTCTGCTTATGCTGCTCATGGCTTGGTTGCTGCCCATCGAGGATCTGGCGGCAGCTGCCAGCATCATGTTCCTGCTTCTCTTCCTGCAGGTCAACGTGGCCGTGCTGCTCCTGCGCCGCAAGCGACCGGATCTCGAGCGGGGCTTCAAGATCCCCTGGTTCCCCGCCATTCCTGTGATCGCCATTCTGTGCAACGCCTTACTGGCTGTTTACCTGTTCACCTTCAGCCCTATCGGCTGGTACTTCGCCATCGGATGGATCATCGTTGGGCTTCTGGCCTACTACACCTATTTCTCCAGGATGGAGGCCATGGAGAAGCCCAAGGAAATCCTCCTCGAAGAGGTACTCATCAGCCGGGAGTACTCCGTCCTGGTTCCGGTCGCCAATCCGCAGCAAGCCCGCATCCTGGGCGGGATCGGCGCCATTCTGGCACAGGATCAGGGTGGGGAGTTGCTGGCGCTGCATGTCGTCGAAGTTCCGCCGCAGCTTTCGCTTGGAGAGGGCCGTTTGTTCCTCAAGGAGGGCCGCGCCAACTTGGATGAGGTCATCCGGCAGGGCAAGGCACGGGACGTGCCCGTGCACACGATCATCCGCCTCGGACGCACCACGCATGAAGCTGTGACCAAGACAGCGCTCGAGAACGCCAGCGACCTGATTGTGCTCGGCTGGCCCGGCCATACGTCCACAGCCGGACGGCTCTTCGGATCCGTGATCGATCCCATCATCGACAATCCTCCGACGGATGTGGCGCTGGTGCGCATCCGCCAAAGACGGCCGCTGCGCTCGGTTCTGGTGCCCATCGTGGGGGGTCCCAACAGCCGAAAGGCCGTGCAACTGGCCGTAGCCATGGCCGAGGAGGGGGAGGAAGGGCCGGCCACAGTCAAGCTGCTGCACGTGCTTCCGCCGCACGCCCGGGAGGCCACGCGTGTGCGCGCCCAACGCGCTATGAACGAACTGCTCGAGGGGATCGACTACGAGCATGTCGAGACCATGCTTGTCGAATCGAACAGCGTGGTCGAACCGGTTGTCGAATGCGGAAACGAATGTGATCTGATCGTCGTCGGCGCCACCGAGGAACCGCTCTTCAAGAACCTGCTCGTGGGCCGGCTGACGGAGCGCATCGCCCGGCAGGCGAAGGTCACGGTGGTGATGGTCAAGCGCCGCAGCGGCGCCCTCAAGTCCTGGGTCCGGCAGACTCTGCTCGAACCCACGGTCCCCAAACCACTCGAGTAGTTCCAACCCCAACGCGATCCAATTTCATCCGAAACGAAATGGTACCAGCGAATCGCCAGCCATTAGAGGACGACGTGCTCGGTGCGCGTGATGATCTCGTCCTGGAGCGATTGGGAGAGATCGCAGAAGTAATCGCTGTAGCCCGCTACACGGACGATGAGGTCGCGGTATAGCTCGGGTTCAGCCTGTGCGCTTCGCAGTGTGTCGGCGCTGACGACGTTGAACTGGACGTGATGGGCGTCCATCTTGAAGTAGCCCCGAATGAGCTGCGCCATCCGTTCGATCCCCGCCTCGCCGGCGAGCAGGTTCGGCGCGAACTTCATGTTCAGCAGGGTTCCGCCGGTCTTGATGTGATCCATCTTCCCCGCTGATTTGAAGACCGCCGTGGGGCCTTGGCGATCGGCGCCCTGGACGGGCGAGATACCCTCGGAAAGCGGAGCCCATGCCCGACGGCCGTCGGGCATCGCGCCAGTGACAGAGCCGAAGTAGATGTGGCATGTGGTGGGGAGCATGACAATGTGATATTTCCCACCGCGCACGTTCGGATGGCCCTCCACGGCTTCGAAGAAGGTCTCGAAACACCGGACCATGATCTCATCCGTGTCGTCGTCATCGTTGCCGTACTTGGGCGTCTTGTTGAGCAGAATCTGGCGCTGCTTCTCATGGCCTTCGAAATCGGATGCGAGCGCTTCCAGGAGTTCGTCCATGCCGAAGGTCTTCTTTTCGAAGACGTGGTGCTGGATGGCGGCGAAGCTGTCGGTGATGCTGCCCGTGCCTACGCCCTGGATGTAGCTCGTGTTGTAGCGAGCGCCTCCTGCGTTGTAGTCCTTTCCCTTCTGGATGCAGTCGTCGATGATGATGGAGAGGAAGGGAGCCGGTGCGACTTGGGCGTACATCTGCTCGAAGATGTGGTTGCCGCGCAGCTTGATCTCGACGAAGTGCTTCACCTGCTTGCGCCAGGCCTGGAAGAGCTCCTCGAAGGTCTCGAAGGTGCGTGGGTCGCCGGTTCGCAGACCGATGTGCCTGCCGGTTCGAGGGTCGAGGCCGTCAGCCAGCGTGATTTCCAGGATCTTCACCAGATTGAAGTAGCCGGTAAGGATGTAGGCTTCCTTGCCGAAGGCGCCCGTCTCGACGCAACCGCTCGTGCCTCCCTGGCGTGCATCGACGACGGATTTACCCTGCCGGAGCAGTTCTTCCACCACGCTGTCGGCGTTGAAGACGGAGGGGAAGCCGTAGCCCTTCCGGATGACCCGTGCAGCCGCATGAAGGAAGCGGTCCGGAGTCTTGCGTGAGAGCTGGATGTTGTTGCTGGGCTGAAGGATGTGCATCTCGTCGATGACCTCCAGCAGGAGATAGGAAACCTCGTTGACGGCATCGGTCCCATCCGATTTCAACCCCCCGAGGTTGATGTTGGCGAAATCGGTGTAGGTTCCGCTCTCCGCCGCTGTCACGCCGACCTTGGGGGGCGCGGGTTGGTTGTTGAACTTGATCCAGAAGCACTGCAGGAGTTCCTTGGCCCTCTCGCGATCGAGACTCCCATCCTCGAGCCCTTGCTCGTAGAAGGGTTCGAGATGCTGGTCCAGGTGTCCGGGGTTGAACGAATCCCAGCCGTTCAACTCGGTGATCACACCCAGGTGGTAGAACCAATAAGCTTGCAGCGCCTCCCAGAAATCGCCGGGAGCGTGCGCGGGAACCCTTTCACAATTGCGGGCGATGCGTTCCAGCTCGGATCGGCGCGCCGAATCGGATTCCTTCTTCGCCATCTCACGCGCCAACGCTGCGTGGCGCTCGGCGAATAGAATGGCTCCGTCGGCGGCGATGTCCATGGCCCTCAGCTGCTCCTGCTTGTCGAAGGCCTCTGGGTCGTTGACCCAATCCAGCGCTTGCAGCCTTTCGGCGATCTCGGTTTTGAAATCAAGGAGCCCCTTCTGATAGAGCTTGCCATCCGCCACGGTGTGGCCCGGCGCGCGCTGCTCCATGAATTCGGTGAAGATGCCGGCATCGTAGGCATCATGCCACTCCTGAGGCAGGAGAGGGAAGCAGCGATCACGCATCGAACGCCCGCGCCAATAGGGAATGACTTCTCCTTCATAGGATTGCATGCATTCAGGCGAGACCTTGTAGCTCGTCTTCTCACGAGAGTCGAGGATCTGGAGGTCTTCGACGCTGTGGCAGTTGAGTTCGGGGTAGGTGGGCGTCGCCTTGGGGCTTGGCCCGCGCTCGCCGACGATGAGCTCATCCTCACCGATGAAGATGGCCTTGTGCTCGCACAGATGCTTGAACGCCAGGGCGCGCATCACGGGCGCGGCATGCTTGCCCTCGTTCTGGCGGTAGAACTCGGTCATCAGCATGGCCCGTTCGCAGGAGATCGAAGGCGCGGTGACCAGACTCCGTTCCCTGAGGCGCACGACCCGGTCGTTCATGCTTCATCCTCCGATCTTGACATCCAATTCGTACGAGCGCATGCGCGACGCAGCGAACATCCCTTGAAGAAGACGGTCGTGCGGATGCCGGGGCCATCGTGGATCGAGAACCGCTGGATGTTGAAGATGTTGCCCATCATCTTCTCCGCCATCTCAATCCCCCTCGGTCGTCTCGAGTTCAGGCAGGTAGTATTGCTCGATGTAAGGCTCCTGGACTTCGAAAGACCAATGCACGTCGCGGACGTAACTCGCAGCGGCATCCGCTTCTCCAATCTCGATGAGCCGAATGAGCTCTTCATGTTCGTGCGTGGAGTTGATCTCCCATGCCTTCACGAAGGCTTGCTTGCGGGGGAAGTCGTACAGGCGCTGCTTCATGGTGTCGACGATGCGTCTCAACTCAGCGTTTGGCGAGAGGTCGAGATAGCAGGCGTGCATGTGGAGATTGGCTTCGTAGAAAGTATCGAAGTCGTCCTCGTCGAGCGCTGAACGCATGTCGGCATTGAGCTGCTTCATCCTCTGGATGATGCTCGGAGTGATCCTGTGGAACTCATCCGCAATCACCGAACTTTCAAGGGAGCCGATGATCCGGTAGAGGTTGCGGATGTCTTCGCGTGTGAGCCGGTTGACCACACATCCCCGACGGGGAAGGATGGTGACGA
>DUET01000104.1 GCA_011192015.1 Anaerolineae bacterium
AGGTAGGGACGCAGTGGCGTTGGGTGTTGGAGGAAATACCCCCTCCACCTCCACAGAAGGAACCAGAGATAGCACAAACTCAGACGCCTGAACCAGAACTCACACCAATACCTGAACCAGAGCTACTCCCAACACCCAATCCAGATACAATGATCGCAAATACAGCGACTTCAACGCCGCAACCCACAGTTTTACTTGATGGCGAATCCCAAGCTGTTGTAGCATTTAGCGCTCCCATTTGCCCCCTCACCCAGGAACAACTGGAAGCACTAGAGGATCAGGAGAGGGAGCAAGCTTTGCACCAGCTGGCTCAGCTAAGAAGAGAAGCGTGGCTTGAATTGTACCTTGATATGGTAAACGTTTGTTTGGATGAATTGTCAGATGCGTGTATGTTTCATCTTGGATTAGCTATCTACGATTACCATAATATTAACTTGAATTACTACATAGAATATCGATTAAACAACCCGATTGAGGACTTTGATGAATTTCGCATGATATCAGATACTGTGATTTTAGGCGGGCGCAATCCCGTGTCAACACTATTTCTAGATGAACTTGGTTTAGATGTTAATCATTACTCAAACTACGAGACTGTCTTCATTGATGCACTTCGCAGGAGGTATCCAGAGACATATTATGAAATGGAAGATAAGGCAATGGAACAAGACTTAATAAGACAATACATCGATGATCAAGCTTGGGATGATATCTTCGGACCCATGTATGGAGGAGCCCCTGATGCTTACATCGGTGATTATCCATACCTATTGGAGCCATTCAATATTAGCGATTAATATTCATTTTGAGTTACATTCATGAGACAGATGACATCTCATACTAAGTCAGTTCCTGATCCTCAATGGGCGCCATTCCGCTTTATTACTATCCTCGCTGCTTTTACAGTCATCCTGGGAAGCGGGTGGATATGCTCCAATGGTGTGGAGAATACTCAGGAGGAGTCATTGGAGATAAGCGTTCTTTCGATGAAGGAACTCTATCCACAAGCCCTTTCCATCGCAAGGGATTGGAATCCAAACGCTTTCCTTTCAAAGGCAAGTTTATCAGTTCAGGGTTTCAATTCAACAACCCATCCTCGAGCGTCCTTCACTTTCTGGGGCCCTTCTGCGACAGTTAATCATGGTTTGAATGTATACATTCGAGGAATATCGCCAGATTTGGAAATAAGTACTGATGAATACAATTTTCCGCCCGAGCGACCGCTCGCGGAGCCAATTTTTCCTAACGATCTTCCTTTGGATAGTGGTGATGCTCTCGAACTCATTCTAAGCAATGGCGCAGCTGATTTCCTTCGTGAGCATCCATACCAACCATGGATCCCGGATCTCATCCTGGAACGTAGTGGTTCCTATCTTTCCGAGGGACCGTTGCGATGGCGTGCCTTCTTCAAGGGAGAGACTATTTACGATACAGTCCATTTTATGATTGATGCCTACACGGGTGAATTTCTTGGGAATGAACCATCCAATGTAGATCAATGAGAAATCAATCAATATGGCAAGATGAATATTTGTACAAGGCGATTATATACTTGACAAAGAATATTGTTATCTTTCCATCTAATTTCGGTGCTCGAGGTTTCGTGTACACCAATGATGACAAAGGCTGGATTGAAATTAACAACAAGATAATCATCTATCCGGAGACTGGAGAAGGTTAAAATTCCAAGAATAACGAGCCACAAAATACTGGTTTCGTTCTTTTCAATCCAGACTTTGTAGAATCCGATACACCATCCAGTATCAGAATCATCGTTATTGGAAATCCAGTCATCGATGACGAGATATCAGAGATAGAATACGCCGCCTATATCGACGTAACGCTATCACCTGAGGAATAAGTCCAGGTAGTCGTTTTCTTGTTACCAGTAGGGGCGTTGCGTCCTGCTCAGAACGTACAGGCCAAACTGTGCAACGTCTCTACGTGATTCAGAGAAATGGGCTTCCAGGTTTTGTGATCCCTTTCCACACGTTGTAGGGGCGCACGGCCGTGCGCCCCTACGTATACAATGGGATGATCCTATCAGGGAAGATACCTTTTCAACCCGGGGGGTCGAAGGGCGCGACTCCGGAGGACGGAACTCCAAGCCGCCGGGGCGCGGACGTCGACGCGTCACGATCCAATGGCGCACAGACCCAGGTGGAATCCAAGAAGAAAGCGAAACGTTGAACGGATCTACCTGTTGGTGACGGGAACTTCAAGAAGAACAGCAGGGCATCAATCAGGCAGGGCCTCGATCGTCTCGCGGACATAGGCAGCGGAGGCCTGCAGCGCCTGCTGCTCCTCCGGGTTCAGATCGAGCTCCAGGATGCGCTCCATCCCACCCCTCCCCAGCTGAACGGGCACGCCAAAGCAGATCCCCGAAAGGCCGTACTCGCCCTGTAGATAGACGCTGGCGGGAACGATCCGGTGGCGATCCAGCAGGACGGCCTCCACCATCTGCGCCAGCGCCGCGCCGGGCGCGTAATAGGCACTTCCCGTCCCCAGTAGGCTGATGATCTCGCCCCCGGCCTTGCGCGTGCGCTCCACGATGGCTTCCAGGCGGTCGGTGGGCAGGATGTCGACCAGCGGCACGCCGGCCACGTTCGAATGGCGCACGAGCGGCACCATGCTGTCGCCATGGCCGCCCAGGACATAGCAATGAACGTTCTCAACGCTCACGCCCAGCTCCATGGCGACGAAGCAGCGCATGCGTGCCGAATCGAGGATCCCCGCCTGGCCGAGTACGCGCTCGCGCGGCAGCCCCGAGGCTCTCAGGGCGACCAGGCTCATGGCGTCCAGGGGATTGGTCAGGATGATCAGGACAGCATCCGGGGAATGCTGCAGGGATTCCTGCACGGTGGTTTCCACGATGAGGCTGTTGATCGTCAGGAGGTCTTCACGCTGCATGCCCGGTTTGCGTGCGGCTCCGGCTGTGATCACCACGATGTCGGAACCGACAGTTTCCTCGTAATCCCCCGTCCCGACCAGCTCGGCATCCGACCCGATCACCGGCATGGCCTGCATGAGATCCAGGGCCTTGCCCCGGGCCACGCCCTCGCGAATATCCACGAGCACGAGATCCGCGATCCCGCGCTCGGCGAGCCAGTGCGCCGTGGTCGCCCCGGCCTGCCCTGCCCCGATGATGGTCACCTTCGCCATGCTTCCTCCCCGATCATTCCGCTCAATTTGCGCGCTCCGCACCCGCCCCAAGCCGATCCTTCCATCTTGCAAGACCTTCTGGAAACTAGGCGGCTTTGGGGGATTCGAGCGCGTAAGGACTGTCTACGACGCGGATCCCCTCCCCCTCCTCGACAGCACCGATCGCCCAGGCTTTAAAATCCTGCTGCTCGGCGCTGCTGATGAGTGCCTGCATCTCGATGGCGGGCACGGCCATCAGCAAACCGCCGGAGGTCTGCGCGTCGAAGAGCAGCATCTGGTCGATCTTGTCGATCGAATCCTCGAAGACGACCTTGGGCCCGAAGAACGAGAAGTTGCTGACGCTGCCCGCGGGGAAGAAATTCCGCTCGATATAACTCCTGGCTCCGGAGAGAACCGGGATGGAGGGCAGGTGGAGCCTCAGGGCCACGCCGGAGGCCTCCGCCAGCTCGGTGCCGTGACCGAGCAGGCCGAAACCGGTCACATCCGTCGCGGCGCGCACGCTGCACGCCTTTGCCGCCTGCGAGGCGGGGGCATTCAGGCGCATCATCCATTCGATCGCTTCCCGCACATGCTCGGAATCCGCCTGCTCCTGCCGCAGGGCGGTCGTGATCGTTCCGGTTCCGATCGGTTTGGTCAGCACGAGCACATCGCCAGGCCGCGCCATGGTCTTGGTCATGAGCGCGCCCTGCTCGCACAATCCAATCGCCACCAACCCGAACTTGGGCTCCCGATCCTGAATCGTGTGCCCGCCGGCAACCACCGCGCCGGCTTCCTTCACCTTTTCCGCCCCACCGCGGAAGACCTCCTGCACGAGGTCCAGGGGCAGATCGGCGGGAAAGGCGGCGATGTTCAACGTCAGGATCGGCGAGGCGCCCATGGCGTAGAGATCCGAGAGGGCATTGGCGGCGGCGATGGCGCCGTAGGTATAGGCATCATCGACCACCGGCGTGAAGAAATCGGTCGTCGCCAGCAGGCAGCGATCCTCATCCAGACGCCACACAGCGGCATCGTCGGGTTCGTTCAGGCCGACGAGCAGATCCGGCCATTCCTCTGGGGTGAAGATGTCCTGCAAGGGGCGCAGCACGTGCGCCAGCGCTTCGGCGCTGAGCTTCGACGCTCAACCCGCGCAGGACGAGAGGCTCGTCAGACGAACCTGCCGTCCCGTGGTTGCAGGCACCTCACCGTGGGTTCCATCACGTGTTTCTTTCATCGTCTCTCTCAGGGCAAGGATTATAGCTTCTGATGGAAGATAGCGTCAATTATCCCATCCTGCTCGGGAAGACAAGGATCTCGTTCCAAGGCCCCGTTTGCCAAGAATCTTCTATCGGAATCCATCCGTTTGAGGGGCCTGCTGCTGCAGATAGGCAGGCAGCTCGGTGAGGGCGCGCGCAAGCCGGGTTCCGTGCCAGGTGATCAAGGTGCCGTCGATGCGATGCACGCGCCCGCTGCGAACAGCGGGAGTCTCGGCGAACGTGCGCTGGATTTGATCGGCATCCTGCTCCGAGAAGGCAAACGGTTCGCTGGGAAGGAAGATGATCTCCGGCGCGGCATCGAGGATCTCGCTCGCGGTCACGCGCGGGTAGCGCGTGTCCCCCACGGCCTCGCTGGAGGCAGCCGTCAAGCCAAGATCCGCCTCGAGCGGGTAGCGGCGCTGCCGCTCGGCAAACACGTTCTCGCCCCCGCAGCGCGCCAGAACATCATGGCAGTAGGTCTGACGGTTGAAGGTCATCCACCACATGCCCGCCTGGTCATGTTGTTCCTGCCAGATCGGGCAGAAAACCTTGGGCATGTCGTCCGGCTGGATGGCCTTCGCCGTCCATTCGAGGCTGATCTGCAGACTCTGAAGTCGCGCGGCTGCTTCGGGGATGCGCAGGAGGTTCACGAGCCCCCAGAGCACGTCCATGGCCTGTTCGACGCTTTGCGGGAAGGTCAACCATACTCGCAATCCCGCGGCCTCCAGGGCATGGATGGTCTCGGGTACGTTCTCTTCCCGGTTGGCGAGGATCAGATCGGGTTTCAGGTCCAGGATGGCTTCCACGTCCGGTGATTTCGTGCCCCCAAGGCGCTGGAGACGCGCTCGGTCTGCTTCTGGCGGCGTGCAATAGTCCGTGATCCCCACGAGGCGATCCCCGGCGCCAAGATCGAACAGGCTCTCC
Organism: Anaerolineae bacterium; assembly: GCA_011192015.1. Lineage (GTDB taxonomy): Bacteria > Chloroflexota > Anaerolineae > Anaerolineales > E44-bin32 > W1033. The sequence goes on from DUET01000104.1 coordinate 5,319, forward strand.
GTCAACGAGGGCACGAGGCTGACGATCTTGCGGGGGGCCTGCGCAAGAACCGGCATCTCATGCAGAGGATTGAGATCGTCCATCATACCTGCCACCCCTTGCCCAGCACGAGCTTCGGCGCCGCCTGGCTCCAGACCTGAGCTTCACCACGCGGCCCGACGGCCAGTGCCGTATCGCGCGGCAAGCCCAGCGCAAAGGATTTGTCCTCGGCGCTGAGAATCCGGCGCACCTCGGGCAGCGAAGCTGGATCGTGGATCCCGGGCAGAACGACCACTCCAGGAAGCCAACCCACCGCTTCCGTGAGCTCATAAACGCCCTCTTCGAACGTCCAGGCACCCAGCGCGCCGGCCGGGGAACCCGCAGCCAGGACCAGGTTGCCGCGCTGCAGGTATTCCATCAGACTCTGCTCGAGGGTTCCATGCGACAGTGCCCGCAGCCAGTCCCGGATGCCCCCTCCCGCAAGCACGACGATTCCGGCATCCAGGAGGCGATCCGCAGCCTCCTCCCCCGCATCGAGAACCTCACCGGGCATTTCGATCAAGATCTCCAATTCATCCATGAAGGCCGTCAGTTGCCCCGGCCGGGCTCCGGATGGCTTGATTCCCAGCGGAGGGCGGGAGACATCGATGCGTTCGAGCAGATGTTCCGCCAGGTCGGGGAAGGCGCTGCCGATCGAGGGCAGCCCTCCCGCCAGCAAGACCCAACCCTGGGGTTTGAAATCCTCGAAGAGGCCTCCCAGCACGCTGCTCAACGGTCCTCCAGAGTCTGACGCCTATTTCAGGTCGATGCGCAGGAAGCGCTCCACGTAGCGCGGCATCTGCGCATCGGCTCCTTCGTCCAGCATGCGCTTCCGTACACGCTCGTGCAGCGCATGCAGATCGTCGATTTGACTGGCATGCTCCGCAATCGCCGCCAGCTTGAGATGCATGAATTCGGTCACGTCGATAGTGGTATTCGGATGCTGTGCGCCTGCCACGAACACCGTTTGTACCTTGTGAGGCTTCAATCCTTCCTGGGTTTCGAGTTCGGGAAAGTAGAGCGAGGATCGCACCGCGGGGAAGACGGCTGCCAGGACGGCCTCACCCGCCGCCCTGTGGTCCGGGTGATTGATGCGCAGCCTGCCCGGGAAGTAATTGGTTGGATCGCTGGTGATCACGGTATGGGGCCGGATCTGGCGCAGGACACGCGTGACGTCCTTGCGAAGCTCCAGATTGGGAAGCAGGTATCCATCGGGATGATCCAGGAACACTACTTGCTCGACTCCAAGCAGATCGGCTGCCGCCTGCTGTTCGAGCCTACGACGTTGGGCAAGCTCCTGGAGATCGATTTCGCAACCATCGGCTCCGCGTTCTCCATGCGTCAGCAGGCAGTAGCTGATGCGGTTCCCCTCGGAACTCCAACGCGCCACCGTCCCGCCGCAGAAGAACTCCGGATCATCCGGGTGGGCCAAAACCACGAGCACACGCAAGGTGTCATCTGGCTTGGAATGAACGTTCGCCACACTTCGTCCTTGACGCTATCCCATCTTCCACCGGGGCGGTACGCTCAAGGCTTCTTCGCCTTGGCCTCCAGCACTTTGAGCTCCTCGTAGGGTTCGAGCTCATCATTGGGGACCTCGACGCGAACGCCATCCTCGAGCTGCACCACCACCGTCTTCGTGAGGGGATACAGATCGATCACACGACCCTCGCCCATCGGTGTAACGACGCGCTTCTTAAGCTTGGGCATGCCCTTGCGTGCTTCCACATACAACTCGAATTCATACATCAGGCAGCAACGCAGCCTTCCGCACATCCCCGTGATCTCCTGCGGATTGAGCGAGATCCCCTGGGCTTTTGCCATCTTGATGGAGATGGGACTGAATTCGGAAAGGAAGCGGGCGCAGCAGCGGGCTTCGAGACCGCATGCCCCCATCCCGCTGCACACCTTGGCAACGTCTCGAGGACCGATCTGGCGAATCTCGACACGCGCCTTGCGCTGCATCCGCCCCATGGCGGAACGCAGCTTTTTGATGTTCGCCTTTTCATCGCCTTCGCTGGCGCAGAGGAAGGTCAAGCGGGATCCATCATAGCTGTACTCAGCGGCTACGATCTTCAGATTGGCGATGCCCAGTTCGGCAGCCTTCTCACGGCAGCTGATCATTGCGTCCAGTTCCTTCTGCTGCCACAATCTCGCCATGACCAATTCCTGCGCCGTCGCGCGACGCTCGATCGGCTTCCAACCGCCCTTCGGCTCGTCCGGCGTCGATTCCGCATAGCCCGCCACCTGCCCCAATTCGCGGCCTTTGCTGGTCATCACAATCACATGATCATCCGGCTTCAGATCCTGTATCTCACCAGCATCGAAGTAATACAGCTTCCCGAGCTTCTGAAAGCGAATGGCTAAGGTTTTCGAATTCGATTTCTGTTTCGACATTGCTCACCTCAGAGTTCAAGGCTTACTGTACCACAATCCTTCGTGGAGTTGATCCCCACGCCGGTCATGTACAAGGAGGCCGGCACTCGCGCGGCCTCCTTTGATTACCTCGTGGCTGTTGGTTTTCGAACGTGTGCTCACCAGTTTTCAAAGCTTCAGCACGCGCTTCGGCGATCCTGGAGCGATGCTCCTTGAGATGCCTCAGCCGGCTGCTTTCATCCCGCCGTTGTCGTCCTGGAGCAGAACATGCATGCTGACTTTCGCGGCGACCTGCTCGGCGACGGACGTCAACGCCTCGCTGACCCCCGATTCCGGGTGAGCGATGATCGCCGGAACGCCCCCATCCCCGGCTTGCCGAACATGCGGATCCAGGGGGATCGAGCCCAGGAACGGCACTCCGGCTTCGCTGGCGAGCGTCTCGCCTCCCCCCTTGCCGAAGACATCCACCTGACTGCCATCCGGCATTTCCAGGAAGCTCATGTTTTCGACCACGCCCAAGATCGGCACCTGGATGGAGCGAAACATCTCCAAGCCGCGGCGTGCATCATCGATCGAGACCTTCGCCGGAATGGTGACAATGACCGCACCGACAAGGGGAACCGATTGCGCCAGGCTCAAGGGCGCATCCCCCGTTCCCGGGGGCAGATCGACGATCAGATAATCCAGTTCCCCCCAATCCACATCGGTGATGAACTGCTGAATGACGGAATGCAGCATGGGGCCGCGCCAGATGAGCGGTTGGCCCGGTTGGACGAGGAAGGCAATCGACATCACCTTCACGCCATGCACTTCCGCCGGCACGAGCTTCTTCTCACGCGCGGGCGGCAGCTGATCCAATCCGAGCATCGTGGGGACATTGGGGCCGTAGATGTCGGCATCCAGCAATCCCACACAGGCGCCGCTGCGCGCCAGGGCGACGGCGATGTTCACCGCCACGGTCGTCTTCCCTACACCGCCCTTTCCCGATGCCACGGCGATCACATTGTGCAGATCGGCGTTCAGGTTTTGTGGTCCCATACTGCCGCGCGGCACCCGCGAACCCATCTGCACGTCCGCCTCTTCCACGCCCTGCACGCCTAGCACGGCCTCGCGCACATCACGCTCGATCTTCTCCCGCAACGGGCAGGCCGGCGTGGTGAGTTCGACTCGCAGAGAGACCTTCGATCCCTCCACGGTCAAATCCTTGATCATCCCTAGAGAGACCAGATCCTTCTTTAATTCCGGATCCTGAACCTTGCTCAACGCCTCCATTACCGCCTCGGGTTTGACCACACCTTGTTTTTTACTCATATCCTATCTCCCAAAATCTTGGATACCCCTTCTTGCGGTGAAACGCTGTTCACCCTCAGATACTCCTCAACTTCTGACCTGGCGCGCTCGTAAAGCGCGATCAGGTCCCTGTCGTCGCCTCGAAAACGCCGGATGGCGTGGATCGAACAGGCCGTACAACCTCGCATGGCGCGATAGGAATCCGTATGGCACGTAAGACAACCGCTGAGCCGGACGAACAGCAGCGTGAAGCCCAGATGAGCCAGCGAGGCTTCCGGTTCCTTCACAACCCGATCGACGAGATCTCTCCAGGCCGGTCCCCGGGCGTTGCGCAGTTTAGGCGCCACGCGCATGGGGAACAGGATCTCGGTATCCGCGTTGTAGCCCCAACCTGCAGTTGGCTTCACCATGTTCTATCCAGTCGCCTTTTCCGCCTTGGATTTCGCTTTTGCGGCACGAGCTTCCTCTTCACGAGCGTAGTTGGTCGGTCGAATGGAAGCATAATACGAGACCGGTTTCGAAAGTTGCTCCTTGTTGTAGATATGTGTTGCTTGACGATCGTAGGACGATAGCTCGAAGTCATGATCCATCTTGATGGCGTCAAAGGGGCAGAATTCGGCACAGAAACCGCAATTCATGCACATGTCGATGTCGATGGAGAACTCGATCGGAGACGGGACCGGGCGTCCGGTTTCCGGATCGGTCGAACGCTGGATCCAGATGCACTGTGGCGGGCAGACCTTCGAGCAGATCCCGCAAGCCGTACAGCGGTATTGCTTCTCTCCATGCTCATCGAGTTCGTACACCAGGAAGGGAATGGTGCGGAATTCCTCGGGCAGCGTGAGCTTTTCCTCGGGATACTGCACCGTGAAGATACCTCGCGCCTTGGTCCCCTGACGCACGGCTAGAGCTTCCTCATTGAAGTAGCGCTTGCCCAACCAGCGCAAGTCGTCCCAGAAGGTCTCGACAAAGTGTTTGAGCGTAACTCCTAGTCCTTTGAGGATTCCCCAGCCATACATGCTCGTGCTCCCATTGCCTCTATGCTTGAACGGACCGCCGGTCAGCGATCGACTTCCCCCAGGACGATGTCGAGCGATCCCAGGATCGCGACGACATCCGCGACTTTATGCCCCTTACACATCTCCCCCAGGGCACTCAGGTTGATGAAGGATGTCGCCCGTACATGGTAACGCCATGGATTGGGTGTTCCATTGGAGACCACGTAGTAGCCCAGCTCGCCCTTCGGGTTCTCGACCCGCCCGTAAGATTCGCCTGCCGGGACGCGCACCTGGTGGCGCGGCTTGCCGGTTTGGATCTCTCCCTCCGGAATGTCCCGCAGCACCTGCCGCAGGATGCGCAAGCTTTGGTGCGCTTCATCCAGACGGATCAGGAAACGATCGTACGAATCGCCATTGGGGCGCATGGCGACATCGAAGTCGAAGCGATCGTAGATCGAGTAGGGATCGGCTCTGCGCACATCATAGGGAACGCCTGAGGCACGCAACACAGGGCCGGCAGCCGAGTAGGCAATCGCCTGCTCTGCTGGAAGCACCCCAACATCGATGAGCCGAGCCCGCACGATCTCGTTCTGGACCAGGTAGGCATCCAGCTCATCCAGGTGCCTCGGAAGCCTTTCGTACACCAGATCGTGCACCTTCTCGATCACGCCTTCCGGAAGATCCCGCGCCACGCCGCCGAAGCGGAAGTAATTGCACATCATCCTCGAACCGGAGACAGCTTCGAAGATGTCGAGGATCAACTCGCGCTCCTTGATCACATACAGCGCGGGCGTGAAATAAGCTCCCAGATCGTTCAGCAGGAACCCGATCGCCCAGATATGGTTGAGAATGCGTGTGAGCTCCGCCATCATCACACGGATGTATTCGGCGCGCTCGGGGGGACGGATGCCCATGAGCTGTTCGACTGCCAGCGCGTAACCGAAATTGTTGCCCATCGAGCAGATGTAGTCCAAGCGGTCTGTGAAGGGCATGTTCATGAGGAAGGTGTTGCGCTCCCCGATCTTCTCATGATTGCGGTGCAGATAACCCATCACGGGCTTCAGGTCCACGATGGTCTCGCCGTCCAACTCGGCCACCATGCGGAAGACGCCATGCGTGGAGGGATGCTGTGGACCGAGATTGACGATGATGGTGTCGGTAGCGATGTCGTCGCCATTCCCATCGGATGCCTGGACATCGCCCATGCCAGCATAGAGCAGCGTATCACCCTCGGGAACCCAGCCATCGAGCGTGAACTCCGATGGGTAGGATACGTTCTTCCGGTATTGCGTTGAATCCTCCACCCGAATCGCCTTGCCATCAGGCCAGCGGATGTCGAAGGGTTTGGCATCCTCCTCGAAATAGGCCTCTTTCCAATCCTTACGCAGGGGATGGCCGTGGAAACCCTCCCACGTGAGAATACGCCGCAGGTCGGGATGCTCCGCAAAGTGGATACCGAACAAATCCCACGCCTCGCGCTCCTGTAAATCGGCTCCCGGATAGATGGGCACCAGGGATGGAACGACGGCATCTTCCCTGGGTGTCTGCGCCTTGAAGACCAACGCCGCGCCTCCCGCAGTGCGGTAGGCGTGGTAGACCACTTCCATCATGCCGTCCGGCAGGTAATCCACTCCGGTGACGGAGGAGAGGTAGTCGTAGCCCAGTTCATCGCGAAGTACCGTGGCGAACTCCACGAGCTTCTGCGGATCGACCAGCAGACCCGAGTATCCCTGGCGTTCATCGGGTTTCACAGAATCCGTAAAGCGAGAGGTCAGCGTTTCGACCGCATCATGGATGATCTGCTTGCTTGGTTCACTCATGCCGTGTCCAGTTCCTTGGATGACGCAGGCGCCCTCCGCTCCGGATTGCATTTCGCCCTAGGATTCAGAAGGCTCGCACTCCTCAAGTTCGGGGAAGTCGCGCGGATCGATCAGGTCGGGCCCCAAGAGGGGTACCGGCACCTCTCGCGATTCGTGCTTCTGATACCACTTGACCTTGCGAATCGATTGCTTATCGATCTTCTTCTGAAGGGTGATCAAACCATGCAGGAGGGCCTGCGGCGTCGGTGGACATCCCGGGATATAGACATCTACGGGAAGGAATTTATCGATCCCGGAAACGACGGAATATCCTTCCTTGAACGGTCCTCCTCCGCAGGCGCAGGCTCCCATGGCCACGACGTACTTGGGCTCGGGCATCTGGTTGTAGAGCCGTATGATCTGCGGAAGCATCTTCTTGGTGACCGTGCCTGAAACGATGATCAGGTCCGTCTGCCGGGGGCTGGGCCGCATGATCTCCATGCCGAAGCGCGCCAGATCATAGCGGCTCGCCGCAGCGGCGATCATCTCGATGCCGCAGCAGGCCAGGCCGAACATCATGGGCCAGACCGACGAACGCCGGCCCCAATTGTAGATCCTATCCAGGGTTGTGATCTTCACTTGGCCTTTCAGTTCTTCTGGGACGGGGACTTCCGGGTTGTCTAGCGTTTCAGGCATTCGCGTGGCGCCTTCCAGTTGGATGAAACATGACTCCACTCAAACCATTGGATTTTGGTTTGAACATCTTCGCTGTAAGGAGAAAGTGCCTCAAACGGGCATCGAAGCCACTCGAACGGCGGCTTCTCTGGTCTTCAGCGATCGCAACACTCAGGAGACTTCCGAGGGCCGAAGGATGGCCTCGCGACCCCCTCGCCTGGTTCGTCTTCGGTTTTGATCAACGTTCGTGAATTATACTTTGCGCAGAGTGAAAGTCAAGATAAGGGCATCGCCCGAAGATTTCGGGATGATTCAATCCCCCTTGCAGGACCACCGCGCTTGAGCGGCGCACACAAAGCGCTCCGTTCCCGTTCCAATCCACTCGAATCCCTTCGACCCATGGACAGACGGAGCATTTCCGTCAAGCCCTGCGTTCGATGGACGCTTTCGGGATGGAAATCGATGAGGGATGCCGGTCGGGATCCCAGGGATCTAACGCCCTCGCAGGATCGAGATCGTCGTGCCAAAGAGCCCCACCACGAACAAGCCGAGAATGGCCAGCATCGGTGGGAAGCCTCCCGATTGCGAGACGTCCTCAGTCGCCAGCGTGGCCTGGATCAGGGGCGCTGCCGGCGTATACGTGGGCAGACGCGTGGTGACGGGCGCCAGGTCGATGAACTGGGCCGCCAGCGTGGGATCGATGGTGGCCGTGATGCGAGGCGTCGGCATCGGTGGAGGTTCGACGATGGGCAGAGAGGCGGACGGGGGCTCCACACGAACCAGGATCGTATACACCCACGCCAGATTGTCCGGAGCTCCGGGGTAGATGATCTGGATCCATTCCCCGCCCGCAGACCGCCCTACCGCCGGCGCCCACTGCCCGGCGGTAAGCACGCCGATCTTATCGTATTCCACCGACGGTCCTAATCGGACGTTGACCTGGTCTAGGATGGTGACGATGGGGCCCGTCGGTGTGCCTGTAACCGTGATCTGCAGCGCGGCTTTATCGCTGTGAGTCGCGCCGGCGCGCGGCGCGAACGCCAACAACGCAGCTGCAGTTCCTATCAGAAAGAGTACCCACACCATTCGTTTCATCGGTTGCCCTTCGATCGACCGCAGATTATACTACATGCCATCTTGAAATCCGAGAAGAGAAGTGGAAACGGAACTCCATCAACGCGTATTCCATGGGCCCATCACGCCTGACGACCTGGCCAACGCCATGGTGGCCGAGCTGAATCAAGGCAATCTGCACGCGCAGAGGGTGGGCCGCGGGGGAAATATCGTCGTTCAGGTGGCGAGCGTCATCGCTCCACGTTCGGGTKGGCGTACGGCCCTCTCCATCCATCTCTCGCGCGTCGAGGATGGTGTGCTCGTGCGTCTCGGCCAGCAGCAGTGGCTGGGCGTCGCTGCCAGCCTGGGAGTCACCGCCCTGGCCGCCCTACGCAATCCCTTCTCCCTCATCGGCCGCCTCGACGACGTCGCCCAGGACATCGCCTCCCTGCAGCTCACGGCCCGCATCTGGCAGACGCTCGAACGGGCCGCCGACAGCCTGGGAGCTTCCTACGAACTGTCGGAACGACTGCGCCGCATCACGTGCGCACACTGCGACACCGCCAATCCGGTGGGCGAATCGAACTGCGTCTCCTGTGGAGCGCCGCTCGGTCCGGAACATCCCACCGCCTGCCCCAACTGCGGCAACGTGGTCAGTCAACGGGAGCGCAAATGCCCCGTGTGTGGGCATAACTTGACCTGAACCCCAAACACACACAACCCGAATCACAACGCCAGAGACCGTATCTCGTCTCCAGCGTTATTCTTTAATTAGACTCCGGTTGTTGTTGCTTCCTGCCCGGCTCCCAATGCTGATGGTTTAGGCGGTAACCAGCGCCGAACCGCGCTTCATGGCCACAAGATTCGCCTCCAGAAGATTGCGCCGGTGTTCGGGAATGTGCTTGCCCAGGGATTCGGCAATCTCGTCCAGGGAGATGATCGGCATCTTCGTGAGGAATGCGCCCAGCAGGACCATGTTGGCCAACCGCTTCTCGCCCAACTCCTCGGCAATCTCGTTCGCCGGCACGTACACGACGTCGATGTCCGTTCGTTCCGCCTGCCGATCCACCAGGGAGGTGTTGATCACCAGCACCCCGCCCGGCAGCACGAGGGGTTCGTACTTATCCAGAGAAGGCAGGTTCATGACGATGGCCACGCGCGGCCTGCTGACCACCGGAGCTCCGATCTCATCCTCGCTGATGATGACCGTGCAGTGGGCCGTTCCTCCGCGCATTTCCGGACCATAGGAGGGGAACCATGTTACATGCTTCTTGAGATCGAGGCCTGTGTAGGCCAGCAGCTGCCCGATGAAAAGCGCTCCCTGCCCTCCGAAGCCCGAAATGATGATTTCTGTTTGCATGACGCGCTCCCTCAGCGTTCTCACTTCACGCTCAGCGCGGAGTGGACCTTGTAATCCCCGAGCGGGTACATGGGGACCATGTGGGATTCGATCCATTTCAAGGCATCTTCAGGCGTGATCCCCCAGTTGGTCGGGCAACTGGACAGCAGCTCCACCATCGAGAAACCCAGGCCCTGCTGCTGCGCTTCAAAGGCGTTACGCAGGGCCTTCTTCGCTTTGCGAATGTTGGCCACGTCGTGCAGGCTGCGCCTCACGATGTAAGCCGCTCCATCGGTCTGGGAGAGGATTTCACACATCTTCATCGGAAATCCATGCAGCTCGATGTCGCGCCCCATGGGGGATGATGTCGTGCGCTGCCCCGGCAGCGTCGTCGGCGCCATCTGCCCTCCGGTCATGCCGTAGATGGCGTTGTTGATGAAGATCACGGTGATGTGTTCGCCCCTGCCGGCGGCATGCAGGATCTCCGCCGCACCAATCGATGCCAGATCGCCGTCGCCCTGATAGGTGAAGACGATCTTATCCGGATTCACGCGCTTGATCCCCGTCGCCATGGCAGGCGCCCGGCCATGCGCGGCCTCGGCGAAATCCATGTTGAAATAGTTGTAGGCGAACACCGAGCATCCCACGGGAGCGATGCCGATGGTGTTCTCCCGAACGCCCATCTCGTCGATGACTTCGGCAATCAGGCGGTGTGCGATGCCGTGCGTGCAGCCGGGGCAGTAGTGCGTCCCGATCTCCGTCAGCGATTCCGGCTTGGTGTAGATCTGTGATTCGACCATCTTCGTTTTTTCCATCACTCGCACTCCGCTCCTAGCTCCCACCCTTGAGTTTCGCATGGAGCTTCTGGATTTCCTCCAGAACCTCATCCGGCATGGGGACCACGCCTCCCATGCGACCGTAGAAGGTCACAGGAGCCCTGCCCTCCGCGCCCAGGCGCACATCCTCCACCATCTGGCCTCCGTTCATCTCGACGACCAGGATGGCCTTCACCTGATCCGCCACCTGCTTCACGCGTTCGTACGGGAACGGGAAGAGCGAAATCGGCCGCAGCAGTCCGACCTTGATGCCCTCCTCACGCGCCGTCTTGATGGCTGATTGGGCGATGCGCCCCGCCGTGCCGAAGGCCACAACCGCGATCTCGGCATCTTCGAGCATCAGATCGCGGTAGCGAACCTCGTTGGCGATGATCTCTTCCTTGATCTTCATCAGTTTCAGGTTGAGCTTCTCCTCTTCCACGGGATCGATGTAGATGGAGGAGATGATGTTGGGATCGCGCCCCTTGGCGCCCGTGAGCGCCCAGGAAGGACGATCTTTAAATTTACGCACCGGACGCATGGGCGGCAGTTCCGCAGGCTCCATCATCTGCCCGATGCTGCCGTCGGCGAGCAGGGCGACGATCGTGCGGTACTTCTCCGCCAGATCGAACGCCTCCACCGTCAGGTCGATGAACTCCTGGATGGTGGCAGGCGCCAGCACGATGGGCTGGAAATCCCCATGCCCACCGCCCTTCACCATCTGGTTGTAGTCTCCCTGCGAGGGGGCGATGTTGCCCAACCCCGGACCGCCGCGCATGACGTTGATGATCACCACGGGGATCTCCGACCCGGCGATGTAGGAAATGCCTTCCATCATCAAGCTGATCCCCGGGCTCGAGGAGGACGTCATCACGCGAACCCCGGTGCAGGCTGCGCCATACACCATGTTGATGGCTGCGACTTCGCTTTCAGCCTGCAGGAAGACACGCCCCAGCTCCGGCATGCGCTTGGACATGTGCTCCAGCGCCTCGGTCTGCGGCGTGATCGGGTATCCAAAATAGGCTTCGCAGCCCGCTCGAATCGCCGCTTCTGCAAAAGCGACGTTTCCCTTGAGTAATTCCTTAGCCACAATGGGGCTCCTTCACTGGATCAAACTTTCTCAGCGACGCGATCCTTCGCCTTGACCATGCGGAAGACGGTGATCGCAGCTTCAGGACAGATGATTGCACAGATGGAACAACCCGTGCACTGACCCTCCGGATCGATGATTTCAACAGGACGATAACCCTTGGCGTTGAAGCGGTCCTGCGCCATGTGTAAGATTTCCTTCGGACAATTCAGCGTGCAAAGCGTGCATCCCTTGCACAGGGCTTCATTGATTTCGATACGGCCCTTGGCCATAGACATCCTCCACGGTGTGATCGTACCGTTGCCGACCTTGTCTTGAAAGTGCAAAGTCTCCTATCCCCGAACAACAAACTTCCCCCCTGCGGAAGCGGCAACCGCATCACCGTCTGCATGCTCATTCTATCAAAACGCGCCCGCATGGTTGTCCCGCCGCAGCGCGCCCACAACGCAAACCGCCACAAACCTCATGGCGGCTTACCGATACACAAACACCAGGGGCACCCACGATCCGCCGGCTACCCTCCCATGGATGGAGGATTGAAGAAGTTGTACACCGCGCGCGCCATGTCGGAGAAGAGCCGCGATGTGGGCTGCCAGATCATCTCGTTTTCATCCCAGAAGAAGAGCGAGAACACGTAGTCTCCGCCGGGGGTGAAGACGATGCCGGCATCGCCGAGCGTCTCCATCGGCGAACTCGTCCAGCCGTGTTTGTGCGCCACGCGCGTCCCCTCCGGCACACCGGCTTCGATGAGGATGCCGATGTTGTTCGAGGAGAGATAATCGAGCATGTTCTGGCATTCATTGGCCGTGATCAGCTCGGGGAAGGCGGCGATGAGCGTGCCCTCTCCATGCGCGCAGGCGTAAATATCGCTCAGGAGCATGCCGATTTCGGAGGCCGTGGTCTGGTTGTAGATGTCGGGACGGGTGTTGATGTCGAAGCGCTGGTTGGCGGGCGTCTGCATGATCTGGAGCAGCGGCGCACCCGGGTAGAAATAGCCGGTAAGGAATGTGCTCTCAAGACCCAAATCCTGGAGCGTTTCGGTCACCATCAGGGGTCCTTGATCCTCATCCAGCTTTTCCATCAACCTATCCGCCGGACCATTCTCGGATTCGGTGATCATCTCCCACATCCACGTCGCTGCCTCGTCGTCGAGGGGCTCGTCGTAGTAGCGGTAGTAGCTGGCCATGATGCCGATCTTGATGATCGAGGCGGCCGTGAAGGCGATGTCCGGATCGGAGGAGACGTCCGAGTTGCGGTAGTAGGAGAAATGCATCTCGTTGCCGTTGCGCAGGTCCTGCACGTACATCACAACCAGCCCGTCGAAGTTGGCCACGTCGACGTTCTGCTTGAGCAGCGTCTCGAGAATGTCCATGCCCGCCGCAGATGGCTGCGTGTTGATCACCGGCAACACGACGCGCCGGTTGACGGGGCTGTTCAGGATCTCGCCCACCAGTTCGATGCTCCGCTCCAGGCTGAGCACTCGACCCGGCTCGCCAGGCCGGAAGGAGGGCGTGCCGGGGATCGGCCGGGGCGGGATGGGCGGCTCGTCGTAGCGCGCAGCGATGTCCTGCAGCGCGGCTTGCAGCTGCGTCCTGGAGTATTCC
>DUET01000105.1 GCA_011192015.1 Anaerolineae bacterium
TTCCCCGAACAACTGAAGAAAATACTGTCCATCAAAAAGGATCTTTCCACTCGTCCGGGCCCTGAGTTCTTCAGGGATCTGATCCCTTTAGAGATCGATATGAGCCACGCTCTGCAGCGAGTGATGCAACTCCTCGTTAGAGGGCAACAAAACGGGGACATCCGGGCGGACATTCGGCTGGAAGTCCTGATGGCTTCATTCAACCTGCTGAACAGCATGCAACATGACGAACGAATCCTCAATCTCTATGAGGATGAACAGGATCTAGCCGCAGACGTCTTCAAGCTCTTCAATTACGGAGTCCTTTCGGCAAAGCATCGGGAGCAAGGTCTTCCTGAGCCGGGAGAGGACTCCATGCCCAAGGAACCAGCGGCTTAGGATGCTGAAAATTAGTTCTCAGACTCTCAACACATGAGGTTTAGAACATGAAGGCTGAACGAACGAAACGCAATGAAAACCGTGATCTACTCCTGCCGAGGTGGGCGATTCCTCTCGTTTGGGCCGTGATTGTATGTATCATCCAAGTTCTGCTGCCATGGGCGGTTTCTAAAATAGGGATTCGATTCGGCTGGTCTCAACAATCCCCCGGACCTTGGAATCTAACCGGTCTTCCCTTCATCGTCGTCGGTATTACGTTGTATGCCTATTGTCTCTATTTCCACTTCAGGAGTTACCGCACTTCCGTAAAGGTCGGTTTCTCACCACCCCATCTTGTCTACGGCGGGCTCTATAAATTCTCTCGGAATCCCATGTACATCTCCGGTCTGATCGCCTGGTTTGGGTGGATTGTTTTCTACGGAAGTCCAGCGGTTCTTATCGGGCTCATGCTTCTCTGGTTGTTCTTCGCCTTCCGCATGATCCCTCAGGAGGAACGTCAGCTGGAGGAGCTGTTCGGAGAGGATTATCTCGCATACAAGCGCACCGTCCGGCGATGGTTTGGGCGGTTCTGATGATCCGGTTTCCTGGGTTCTAGCGCAGTCGAAAGCATGGAGTGGAATGTGCTGCCACATCGTGGAAGCACTTCGAAGCACGGGGGTGTTGGATGATCAATCTCAAGAGAATCACCTTGTTTGTTCTGCTGATCCTGATGCTGGGAACTTCGGCTTGTGGAGAAAGCATCTCCTCTTCCATCACCGATGTTGGGACTGAGCCATCCCTCACCACTTCAACCATGCAAACGCTTGGGACAGCAACGCCAACGACACGCCCAGGCTACTACAGCCGGGAGCAACTGATCGAGGATGCCCGGCAGTTGGCGACCATCCTGGAGGACACCCATCCCGATCCCTACATCCGTGGAGGGGGCAAGATCGCCTTCCACCGACGATTGCAGCAGCTGGTGAATGCCATCCCCGCAGAGGGGATGACCAAAGAGGAGTTCGTGAGGCTGCTCCGTCCCTTCATCGCTGCCGTTGGTGATGCACACACGGTGATCTGGGACGCATATCGAGTGAACGATTCCTACCCCGGCGGCGTGCCCCTTCGGTTTGACATCGTGGAAGAATCCCTCTACGTGTCCGGCGTCCCCGACGAAGATGATGTCGATCTCATCGGGGCTCTACTGGTGTCGGTCGAGGGGGTGCCGCTGGCCGAACTCCGCGAACGTCAGGAGCGGTTGCAGGGCACGGAAAACCAGTACCAGATTCTCCAGCTTCTCGCGGTCCAGTCTCTATGGTATGGGCCCTACATGCAGGATCTGCTTCCGGAATGGCGGGACCCGCATGAGGTCCGCGTCGAGCTGCGGCTTCCAAGCGGTGAGATCGAGGAACTTTCCTTTGCCTTGCCTGTGGTCATGACGCGTTTGCACGAGCCTGAGTCGCAGATCCACTTAACCCCATCGAGCACATCGGGTTTTCCTTACGACTTTGTAGATGACGAGAGGAAGACCGCCTACCTGCGTATCCTCCAGATGTCGCACTACCGCGAGGCGTACGAGCTCTGGGCGCTGTCGGGCTCTCAACCGACGACTGAACAAGCGCGCGCCAGGATCCCCTCCGCGACCGAGATCTTCAGGGAACTGGTCGTGGAGATGAAGGAAGCGCAGACCGAGACGCTCATCATCGATCTGCGGGAAAACCAAGGCGGGCTTTCCTTGATGTCCGACATCCTGCTCTATTACCTCTACGATCGAGAAGATTTCCTGGCCGTAAAAACCTACTCGCCGGTCGCAGGAGGAGGTGAGATTCGAAGAATTTCCGAACTCCTCCTGAACAATTGCACCAACTTGTCGATCGAGGACTACAACGAAGGGCGGGCAGTGCCCCTGATCGTGGGCGATTACAACTTCGACGATGATTTCACCGACGATGTGGACAAGGTCGAACAACTCTTCCAGCAATCGGACATTCCAGCTTTCCTGGAAAGGTGGTTGAATCGGTCTTCCACCTTCTATGCCGAGTTCGAATCCGGAGCTTATGCAGGCTACTATCGCCCGCAGAGTATCCTGGTCCTGGTCTCCCCTGAGACCTTCAGCTCCGGTTTCACGATGGCCCGGCACTTTTACCTCGCCGGGGCGACCCTGGTCGGAACGCCTTCGGGTCAATCCTCGAACTGCTTCGGCGAGACCATCCGGTGGATCCTGGGAAACACACATCTTGAAGGCACGGTATCCGGTTCGTATTTCAACACCTTTCCCAACGATCCAGAGCTGGGGCGATATCTGCCGATGCACTACCCCCTGACCTACGAAATCCTGGCATCCTACGGCTTTGATCCCAATGCAACGTATCTCTATGCTTTGGCGATGCTCTCGGGAGGTGGAGAATAATCTGGCAGAACAACCATGGTTGCAGAAACACAGGCGGTTATCTGAGAGAGTCGTGGAAATCAACCACAACCGGTTTCGGTCGATGAAGCAGAAGGATTCGAATAGCGACTAACAGGTGGTCCATCAACGTCAGCCGGCTGGTATCATCTTCATGGACATACAAGACGTTCTGCAGAACGAAACAAGAACAACGTATAACCAAATCAAACAAACCGTACGTTAGGAGACAAGAAATGAAACACAAGCTTCATCATTATTTATTCGGGCTCGTTCTGATCGGCTTGATGACTGGTTGTTCCATCAGCAGCGGGTTGTCCCTGAGGGGTTCGGGCGATGTGATCACCCTTGAGTATGACTTCACGGATTTCGACAGGGTAGCAGCAGGCTTTGCGTTCAACGTCGACATCCGCCAGGGTGAATCCTTCAGCGTCGTCGTTCGTGTCGACGACAATCTGGAGCAATACCTTGAGGTGGTCCAGGAAGATGACATCCTCAGGATCGGCCTCGAACTCGATCAGAACTATAACTTCAGAAGAGTCACGCTGGAAGCCGTGGTCACCATGCCTTCTTTGTCCGGTGTGTCCATCAGCGGCACGAGCAGCGGGACGATCACCGGTTTCAGTTCCACACACGCATTGGATGTGAATGTATCCGGTGCCAGTTCGCTGAGCGGTGATATCGAAGCCGGCGATGCCAGCATTGAAGTCTCGGGCAGCAGCCGACTTACGTTGACCGGCTCAGCCGAGGATGTGATCATCCACGCCTCGGGCAGCAGCGTGGTCGATCTGGAGAATTTCCCTGTTACTAATGCCAACATAGACTTGAGTGGAGCCAGTCAGACAACTGTTCTCACCCATGGGCGGCTGGACGTGGAAGCCAGCGGAGGGTCAACGGTCTATTACTTGGGTGATCCCACGCTGGGTACGACGCACACGTCAGGCGGTAGTTCGATCGAGCGTAAGTAGCGGAGGGCGAGGATGGGCCTTTCAACCCCCGAGTTCATCCATGTGGGTTTACCATCCAGTGAATGCGAGGTGAAATGTAATAACTGATCGTGGGATGATGGATTGTTTCGGTCAATCCACCATCAGGATGGGAACATGTGGTCATGTTTAATCCATCTTCAGGATCCCATCCAACGTTCAATCTACGCTTCCTCTATCCTGGGTCGGTACTTCCCTGGCCTGAATGAACGCAATCTCATTGCGAGTTTAGGCAAGCCTTTCACGAGGCATCACGTTGGGAGGTACCGATCCTTTAAATCAAACCTCAACGAAACAGAAACGATCTCCATAACCGCAGCCATCATGCTTTATAATTCGGGATCGTTCCGCTCGAAATGATTGGCCTGTTTGAATTTACTCGCCAAGGATACGCCCTGTGGAAGAAACCCAGAAGGAAGCCCCCTTGCTGACCCCAATCCTGCGCTGGTTCATGCTCGCCATGGTCCTGGCGAATATCTCTGGCGATATGGGGATGATGTTGACTCCGCTGTACTTGAGCAACATGGGCGCAAGCATTACGGAGATCGGATTTGTCTTCACGATCCTATCTGTCGTGTCTCTGGTGCTCCAAGTTTTCGGCGGCTGGGTCTCGGATTCGATTGGTCGACTGAAGGCCATTGCGATCGGGAGTGTGGGTGGGGTCGTGGGGAGCTTCTTGATCGTGCTGGCTCCAACGTGGCAATGGCTGATTTTGGCCTTGGTGATCAGTCGAATTCCCAGGGCCATGGTCGGTCCCAGCTTTGGCGCTTTCATTGCCGAGAATTCCAAAGAGGAGAACAGGGGGCGAGTCTATGGAATCACAGACATGATCTACCAGATCTGCGGCATCGTGGGGCCGCCCCTGGGTGGTTTTCTGGCGGGGCAATACGGTTATAAGTTGATGTTCCTGGTGGCCGCAATCCTGTATTCGCTTGCAGCAGGCCTGCGGATCTGGATGGCGACCACGATGACCTCCGCCAGGTCTGTGGGATCTCAAGATCTGTCCTGGAATTCCTTCAAACTCAGCATCCGTATGCTTGTGGGCATGATTGCCGGGGGCGGCATCCTCACCTGGATCTTCCTGACCGATGGCATCCGTGATGCTGCCTACTCGCTCTCCCGCGAGATCGAACCTCTGTACCTGGAGCAGATCGGCGGTCTGAGCACTCAAGAGATTGGGATGGTCTGGTCCGTCTTCTCGATCGCAATGCTCTTCACCCCCATGATCTCTGGGAGATTGTCGGATAGGCATGGGGAGCGGGTGCCGATCTCCATGGGCTTCTTCTTCATTTTTGTGGCGTTCAGCATCTTCCTGAACGTGACCGGTTTCCTGCCCTTTGTTGTGGTTTGGGTGATCTTCGGTCTCGGCGTTGGATTGCTTTCACCGGCCTATTCTTCGTTGATATCCAAGGTTGTTCCGCATGATAAGCTGGGAGCCTTCAATGGCATTTTCTACGGCAGCATCGGCCTGCTGGCCCTGCCCGCGCCTTATTTGGGCACGTTGATGTGGGAGAAGATCAGCCCCAGAGCACCCTTTTTCGTGGCTGCTGTCGTTTCTTTCCTGACCATCTTCCCGATCTGGTTCAAGTTCAAAGTGCCGGAGAAAACTGATGCGGCTGGCCAGGAAGCAGCTGGCTAATCTGATTTGAGCTCAGGCGAACTGGCGACGATTGGCCATTCCGCGGAAAGACGATCTCCAGGACAGGCATATGGAGGAGACTGTGTCTCAATCAACCGGGAAGCTAAAACCCATTTCTTGGCAGCTATCGGTCCTGTTGACATTGATTCCTGCGGGGGCTGCTGCTGCCATGATCCACATCGCCATCCCCAGGGCAGTTGAAAGAACCGGCACCCCGTTTCTGTATTACTACCTTCCATGGTGGATAGGATACATGGCCATCTATCTTGTTGCCTCGTTGGTCGGTTACCACCTGGAGGGCAACGCATGGGATTGGCCTACGCTGAAATCCCGTTTTCGACTGCATTCGATCCGCGGAAGGGTGTGGCTTTGGTTCTTGGCACTTCTCGGCACATTCATTGTGGCCATCTTGTTGGTGAACTTCTTGGGGCCCCAGTTATCCTCCATCCCATTCCTTCGGATGCCGGATGAATTCCCTCCCGAATTGAATCCGAGCCACCCGGAAGGGATGCAGAGCGGAATCTTCATGGGGGTCGCGCTTCAGGGGAAGTGGTGGATTCTTGCTGTTTATTTTGTTGGCTGGCTGATCAACATTTTCGGTGAGGAATTCTGGTTCCGCGGCTACCTTCTCCCAAGGCAAGAGCGTGAGCATGGCAGCCGGGCATGGATCACCCACGGTTTTATATGGGCGCTGAATCACATCTGGCAACTGTGGACACTAGTCATCCTCTTTCCCTATTCATTTCTCTGGTCGTTCGTCATTCAAAGGGGGCGGAACACGTGGATCCCGATCCTTGTGCACGGTTTGGGTAATTTCATACCGGTGGTTGGTATCCTTCTGGGTGTGATGGGTTGAGCACGCGCATCCGCTTCGAGCATTGCAGGCATCGATGTCAACGTTCCCGATGTGCAAGAATGAGGTGCTGAAGACACTCTACCATCAAGACTTGGCGGAGGAGGTTCGTGGCCCAGATGTCCATCAAGGACCTTGCCATTCTTCGAGGAAGCGAAGCCTCATACGTGAATTCATTTCCAGCGGGGGCACAGCATGGGATGTGAAAGACAATCGAACCAGACGGTTCGATAGTTTGTAGTTTAGGTGTAGGATCGAATGATCCATGGGAAATCACCCTCTGTTGTGCCAGGGCATCCTCGTATGAGATTCACTTGTTGTCAGACAATTGAGCCGAGTGGATAAGCGTGTAGATCGCCCACCATGTTGGGGGACTTCCGTCGATTCAAGGGAGGAAGGGAATATGTCAAACACCGGAATGATGAAGAACACAGTCAGACCCATCGGCCTTGCCCTGGTTGCGATCGTTCTGGGGCAGATCCTCGTCATGCTTGCGGAAATGATCTTCGATATGAGCATCACCAAGATACAGGCGAGCATCATCACCTTCGTTATCGCTGCCCTTTTTGGCTTTGTGATCTTTCCAAGGATCTTGAAGCTTCCGTTCGGGGATGTGGGACTGTCAACCTATCTGCGCAAACTTGGATTCTATTGGCCGCGAAACGCGTGGAAACATGTGCTTTTGGGAATGCTCCTGGCTGCATGTACCCTGACGGGGATTTGGATCGCTTCGCTTCTGTCGGGCAGATATGTGTTGGATTGGAGCACGGTCAACCTATCCCATACCATCTTCAGCATCAACCCGGGTGTGTGGGAGGAATTCTTCTATCGCGGTATTATCATGCTCGTTTTGATCGGGGCCACGCGCTCCATCAAACGCGCCGCCCTTATCCAGATCTTGCTCTTCAGTTTGGCGCACATCAAGGGATTCGATCTTTGGGCGTGGGTGGACGTGCTCTCGGTCTTTATCCTGGCGATCGCGTTCACCTATGCGACTCTTAAAACGCGCACCCTGGTGGTCGGCATGGTCTTCCACTTCCTGCACGATGCCTTTCTCTTCCTGCCGCAGGTTCCCGGCGCAGATTACCTGGGGACTCAGGAAAACGTGGTCTTCTATGCCTGCTTGTGGGTCATGGCTGGCGTAGCATGCCTGATCATCAAATTCGCCTCCGAACGACTGGGGGTGCAGGCCGATGAAGAACTGTACAAGGTGGAGCAGGCAGTGCCTGCATAGACGAGAAGGAGTCCCATCGGGATTGGGATGACTCAGAAAAGGTGAAGTCCTGGCAACTGTCCTTTCAGAGGCCAGGACTAACTTTGCACTTCCAAACAGGATGCGGAATGCGGGTGTGACTTGCATTCCAACATGAAGGGCATATGCCATGGAAGGATCTCCCGGCTACTACGCGGGCACCGTGATTAACAGACGATGGTGGAGAAGATATCGAAAGCGAGGTTTCTTCGCCCGAGGCAGTGGGAAGTACTGGTTCGATGCAGAGGCTTTCTGCTTCTTGAGGACCTTGACTGCCAATCCCTTGTGCATACCTTACGGGTTGATCCAACAGATCGAAGTCGATACGACCCATGCCGGAAGGTGGATCTGGGGCCGTCCCATCGTTAAAGTTCTTTGGCAGGAGGAGGGTCAAATGCTCTCCTCAGGCTTTGCCATCCCCCATGGAGCTGAAGGAACGGAGCGATTGATCGAGGCGCTAAGAGCGCGCCTGAGTTAAAGCCCCACATCAGCCGTCATCGTCTCAGATGTAATCACTATCGCTGCACTGAAGGAGTTTAGGGATTTCCGGGGTTCATCCATGGAACAGGGTGATTTACTTTCTAACGATTCTTCATAAGAATATCGGTAGAGAATCGGCGTGCTGAACGGGGCAATCCGGACTTACGGTTGGGGGCGCAGAAACGAACAAGGAGGGTTCGATGAGTTCGTTGCCGAAAGAACATGGAAGCCAGGGGAGAATGGATAGGCTGACACAGAAGTGGTGGTTGTATATCATCCTGCTGCTGCTGTTCTTCATTCCCTCACAGGCTTCGAGGGATTTCGATCCACGGAATTCGATGGATCTGGTTGGTCAAGTTCTCTCAGATCCTTTGATCTACGCATTCCCCGTGCTGATGCCGGTGGCGAAAGCGATCCCGGTGTTGCTGATTGCCGGATTGCTGCTCTTTGGCAATCGCGTGCGGCGCGCATTCAACATCTACATAGCACTGCTGTATATCGCCCTTGCGATCTTCCAGACAACAGCGAACACGGACGACTACGGATTTGTCGTATTGACGGGAAATCTCGTTCTCCTCCTGGTGGTCGGRATCTTGTGGGTGTGGGAAKCGATCGTGCAGARGAATGATTTCACRCCSCGCAAGATTCAGCTGTGGAGRTGGTGGGTTGTTCCCGTGGCAGCGGTGGCGTTCCTGGCKCCYGTGAATGCGAGYACGATGACYCCYGATTTCCATGCCGTGAGGATGCTYACCAACGARGCCGGCCTGACAGCCTGCATGATGACGCCGGTCGTTCTCGCGGTACTGACCCTGTATCATCCCWCCGTCAATAAWGCCGTTCTACGTGTATCGAGCTTTCTSGGAATGCTTCTCGGCGCGATCAACATGATCGTATGGTTTGGATTGGAACGCTGGGGATGGTGGATGGGTGTGATGCACATTCCGCTCCTATTGATATCCATTTACGGCTTTGTGCTTGGACATCTCAAGACTGGTGAATCCTGAAAGAAGGCGCTGCTGTATCGCAAGGGATGATGGTTTCGGCATTCGTGATTGGGAGGATTCCAGATCCGTGGGGGAGTATTTCAGGACGGAAGGATCTTTGACCGGGGGTGGTTATGGCAAGAGGCAGATCGTGGTGGATTTCCTTGCTTGCACTTGTTCTGCTCGTTGGGTGCCAGTCCGAAAGACAGGATGATCGCCCGGCGATGGATTTCGATTCTATTTTGCAGAGCGACACGCTTGAAGGCTATCTCGTTGACCATGTCGGCATATCAGGATTTGGTGGAGAAGTGTTTTGCGCCTTTGAGCCTCTCGATGCTGTGCAAGGGGTGGACGGCAAGGTGTATTTGTGGGTGCTGTGTCAGGAATACTATCTCGAGCAAGAGGCGCTGAACCGTGGCTCTGGAGTCAGCTTGCCAGTTGCCCTGTGCATTCAGGAAATTGATGGCCGCTATGAAATCACGGATAGTATCCTCCCGAGGGATGGTACATACTTCGGCTCCGATGTCCAAGACGCTTTTCCGGAGTGCACTTGGGCGCAAATCATGCCTCGAAGCGTGGAGGAGATTCATCAATACAATCACCGGGCGAACAAGCTGGAATCTGAAACGGAGATGAAAGCCAGATCCTATTACGGCTATTAAGTGCAGCGAGCAACTCACCCCCAATGCATCCAACCCGTCGGTTTCTCGGAGAGTTCAAACCAGGCTTCGAGCTTGTGATTTGATCTGTTGGATGGGATCATTATGATTCCAAAAATGGATGACATCTCCCTTCGGTGAAAGACGTAGGAGAACGGTCATGAGACATGAATTCCCTTTGACCAAAGCCAACCGCATCAAGCTCGCCAGAGCCTTCAAGCATGTTCCCCGCGTGGACATGTCCATCGACTGCGTCCTGGAGGGGCAGATGGGTAGTGCGAGGGTTGATGATGAAGCCAATCCAACCGCGCTCAAGATCGAGATAGGCCCATTCTTCTACTTCGCAGGAGATCCAGCAAGTCCGGGCGGACATGCGATGCTCGAGGAAATCATCCCCTACACCTTGTTCATGCCGTCATCGCCGGGATGGGTTGAGGCCGCGAAGAAGATGTATGGTGATCGATTGGCCGGCTTCGAACGTTACAGCTTCTCATCTGCAGGAATCTCTGTCGAACACCTGGATCGTCTTGGCCAGGCATCGCCATTCGGTGAAGATGTCCGGCAGATGGACCTCGCGTTTGCCGCACGGATGTGGGGCCAGGATCATTTCGTGGATCTCTCCGTCTTTGATTCGGTAGAGGATTTCATCCAGAGAGGGATTGGTTTCTACATCGAGAGGAACGGCACGATCGTTGGGGCGGCTTATTCGTCGCTGGTGTGCGGCAGGGGGATCGAGGTGAGTATTTTCGTTTCGGAGCATCATCGGCGTCAGGGCATGGCCACGATCCTTGCCAGTCGTTTGCTCCAATGGAGCATCGAGAACCATGCGGAGGCGAACTGGGATGCTGCCAATGCGGAATCGTGCAAGTTAGCTGCAAAGTTGGGCTACGTTCAGACGGGCACGTATCAAGCCCATTATCTGAAGAAAAGCGATGGTTGATCGCGAATTGGATTTCTTCCTCTACATGAGAGGCACCCATGGATTTCAAAGACACCGATGTAAGTCATGCGCGCGAATTGGATGCTCGAGACGAACTCGCATCTTATCGTGACGAATTTGTGATCGATGACCCCAACTTGATATACCTGGATGGGAATTCACTCGGTCGTCTTCCCAAACGAACCGTGGATTTCATGCGCAATGCGATTGAACATGAATGGGGTGTGCGACTGATACGGGGCTGGAACGAGGGTTGGATCGACATGCCCACGGAGTTAGGTGCGAAAATCGCCAGGTTGGTCGGTGCGCAGGCCGATGAAATCCTTGTCACTGAGGGAACCTCCATCAATCTCTTCAAATTGGCTGCCGCCGCTCTGAAAGCACGTCCGGACCGCACCGGAGTTGTGAGCGACGTGCTGAATTTCCCCTCCGATCTCTACATCCTCCAGGGCTTGATCGAACTCATGGGGAAGAAGCATCATCTGAATCTCATTCCCTCTGCGGACGGAATCAGCATTGCCGATGAAGTCGTTGATGCTGCCATCGACAGCAAAACGGCCTTGGTCAGCTTGACGCACGTGGCCTTCAAGAGCGCTTTCATGTACGACATGGCTCGAGTGACCGAGCATGCTCACAAGGCTGGGGCTTTGATGCTCTGGGATTTGAGTCATTCTGTCGGGGCGGTGCCGGTGGATTTGAATGCATGCAATGCAGATCTGGCCGTGGGCTGCACGTACAAATATCTCAACGGGGGTCCTGGATCCCCCGCCTTCCTCTATGTGCGTCGGGATCTGCAGGCACAATTGAGCCAGCCGATGTGGGGTTGGTTTGCCGCAGAAGATCCGTTTGCCTTTGATCTCGAATTCAAACCCGCCAATGACATCTCCCGCTATCGGGTAGGCGCTTGCCCCATCCTGGCCATGAAAGCCGTGGAACCAGCCGTGGAACTTCTCCTGGAAGCCACGATGGAACGCATCAGGGCGAAGAGCGTCCAGCAGACCGAGTATTTGATCTTCCTGGCTGATCAATGGCTGACTCCCCTCGGGTTCATCCTTGGCACACCACGCCAAGCGGAAATGCGAGGCTCCCACGTTTCTTTGCGTCATCCGGAAGGCTATCGCATCAGTCGTGCTCTGATTGAATCCCCTCCCCCGGCTGTTCAGGTCATACCGGATTTTCGACCACCGGATAACATTCGATTGGGCATCACACCCCTCTATACGACCTTTTGCGAAATTCATCAGGCGCTCGATCGGATGAGAGCGATTGTCGAAGGGAAGATCTACGAGCAATACTCTTCTGAGCGACTGACTGTTACCTAGTTCAGTTTCCTTCCATGGGTTAACCTTCTGGACCGCCACATTTCTCCATGGATTTGGATTAAAATCTGCATTCGCCTCCTTGGGTGTTTCTGCTGGAGGATTAAAATGAAGCGTTGTCTTCTTTTCCTTGCTTGTCTGATTCTGGTAGGTTCGAGCCTTTTCGCTTGTGCGCCTGACCCTCCAGCGTTCGGGATTCTTGAAGGTCATGTCACCATTGGACCTCTCGCGCCCGTTGTACGCGAGGGACAGGCTGAACCCACTCCGGCTCCAGAAGTCTATGCGGGTCGCGAGATCGTTGTGTATGAAAGAGATGGTAGGACGGAGTTCATACGACTGAAGATTGATGCGAACGGCAACTATCGAACGGAATTACCTGTTGGTACCTACGTGATCGATATCAACCATCTCGGATTGGATATGGCTGAGGATTTACCTCAAGAGATCGAAATTACCCAACAAGGCAGTTTCAGGCTCGATATCGCGATCGATACCGGAATCCGCTGATGACCGGATGAGCTGAATCCATCCATTCTCTGGCGGTAGCCCGGATTGCCCAGGGGGGAATTCCGGGGAGGCACTGCTGGGGGATGGCGTTTGTGAGTCTTGGAGTGGATCGGGTCGAGAGCGTTGAACCCATCACAATTTGCGATTCCCAATATGCATTCATCATGGGAGTAGATTGCAGAACATGGATTACACGCGACGTAAATACCAGAACGAAGCGGATTATTGGCGAATCCGGAATTTCCTCCGGGAGGTTTTCCATTTGAACGGTCTTCGACACCGGAGCTGGCATGTGGGCAAGTTGGATTATTGGCGCTGGCATATGATCGATAACTGCCAGATCAGTGATCCTGTCGAGAACGTCGTTCACATTTGGGAGAACGAAGATCGTATTGCCGCCGTGCTTCATCCGGAAAGTCGAGGTGAAGCGTTCCAACAGATTCATCCTGGATTACGCACTCCTGAGCTTGAGGAAGCCATGCTGGACGTAGCCGAGCAGGAGATGGTGCATCCTGAAAGGAACAAGCTATGGGCATTTGCCGACTCGCAGGATGAGATGCGGCAGGGCATTCTCAGGCGCCGGGGGTTTGTCAAGGTGACTCGTCCCAATGCCGTGGAGTGTCAACATCACCGCTGCATTGAATCATGTGTGGAAGCGGTCAAGCTGCCAGCAGGTTATTCGGTACGCTCCTTGGGGGAAGAGGCTGAACTGCCGGCACGAAGCTGGGCTTCTTGGCGGGCTTTTCATCCGGATGAGCCGGATGAGGACTATGAAGGTTGGGATTGGTATCACAACATCCAACGACAACCGTTGTACCGGCGGGACTTGGATCTGGTCGTTGTCGCTCCGGATGGCACGATCGCTTCGTTCTGCACGATCTGGTACGACGACGTGACGCGTACGGCCATCTATACTCCGGTGGGGACCGTGCCCGAACATCAACAAAGGGGTTTGGGAAAAGCTGTGATGACGGAGGGGCTGCACCGTTTGCAGCGAATGGGAGCCGTGAAGGCGTTCGTAAACGGATTCTCACCGGCGGCAAACGCCCTCTACACCTCGGTGATTTCGGACGGGCATGATCGGTCCGAACCTTGGGTGAAGGAATTCTAGGGAAGAGCGAACGGAGGGATCTGAAACAGTGGCGAGCGATGGAATGGCGTGAAAAGGAACGAGCATCGGCGTTCTTTCGAAGACGATCGCCTTGGATGGGAAGTGGATCCAGGACGAACCATAATATCGGTATTATGCTAAACTCATGTGCGCTGTGTTCGCCAAACGGGATCGGTTATCAGTTCCTGGAAGTGGACAGACTCAGTTTATCAAAGGGAATGGATGAAATCGTATCGTTGTAGATTGCGAATGATTATCGTGTGAGGAATCTATTGAAATCACTCAGGGCTTGCATTCTTCTTGCATTCGTGTTCACGAGCTGTACCCTCCCCTTGCCAAGATCCGATGTGGAAGTAGGAATCGGTGTTCTGGAAACACTACAGAACTTTGACTCTCCAACGCCCACGCAACCCTTGGCGACCCTGACGCCCTCACCTTCCGTGACACCCTCTCCAACCGCAACCCCATCTCCAACATGTACCCCTTCCCCAACCGCAACCCCATCCCCGACCGCAACCCCATCCCCGACCGCAACCCCCATGCCCTACTTCGAAGGGCCGGTCGTCATCGGCCATTCCGTTGCGGGTCGACCGCTTGAGGTGTACCGATTCGGTACGGGTCCTAGGAATCGAATGATCATCGCCGGCATCCATGGGGGTTATGAATGGAACACGATCGCGTTGGCCGACGAAATGATCGAGATCCTTCGCGATCAACCGGAAAGGATCCCCGAGGAAATCACGCTCTACATCCTGCGCGCTCTCAATCCGGACGGTGAGGCGCGCAGCCATGGGATCCACGGACGGGCGAATGAGAACAACGTTGATCTCAACCGGAATTGGCCCGCCTTCTGGCAGCCAAGCTGGCCGCCACAAGGCTGCTGGAGCTACCTCCCCATCACGGCCGGCGACTTCCCGTCCTCGGAGCCCGAGACAACAGCTCTGATGGCTTTCATTATGGACCATCAAATTGAAGCCCTGATCAGCTACCACAGCGCAGCGCTGGGCATCTTCGCTGGTGGGCAGCCTCCTGATGCAGCCTCTCTGAGCCTGGCAGAAGCAGTGGCCGAGGTCAGCAACTATCCTTACCCGCCTTATGACTTAGGTTGTGCGTATACAGGCCAATTGATCGATTGGGCATCGGAGTATGGCATCGCGGCCATCGATATCGAACTCACCAACCACACGGACACGGATCTGCTCCAGAACCTGGGAATCCTTGACGTATTCCTCCATTGGGAGCCGTAACCATCTGGCTGCTGAGAACCCGATCGATAATCGCGTTATCTCGGCATCTGCTTTTTCGAAGGGATCGTTTGCATCCTTCTCCATGATTGCGTGCGGATTGGGTGGATTGAGAAGAGTATTGTTGCATGTTGGCATCCGGATGGAGATGATGGATCATGATTTGGAAATGGTAGGCGAGCATGTCATGGAGTGATCGTTCATGCGTGTAAGAGAATGAGGAGCGTAGGGAAATTCCCCGTCCTGGAAACTGAGCGGTTGGTGCTGCGAGCATTTCGTCCATCTGACGCTCCGGCAGTTTTCGATATCTTCTCCAAGGAAATCGTTACCCGATACACTCTCATGGAGACCATGAATGCTGTCGAACAGGCAGAGAATCTTGTAGAAACCCGCTCAGGCTTGTTTGGCAAGGGATTGGGTATTCGCTGGGGCATTGTCTTGAGAGAGCACAGGGATGAGCTCATTGGCTCCTGCGGTTATTACAATCTGCATTCTGCATATCGCTCGGCCGAGATCGGATACGATCTTCATCCCAGCTATTGGGGACAGGGCTTCATGACTGAAGCATTGACAGCTGCTATCAACCATGGTTTTGGTGATGAGTTCTTCTTTCATCTCAACCGTATCGTGGCCTTGACTTACGTGGGCCATGATGCTTCGATCGCGGTCTTGAGGAAACTTGGCTTCCAAGAGGAAGGTATACGAAGGGAAGCTGGATATTGGAAGGGACAATTCCATGATCTGAGGAGCTTTTCCATGCTACGCATGGATTGGGAGCAAAACCCAGGAGTTATGAGGTATCACCACGAGTAGAATCCTCATCGGCATAACGATATTTCTGCTGACGTGTCAGACAACCCAAGCGAACAACAACTCATCTGAACCCAGGTTTCCAGGAGATTTCACTTCGGGATGCAGGTTGCCTGGCGATTGCCTTGCGCAGCCTGCCCTATCGATCCCCGACCACGCAACCAGCTTCGCATCGCTTGATCCTGCGCATGCTCCGAATACAATGGATTGTACAAATCGACTGGGCATGGTCGTTGGCAGCTCCTATTCGGAACCCAGGGAGCAGCTTCCACACCTTCGATCCAGAAGGATCCAAGAAGCAGGAAACGATGAAGAACAAAGCTATCCACAACGTGCTTCTGACCCTCTTGGCTATCATCTTTACCGTCGCGCTGACCTTCGCCACCCTCTATGCTCCATGGTTGTTCAACAAGATCATCCGGGAGAATTTTGAGGTTCCGGACATCCATCCGGTCATCGAACCTGAGCTCATCGAGCAGTTCATGAACTCGAACCATGTGAGACTGATCGGTGGTTTGAGCTTGGCAATAATCGTCATCTTGATCGCGGTGGGGTTCATCACCGAGAAGAGAGGGCTGACCTCCCTCGGTGCGATCGCCTTCTTCCTGCCCACCTTTGGTTACTTCGCGGTGTACATGTTTTTCCTCGCCGGGTTGGGGATACTGAGGGTTCTGTGGCTGCCCTTCTGGGGAGGCCTGATGAAATTGGGCGACATTGCCATGATCCCCTATATGATTGTGGTCTATCCATTTGCCCTCCTCCGATTGGATGTCAGGTCATATGTTGCATACCTGGCGATTGGTTTGGGGCTCCTCGTTTTCCTTCTCGGTATGTTGGCCTGGTTCTACTCCAAACTGCAGAGGAAGGGTACGGTCGATATCTGGCTCTATCGATTCTCGCGGCATCCGCAGTACCTTGGCTGGATTCTTTGGAGCTATGGGTTGATGCTGCTGGCTGCTCAGGCTCCCATTCCGCTTGGCGGGGAGAATCCCGGCGCCAGCTTACCCTGGCTGATCTCGTCGCTGATCATCGTCTGTGTGGCATTGGGGGAGGAGATCAAGATGAGTAGGGAACGGGGCGAGGAGTTCGAGGCGTATCGTGCCGGCGCTCCTTTCATGCTTCCTCTGCCCGGTTTCGTGTCCAAAGGAATCAAGGCACCCATGCGGTTCTTTCTCAAGAAAAATCGCCCCGAAAATCGGAAAGAGCTTCTCATCACCTTCGCCATCTACGCCGTCATCTTGGTTATGCTGTCGCTGCCGTTCCTATTGTTGAACTTCCCCTCCAGAGGCTGGATGGATTGGCCGAGCTACACCCGGTATCGGCAGCCCCGCCCCACACCCCCACAGGAGAACTGGCTTTCGCTCGAGGCGTGTGCATCGCTGTGCTCGGCCGAGGGATACACGGATGCCGTATGTCTGTGGCCTTCTGAGAAAGAAGCGGAAATGGTGGATGTCGCGCCCTGTGTGATCGAAGCCTCGGAGCACTGCGGTGATCCTGACCAGTGTCGCTGTTTCTGTATTCTTGGGATGGATGTACCCGAGGGAGCGTTGAGTGTCACCGACCTGCTTGCAGACCCGGTGTACGACTCGCCAATTGTGGTTTATGGACGGGTGCGGGCGATGGGCGAACTCGATTGTCCCTGCTTTGAATTAATCTCGGGAGGCGAGGACGAAGCCCTGGAGATCTGGTACGACGCCATGATCGAGAAGGATGATACAAGAAGGCCGGCAGTGAGCGTAGAGGGGATCGACAACGACCACTGGGTGCTCGTGAGCGGTGAGCTCAGGCCGGAAGATGGGACCTCCACGGGTAGAACATTCTGGTCCAGCAGCATCGAGATCTTGGAGTAGGCTGGAAGTCAATGGGCTGTGTGTGGTCCCATCTTCTGTCCTTCTGCTTCAGAAATGGTGTGTGGAATGCGCGGCGGCGTGAAAACATAGACCCGTCTATGCATGGTTGTTCACACCTGATAGGAGCTTCTTGCAGGTCTACGGAAAGAACCATTCCGCGGTTAGAAGCCGGAATGGTAAAGCCTTGAGGGGAATACCTGCAGAAAACAGCTTTATTTGGATCTGATCAAGGATCGTCTTCGCAATTCAGAGAAAGGCGGGATCCCGGCATGAGCGCCAACACAACCAGATACCTTGAACTGAAGGATGTCCGGATCGCTTATCGGGAGCATGGCAGCGGTCCGGTGCTCCTGCTGCTGCACGGGAATTCAGGCAGCAAGGAGGAGTTCAGCAAGTATCAGATGCTTCATTTTGAGAACTTCCACACCATCGCTCTAGACAGCAGGGGGCATGGAGAGACGGTTTCAAGCGACTTGCACCTCAACATCGACATGATCAGCGAGGATGTCATCGGCTTCTGCAAGGCGATGAGCATCGACCAGGCTTTCGTGATTGGCTACAGCGATGGAGGCA
>DUET01000106.1 GCA_011192015.1 Anaerolineae bacterium
CCAACGGGCAAACGGTCGAACCCGGGGATGGAAACTATGCCCGGTCGGACGAGCGCGGCCCAGTCGCGGTGGGCAGTTACCCGCCGAACGGCTACGGGCTGTATGATATGCAGGGCAACGTGGTGGAGTGGGTGTGGGATTGGTACGCAGCCGACTACTACGTTAGAAGCCCTGGGGTCAATCCAAGGGGACCCGAGTCGGGCCGGTTTCGGGTCATCCGCGGGGGAGGATGGCATTCGGGAGCGACCTGCAACCGCGTGTACTACCGCAACGCGCTGCCGCCAAACTGGTTGGATTTCAACGTTGGATTCCGGTGTGTGAAGGACGTCGCAACAGACAGCGCTTCCGGCGTAGTGGGCGAAGGGCCTGGTAGGGAGTCCTGGCAGTCGTGAGCGATCCGAGATCTTCGGCAAAGGAGGCCCATGAAGTGCCTATTCAATCTCCCACCTCAGCACCGACTCCTGAGCCCACGCCTCACGCCCGCTCCGAGAGAATCGCGGTCGCGTATGATCATGGTTCATACCACGGACCAACGGTTTGATCATCAGCAACGCGCAACAACCCCCTCCATGTCCGGGTAGACCGGAGGGTGAGATCTTCCCGGCGGCGGCCGGCATTCGCTTCGGGGTTCCGTGGCTGCCGTAGCGAAATGCGACATGGCAAGGGGAGCGCACTGCAGTTGCTCCGATGGGCATGCTGATGTATGCTTTGCATGCCGAGATCCGAGGGGTGTTTGCGAAATTCCTCTTCTTCTATTCCATGCGAGAAAACGTTCCTCATAGGATTATTGACCAAGGGATCGCGAATGCTTTGTTTCAGCATTGCACGCCTATTATTGAGGATGCTGTGAGGAATGTTATCCGCAGTGCATGCTCGTGGTGAAGGAAGAGGGAAATCAATTCTGTATAGGATAGGTCTTGCGTCCATAGAGCAGCGCAGATTCTTTCACTATCGGAGGAGTTCGCAATTATGAATTCAGTCCGCCTTCGTTTACCCAGGTGGTTCTCATTCCTCGCACTGCTGATCGCGTTTGTGTTACTCCGGTTTTCCCTGGGGCTGCGGGTTGTACCCACATTTACATGGCTCTATCCCGTGTTCATGATGGCATGGGTGCGGTCGATCAAACCGAGTTGGGGTCTTTTACTGTGCTGGATTTCCAGCATTCTCGCCGTGGCAATCATTATCCTGCCCGTTGCCTTTATGTGGGGAGGACCGCTGATCTGTTGGATGATCGCCGGTATAGTTGGGTCCCTGTTGACTTTGCCTTTTGTTGTCGACCGGCTCATCAGCCATCGGCTTCCGGGCATCCTCTCGACATTAGCCTTTCCAATCTCCTGGGTCACCGTTGAATATCTCAGTTCGTCCAGTCCCTTTATGGGCATAGCTTTCGTGCTGGCCCTCACTCAGGCTGATTTTCCGTTGATCACGCAAATCAGCTCTGTAACGGGCATCTGGGGGATTTCCTTTCTCGTGGTCTGGCTCGCTCCAGTGGCTTGCCTAGCCTTGGAACACAGATTCGAATGGTCCAGAGTTGCGCGCCCGGTCTCGCTTTTCCTGGTCGTCCTGATTGTTGTCCTGTGCTTCGGTGGCATCGGGCTGGGGCTCGATCGGCCGACTTCCCCGACGGTACGCGTGGCTGGCGTAACTGCTTCGTCTCGTGACGGAGTTTTGGAATCTGGCGTTTCCTTGTTGAACACCTATGTCCCGCAGGCTGCTGCAGCCGACGCCAGGATCGTTATGCTGCATGAGGGTGCGATATTCATTGCTGCCGAAGACGAGCCTGCCTTGACGAGAGTCGGACAGGAGCTGGCTCTCCAAGAAGGTGTCTACCTGTTGATTGGCCTTCAGGTCGAGGATGAGAATCGCAGCCTGCCCTATGAGAATAAGGCCATTTTCATCTCGCCGGATGGCGAATTGCTCTCGGAGTATCTCAAGCAGGGCCTCGTGCCTGGCGAGATAGCGGCTTATGTCCGCGGCGAGGATTCAGCGCCGGTGTTGGAAACTCCCTACGGCAAGATCGCTGTTTTGATCTGCAGTGATATGTTTTTCCCGAGTATTGTCCGACGCCAAGTGGGCAGGAATGGTGCAGACATACTGCTTGTCCCTGCCTGGGATTTTCAAGGTGCTGAGTATTTCTGGCCCTACGTTACGTCTTTCCACGCCATCGAAAATGGCTTTGCGATGTTTCGAGTGGCCAGGGAGAGCCTTACGATAGCCGTTGATTACCAGGGGCGTACGCTGGTTCTGTCCAACTACTTCCTCACTGATCAATCCATCGTTTATGCCGACTTGCCCACGGAAGGTCGTGAAACAGCGTACAGTCTGCTGGGCGATTGGTTTGCTTGGCTGTCCATTGCGGGGTTCGTGGTGCTGCTGATGCTTTCGCTTGCCAGGCGCAAATCTGAAGGAAGGAAATTGGTCACACCTGACCAGCGCAAAAACACCTGATTCCCTTATTTCTGCAAGGATGGTCGCATTACGGGTGGATCGGGCCGACCGCCTTATCGCGGCTCGAATTGGACGGTGTCGCAGTTCTGGAAATAGGAGTGTCCAGAAGTTCCCGCAACAAAACCGGCGGCGGCTCATCCGCGTTGCGTCAAGCAGCTTGCCAGTCCTATCAATGTGGCTTGAATGGTGTTTCGCAAGGGTATACAAGAAGTGAGAGGGATGCTTATATGATCACCGTTTCCAGTAAACAAAGGGAAAGGATACTGCGTTGGAGTGTTGTAGGATTTGTAATTTACGCACTCTTCAATGTTCTTGCTATGGTTTTTTATCCGGGTGGCACTTCACTTGATTATGACCGGGTTGGATATTCGTTTCTCGAAAATTTCTTCAGTGATCTGGGAATGATTCGGACGTATTCTGGAGAACCTAATACGCTGTCTCTATGGTTGTTTGCTTCCGCGTTGGTATTGGTTGGAATTGTGCTCATCATCTTCTTTTCAATATTAATGAGCTACTTCAATGAATCAAAACTGGAAAGGAACTCGAGTCGAATTGGCTCCATAGCCGGCATTCTGGCTGGAATAGCGTGTGTTGGCATCGCGTCGACTCCTTGGGATCTCTATCTAAATATCCACTTGATATTTGTGTTCGTTCTTTCCTTTGCCCTTTTAATCGTTTTAATTTCATATTCCATTGCAATCTTAACCAGCAAACCATACCCGAATTTATACGCATGGGTGTTTATTGCTTATGCGTTTCTTCTGACTGTCTACATAGCTGTAATGATGGCGGGTCCTGATATCGAGACTACTTCCGGATTGAGGATTCTGGCAGCAGGTCAGAAGATAATCATTTATTCCGGCATGCTATGCCTTTGTGTGCAAGTCCTGGGTGCGTTTCATTACAATAAACGAATAGGTCAAAAGCAAGCGCCTTAACGCCTCAACGAAGCTGACCCGGTTTGCTGGGCGATAGGCGAGGCGGCTTGTAGAATCGGGCGGCCAGGAAACCATGAGAGAAGCAGAATCCCGGCGCCTCAGCTCGACCCCGTTACGCGTCAATCCATCCGTTGAAATAGAAACTTTGGGCTAAAATCAGGTTTGGCCAAACAGCCGACATGCTATTGGCGCTTTTTTTTCCAACCGCTGGCCAACCCAACAGGAGGTCAGGAACGGATGCCGTCCAAGATCGAGATCATCCAGGAGATCCTCGAGCAGGTGGTCAATCAGAAGAAGATCGATGCCTATGACCGGTACTTCAGCCCGGATTACGTCTCGCATGGAAATCCGTACATCGGCACGGGTTTGGGCGTGGACAGCTCAGGGGACCAGCACATCCTTCAATTCATCGCCCCCGGCAGCCCTGCCGAGGGGAAGCTCCAGGTGGGGGACGAATTGCTCTGGGTGGAGGATGAACACCGGCGCTGGGCCACCTATGAGGAAATCCAGCAGGGTTTCTTGCAGGGTTCCCGGGGCAGTCTATACAAGGTGGGCGTACGCCGGGGCGATCAGACTCTCGAGGTTGCCTTCGCCAAGGATTGGATCCAGGGCTTCGATACCTCCAAGGACCAGGCGAAGTCGGATCTGCAGGAGTTCATGACGAATCAGTTTCCAGATTTAAGAGCCTCCATCGTGCTGTTTCTCGAAGACGGGGACAGGGTTTTCAGTTTGGTGGAGTATTGCGGCACCCATGCGGATTTCAAGCGAGAGGCGGTTTGGAGAGAGGCCTGGTTTGTGCGCATGCCCGAAGGGAAGATCGTCGAGGATTGGACGGTGTACGACGGATCTTCCTACTTCCGGCAGCTCGGCTACCAGCTCATCCCGCCCGGCGCCTGATGCATCCCGGATGAAAGAAGTTTACCTGGCCGCTGGATGACCTCCCTTCCGACGATAATCATACGCCGCTCCACCCCGCTTGCAGCGAACGGGGCTGCCGCGGCGATGATGAGCGGCGCGATTTGCATTCGATGAAGCGGGGTTGATAATGTGTTCAGCAGGTGCAGGAGAAAGGTCAGGCACCTGGACTCGAGGCCGTTAGGTTGCGACCTGCAGCCGGCTGAATCTCGGGGAGGGAGCCATACAGATATGGAGACCATCGCGTACTACTTGGCCCTGGTGTTTGTGATGGCTGTTCCAGCGGCGTTAGCCTCCAGGTTCGTTCTCCACCTGTTCGAACCGCGGTTGCGCCGCGCCGGACCGGTTGCTGTCCGCGCCGCCACCGTGGCTGTCATCCTGGGGATCATGGGCGCGGTCTTCCTGATCAGGCAGCCGGTTCTCAAACTGCACTTCGGGGTGAAAGCGCCGCTCGTGGTTGTGTCGGTTGTTCTCTTCGGGATCTCGTCATACCTCAGAGCGCAGATCCTCCGGCAAATCCCGCTGAGGAGGATGCTCGAACTTCCCGAGATGCCGGATCAGGATGCCGGAAAGCTCATCACAGGCGGGATCTACTCGCGTATGCGTCACCCGGGGTACGTTGCCATGTCACTCAACGTTGCAGCGGTGGCGCTGTTCACCAATTACTTGGCCGCGTATGTGGTGGCGCTGGCGTTCATGCCTCTGATCGGCCTTCTGGCTGTGCTCGAGGAGCGTGAGCTGCAGGCACGATTCCCCGGGGCATATCGCGCGTACTGCACACGGGTGCCTCGCTTCGTCCCACGGCTCTCCGCGTCAGGTCGTCAAGGAGGGGGAGACGAAACCTGACAACGCCTTGCAACGGACACGCCTGACGGAACGCCGTTGAAGGCGGTCGTAATCAGGAGCTATCCACAGTATGAGCAGACAACCAGGTTTTGTGCCCATTCCCTTTCACATCGTTGGCAAGATCATGATCGCGATGGGGGGCATTGGCTCCGTGATTGTGCTGATCTCAACGATAGGCGGTTGGTTCGAAGTACCTTTGATCGTTACTATCTTCAGCATCGTTGTGATCCTTATCGGCCTCTATCTGATATTTATCGTCCCAAGGGAATCTCTGGACTGATGGATGCAGAGTGATCCTAGCTCTGGCCGATCCGCTCGAGGCCGTCAAGCCGCCGAAATCCATACAAGGATTTGGATTTCAAGACTCAGTTCCAAAGGAGTCAACATCATGAATACGAACGGCGTTGTCAAACCCATGAAGCTCTGGCAGTCCTTGCTCTTCTTTCTGCTGCCTGGGCTGTACGGAGTGTTTGCCTTTTATGTTCTCTTTCCAATCTTGGTGCGATGGGGGATGCCGGAGGAGTTTGCCTACGGCACGCAAATGCTGTCCGTATTTCTGCTCCTGATCCTGGCAGCCATCATTGGCCTACGAAACGATGGGTGGTCCCTCCATTGGGAGACGGCGCAGGACCGCCTCCGGATCAAGGGCATGGATGGCACTGCATGGAAGTGGACCCTTATTTTCCTTTTCCTATCTCTCCTGTTGGGGTTTCTCCTGAACATGCTCGGCCAATTCGTGTTTGAGAAGATAGGATTTACGGCCCCGGATGCGGATATTCCTCTCACCAATATCCCGTTCATGGTCATCGTGTTGATCTTCAACATCATCTGCGAAGAGATCTGGTGGCGCGGTTACATTCTTCCCCGCCAGGAATTGGAGCATGGAAAGTGGGCCTTCCTGGTCAATGGTATTCTGTGGGCTTGTTTTCATCTCTTCAAGTGGTGGGCAGTGCCCCTCATGCTTCTCAGAAACTGGATGGTGCCGCTCGTTGCTCAGCGCACCCAGAACACGACTCCTGGGATTGTGATGCACTTCATCTCCAACGGCATCAGCGTCTTGCTTACCATCC
Organism: Anaerolineae bacterium; assembly: GCA_011192015.1. Lineage (GTDB taxonomy): Bacteria > Chloroflexota > Anaerolineae > Anaerolineales > E44-bin32 > W1033. The sequence goes on from DUET01000106.1 coordinate 6,218, forward strand.
TCGCCATGCCGTAGGCTTCCAGGGCTGAGCATCCATGAAGCAGGAAAGTTCAAGAGGGAAGGCCTATCGTCTCCTTGAGAGCTTCAAGAAGCTCATCGGCGYCGGGYTGCTGCTGTTAWTTRTGGGRTTTCTGATCGAGGGAWTGGCCATYTTSCTGCGTCRYTGGATCACCYTGCCCATTCCACTGTCGATCGGCATGCAAATCCTGTTGACGATCCCCTGCATGCTCGTCRCGGTTTYGGGCATCATCTGGTTCAATCGCACCCTGAATCTCRTGAGGATCCACTTTCWGGGSGAGGARCATGAGCTGATCACGAGCGGTCCGTTCAATTACGTGAGGCATCCGCTCTATTCGGCGCTGCTGATGGGATTGCCGCCCCTGTTCGTCATCTGGTATGCAGATCTTCTCTTCATCGTCCCATGGCTGCTGATTCTCATCCTTTCTCATGTCCTCGTTCGGCTGGAGGAACGCGATCTCATCCGTACCTTTGGCGAGAACTACAGGAATTACAGGAAGCATGTTCCAGCGCTCATCCCTTTCAAAGGAGCAGGGGGGATACGCTACCGGGAACGAGGCGATGATGGAGCTTCGGGGATGCAGTCAACGGAGGAACTTCGCTAGGCGTTGAATCCAGCCAGGCCGTTCAGCAGCTGCCTGACGGCATTTGCCAAGGAGAAGAACATCCATGCACACCGTGCTCATCACCGGCGCCAGCAGAGGCTTTGGGCGCGCCCTGTTTGAGGTCTATGCCCGGCGAGGGTGGAGAACGTTTCCTCTTGTCCGGGATTCGAGTGTCGCGAAGCAGCTCCGAACGGAGGCAGGTCCTGAGTGCCACCCCATCGTGGGGGATGTGTCCTCGATAGACACGGAGGAGCAAATCGCGCGCGTGCTTGAAAGGCAACCAGAGGCCCTGGATGTTCTGATCAACAATGCAGGCCATATCAAGAAACACCGCGGGCTTCAAAACACCACGGTTGAGGATTTGTTGGAACTGTTCGGGGTTCATTGCATCGGGGCCTTTCGGTGTACCAGGGGAGCGCTTCCATTCCTGATGCGGAGTGATCGAGCCGTAGTTGTGAACATATCCTCCCGGTGGGGTTCGATCGGGCGAACCGTCTTAGGGAAAGGTGGGGGGATCTACTCGTATCAGATCGCCAAATGCGCACAGAACATGCTCACGGCGTCACTGGATCAGGAACTGAGGGAAGCCGGCGTGCGGGTGATGGCGGTCCATCCGGGGAGGTTGAAAACGGAGGCGGCGGCACCAGATGCGGACACAGAGCCGCAGGAGGCGGCGAGGGCGCTAGTCGATTGGATCGATCGAGTGGATCAGCACACAGCGTTCGGTTTTTACGATCTCATGGGTGATCGAACTTTGGAGTGGTGAATGGATCCGGGACATTGGTCACAACGAATACCATCAGCATGGTTGACAACTCTTCATGGAAGGAGTGTTCCGTGACGGCTGGAAAGGTCCTGCGCATCGTCCTCGTGGTGGTGATGCTGCTGGCCGCTCTGGCTGCGCTGTTCCAATTCGTGTACCGCCCCTGGCAGATGAACTGGGGTGCGACGGAGGATGAGATCTCCCGCAGCATGCCGGGCGACGACATCGTCGAGGATCCCGGCTTCAACGCCACGCGGGCGGTAACCATCCAGGCTCCCCCGGAGCACATCTGGCCCTGGCTGGTGCAGATCGGGTATGGGAGAGCGGGATTCTACAGCTGGGACATCCTGGACAACGCCAACGTACCAAGCGCAACGGAAATCCTGCCCGAGTACCAGGATTTGGAGGTCGGCGGCTTCGTGCCGCTCAGCGAGGGAGCCTATGTCGAGGTGGTTGAGATGGAGCTAAACAGCCACCTGCTGCTCGTGGTTCATCCGGACGCGCTATTCACGTGGTCCTGGGGCCTCTACCCGCTCGATGCGCAGCACACCCGCCTCGTGAGCCGACTGCGCTGGGCTGTCGATTCATGGGGCCATCGATTATTCTTAGAGACCTTCGAGATCATCATGATGCGCAAGAGCCTCCTGGGCATCCAGCAGCGGGCGGAGGCCATGACGCTGGCTGGACCCTAGGCCGGAAGGCTATTGAGAAGGATGAAGACCAAATTGCAGAAGGCACGAGTGGAAAAGCTCATCCAGGAGCCACTTGCGGAGGCGCGAATGCATGTCGAAGAGCGTCAGCCATGCGCTTCCACATCGATGAGATGTGATCGCGACAGGAAAATCCCTATGGCCAGACAGATATGGCGAGTGGTTTTAGTTCTTTTTCTCCTTTTCGTTTCCGCAGGATGCGGGGGGGACGTCTCAGCAACGATCCCCGAGAAAACGCAAACCCCCTCGCCGATGCCGTCCCCGGAAGCCACCCTTTCACCCCCTGAAAGGTCTGTCATCCATATTCCTCAAGGGAGCCCACCCGTTATTGACGGCACCCTGTCGCTCGGCGAGTGGGATGACGCCGCCGTGGAATTCTTCTCCGATGGCAGCGAGCTGCTGCTGCTCCAAGCTGAAGGCTATCTCTATCTGGGCATTCGAGCCGATACGGCGGAGATGATCGCGGGCAATGTCTTCATCCATCGGGGCGATGAAATTTCCATCCTGCACGCCTCCGCCGCCCTGGGCACAGCCGTCTATCAGCAGGAGACGAACAGCTGGCAGCAGGTCCAGGGATTCCTCTGGCGCTGCAGAGGGACCGACAATGGCGAGGCGGCGCAGGCAGAGCGGGAGGCTTTTCTCGAGTTGGAACACTGGATCGCAGCCAATTCGCGGATGGGAGCGCCCAATGAATTGGAGTATCAAATTGAAGCAATGGGTGAAACCCTGCGATTGGCGGTCATTTTCCTTTTGGCGTCCGATCCCAACCTGAAGATTCCCTGGCCGATACATCTTGACGACGACTGCATCAAGCCAACTCCGGGCGGCATGCCCCTACAGCTTCATTTCTCCCCCGATGGTTGGGGGTTGATTGGTTTTGCAGATCCAGGGAGTTAATGGTTCGTAGGGCAGCGGGTGTTTATAATTCGGTTATTATGACGGTCTCCGTTTTTCATATAGGAATGGAAATCCATCATCGTGAGGAGTTTCCACATGGCAAGTCTTCAGACCGCTCTGATCCGAATGCTCATGCGCAGGCTGAAGCTGTTCGACAGCAGCGACATCGATGTGATCAAGGTGAGAGATCGCGCCGATCGTTTCGGCGGCAGGATCCCGGTCCACCGGAAAGTTTCCGTTTCCCGAGTCGAGGCCGATGGTGTGCCCTCGGAATGGCTCCTGCCTCCGGACGCGCCTGAGGATCGCGCGCTGCTGTATCTGCACGGCGGCGCGTGGATCCTGGGATCCACCGAACTGTATCGGTCGTTCGTCTCCAGGTTGGCGTTTCTTGCGCAGACCAAGGCGCTTGTCATTAACTACCGGCTTGCCCCGGAGCATCCCTTCCCTGCCGGTCTGGAAGATTGTCTGACCGCCTTTCATTTCCTGACCGCAAGCGGCATTCGCCCTGAGAACATTGTGGTGGCCGGTGATTCGGCGGGTGGTAATCTCACCCTGGCGCTTCTCGTAGCGCTCCGTGATCGCGGCAGCCCGCTGCCAGGCGCGGCTGCGGTGATATCACCCGCTACCGATCTCACGGGATCCGGGTTGTCCTATCAGAGTCGTGCGGAAGTGGATCCGCTCTTTGGCGGCCACGAAACGGGCAACGTCGTGCAGTGGTACACAGGTGACCACGAGCCGGATCACCCCCTGATTTCGCCTCTCTTTGCCAAGCTGCATGGGCTCCCGCCCATCCTGCTGCACGTCGGGGACCATGAGGTCCTGCTCGACGACTCGACGAGATTCGCAGAGCGTGCACGGAGTTTCGGTGTGGATGCCAATGTGGTCGTTTGGCCGAAGATGTTTCATGTATTTCACATCTTCTCACCGCTGCTTCCGGAAGCCCGGAAGGCCAACCGCGAGATTGCGGACTTCATTCGCAGACATCAATCATCGGAACATCTTCACTAGGTGATGAAGCCGATCTACACTTCCTCCCTCAGAACGACGGCCAACAAAGGTGGCGATGCAAGCATACCTTCCGAGTTTTTCCATTCTCCAACATCCGACGAACATTTTCGCAATGGAGGCCTGGTCCCATGAGCACCTTACCCTGGAAGATCAGAATCGCAGTCCTGTGGGCGATCGGCCCTGTCCTGGAATTGGCGCACTTATTCTTTACGATTTCGCCGGAGGGAGAGAGGCAGGCCAGGCTCGGGAACCTGGTGGTCCACACAACCTTCTTCTTCCTCATTCCAATGGTGATGTGCCTCCTATCCCTGATCCTGAGCGATCAATGGAACAAATGGCTGAACCTCATTCTTGGCATCTTCTTTGGTTTTGTATCTGCGCCCATATGGTTTCTCGAAGGCGGGCTGGGGGTCATCATGTATGACGGACCGCCGATAGGGACCGAACATGCCCTGCTGCTAGGGTTGAAGATCGTGGTGACCGTATTCATTCCATGGTTTGCTTGGAAATGGCCCAAGCAAGAAGCTTAGCTGGATCGCAATGACGAAATTCCAGATTGTTGAAGGATCCCTTGTCCCAACTGCAGAACGGGCGATGATCACGCGCATGGGATTTTAAGAAGCTCCATGCACTGCGTCCCAGCCCTTTCCGGAATAGTTTCACCCGGTGGGTTATCAAACCACAGGAAATGACGACAATGACACTGCCGATTCTTACAGAACGCCTGATCTTGAGAAGATTCACCCACAAGGACATTCCCGCGATCATTGAAATCGTGTCCCATCCTTCCATCGCCAGAATAACGACGACGATCAAGGCGAACGAGGTCTCGGTGAAGGCGTATGTGGATGAACAAAACACATACAAGCCCTTCGAGAAAGGCAAGTACTATGATTTGGGGATGGAAAGGAAAGCAGACGGGAGGGTCGTCGGTCTCCTGGGGCTGATGTGTGAAGACCATCAGCAGGCGCTGATAGGCTGGGCATTGGGTGTGGATTATCGGGGTCACGGTTATGTTACCGAGGCAGCGAGAGCTTTGATCGCCTATGGTTTCTCAGAGCTTCGTCTGCATCGAATCTATGCGAAGACGAGCAACATCAACACGGCATCCTGGAGAGTGATGGAGCGAGTGGGCATGCGAAAGGAAGCCCAACTACGGGAAGTCGAATGGAGAGACGGTGAGTGGATCGATGGATTGATCTATGCGATCCTTGCCGATGAGTGATTCTTACCAGTGTATGTGTAAGCAGGTTCGGCTCAATTATTTCACAACCAGCGGATCGTGATGGGAATTGACCGGAGCAAGCGAACCACGTTCGAACAGGAAGCCGATCTCTATGATGAGATCCGATCGGGTTATCCCCATGAACTCATCGAGGATATCTTGCGCTTGTCGGGCATCCCATCGGAGGGGAGGATCCTGGAAATCGGATGCGGCTCGGGAAATGCGACGGTTTCATTTGCCAGATTGGGTTATCGAATACTGGGTATCGAATTGGGAGAGCGGCTTGCAGCTTTGGCGGCGGAGAATTGTCGCTCCTATCCAAGGGTAAGGATTCTCCATTCCGCGTTTGAAGATTGGGAGATCGAAGAGTGCGCTTTCGATCTTGCTGTCGCGGCTGACTCCTTTCACTGGATACCCCCCGAGATCGGGTATCCCAAGGTTGCTCGAGCTTTGAAAGCGACAGGATCTGCAGCCTTCTTTTGGCGGGTGCCGGTAGATCCGGACACGGATTGGTCGAGGGAAATCGCGGCTATATACACGGATTCGTTCCCGCGATTTGTCAATCCGGACAAGAGATTCACAGGAGAATGGCTGGGGGGGATCGTGCGCAGGAATTTCGAGAACAGCCAGTGCTTCGGAGAGGTTACGATCAAGCAGTATTTCTGGACGGAGGTACAAGCAACTGCCCAGACCATCAAGGGGCTGAGGACTTTTTCCATGCATCATGGAATCGATGAGGAGGAACGAGAGAGACTGTACACGCGGATTGCGGAAGTGCTCGAGAAGTATGGTGGAACCGTTGCCCGGCCAGTGTCGGTCATGCTATTCTATTCGAAGGTAAAGCTCGATCCTACATGAGCGAACAATCGAGCGGGGGAATGAAGCGACCTGTTTCTGGCTATCCATTCCCTGAAGCGGATGTTGGTTTCAACCTGCAAAGCTGTGGGTATTTTCGACGCCACTAGGCCAAGAGTTGGTCATCGCAACGGATTGTCTTTTGAGGAGGGAGTGCATGAGGGTAGTCGATACCTTTCGACTCGTGACGCGGGCTCTCCGCCGAGCGTATTTGCCCATTACTTCTTTTCTACTTGTGTATTTCATCGCCGTCCTCGTTGGAATCCGAATGGTGCACTCGGGCAGCGACCTTGCCCTGTCCTTTCGAGACGATCTGATTGCCAAGGCACAAGCGAGCCAAATCTTGCAGTCATACCATGAGGGCAGCAGATTCAAAGCTGCATTCCTGGACTTTGGTGAAAACCTGCTTGTGGCGTTTGCGAACACCATCAGTGGGTTATCGATCCTGGTACCCTATCCCATAGCCGCATTCCGGGGTTGGGTCGTGGGTATCGTGTCGGTGGATAGTTCTCATGCCAGCCGATTGGTTGAGTTCGGGGACGCTTTTTACTACCTGTCTACCGTGTTTCTCCAGATGATTCCGTATTCGTTGGCAGGGGGAGCGGGAGTGCATTTAGGTCTTTCCTACATCTTTCCAAAACCATACTATGAGGGGGAAAAGTGGCTTCGTTTACCCAAGGAAGCCATTCGAGACGTCCTGAGGATTTTTGCGCTTGTCGTGCCGCTGTTCCTCATCGCATCGCTTTGGGAGTTCCTATCTGCCTGAATCACCGATCTGAATGCTCTTGGTTTCTGCTTGTTCCTCTACTGGTTCTTGGAGAAATGATCATTCCGTTCGTGATTCCGACCAACGAAGGCTTATCGTCTGAGACAGCTGCTCGAAGCAACAGGAAATCTCTCTATCTCTGGTTGGGGTCGATCCTTCTACAACGAGGAAGAAAGGATGCAGGAGGATCGCTTCTTCTGCGTGTTCTGGGATCCAAGCGCCGTTGGCAGCGCGTTGATCCCTGGAGCGGCGCAATCCAACGGTGAGTATGATGCACGAGAAGAGAGTCACTATCGCAGAGTTGAGAGAGGAAGACCTGCCCTTCCTCATTTCATTGTGGCATACGGCCGAGGTCATGCGATATGCCGACGAGTTCCCGAGGCTGAGGGGTTGGTCCAAATCCGACGATCTCCGGACCGCCTGGGATAAATATCAGGAGAACCGTGCTGCGCTGGGAAGGGAGTACACTCAGCTCATTCTTCGTCTTGTGGACGGCACGCGTGTAGGAGAATCCTTCTTCGTACCGCTTCCCGAGAGATACACCTTTGGAAAGTGGAAGAAGCCCGGGCACATTGAGGTCTTGATGGGGGATATCAAGTTGAAGCCGGAGTATTGGAGAAAGGGCTTGGGGACCGAGGGCATGCAGCAGGTGGTAAGGTGGCTGTTTGGAAATACGAATTGCTCCATGTTGGTGGTGCCGCCTCATCGAAAGAATCCAGCGGCCCAACGGGTTTATGAGAAAGTGGGATTTGAGCTGTATCGTGAGATGCGGTCGTGGCGGAATCACAAGGTGATGGAATTGAGTCGGCAGAGATATGATGCCATCCACTACGAACATGATGGATTGCGATGACAAGAACATGCAGTAGAAAGGCACTACAGGTGGTTTCTGCGACAATACTGAGCATCTGACATGACAACCTGTGTCAGCATCGATCGGAAAGGACTTCCCACATGAGGGCTGAAACTACGGAGGACATCTTCGAACTTCTGGATGGATATATTACCTCGGCTGCTGTGGGCGCGGCCATGGAACTGGGCCTCTTCTGGTTGCTGACCGAGAAACCTCGATCGGCGATGGAGGTGGCTCAATCCTTGAAAGTCCCTTTGAACCGTTGCCAGCATTGGCTGAAGATCCTGTGCAAGCTGGGCTTATTGGAGGAAAGCGGCAAGGGCTACATTCCCTCGAGCACAACCCGGGAGACGATCCTGGATGTTTACAGCCAGGATGTGTGGGCATACCTGGCGGGTGAGGATCGCTATAAGTTTCCAATCGTCCGGGATCTGGCGCTGAACATCAGCAAGCCCGAGTCACCCTGGGAATTGCAGGACTTGACGCCTCCGGACTACTACAAGCGGCTTCTAGAAGATCCCGATGAAGCCGAACGCTTCACACGCGCCCTCTATGAAATCCACATTCCGTACGCAGAGCAACTGGCGAACATGCTCAACACACAGGGCGTCAAACGGCTGCTGGACCTGGGTGGAGGTTCGGGCGTAGTTTCGTTCGCGCTGCTGCGCAAGCAGCCTGAGATGACCTCCGTGGTGGTGGATGTCGAGCATGTCTGTCGGGCAGGGCGCAAGATTGCCGCGGAAAACGCGCTGGAGGACCGGATCACCTACCTGGCCGCAGACTACCTGCAGGATGAACTGCCCAGCGGGTTTGATTTGGTGACATTCTGTGATGCCGGGCCGTACCGTGAAGACCTTTTCCGCAAGATCCATGGCGTGCTGAACCCGGATGGGCGTCTGGTGATCGTGGAGCAGTTCGCTCCGGAAGCAACGAATGCAGCCCCATCCCATTTGCTGTGGTCGTTCATGGGTTCCCTGGAAACTCCGTTGGAATCGATCCGTTTCATGACCACGGATCTGGTGCAGACACGATTGGAACAGGCGGGATTTCGAGACATCGCCTGTACTCCCGTTCCAAGCAAGGAGGATTTGCGCTGGAACAACGATTGGATCGCAGTGGAGGCGCGGAGATAACGGCACAGGTTCTGAGTTCAGAGGAGCATCGTCATCGTGCCATGGGAAGCCGTTTTCGATGTAGTGATCACCGCTGCAAACCCAGCCCTGGAGCAGGAGCATACCCGATGGGCGGT
>DUET01000107.1 GCA_011192015.1 Anaerolineae bacterium
CTCGATGGGGGGCATGGTGGCGCAGCACTTGGCTGTTACTCATCCGGAGCGTGTTCGGAAGTTGGTGTTGGCCGAAACCGCGCTTGGCACGCGAAACACGCTCTGGGAACGCATCCAAACGAGTTTCGCGAAGGTATTTCTGAAACTCACGTCGCAAGAAACACTAGTGAATTTATCGGCGAGGCAGTACGGTTCGCTGAATCCCCATGTTGGAGCGTTCGTCCGGCACGAGATGGAGCGCTTCGACCGAAGAACAAGCGTACGTGTGATGAGCGCTGCATTCGGTTTCTCGGGGAAATCGCGGCTGAAGGACATTGTGGCGCCGACATTGGTTCTTGTAGCGGCGGAGAACAAACAGACCCACGCGCAAGGAAGGGAATTAGCGGAAAGGATTCCCCACGCGCGGTTGGAGATCCTTCCCAGGAGCCATCATCTGCTGAACCTGGACAATCCGGATGCTTTCAACGCGGCAGTTCTGAATTTTCTACGAGAACAGGGGGCGGATCGAAAGCCAGCCGCTTAAGTCGAGATCGAATCGCGTCGTTTCCTTGATCATTTCCTAAGCGGCAAACTAACTGGAACCATCAACTGAGCTGCCGTCCCGTGGGAGAAGGTTCTTCTATTTGGGATTCGGCGGGCTTCAACACGCCATTCGATATTGCAGGGTGGGGTTTCACGATTGCACCTGGCGCACCGTTATTGTAAGCTTTTTGTTGAACGCAAGTACATGCGGTGCGAGATTGCGAAAACTCCAACATTGGGAGGATTGATCCCATTCTGGCACGCTTTGAAACCGCTCATGGAGGACACCCGATGGACCCACAGGCAAAGTCGATCAAGAATGGCGCGACCGTCATGATGATCATGTCGATCTTCGCCCTGGTTCTCTCCCTCATGTGGATCTTCATCACCGAGATCATGTTCGTGAGTGATTTTGCGGCCTACACAGGCCAAACCTTCGCCGATTACCTGGTCACCGACCCGGCTTATGCGGAAATCTACATCATCACCAAGAAGCTCCTGGGCATCGTGCTGCTCGCCACAAGCACCCTGATGACCTACATCACCCGGAAGGCCTACAGCAAAGGCGAGAGATGGTCGTGGTTCGCCCTGCTGGTCGCCGGTGGGATTACCTGGGGAAGCCTGATCGGCTACAAGATCGTGATCGGATACTTCAAGCTGGGCGCCAGCAGCATGACGTTCATCGTAGGTGCAATCCTGCTCGCCATCGGTTTGGCCCTGCCGGCCAAGGCCATCCTGGGCAGAGAAGGAAAGACTGAATAACCAATCCAATCAGGATTGCGAGTTCGAAACGGAAGGTTGCAGTGCCAACATCTGCTTTGCGGTGATGGGGCATTGTGGCAATGCAGGGTTTCCTATGGCCGGAGCCCCGGGGGCTGGCGTGGGTACGTGCGGACCGCTCATCCCACACCCATTAGGCGGCATCCTGGAGTGTTTACTCGGTTCACCTTTGGGAGTATGACCCATGCAGAAGTATGTGATCCGGGATTATCAAACGGGAGTTGAACATGACCAAGTCAGGATTGGCCGTGAGGTCGCAAGGAATTGGGTATGGCCCTATGCGTACAATCTGGAAGACTTGATGGAAGTCCACGCTCGACCTGATTTCGACCCCCAAACCCGGCATTACTGTTTTCTGGACGATGAGATGGTAGGTTATATGTTTTCACAGATCACACCATCGGATGAATCGGCAACCGCCACAGCGTATCTGGATTTTCCACGGATGCTGCCGGGGCATGAACAAGCTGCAGAACTGCTGATGGCGAGGGCGTTTGAACGGTTGAAGGGCAGAGGTATTTCACTCGTCACGAGCCGAGTGACCACCATGTGTCCAGGCGATATTCGACTAGCTGAGAAGACGGGATTCTCCATCCGCGATTGGGGGTACAAGGTCTACTACTCCTACGAAATGCGGTGGGGGAAGCTCGATATTCCTTCGGATGCAGCCGAAGAGGTCGATCCCGGGAAGGATTTGAGTGCATGTGCCGCGATTGCCACGCATTGGTACAAGCGCCCGCGGGAATGGTGCCTCTCTCTTCTGAATGAATGGCATAACGAGGGTGTCATCACGCATTTGGGCGTCCGCGAACATGGAAGGTTGATTGCTGCGTGCATGGCGGCTCCGAATACCGTTCGGCCATTCACAGCGGCAATCTATTACATCTACGCACCGGATGAGCACGTGCTGCAACCGATGCTTGCAAAAGTGATCGATAAATGCATCGGCCATGGCGTTCAGAATGTCATCGCCGATCTTGTCAACGAACATCGATCCTACGAGCCTCTTTATCAGAAGCTGGGTTTCCAAAAGGTCGCAGAATGGGCGCGTTGTGAAAAATCCCTTGCCTGAGAAACCAGCAATGAGATTCGATTGGATCCTTGGATCGAAGTGCGGCCGGCGAGAATCGATTCCGATACGGGTTTCTACATGCTTTCCTGAGGGAATGGGATCCTTCGATCCATTTAGATAGTTCGCTCGTATTAAATGAAAAGGATGGCGAAAATGAGAACCTTCAAGGATGCCAACAGTGCAAAGGGAACACCGATCCCTTTGCCCGATACAAAACGCATATGGATTGCTTGCTTTGTATCCGGAGCTGTGTTTTGGATCATCGCAATCGTCTTATGGTGCCAGCAGGGGATAGATAAAGCCGTCCTTTTCTATTTCAACGCACCGCGCATTGCAGCGGAACCGATCGTCATCCTGTCGAAATGGCTTTCGTTCTATGGCATGGCCGCCATCACGGTCATCTTCATCGTCTATCTGATCGCATCCAAGAAGATCCGAGCTTTGGATGCACCCCTGACGACGGTTTTCTATACGATATGCTCCTATGGATTGGTCGGAATCGCAGGCGATCTTTTGAAACAAGTTTTCGCTCGGCCACGACCCTTGGCGACATTCGGAAGCGAAATCCTGGTGTGGAGCACGTCAGCATCCTATGCTATTCCATCCGGACATGCGACGAAGAGTGTTGCCCTGGTTCTGCCGTTCATCTTGCTTGTAAGCGGGGAGAAGAACATTCACAAGTTCATCAAAGTTGTGATCGCATTGATCGCAAGCGGCGTTTGTTTCAGCCGTATTGTCCTCGGCGCTCACTATGTAAGCGATGTTGTGGCTGGGATCGGCACGGTTTTTATCGGATTGCCCTTTTCCATGATGTTTGCAAACATGGTGTTAAGGAAAGCAACACAGGAACGGCTCCCATTCCTATCCATCGTATGGGGTGCGCTCCTGGTCTTCATGACTCTTATCTTTTTAGCCTTGTAGATCGTGCGGGATATTGATTCCACCGAACCCTGCTCAATCCTGCAAGAACCGATCCTCATCATGCACTCTGCCGCGTCCATAACCGCGTTGACAATGGATTGGAATCCTCCAGGACCATCTCGCTCACGAGTTGAGTATGGCAACCAGGACATTGGTTCTCATGAAGTCGGAATTCATTGATCAGTTATTACACGCCACACCCGAATGAATTGCCCGCGGGAGGGGGTATGTGTATGATCAGCAGATCGTTGCCTTTGGGTGTGTGATCCTTGTTGATGAAGTTTCTGCGATCGGGAAAAGCGAGGTTCTGGCATGAAGGATTACAACGAAACAACCTATGGAGATGAGATAGCCGAGATCTATGATGAGTTTTATGCCGATTATGATCCGGCGTCGATCGAGTTGCTTGCCGAATTGTCCGCAGGTGGTCCTGCCCTGGAGCTTGGAATCGGAACAGGCAGGATCGCTCTGCCTCTGCATGAGAAAGGTGTGGAAGTGCTGGGCATCGACTCATCGGAGGCCATGGTGGCGAAGTTGCGCTCCAAACCCAACGGCTCGAACATCGAAGTCCTGATTGGATCCTTCGGCGAGTTCCGGATGGATCGACGTTTCCGGCTCATCTATGTCGTCTTCAACACGTTCTTCGGCCTTCAAACCCAGGCGGAGCAGGTACGATGCTTCCAAATCGTCCGTGAGCATCTTGAGTCCGATGGTGTATTCCTCATGGAGGCGTTCGTGCCCGATCCTTGTCGGTTCGTGGATCATCAAACCGTACGGACGATCGACTTGGCTGAGGAACGGATTCGCATCGAGGTTTCCAAGATCGATCCGATCGCTCAGCAGGTAACCAGCCAGCATACTCTGATCTCGAAGGATGGAATCCGTTTCCAGCCCGTCAGGATTCGCTACGCCTGGCCTTCAGAATTAGATCTCATGGCCCAGATCGCAGGTCTTTCACTCCGCCAACGCTGGAGCTCATGGTCGCAATATGAATTTGGGAAGCAGAGCCAGAAGCACATCTCCATCTATGGGGTTGACCATTCGTAGGGACTTGCGTGTGCCTTGGCGCTCCATTCCAGGATTTCTGGAGATTATTGATGGGTGAAAACCAATCCGGCACACCGATATCTCCAGAGCAGCATACGATCCCGGAAGCGGTGATCCTTCACCTGCTTCTGGGTTTGTTGGCTGGCTGGGTATCTGAACCATTTCAGACTCAGGATGGTTGATTGGAGGGGATGGCTGGGATGACATCAACCAAACGTAGAAGCGAAACGCGTTCGGCAATCCTGGTGCTTATCATCTTACTTGCAGGAGCCGTCCTGCTTCCCTTTGGTTATGGATTGGATCTTGGACCTGGTCCGAACAGAATACGGGCTTTAATCTGGGAATATATCGATGCTCCCTGGTTTTCCGGGGTCCGGATTGTGCGCATAGGTGAGATGCTTGAGGCCCTTTTGTACACCCTCCCAAGGTATTTCTTCCTGTTCCAGATCTTCAATCTCTATAGGACGTCCTTGTCCCAGAAGCGGATATGGCCTGTTGGCATTCTTGGTGCCTCGTTCCCGGGTCTGGTTTCCCTGGTTCTCATTGTGGGTTGGCTGCAGGGATGGACTCAGCCGCCTCCCCCTCAAAGCGATCACTACTTCCCCATCTACATTCCCATCCCCACGATCTTGATCATGAGCATCATCTTGCTGAGGCTGCTGCCGGTCAGGCGCAAGGATTGAAAAGGAACCCGCTGATGGGGGTTTGAGAAGCGTCACAGGAGGCTCGTATGGTGTTTCTTCTTGTCAACATCGTTGCCAGCGCAATAGTCGGATTTCTCGTTTTACGCTATGGCCGTGATCCGCGTGCTGGGAGCCTCAGGCGTGCACATTGGTTGCGAATTGGCGGGCTCATTCCTCTGGGTTTCCAGGTTGCTATCTTTCTGCTCTTCGGCGTTGGAGAGATGGCGTCAGGCGATTGGAGCGGCGCGGGGCACCTGCTGCAGGTGGCCGTGGTCGCGCCACTGGGAATGCTTGCCTGGATGCGGCCGTTCGAGGGGGGTATCGCGCTTCTCATGGTGGGAATCGTTATCGCAGTCACATACCTGGCATACGGGTTGATGTTTCCTGCGATCGCGATCTTGGCGTTTCCCCAGCTTGTCTCTGGCGTGTTGTTCTTCATCGCTGGAGTTGACTCGAGATCCCTCTAAGAACATGCAGGACGAACCGGATTGCGTGATTTGCGATCGATCCATCCATTTTATTCGCGAGGAGCAGCGTTATGAATCTGGGTGTCGTATTCGACACATTCCCACATTTGGAAACGGAGCGCTTGCTGCTGAGGGAATTACGCTCCGGGGATGCGGAATCGCTGTTCGCCGTGTTGGGCGATAAAGAAGTAGCCGAATTCTACGATGATGAGGTCTTCAGAGACCTTTCCCAGGCTCGTGAGCAAATCGAGGCTTGGGCTGCCGGGTTTCGGGATAGACGCAGTGTGCGTTGGGGAATCTCCCGGGTTGATCAAGATGAACTCCTTGGGACATGCGGCTATTATGGCTTTCATCGCTTGCATAAGCGGGCGGGTATAGGATACGAACTGGCACGGTCTTTCTGGCGGCAGGGAATCATGACAGAAGCGTTAAACGCCATCCTTCAGTTCGGCTTCAACAGGGTGGGATTGAATCGCATCGAGGCGGTGGTAATGCCGGAGAATGAGGGATCGGTGAAGCTGCTGGAAAGGTTGGGATTTCAACAGGAAGGTGTTTTGAGGGAATACGAGCATTGGGGGAACAAGGGTTGTGTGGATTTGATGATGTTTTCGTACTTGAGACGGGAATATAAAGCCGTATGATGTCTGTGGCCTGCCAATAATGGATGCGCTGCCGGCCTCTCGGTGGGACTGTCATGGAATGGCGATATCAACATACGGTTTGAACGGGGGGCTGCGATTTACGTTCGATAAAAAAGGTAGATGAAGCCCCATGCGCAATGGACTCTTTCAAGATGAGGTGAACATGAAAACGACCCAACTGCCTGAACACCCCGACGCGAAATCCCCAGCAGGGGCGGAAATTCGCTTTCTCGTGGATGGCAAAACCGGCAACATGATTCACAGCACCGTCCCTCCTCATCAAATCAATAGAGCGACAGTCCACGCATCGGTCGACGAATTCTGGTACGTACTGGAAGGACGAGGGGAGATCTGGAGAGACAATAGGGAGGCGAGTTCCGTCACTGCTCTCGTTCCGGGCACCTCGATCGATATTCCACAAGGGACTGCATTCCAATATCGAAATGCCTCTGACGTCGACCTGAAGTTCATCTGCATCGCCATGCCGCCGTGGCCGGGTGATTCGGAGGCGAGCTTTGTGGACGGCATTTGGCAACCAACGGTTTGATGATGGAGCGGTATCCATGTGCAAGACTTGTAAGGCTGCATTTTGGTTGAGTATCTTATGTACCTCTTCAATCCTTCTCGTATCATGCGCAAGCATCCCTCCCATCGATGCGTGTGATTTGATCGTGTTGGACATGCCGCATGGAGGTCGAAGGATCGCCGTCGAACCCGATGGCTCAGGGACATACACCTACGGAGCGCTGCCTGCGTTTGGAACCTTTCCCGCAGGCACCTTCGTGTTCGAAGAGCTATACCATGACCTTCGTGCTGTTGTGGAACGCAGACCCAGGGAAACTGGTGAGGCAAGCGGTACCGTGCAGTTTCTCACCGATCCGGGATCGAGCGGAGAGCTGTTCTTCGTCTATGATCGTGATCTTCTCGTGGACCTGCTGAATACTGCGTTCGCCAGCAGGATGGAACCAACCTATGAATGGCAGATCGAAGCGGTTCGAAGGCTCAACGAGCTATGGTTGGCCGAAGCTGAAAATCCCTGATGATCTGAGCCGATCCTTCGACGGGGCATACGCGTGAGATGTGAATCTCTGTGGAGTTCGAATTCGTGCTTGCAAGGGATAAATATACGGACTATATTCTAAAAGGGATTATTCTCCATACATGATAGGATCATGATTTGTCCCTGTTCTTCCACGATTTGATATGAATCGGCATTGGCTTGAGGTCGGGAGTCGGACATGTACCAAAATTCCACAGATTCCATTCCCTATCTTCTTCTGTGTTTCTTGATTGGATTCGGCAATCTGCTGTCGATCTCCGCAGCCCCGATGGATGTGAACGCTGAGGGGGATGGTCTCTTTCTCATGGAGCAGCAACGGGCAGCCTATGGGGCATTTGATTTGGCCCGGGGTGAGCCGAGTTTAGGAAACAGCGCAGGTCCTTTTCACTCCCCCCGTCCTGTCCCCAAGCTTCAGAGCCACATATGGGATCAGCTGGCCAACAATGGCTTAAATGGCTCGGTTTTTACATTGGCCGCGGCGGGAAGCGATCTGTACGTTGGAGGAGAATTCACACAAACAGCCGATGGTTCGGTAACCAATCTTAGGAACATCGCTCGTTTCAACACGATCACGAACACCTGGAGCCCACTGACGAACAATGGATTGGTCGGTTACGTAATGGAGATCACGGTGGTGGGAGAGGACTTGTATGTGGGCGGATCGTTCAATCAAACCACCGATGGCGCGATAACCGATCTCGGGAACATCGCTCGCTACAACCTGACCACCAACACATGGTTCCCGCTGCCGAATGACGGCTTGAACGATGATGTTTTAACGATTGCAATGTCGGGGACGGACTTATATGTGGGCGGCTCGTTTTCCCAGACAGCCGACGGCGCGGTAACCAATCTTGGCAACATCGTCCGCTTTGACGGCGCCAACTGGAGCGCATTGCCGAACAACGGATTGGAAACCTACGTGAGCGACATTGCCGTCGCAGGGAGCGATCTATATGTGGTGGGGATTTTCAACCGTACAGCCGATACCTCGGTGATTCTGAACAACATTGCTCGCTATGACATCAGTCTCAATTCCTGGAACGCATTGCCGAATAATGGACTGAACAACAGCACCTGGGCGCTTGCCGTCGTGGGGAGCGAGTTGTATGTAGGGGGGTCTTTCACTGGAACATTTGATGGAACGGTGGACCTGAACCGCATCGCCAAATATGACCTGGCCGCTCATGTGTGGAGCCCTCTTGCAAACAACGGTTTGAACAGTGTCGTCTATACAATGGCCGCCACCGGGGAGGATTTGTATGTCGGCGGCATGTTCAACCAAACGGTGGATGGTGCGGTGGTCAGCAACTGGATCGCTCGTTACAACATGAGTGCCGGCACCTGGCATCCCACGAGCAACGGAGGTTTAGCGGGTGGAACCTTTTATCACGTAGTGAATGATCTCGAAGTCATTGGCAGCGACCTGTATGTGGGAGGGGATTTCACCCGAACAGCAGATGCGTCCTTGACTCTGAACTTCGTCGCCCGATACAGTCCGAGCCCCCCTGCCAGTCTTCCAGATACCGGGTTCCATCCCGGTGTGATCTCATCCCTGCCCACGCAACCTGATGAGCGAGCCTTTTCCAGGTATGGCGAAATATGGCTTGCCATCCCCAGATTGGGCATCGAGGTCCCAATTGTGGGTGTGCCCCGGGTGAATGGTGAATGGGACGTAAGGTGGTTGGGAAACCAGGCCGGCTACCTGGAGGGGACGGCCTTCCCCACTTGGCCGGGGAACACGGCCATCACGGCTCATGTATGGAGCGCCAATAATTCCCCGGGTCCGTTTGTGGATTTGAAGCGCTTGAGGTATGGGGACAGGCTTCAGATTCGTGCCTGGGGGCAGGTGTACACCTATGAAGTGCGCGAATCCTATTTGGCATCCCCCGGCAGCCTGTCACCCTTGCGCCACGAGCAATACGATTGGGTATCGTTGATCACGTGTGAAAGGTATAGCCACCTCGCCGACAATTACGTATTTCGTCGCATCGTGAGGGCCGTCCTTCTGGATGTGAGCAGTGAAAGTGCCATGACCCTCAAAGAATGGCATAAGTTTGATGCAGTTCATACTTTCCAATAACTGAGGGCATGAACGCCAGAGTTTCCGAGACCCGCAGTAGCAGAACCTGATCTCTCCTGTCTTGAGACACACAAGTCTTGAACCACAACCGAGTTTTCTAATCTTGCCTATAGCTTAATGCTATACGTATCGATCAATCCGTGTCTATCCGCCTTAGGGATTTGGACCCATCACTAAAAGGCATTGGAGAACGAAAGTGGATGTTGAAGCGCTGGCAAAGACAAAGATCGGGCGGGTTTTCATCCGATGGATGGGCGTGATCATGGAGAGCCGTCTGCGGTATCGGCTCTTTGGCCCACTGAAAATCCTTCAGGGTGCAGGAATCCAACCCGGCATGAAGGTTCTCGAGATTGGATGCGGAACCGGTTTTTTCACCGTACCAGCAGGCAGATTACTTGAAAGGCACGGTTCTCTGATTGCCATGGATATTCTGCCAGACTCCGTGGAGGCTGTCTCCAAGAAGGTGCAGGAGGAAGGCTTGAGCAATGTGCAAGTCATCCACGGCGATGCGCTGGACACGAAGCTCGAGCAGGAAAGTCTGGATGAGATCCTCATCTTCGGAGTGATCCCTGCGCCTGTGCTGCCGCTGAAGAAGCTCTTGCCTGAGATGCATCGCATTCTCAAGCCGGGCGGGGCGATCGCCGTATGGCCGCCGAGTTGGGTTCATCGGTCGATTGACGGATCAAGATGGTTCCAATATGTGGGCAAGCAAGACGGCGTTCAGTTGTATCGACGCGCCGATCTATAGAAGCCCCAGACACACGATCGTGTTCCTTGGCAACATCTCGTCTGGCCAAAGGGTGGAGGCAACCGTATTCGACACCCCATGAGCTTGAGATGTTTGTTAAACGGTAATTTCTAACGTGTTTCAGCGGCCCTTCGACAGCCGGGCGCAGCGCTTTGTGTCATGGTGGATACAGCCGTGGAACGCGCGTGTGGTTTCTGTCCCACCCATTGTCGTTCATGGTCCTGAAATCTTCGCTGTTCACCCTCGCAATCTTCCTCGGAATCCAATTTGCCCAATCTTGACAAAGTTTACGGATAGAGTTATATTTTACGAAATAGTAATATACTAATTAAAAGCGGTAATAGGATGGGAGAGAGTAAAGTGTCGAAAAAACGCGCTCAGCTCATCAAGGTCGGCGAAGCTCTCTTCGTAAAACATGGTATGCGTAGGGTGACCGTGAAGGAGATCTGCAGTCAGGCGAATGTCAGCAAGCCCACCTTCTATAAATTCTTCGAGAACAAGGAGGCGCTGGTCCGGCAAATCGCTGAGCAGTGGATCGATGATGTCGTTGAAACGATCGAAGGGATTGAGGACGCCGATATCCCATTCCAGCATAAATTGCAACGACTGCTGGCAATT
>DUET01000108.1 GCA_011192015.1 Anaerolineae bacterium
GAGCATGGCAGCGGTCCGGTGCTCCTGCTGCTGCACGGGAATTCAGGCAGCAAGGAGGATTTCAGCAAGGTTCAGCAGCACCACTTCCGAGACTTTCATTCTTTCGCACTCGACAGCAGATTGCATGGGGAGACGATCTCCAGCGACACGGAGTTCAGCATCGACCAAATCAGCGAGGATGTCATCGGCTTCTGCAAGGCGATGAGCATCGACCAGGCTTTCGTGATTGGCTACAGCGATGGAGGCAATGTTGCGCTGTTTCTCGCGAAGAAGGATCCGGCATGCTTCACGAAAATCGTGGCGATCTCCCCCAACTATCTGGTAAGTGGTTTGACCGGCGGTACGCTCAGATTACTTCGAACGATTGTCAGGCTGCTACGCTTGCTTGAGCGAATGGGGTTGCCCGTCCGAAAGACCATCCTGCGCTTCGAACTGATGCTTGACGATATCGGTATAACAGATAAGGACTTAGCCGGCTTACAGACCCATTTGCGCATCCTCCATGCAGAACGGGATGTGGTGAAGGAGGGGCATATCGAAGCGATGGTCCGACTGATCCCAGGAGCGACAGTCCGGAAGATCGAGCGATGCAACCATTTCAGTATTTTGTACAAGAATGAGACGATCGAGGATATCAAGGATTTCCTGCTGAGAGATGATGGTTTCACATCCGAGACATCAGACGCGGGGCATTTGTGAGGCTTGTTCACTCTGTGGTACCTTTTCCGAGAAGTCAATCCAGGACATGAGATCGAGGCGCAATCTCGCACTCCCCCAACCCTTCAGGAGGTGATCCGTGAGCATACACATTGGCGCTAAACAGGGTGAAATCGCATCTACCGTTCTTATGCCTGGAGATCCGCTGCGGGCCAAGCATATCGCGGAAACCATGCTGGAGGATGCCGTATGCTTCAACGAGGTTCGCGGGATGCTGGGTTTTACAGGTCATTATGAGGACAAGCGCGTCTCCGTGATGGGGAGCGGCATGGGCATCCCAACCCTGTCCATCTACGTCAACGAATTGGTGCAGGAGTACCAGGTCAAGACGTTGATCCGCGTCGGAACCTGTGGGGCACTCCAGCCCGAGCTCAAGATCGGCGATATCGTGCTGCCCATGTCTTCCTCCACCAATTCGCACATCAACCGGCTTCGCTTCCGAGGGATGGATTACGCGCCGACGGCCAACTTCCCGCTGCTGTTGAAGGCCTACGAGAAGGCCAAGGAGCTCGGGGCGACCGTGTATGTGGGGGGAATGTTCGCCTCCGACACGTTCTACAACGACGATCCGGATTGGTGGAAGCTTTGGGCAGCGTATGGCGCCCTCGTCGTCGAAATGGAGACCTCGGGGCTCTACACGCTCGCGGCGAAGTTCAAGGTGGACGCGCTCTCGGTGCTGACGGTGAGCGACAGCTTGATATCGCGTGAAGAAGCGACAGCTCAGCAGCGTGAAAGAAGCTTCACGCAGATGGCCAAGATCGCGTTGGAGATCGCACCGTAGTCTGTGAGCGATCGAACCTGGCTGCAGCCGACCTCAACCTTGAACGGTTTGATCGCGCATCAAAGCCAGGCCGTGAGGGAAGACCATGAAGAAGACCAAACGTTGGCTGTATCCGTTTTTGGGGATCTTTGCAGGTTTGGTGCTCCTGGTGATCATCCTTGCAATCTCTGGCGTGTTCGAACCTCTCTCGCCGTTTGATCCATCCTGGGGTTATACGCCGGTTTTCGATACGGCTGCGTGTCAATTCGATAAGCCTCTGGGTTATGAAGTTGAATGCGGGTATCTGACCGTTCCCGAGGATCGGAGCCAACCCGAGGGACCGACGATCCGCCTGCATGCTGCCGTCTTCAAGAGCTTCAGCCCCGATCCCGCATCAGACCCGGTCGTCCATCTCTATGGAGGTCCTGGAGGTTCGCTGCTGGACAACGTCGCTTTCTATCTCCAAGCAGGCGGCGATGAGATCCTCAGGAAGCGCGATTACGTGCTCTTCAACCAGCGCGGCACCCGGTATGGTGAACCCTTCCTCGATTGCCCCGGCGCTATGGACCAGGTATGGGATGAAGCCAGGGCAGGTTTGAACCATGCGGAGCGAAGCGCCCGGGGTGTCGAATTCATGCTGGCTTGTCGTCAGGAACTCATGAATCAGGGAATCAACCTGGGTGCCTACAGCAGTGTCGAAAACGCTGCCGATGTACGGGATTTGAGCTTGGCGCTGGGTTACGATCAGGTCAACCTCTACGGTGTTTCCTACGGATCTCGATTGGCCTTGGTCGTGATGCGCGACCATCCGAGCATCGTGCGCAGTGCCATCATCGATTCAGGTTACCCGATGCAGATCTACATCAACAACGAGTTCGCGCTCAGCGCGGCACGGGCCTTCGATCTCATCTTCGATGGCTGCACGTCTGATGTGAATTGTTCGGAACAATACCCGGATATCGAGGCGACCTTCTATCGGGTCATCGATAAGCTCAATGCCGATCCAGCAAGCATCACCTTGAGCAAGGGGACCGTGTTCATCGATGGCGACAACATCATCGATCTCACATTCGGATCGCTGTACACATTCTACGGAAGCGATGGCGTTACCTGGATCCCTCACATGATCACCGTAGCTGACGAGGGCAATCTCAGCTACTTGTCCCCCGCCTTCGAGGTCATGTTCGCTGAAGATGATTTCAGCGAGGGGATGTACTACTCCATCATCTGTCGAGAGGAAGTTCCAGAAGGCTCCTACGAAATTGCACGCGCCTTGGCCGCCGACCTCCCGGAGCAGATACGGGATCACTACGTAACTCCTTCCATGTTCGCCATCTGCGAGGTTTGGAATTCCGGTGAGACCCAACCGGTTGACAAGGACCCCATCGTGAGTGACATCCCGGCGCTGGTTCTTTCCGGTAAGTACGATCCCATCACCCCTCCTCCCTATAACCGGATCGTAGCCCAGACGCTCAGCAACAGCTTCTTCTACGAGATTCCCGGCATCGGGCACGGCGCGATGCGCGGCAGTGACTGCGCACTCGCAATCGGCCTTCAATTCCTGGACGATCCAACGACAGAACCGGATGCTTCATGTCTCGATGAGTGATCTGGTCGAACGCGATCGAGGTTCGAAGGAGATTGCAGGGACCAACACTCTTCGTGATTCCCCTTGGCATTGCCGGTCTATCAAGTGATCGAACCCATTCACCCCAACACCAAAGGTATAATCCAGCGTACACCACCTGCTGCCGCTGGACGATCTCCAAGGGCAGTCATTCTCTCAAGAGAGGAATAGGACGCAGCTCATGATGCAAACCTCATCGATCGTGATCACCTTTGCTCTCGTTTTCTACAGCATAGGTGTTTGGAGCGAGAGAATCGCTCGCGAACTGAAACCCTGGCATTTGATCTTCTTCTGGTTAGGTTTCATCTGTGACACGTGGGGAACGGGGATGATGTTGGATATGGCCGGCGGATTGACATTCGATCTGCATGGTATATCCGGATCGTTGGCCATACTCCTGATGCTGATCCATGCCGTTTGGGCAACGGTGGTGTTGCTGAGAAAAGATACACGCTTGATCTACAACTTCCATCGATACAGCGTGATCGTTTGGGCGATCTGGCTGATCCCCTATTTCAGCCCCATGATCTTTGGGATGCAATAGTTGTCGAGCATCAGTTAATTTTTAAGGAGACTCCGTCCTAGTTTGCATAGATTCAAGTCAAGTCTAATTTCGGAGGGAGAATATGAAGTACCATGTTCATCGAATCGAAGTGAAAGGAGACACGGCCCAGGAGAAACTCCAAAGCTTCTTGAATCAGTTGGATGGTGAGGTTCTTGCTGTCATTCCCTATACCTCCCCGACATTCCAGGGGATGGGAGCCACTTCCAAGGTCGATTTCCTGCTCATCGTCGAGAAAACCAATAGCAGGTGATCCTGTGCTTCCTTGCGCAGTGACGTTCGATGAATGAGCAGCACCAGGTGGATTCGCCAAGCGGCACGTATAGGCGATGCATCGATCTGTGAGGAAATCCGTCGGGCGTGGATGGGGTTGCGTGAATCGAGGAGCCTGGAAACCTGCTGTACATCCTGTCTTTTTATAATGAGGAGAGCCTATGAAGCCCGACCCAACCAGGTTAATGGAGATAGCAGGCATCACCCATCCGCCTATCGGCTTCTATGATGTGCCCGATCCGARYCCWTTTGAACCCTTCTGCACMCCCGARCGGTGTATYTTCTCCTGCTAYGAGCGTTGGMTMRRGGGSGAAAGYACGTACATCACGGAAGGYAGYTGTGGTTGCAGGGGAGGCAGCTAYTGGATCGGGGGTGTAGCATTCAAGACGCGTCGAGAATTCGCAAAGGGATTGAATGAACGCGAAGGATTCAAGTCCTCCAACGAACTCATGGAGCGATGGCTCGATCATCAGAAACCCTACAAGATTGAGCATGGTTGTGTTGTGATCGGTCCGTTGAGGGGCGAGCAGTATGACTACCTGAAGACGATCACCTTCTTCGTCAATCCTGATCAGTTGAGCCTCTTGCTGCTTGGGACCGAATACCACAACGCGTCCGTGGGGGATCACCCGACGTTCATTGCCTTCGGATCGGGCTGCGGTCAACTGGCCGCCTTGTTCGGAGATCTCGATCCGGCAGTTCCGAGGGCAATCATCGGCGCAACGGATATTGCGATGAGGGAGCATCTCCCTCCGGACATTCTCGCCCTGACCGTAAACAAATCCATGTATGAACAGCTCTGCGAACTGGATGAAAGCAGCTTCCTGCACAAATCCTTCTGGAAACGGCTGAGAAGCGCAAGAGGGGAAGTCGTCGATGGTTGATACCGCAGGGAGAGCAAGGCGAGTGTGTACTCGTTCCTGCATACGGATCGATAAGGATCGAATATGCAGCCATCAGGCACAATAGGAATCACACACCTGCATCAGTCGATGTTTCGTAAGCCGGATTATTCCTGCTTGACGGCATGTTCTTTTTCGATGTAGAATCTATTGCCTATTCATCGCAAGTCCAATAGCAGAACAAGAATCCTACAGAACTTACACCTTATACAATTGAAATCACCGAAAGACAGATACAGGTATCAAAGATAATACCTGCGCCAAAGGAATATCTTCGTGACCCATGACGAAGGATTCATCTGGGATTGTTTCAAAGATCCCAATGCGCAGGTATTTTTTTTACTTGGAAGCCGTCGTAATCTGCCTCCTATCGTCGACCCGGTAAAACCGGAACAAACCAAGGCTTGAACGTTAAGTCTCAGAGGTTAAATCATGAACCAACAATCCAAAACACTCGTCATACTTCTGCTTGCCAGCCTCATCAGTTTGCTGGCTGGATGTACCGACAGGCCCACGAATACGGAATTCACCGTAAGAGTATCGGGAGATATCGTCGATCTGGCGTTTGAGGGCCAATGCACCGCTCAGAAGGCGGAACTCCTGACCTCTGATCCCGTTGCCCAGAGTCTCGAGGTCAACGGCACGATTGAAACACTCGATCAGCCGCAGGATTTCGAGACCAGCGGATTCTTCATCTACTGCGCGGTGGCCAATCAATCCACAAGCGGGACCATCACGGTCGAACTCCTGCAGGATGGGGATGTGGTTACGAGTGCTATATCCACAGCCCCGGATGAACCCGCCATCCTCGAATACGGACAAGCGCCGTAAGTCCTGAATCCTCAGCCAAACCCAATTCGCGAGGAATACGAGTCCTTTACAGAATCGCGTGTTGGGTTTGGCTCGATTTGGGCTTCACAACCACCGGATGCCCTTTGCTGTGCATCCACTGAGTCGATGCCGATGCGCAGCGTTGAATCACCATGCCTTGGATTCGATTTGCGTTTCTGTGGCAGCTTTTCTGTGGATGGCTCGACCATGGATCCGCTGTTTCACCAGATTTGACAAATTGTTCCATGGAGAGGCGTTCCATGAATACGCTTGTCATTAAAACCCTAATCGCTTTCGCCGCGGGAGCAGTTCTGATGCTGGCGCTGTCATTCACGGTCTATCGGCAAAGCTACTACTTCAAGAAAGCCGAAGCGGAGATGCAGGAAACCGAGGGCAAACCCGGGCTTCTGAGCCGCCTTGTGACCTTGGCCATCTTGATCGTCATGATCCTCTTCTTTGCCCTTGTCGACCTCTGGGTTTCATCCCCAGGCCCGCAATCCTTCGCAATCCTCTTGGGTTACAATCTGCTTCTGGTGGGAGCCCTGTCGGTATTCGACGCGCTGTTCATCGACTTCTTCATCCTGGTGGTGTGGAGACCGGCCTTCTTGGGATTGCTGGAGGGTCAACCGACCCGTGAAGCGATGATGCGGCACATCAAGAAGCAGCTGACCACGGGGTGGATTGTCAAGTTTCTGATCGCCCTGCTTGCAACTGCGCTGGCATGCGTTCTGGGCGCAGGGGCTTCCTGAACCATGCTTTGATGGGAAGCAGAAGAAGCCAAAGTGGATTGCCGGTCGAGCGCTGCTGGGAAGTTCGATGGGCATTTGAACCTGAAGGGTTCGGTACGATGGACATCTTCCAGCAAGCCTTGAGCGAGATTGTAGGGGGCAGGGTGCTCGACGTCGCCACCCAACGCGGGGGCTTCGTTCGCATCCTGAGCGAGAACCTCCTCAGCTACACCGAGATCATCGGCATCGATTCCAGTGAAGAAGTCTTGGAAGCCGCACAGCATGGTCTCCATCTGGACGGCATCCGTTTCGCCTGCATGGATGCCTCGCGGATGGGATTTGAGGACGAGAGCTTCGACACGGTCGCCATCTCGGCATCCCTGCATCATCTGACGGACGTGGTACCGGTTCTGTGGGAGATGAAGCGCGTCCTCCGCAAGGGAGGAAACCTCATCCTGGCCGAGATGCATCGGGATGGCCAGACGGAAGCGCAGCTCACGTTTGTCCATCTACATCATTGGGTGGCCGCGGTGGATTCAGCCCTTGGCAGTGTGCACAACCGGACTCTGGCGCGCCAGGAAATCGTGGATCATGTTGAAGCTCTCGAACTGCGGCATGTTCGATTCCATGATTCGAGGGATTCGGATGGGGATCCGATGGATGAATCCCAAATCGAGCGTTTGAATGCCTTGATCGATCGAACCCTCCAGCGTGCGAAAGCCGTTTCGGGATACGAGAGGTTCAAGCAGCGAGGTGAGGAGTTGCGCCGACGGCTTCATGCTGTGGGAGCGCAGAGGGAGCCGGGGATCGTCATCGTTGGCGAGAAGTGAACGGCGAGAAGGCATTTCGTACGAGAGCAAGGATGCCCGGGTTGTTGTTCTCCGCAACGCACCTCGGCTATGCGGATCCGGTACACGTTGAATCCTTCCCCAGAAGTTGCTAAAACTGAATCCAGACTACGATCTGCAAACGTGGATCGGGTTCTCGAGCGAAGGAGTTGCATTGGCGGATTAAGAATGCAACAATGTAGATTGTCATTTTTAAAAACCATAGAAGCCCCTGTTCGAGGTTTGCTTGAAGCAGCAATCGAGGGGATCGACGCTGCGGCATGACCAGACAAATGGGCGTGGGAGGATGGAAGATGGACACATCAGTTCGCAAACATCATCTCTCGAGGGCTTTCTGTTTCCTTGTACTGTCCGTAGGAGTCTTGCTGCTGGGTGCATGCGGCGCGAAGGAGGGCGAACCCACTTGCGATCGTTGGGAGCTGGTTTCTCCGGAAGATCTGAGCCCCGGGGGATCGCCCGGCAGTGAAGGCGAGATGGTGGACAGTTTGACGCCCACCTTCTCCTGGACCTATCCAGACCCTTCCTGCCTGCCGGAATATTACCGCCTGCGGCTTGCGACCAGCTGGCATGCCTTGGATACCAGCCCGGATGAATACCGTTTGGATGGCTGGGTTACGGAATGGATGCCGGAGACCGAATTACTTCCCGGCACGACCTACCTGTGGAGAGTGCATGCCGGATCCAGCTGGGAGACCGTCGGAGGCGCGATCGGGATCTTCCGAACGGGCCCTCTTTGCGACATCACCAGCCCGGTGGTCCTTTCGACGCCGGTCCCGCTCTGGCCCGCCGATGGGTCCATCGTGGAGGGCGTGAATCTCACGCTGGAATGGGACGATCCCACGGCCTGCATCCCCGATGGTCACTACGTGGTCGAGATTTCAGAACGCAGTGATTTCTCCGATGCGTTGGTGGGCAGGTACCCGGAACCCTATCTGTTCATCGCGCGTCCCTGGGTCGACTTCGATTTGGATGAATGCACACGATACTTCTGGCGCGTGCATTTCGATCATGCCGGCAGACCCGACGCTGACGATGGGCCAACCTCCGAGGTCTGGTCCTTCATAACCACCACGACGACGGGGGGATTCTGCCCGCCGGAGCTCCTGGAGGGCTATATCCCCGAAGCCGAGGTCACGGTTCCGCCCAGCGCGGAAGGCGCCATCAGCGGCCATGTTTGGCATGATGAATGCGCTCCACCGTACTGGAGCACGGACACCCCGCCTCCGGGCTGTGTGGCCATGCCCTACGGAGGCTTTGAAGCCAATGGCGTTCTGGATCCCGGCGAATCCGGGATCGAGGGAGTCACCGTGCGATTGGGCACGGGGCCGTGCCCGGTGGTTGGAGGCAGAACCGCAACGACGGATGCCACCGGAACCTTCAGCTTCGTTTCGCTGCCCGCGGGCACTTTCTGTGTGTCGATCGACGCGCTGGGCGATGGAAACGACCTCGTGCTCATTCCAGGGAATTGGACCTTCCCAGAGCGCTGGTATGGACCCGAACCGATCGACCTGGAGCTATCGCTTGGAGCGCTCCAGATCTTGAGAGAGATCAATTTCGGTTGGGATTATCAATTCCTTCCCGCGCCTGCCACGCCGACACCTTCCGTAACACAGGGTTGCTGGGTCTGGAATCCCAATCTGCAGAAGAATGTGTGCACGGCACCTTGCCCGCCCAATCCGCAACCCGGTGGTGCCTGTACGCCCTGAAAAATTCGAATCTATAGAAGGGGGGCTCGGTTCCTGGGAAGACAGTATGAGTGCAGCCGCAAGGTTGGAGATGTACGATGAATCTCGAAGACATCGACCGCGTCCAGTATGTGCGCTTGCCCGAGAATCCCGCTGCGAGAGGTGGAAGCTCAACCTTGATCTGATTCAATCCAATACCGCGGCCGAGGGTGTGGCTGATCAGCGGGACGAAGCGCCAGGATATAGGGAGGAGCCCCTTGGAATCCAAGACGGATCGTGATCAAAGAATCGCGTCGATCGATGTCTACCGAGGTTTTGCCGTCTTGTGGATGGTGATCACCCATTTTCTATCCAGGGTCGAATGGACCCCGTGGTTCCTCAAGAACACGCCGGACGTGGGCTTTTCCCCTCCAGACCTGATCGCACCGATGTTCATCTTTGCCATGGGTTTGACCATGCCCATTTCCTTCAAGAGAAGAAAGGAAAGCGATGGGTCTTGGCGCACCATGCTGCATTTCCTTCGTCGGTCGTTTGCCCTGATCGGCATCGGCTACCTAACGCCCTGGGGATATGATTGGGGATTGTTCCAAACGCTGGGCGCAGCCATTTTGGTGGCTTCCATCTTCATGCATCTCCCGGGTTGGGTAAGGGCTGTGAGCGGGATTGCGTTGATGATCGGCTATCAATACGCGTTGGAGCATTTCTGGTTGGAGGACGTTCTTCACTCGGTCTGGGGCGGGATCCACGCCAGCTTGGCCTGGGGAGCGCTGCTCATCCTTTCTACCTGTATGGCGAATTTCATCCTACGCCATCGAAAACGGCAGGGGCTTCTCTATGTGACTGCGCTGCTGGTCCTCGTCTCTGGAATTGGACTCACCCGCTGGTACCCCATCAGCATGCATCGAGCTACCGTGAGTTATGCCTTGATCGGTCTTGGGGCCAGCACTTTGATTGCCTTGTTTTTTGATGATCTGGTGGAAAAATCGGAATTCTCCTTCACGAATTTGCGCGCGTGGGGGGCGAATCCTCTACTGCTTTACGTCTTGCATTACTACCTGTGGGTCTACGTTTTTCTGTTTCCTCCTTCGCAATCTTGGCATAGAGAGGCTCCGATCTGGCTTGTCAGCCTGCAGG
>DUET01000011.1 GCA_011192015.1 Anaerolineae bacterium
AACCTCACTTTCACAGAGATCTGCTTTATCACCGAAGCCAATCGCATATATAGGAATGGATACACGAATCGCTTCAAGAGCGGCTATCTCTGGATCCCGAATCAATCCCGTCGTGTTGCACCCATCTGTGAGTAGTACCACTGCTCGTCGTCCGGCGGATAACTCACTAAGCATACTTATTGATTCTGCAACGCCATCATAAAGGGCTGTATCCCCATCTGCGGTCAATTGTGAAATTGCGTTAAGGACCGAATCCTTATCCGATGTTGGTGACGCGATCGATGTGGCTTGGTCTGAAAATGCCACGAGTCCTATTTGGTCAAGAGCGGTCAGGCTGCTGGAAAAAGCTCTGGCTGCAATCTCAGCTTGGCTAAGGGCATGGTCTCGTGCCATGCTTGCGCTGGTGTCAATAGCTAACGCGAAGGATATGGGTTCCTCAGTATTTGAGAACCCTTCGATCGAAAACTCGTCTACTGGCGCTTCATCTTCCATGATAGAGAAGGCGCTTGCATCCAAACCTAAGATCGGGAAACCTTGGGCATCAGAAACGCTGACATATGTAGAAATGAGAGGGAATTGAGTGTCGTCGATTTTGGTGATCGATGCATTGATATTGCCCTGCGCAGAGACTGCATGTGTGGTTGCGAGAATACATGATGCTATCGCTATGATAAGCAAACGGAAGATCTGAGATAATTTCATCGAATCACCTCCATGGAAAAAACTCCCCATCGAATGACATGTTCAGCAAAAGCAGTATGTAAATTTAGTTCTTGAAAACGGAATGAAGGATATCCCATCCGAATGATAAATGTTTCTCAAAGCCCCATGTACATGATATCAATACCCCTATTGGATGATATGTGAAGAGATTGCATATACCGGTAAGGAAAATAACTACAACCGTTGGAATCCAGCAGCATATAATTAATACAACTGGGTTTCGGTTGTGTCAACCAGTGCTATCTCAACCGAGCATATATTCATCCCCCTTTTGCGAATACTCTAAGTTAGTTAATACATATTTGAGAGGAAATCCATTATATATCCTCAAAATCTATACTGCAACACCAAGTTAATGCAGAGAGTTTCTTCATGCGGATGGACCGTCTATGACAAGTCGGCAACGTCTCCGATGTTTCCTTCCTTCTGAAGAAAATCTCAGATGCTGTATTAAATAGTCTGGAGTTATTCATAAGCGAAGGCGCCCTCTCGGGCGCCTTTAGGTAGCGGGGTTTGGATTCCCTGGCCTGACCGGTCAGGGCAGGCGAACCAAGGACCTTCAGGTACTGAGCTTCGTCCCTGAAAAAGTTAGCTCGGAACGTCAGCCGAGGCATTTGAGCCTACCTTGCAGTTTGAGGTTCCTTTGGATCCGACGAGATGGGATCCTAGGGAGTATAGGATCACTTCAGAAATGACGCAAATGCTAGGGACAGTATCTGTCCAGCAGCCTACTGATTAAGAATTATCAGCAGAAGTGTCTATTGTGTCCATCGTGTCTACTTTGGGGGCGCAAAACCGTCTATTGTGTTTGTTGAGTCTATTGTTTGAACTCCAATTGCACCGAAACTGCACTAAAAACCGATTGAGGAAAGGCGGCTCGACCTGGCGTGATCATGCCTGATATCAAGATAAGGGGAATGAGATGGGTGATCGAGGTGCCTTCCTGTGGGTAGATAGCGTTCTAGAGGTTTTCTTATTCGCGGCAGAAGCCGATCAAGTTATCCGCCAATAGAATGCGGAACTCCCGGATATTGCGCCGGGAGTTCCGTCCCGCAGGCTTAATGCCCTCCAGCAGTCATCGCACAACCACTGTCAAGGTGAATGTCCAGCTGTTCTTTTCGCCACCATCCCATGGCTGACTGTATCCCAGTGTTATGATGCTTTCTCCTGCTTTGAGCGTACTGAAGGTCCAGGTGTGGATGCCCGGTGAGCCAGGAGGGGGAGGGTCATCGACCGATCCCGGAGCTGTGAATTCCTGACGATCTTGCACTATCACCTCGGGGTTGCTTAGTTCAGCATCCTCTTTCCAGTTGTAGCCTGTGGTCGGATTGGAGCAGAGGCTGATGGTGATTTCGGCGCCTTCACGGACTTCAATGCGATGAACCTGGTTCGGCGAGTTTGCGAAGGCATCGCAGTCAATATCGATCGATCCAGGCGCGGTGCAGGACGACAGCAGCACCATCAGGACCAGCGCAAGAATCTTCAGTATACGGGGGGAGGTGGCTTTCATCATTATTTCTCCTTTAACTACTGCTCGATGCGGCTGTTGTACTAATTGCCAACGAATTCAATGCGTGTGATCACGATCTGCGTGAGGTTCCAATCCGGGATGCCTGCCATCAAGCTTCCCCAGATGCGAACCCGTGTTCCCGTGTCCCGCAGAGACACGATCTGGGGCTCAAGCTCGGGATTTCCACTCGGTCCGAAGGCTGTGATTCCGTACTGGATGGGGTAATCACCTTCGAGAAGGAAGTAGTCATCGCCACCCGATCCGGGTTCGGTTCTGCCGGTGACGATGGTGCCTTCCCAGCCCTCGACTGGATCCGGGTCGAAGAAGGGACCGGGGCCGCTCACACGCATGCGTGTGACTCGAAGCTCACAGCCTCCGTAATCCAGCGCCGGGCAGATCAGCTTGCCCCAGAAATTGGCGTAGCTGTTAGCCTCTAACCCATCGCGTAGAGCAACGATCTGCTGCTCGATGGTTTCCGTTTCACCTTCGATGCCGATTTCGACGATGCCATCCGGATTGACGGAGAGGTAATCATCATGCTGGCTTCCAACGGGGAGCTTGATGACTTGCCCATACCAGGCAAATGCAGTCTCATCCGTCTCCACTGCCGGAGGTTCATCAATCAATTCGATGCGCGTGACCTCGATCTGCGTGCCGTTCCAATCCGGGATGCCTGCGACCAAACTGCCCCAAATGCGGACCTTGGTTCCCGTATCCCGCAGGGATTCGATCTGAGGTTGAAGCTCGCGCTCGCCGCTCGTGCCAATGGCAGCCACGTTGCCGTACTGAATGGGGAATTCCCCATCGAGCTGGAAGTAATCATCGCCGCCCGATCCCGGTTCGGTTCTTCCTGTGAAGAAGGTGCCTTCCCAGCCCTCGACGGCTTCAGGTGCAGAGAGAGCACCAAGTTCATGGCGCTGAACACGGGTGACGCGAAGCTGGCACTCACCATAATCAAGCACCGGGCAGGTAACGGTGCCCCAGAAGTGAGCATTGCGGCTTGATTCCGGTTGATCCCGTAAAGCGACGATCTGATCCTCAATGGCCGCCGTTTCTCCCTCGATCCCGATCTGAACCATGCCGTCAGGATGGACAAAGAGCAGATCATCGTATTGGTTACCGGGAAGACCGATCACATACCCGTACCATGCGTAGGCCATCTCTACAATGCCACCCCCAGCAGCTGGAGGTTCTGTCTCCACCGGTTCAACCTCATCGGTGGGAGGCATTTCGGTTTCGGTAGGAACTTCAGGGGCTAGCGTTGGTGTGTCGGTTGCACCGCATCCTGCGAGTGCAACGGTGCTCAAGACGAGAATAAACACGCCCAACAATGCTAGTGTTTTATCTAACATCATCCTCTCCTTCAAGATTAGAGTGCCTCCTTCACACCTCTTCAAACTCATTACCCCCAAATGCAGCAGACTGAACTCCTTCAATCCCCAAGGTATCAGACGAAGAATATTCTGCTGCGGTTCCCCTCGAAATGCAAATGACCTGCTCCCCAAGAATTGATCCATATACAGAGCTAGGATCAGATACCTGAAATGGGAAGCCACCTAGCGGGGGCTTTTTTGTGGGCGGAACAGGACTCGCCTGTCCCGATGCTCTATCGGGGAACCTCCGACCTCTTCTGTGTAAGAGAAGCGTTCCGCTACCAGCAGTCGATATCATTTGCATAATGATTCTTCTAGAGTCCAGGCTAATATCCAAGCGGTCCTAGGTTTCCTTCCTATATAAGGGGGGCTCAATAAGGAAGAACGCCGTTAAAACCACTCTCAGAGGGCATTTTAAGGGCTAAGGCGCCCTCTCGGGCGCCTTCAGGTAGCGGGGCTAGGATTCGAACCTAGGACCTTCAGGTTATGAGCCTGACGAGCTGCCACTGCTCCACCCCGCAACGTTTGCGGTCTTGCTTGAGCGCTGGGGATTATATCACGCCGCTCGCGCGAGGGTCAAGGCCGGTCCCCGAAGATGAGCGCCCACCACACTTCCCACTTGTTCACCACCGGTTCTGAAAACTGCACGAAGGGTGTTGGCGTGGGGACGAAGCCCTCCGCGGGAATGGGAATGATCAATGTTTCCCCATTGCGCACCATCTTCCCCTCGCTGTGCGCCCAGGCTTCGATGAAGGCTTCGCTCGTGGCGTTGGCGATCTGTGTTTCCAATCGGGTGTTTTCGGCTTCCAGCCAACCCACCTCGGTCTGCAGCAGGTGGGCATCCTGCTCCAGGCGGCGGGCATCCGTCATGCGCTGGTTCAGGTCGCCCAGGACGATGATGCCCAGCACAGCCGCGATCAGCAGCCACATGCGTGCGCTCTTACGGGAGGACGAATCGCCTTCTGCCATTTCAGTCGAGATCATACCTGAGGCGCGTGGCGGCTGCAAGTATTCCGCTCCTCGGAGAAACAGACACAGCCCCTCTGTCTGAGGGGCTGCTGTTGGTGCCGAAGGTGGGATTTGAACCCACATGAGCCGAAGCTCACTGCGCCCTGAACGCAGCGCGTCTGCCTGTTCCGCCACTTCGGCACGCCCCGCTATTCTACCCCATGTGGCGAAGGTGTCAACGCATGCCAGGAAAATTCAATCGTGGGGAAGAATGAAACGTTGTGTAAACGCTAGCCCGAGACCTGCTTGATGGCCTCGTCTAATCGCAGGCTGATGACCCTGCTCGCCGAATCCGCCCCCATGCTGACCCCGTAGATCACCTCCGCGGCCTGTACGGTCTGGCGGTTGTGGGTGATCAAGATGAACTGCGTCTCCCGGCTCAGCTCGCGCAGCATGTCGATGAAGCGCACCACGTTGGCTTCGTCCAGCATGGCGTCCACCTCATCCAGGACGCAGAACGGCGTGGGGGAGATCTTCAGCAGGGAGAAGATGAGTGAGGTCGCCGTCAGGCTACGCTCCCCGCCCGAGAGGGCGGCCAAGCCCTGCGATCGACGTCCCGGAAGCCTGGCTTCGATGTCGATACCGCTGTTGCTGAAATCATCCATATCCGTGAGTATGAGGCGCGCCGAGCCTCCTCCGAAGAGCCGCGTGAAGGTCTCCCGAAATTCCTTGGCGACGGCCTCGAACGTCTTGCGAAACTCGCGTTCCATGAGCACGTCCAACTCGGCGATCACCTCGCGAATCTGGGTGGCTGCCTTCTGGCTGTCCTCCAACTGCTGGGTCAGGAAATCAACGCGCGCCCGCACTTCCTCATACTCGCTCTGGGCCTCCGGGTTGATGGCGCCCATGCGTCGAAGCTGGGCCTTCAAGCGACCCATCTGAGTCTGCAGATCGAGGGGGAGATCCTCCACGCGTGGCAGCCGTTCCACGAGTCCCTGCAACGGAAGAGGTTCCTGGCTGGCTATGGCATTCTGATCTTCGAAGGCAACGAGGCCGAAATCATCCTCGATCCGGCGACGCAGGCTCGATAGTTCCTCTTCACGGCGGGCAAGCTCGATCTGCAATTGCGAATGCCCGCGCTCGGCCTCCTGCAGCAGGCTGCGGGTGAGGCTCTCTTCGGCCTCCAACTGCGCGCGTTTGTCCTCCGCTTCGGTCAATGCCTGCTCAGCGGGTCGGACTTGAGCTGTGAGCTCCTGGAGCTGCTGCTCCACCTCCTCCGCATCCCTGCGCGCGTCTTCGATTTCCGCCCGCAGCTCCTCTTGTTCCTTCTGATTGGAGGCAAGGCGATGCTTCCAGTTCTGCAGTTCATGCTCGAGGGCATTGCGCTCATGTTCGACTTCACTCAAACGGCTGCGTGCCTGCTGTTCGGCCTGTGCAGCCACGTCGAGCGGGGAACCGAACTCCACCCACTCATCACCCTCCGGTCGCAATTGACTCTGGATGATACCCAATTCAGCGTCGATGCTCTCACGCTCGAGATCGTAGGTCGCCCCCTTGCCTTCCATCTCCCTACGCTGCTGCTCGAGCCCATCGATCTCGGTTTCCAGCAACTCCAATTGCCCCTTGAGAAAAGCCAGCGTCCGGTTGGCATCCTGCTTTGCGAGCTGCATCTTCTCCGCATGCAGCTGCGCTTCGCCCTCGGCCCGCCGGGTGTCCTCCAGATTCTGCTGCGCTTCCCCGAAGCGATCCTCCGCCTGCTTCGTCTCTTCTGCGGCACGCTGTGCTTCTTGGGCTGAATCCAGGCTTTTTCCCTTCAACGCAGCCAGCTTGGTCTCCAACTCTGCAAGCCGCTTTCCCGCCGCCGAAGCAGGATGGTCCGCGCCGATCATCACGGCGCCCGATGCGTAAAACACCTCGCCTGCCAGCGTGACCAGCCTGCCATCCGGTGGCAGTTCGATCCTCAGGCGCTGGGCCGTCTCGTGGTCCTCCACTACCCAGGCGCGCCCCAACAGCATATTGGCAAGCTCCCGGTAGTCTTTCGAAGTCTCGACCAGTTCGGCTGCGTTTCCCAGGCATCCGGAAGCGCGAGGCGCTTCGATCAATGACGGCTCGTGAAACAGGGATAGCGGCAGCAGCGCGGCAGGATCCCCGTCGTTCCGTTGGGCCAACCAGCGCAGCGCCTCGCCGACATCATCGCCGGTCTCGAAGGCAACTCCAGGCGCGAAGCTGCCCAAGAGGGCTGCGATAGCGACCTGATACGCAGGTTCAATCTTCAAGGCATCGCCCAGCTTGCCGGCCAGGCCACCCAACTCCCCGCTGGCGGAGGCCTGGATCATGCTCTTCGCTACGCGTTCCGAATCTTCCAGCGATCGCTGGAGCGCATCCAATCTGGCCTCGACGGAATCCTGTTCGGTTTTGATCTTGGCGGCGTCTCTCTCCAGCCGCTCCTGATCCACCCGCTTCTCCTCGACCTTTGATCGAGCCGAAGCTAGTGCGGTCTCTTGCTTCTCGAGTTCTTCACGCGCCGTTTGTAATCGCTTCTCCGCATCCAAAGCCTGCCGCTCTGCATCACGCGCCAATGTCTCCGCAGCAGATACATCTCCATGCAAAGCTGTGCGTCTCTCGCCCAGGGCGTCCGCACGCGCATTCAGCTGTGTCGATTGAGCCTCCCAGGCGGCACGATCAGCGATCAGCCTCTCCTGGGAGGTCTGAAGCTCCCGCATGCGAGAGGCCAGCATGGTGCGCTGTTCGTCCTGGTCTTCGCTAACCGGCTGCTCGAGAGAGTACTTTGCGGTTGTGACCGCTTCCTGCCGGCGTTGGGCTTCCCGCTGCGCGTGCTGCAGACGTTCCCGGATCACCTGCCGGCGATCCTCCAGCGTTGTGATCTCCGCCTGCAGGAATTTCTCCTGATCGCCCAACCAGCGCTCGCGTTCTTGGGCAACCGCCAGACGGCGACCTCGAATCTCACGCTGACCGTACAGGCCTGAAACCTCCCGCGCATTGCGGTGCAGGTCGCTGCGCAGCCCATCGATGCGCCGGCGCGCCTCGACCAGCTCGCGATCCGCACGTTCATGACGCGAGCGAAGATCGTCCCGCTTGGTTTCCTGATTGCGGGCTGCGGTCCTGCGGGTCACGACATCGGATTGCATCTTATGCCAGTGGTAGCCATACCAGATGCGCAAGGCTTCCTTCAGATCCGTGCGCACCTGCTCATGGTTGCGCGCTCTGCGTGCCTGACGCTCCAGGCTTCTCAAGCGCGGGCGCAACTCCGACAGGATATCCTGGGCACGTTCGAGATTGCGCTGCGTGGCATCCAATCGGCGTTCGGCTTCCTGTCGCCGGATGCGGTATAAACCGATGCCGGCGGCCTCTTCGAACAAGCGACGACGTTCCTCCGCGCGAAGCGAGAGCGCCGCATCCACCAAACCCTGGCCGATGATGGTGTAGGTTCTTTCGGCCAACCCGCACTCGGCCAACAACTCGACTACGTCGCGCAGGCGTACACGCTGCCCGTTGAGCAGATACTCATTGTTGCCATCGCGGTAGGCGCGCCGGCTGATGCTGACTTCGTTGAAATCGATCGGCAGCCAGCCATCGCTGTTGTCGAAGATGATCGTAGCCGCGGCCATCCCCGCCCGGGAGCGTTTTTCGGAACCGGTGAAGATGACGTCCTCGGTGCGTTTGGCTCGCAGCAGGCGGTAGGATTGTTCGCCCAAAACCCAGCGGATGGCGTCGGCGATGTTGGACTTGCCCACACCGTTGGGGCCCACGATGGCCGTGATCGTGGGCGCGAAGGCGAACTCCGTCTTGCTGGCGAACGTTTTATATCCTTGAAGCTCGATAGATTTCAAACGCGCCGGAGCGTCGAAAATAGATGGCACGACGTCACTTGCCTCCCAGGTCCGAGACCTTGTAGCCAATACGCCTGAGCGCATTTTCAGCAGCTTGCTGCGCGGCTTCTTGCTTGCTCCGCCCGCGGCCTCGGCCCTGTACCCGGTTTCTGACCGAAACCTGCACGACAAATTCACGGGCATGATCGGGGCCATGCTCTTCCAATGTCCTGTATTCAGGCGTAACTCCCATCTCGGCCTGAGCCCACATTTGGAGCATGCTGCGTGAATCGATCAGAGATCGTTCCTCGAACGTGTGCTTCATCGTCTCCTGCAAACGCGGTTCGATGAACTCACGCACACGCTCGATGCCTCCATCCAGGAAGAGCGCGCCGATAAGCGCCTCAAAAGCATCACAGAGCAATGTCGGCCGTTGCCTCCCCCCCGCCATGCTTTCTCCCTGCCCCAGGAGCAGCGCCTCGCCAAGATTCATCTCAGTTGCGAATTTGCTCAACTGCTCGGTGCAGACCAAGGAAGACCTCAGTCGTGTGAGTTGGCCTTCATCCATCTCGGGGAAGTGGTTGTAGAGCCAGGCTGCGCTGAGGAAATCCAGGGCAGCGTCTCCAAGAAACTCGAGGCGCTCGTTGTCCTCCAGGGCATCTGGATGCTCATTGACATACGAACGATGCGTAAGTGCCCGCAAGAGCAGACTGGGGTCGCTAAACTCCAAGCCTGCCTGACGCGCAAACTCGTCTGGTGTCATTTGTTTATCCAAAGACTTAGGGGACGCCACGAATCCAGGGGCGCCTGACTTCGCCGCGTCCCCCAATTCCTAGTGAATTGCGGCCTATCTTCGATTCTAACCCGAGAACTCTCGGAACGCCAGTACAGCGTTATGTCCACCAAAGCCAAAAGCGTTGCTCACAGCCACGTGGACATTGTGTTCTCGGGCCTCAAGGGGAACGTAATCCAGATCGCATTCGGGATCGGGATCATGAAGGTGGATCGTCGGTGGGATGATGTTCTCACGAATCGCCTGCACGCAGAAGATCCCTTCCAGCGCGCCCGTTGCTCCCATCATGTGTCCGGTCACGGATTTCGTCGAAGAGATGGGGACACGATGAGCATGCTCACCCAAGGCCTTCTTGATGGCATGCGTCTCTGCCGTATCATTGAGCAGGGTTCCTGTTCCATGGGCATTGATGTAATCGATCTCCTCGGGATTCAATCCGGCAGAAGCCATCGCGCCTCGGATGGCGGCTGCGCCGCCCTCACCTTCCACGGAAGGCGCGGTGATGTGGTAAGCGTCGGTTGTTGCAGCGTAGCCGATGAGTTCGGCAAGCACATCGGCGCCGCGCTGCTCGACATGCTCCAGGGTCTCCAGCACGATAATCCCCGACCCCTCGCCCATCACCAAGCCATCCCGGTTGGCATCGAAGGGAGAGGGTGTGAAAAAGGGTGGGTCATTGCGGCGTGAAAGCGCGCCCACACGATCGAAGGTGCCGATGCCTATCTTACAAACCGTGGCTTCCGATCCTCCAGCGATGACTGCATCAGCAATGCCTGCTTTCAACAACAACCAGGCATGCCCGATGGAATCTGCGCCCGAGGCGCATGCCGAAGCAAGGGAGTAGCAGGGACCTTTAGCCCCCGTCTCGATGGCAACCATCCCCGACGCTCCGTTGGGCATGAACTTCGGAATCACGAACGGACTGAGACGGCGCGCCCCAGAATGGGCGAGAATATCAAAGGCATCTTCCAATGAGATGAGGCCTCCCACCGCGGTGGAAATCACCACCGCCACCCGCTCCGCATTTCCCTCATCAACCTCCAGCCCCGATTGTTGCAGGGCTTCATGAGTCGCAGCAAGCGCATACTGCTCGAAGAGGTCCGTACGCCTTGCCAGGCGAGTGGAGATCGTCTGCGACGGATCAAAATCCTTGATCTCGCATGCGATATGCACGTTTAAATCGGAGGAATCGAAGTACGTGATGGGTCCGATACCAGAGACGCCGTGGATGGCGTTGTTCCATGTTGTAGCTACATCGAGGCCGATCGAATTGACCGTCCCCATGCCGGTGACCACCACTCGCTTCGTCATGGCTCCCTCACCTCAATCGATTCCCACCCGAACCCAAGGAAATGGTTCAGCTCGGAGAATTCCTAGTTGATGCGTTTGTCCTTGAACCCCGATCCCGTCAGCACCACAACGACAGGATCCGGAAGCTCCGGAAGGACTTGCAGCAATGCCGGCCAAACCACAGCGGAGGTCGGCTCTACATAGAACCCTACCGCAGCCAGCGCGTTGCGCCCGGCTAGGATCTGCGCCTCTTCGACGGCCAGCATCCGACCCCCCGTTTGATGTACCGCAGCCAGGACGGCCTCCTTGCGCAA
Source organism: Anaerolineae bacterium (assembly GCA_011192015.1). GTDB lineage: Bacteria > Chloroflexota > Anaerolineae > Anaerolineales > E44-bin32 > W1033. The sequence goes on from DUET01000011.1 coordinate 10,779, forward strand.
CGGCTCGGCAATGCGAATCCCTTTGGCGAGTGTTTCCCCTTCCGCCAACGAAGCGGCAGTTTGCGATCCGGAGGCATGAGCAGCCCATATTGGCGCGCATGCACGCGCTTGTACGCCCACCATCTGCGGCAGGGTGTCGATCCTCCCGGCGGCAATGAGAGCATGGAAGCCATAGTAGATCCCCAGAAGCAGCGTACCCTGCCCCACCGGTGTCACGATCGCGCCCGGCGCGCGTCCCAATTGCTCCACCAACTCCACAGCCATGGTCGCCATGCCTGCATGCACGTGAGGGAGATGAGCATGGCTGGCGTAAGCCGCTCCGGCCTCGGCGCGTCGGTGAGCCGCGATCGAGGCCGCGGAGCGAGGTCCTGGAACGGTATAGACTTCGGCGCCCATGCGTTCGATCTGAGATCGCTTGGGTCCGGCTGCGTATTCCGGTATGTAGATGCATGCCCGGATCCCGGCGCGAGAGCAATAGGCGGCGAAGGAAGCCCCCGCATTCCCCGACGAATCTTCCACGGCCTCGCTTATGCCTTCCGCCGCCAAGGCGCTGACGATGACCGCCGTGCCCCGATCCTTGAACGATCCGGTTGGGTTGAGATGTTCACACTTGATATAGATCTCGCGATCATCCAGATGGTGAGCGAGCAATGGAGTTCCCCCCTCTCCCAGGCTCACCAACGGTACTTCCGGTGGCAGGGGGAGCATGCTTCGATGGTGACTCAATCCCCGGCGGGGCGAAAGGGACTCTTGAATTTCGACCACCAGAGGAAGATGAAGCTCGAACAATCCACCACAGGCGGGACAGCAAAAGGGAAATGCCTCAGATTCGTAGGCTTTTCCGCAATCACTGCACGAGAAAGGCCAACGCCAAGCATCACCGCCTGCTTGCCTCATCCTCTTTCTCCATCAGCAACATCCTGCTCGCTGCGGTCGGTTCCAACCGGACCACGATCCACACCCAAGCGCGAGCCCAATCGATCCATGCCGAATCGGGCAGCCTCCCACAACCCTTCATCAGGTTGCCTCGAGCTGCAGGCGATCATCAACACCGGCATGCCGGGTGCGGGGGTCCCGAGTCGTTGAACGATGCCAACACCTGCGACGGCAGGCCAGCGGGAGCGAATCTCATCCACGGCGTGTTGCATCTCCTCTTCAGAACAACCCGAAAATCCCGCTGCGCATTCATCATCATGCAAGCCGATGGTCCCCGTGATGACACACACAACGGCCGTCTCCGGAGTCACGAGGCTTTGCATCAGCGCATGGAGATCGAGTGGATCTTCGGTGGAGCGGAGAATGGTGGGACCGGGTTCAACCATGCATGCTCGCAGGAAAGTAGATCGCATCTTCATCGATGCCGATTCCAACGGATTATACAGGATGCCCCCCTGTAGTTCTTCGAACGCCTTGCGTTCCTGGAAAAATCTGCGTGCATCGGAGGTCGAAGCTCGAGCACATCAGCCAACCTTGACACGGTGATCAGGACTGCTATAATGTTTGGACCTGCCTCTTGGCAGGCTGTATTTTGCGAAGCGGAAGAAGGAATGCCATGCCACCTCTACCTAAACGTAAGACCTCACGAGGACGCCGCGACCGTCGCCGGGCACACCATGCCCTCTCCCCGCGCGCATTGATCACTTGCCCCAATTGTGGACAGAAAACTCTTCCCCACCACGTCTGCGGCAATTGCGGTCATTATGCCGGACGTGAGGTCATCGAGATCGAACGCTCCTAGCCGTTCCATCCAACAACCCTAAGATTCACCCTACCTCTGATATGGGTATCGATCCGAAGACGACGGCCTTCATCTTCCCTGGCCAGGCATCTCAACGCCTGGGAATGGGGCGCGCATTGGCCCAGGCCGATCCCCATGCAGCGGAAGTTTTCACTCGCGCGGATCAAATCCTCGGCTACCCGATCAGTAAAATCTGCTGGGAAGGTCCGCTTGATGCTCTGAACGACACAGAGAACACCCAACCGGCGCTTGTGACCCATTCAATCGCCGTCTTGCGAGCCCTTCAAGCGCGCCATCCATGGTTGCAGCCGGTTTATGCAGCTGGTCACTCGTTGGGAGAATACAGCGCTCTGGTTGCCGCAGAATCTCTCGCGTTCGATGACGCCCTGCGGTTGGTGCTGGAACGCGGTCGCGCCATGAAACAGGCCGGCGACCTCAATCCAGGAGGCATGGTCGCCGTCTTGGGAGTGGTGATCGGCGAAGTGGAGCGTGCCTGCGACGCGGCAGCGGAGGCAACCGGAAAACACGTGCGTGTGGCCAACGACAACTGCCCGGGCCAGATCGTGATCTCCGGTGAACAACCTGCCCTGGATACAGCCTCCAAACTGCTGCGTGCTGCGGGTGCACGCAAGCTGGTACCACTGGCGGTGAGCGTTGCCGGGCATTCGCCGCTCATGCAGCCGGCCCAATCCAGGCTCGAAGCTGTGCTCGCAGATACACCCATATCGGATCCATCCTTTCCCATCATCGGGAACGTGAACGCCCAACCCCTGCGCAGCGCCGCAGCGATCCAGCAAGAGTTGAGCGTTCAACTCACCGAACGCCTGCGCTGGAACGAGAGCATCGGCAACATGATCGCTGCCGGTGTGGATACTTTGATCGAATTGGGCTCCGGAAACGTTCTCACTTCCATGATGAAGCGCATCGAGAGGAGTGTGCGCTCCATCGCAATCGACGAGCCAGATAGCTTTTCCTTGCTCGATCCATAAGACGACAGATTCAAGGCTGATATTTCATCATGCGAAAATTCATCATCGCGCTCATCTTCCTGTGTACCCTATTGTTCATCGTCACACGCCTCACCGAGGTGGAACAAATCCTGGACACCTTTCAGAAGGCGAATTGGATCGTCTTGCTTCTCGCCTTCGCCATTCAATTGCTATGGCTTGTCAACCTGGCCTGCTCCTTCAAATCGATCTACCGCCTGTTGGGGGTCGAGGAAGACCTGTTGCGAATGATACGCCTGGTCGCTGCAGCGGCTTTCGTCAACATTGTCACTCCCAGCATGGGAATGGGTGGCATGGCTTTCCTCATCGCCGATGGTCAGAAACGCAATCATCCCACCAGCCGCGTGACCACCGGAGCTGCGATGTACATCCTGTACGAGTATTGGGCTGTGCTGGTGGTTCTTGCCGTGGGTTTGTCGGTGCTCATTCGCCGAAATCAACTCACAACTGGCGAGTTCATCACTTCCTGTGTCCTATCCATCATGGCTGTTGGATTGGCCGGCATCCTCTACCTGGGCATGCGATCACCTTCCAGGCTGGGAACCAGCCTGGCCTGGCTTGCCGCCCTGGCTAATAAGCTTGCACGCCCCATCATACGTCACGATTGGTTGCAGGTCGAACGCGCGTACAATTTCGCCGAGGACATCGGCAACGGCCTGAAACAAGCACGGCGATCGCGCAAGGGTCTGCTGATTCCATTCGGCTTCGCTTTGAGCAGTAAGATCGTGATGATCGGCATTCTCATGCTGGTGTTCATCGCCTTTGGCGAACCCTACAGCCCCGAGGTCCTGATCGCAGGCTACAGCATCGGTTATTTGTTCACCATCGTCGCCATCACCCCCTCGGGGATCGGCTTCGCAGAAGGCGCCCTGATGCTGACCCTCACTTCTCTGCGGATCCCCCTGGCTACAGCAACCATCATCGCCTTGGCCTACCGAGGCGTAACCTACTGGTTGCCGCTCGTATACGGAATGATCGCCTTCCGATGGGTCAGCCGGGAGCCTGCACTACAAACCAGCACAACTGTGGTTGCAGAACGCTCCTCCTCCCACCAATAATCTCAGAATCAACGATAATCCTTGATTCTGTCCTGAATCGACACGCATCTTGTTTGGCGCACTTCTTGCATCCTACGCATAAGCGATTAGTATATGGGGGAGTCACATGGGGAACTTGAAGAACCAGATACGCGTCAAACCGATGAGAAGCAGAGACGTGAAGCAAATTCGAAGCGCGGTTCCCAGACAGGCATGGCCTCTGGCCTTGATCATTTTGGCCATGCTCGCCTGCAATGCTCCCTCTGGGTTGAGCACAAATCCCGGTCTGGCAATGGAGATACCCCTCGTTACGGCCAATCCATTGTCCCCGGCAACAGCAACGCCCTTCCTGCCGGCAGAACCCACGGCCACTCCCACGATCGTTTTCACGCCCACATCGACCTCAACCCCGACCATCACACCAACACCCACGGCCACGCCTCTGCCGCCCTGGTATGGTTGGGCAGGCCCTACGGAGCTCTCGGCGATCGCCATCCCACCGCCGATGCCGCGCATCAATTTCGCCTCCAACGTCTTGAACATCCTCCTGGTTGGATCGGATGCCCGCCCCGGACTCACCGGAACGCGTACCGATGCGATCATGATCCTCTCGCTTGATCCCAACAAAGGCACGGCGACGCTGCTCTCGATTCCGCGCGACCTCTACGTCTACATTCCCGGTTGGCACGTGGATCGCATCAACGCTGCCTACTCTCGTGGGGGCATCACGCTGCTTGCCACCACGATCCGTTACAACTTCGGCATCGCCACGGATCGCTATGTGATGGTCAATTTCAGAGGCTTCAAATCGGTCATCGACCACTTGGGCGGGATCGATGTTTACGTGAGCCGCAGCATAACCGACACCTGCGCCAGCCGACAATTCAGCTTCGCGCCGGGAACCCATCACATGAACGGCCTTACCGCACTTTGCTATGCGCGCATGCGCCACACGACCAGCGATATCGATCGCATGCGGCGCCAGCAGGAAATCATGGTGGCTTTCTTCAACAAGATCCTCAGCATCGACGGGCTTTCCCAATTACCCGATCTCTACAGCACCATGAACTCCTTTGTGCAGACCAATGTTGGGCTTTCGGATCTTGTGGCGAAATTGCCGCTTGCGGCTACAATTGCTGCAGATACATCCCGTATCCGGCGATTTGCTGTGGATAGCGGTAAATACACCAATTGGACGGTACCGTACAGCGGAGCAGCCGTGCTGCTCCCCATTCGGTCTGCGATACAGGCGATGCTTCGATCGGCATTCGGCTAATGCGGCGGCTGGTATTCGTTTGCACTTTGATCCTCTTCCTGCTCGTTGGCTGTCTTCCGCTCACCAACAAAGCGCAGGTGGGTGTCTCCTATCCCGGGAAAGGTCCAACCGAAACACCGACAAGCATGCCTTTGCCGTTCTCGACATTGGATCCGGACTACCAATCGTCCGACGACGGCACACCTGCGTCCGATAGCTATAGCCCCACTCCATCCGGCCCCACGAATACACCTCGTCCGACGCTTCCACCGCGTGATTGGCCGGAACCCGGCACGTTCGGATCGCCTCCACGCCCCAGCACGGCCGTTCCCGCGCCCATCGCTCCCTTTGCATTTGAGGACGATGTAATCAACATCCTGCTCCTGGGTTCCGATCGCCGCACGGGAAGATACTTCCGAACCGACATCATTATCGTGCTCTCCATTCACCCCAGTGCGCGTGCGGCTGTGATGATCTCGATCCCGCGCGACCTCTATGTCTACATCCCCGGCTACACCATGCAGCGTGTCAACACTGCGTACTTATTCGGGGATTACCTGAGTTATCCCGGTGGCGGCATAGCTCTGCTCAAGGACACGATCCTCTACAATTTCGGGATCACGATCCATCACTATGCACTCATAGAGATGAAAGGGTTCGAGAACCTGGTCGACACGCTGGGCGGCGTCGACATCCATGTGGCCTGCCCCTACACGGATTGGCGCCTCAAGAGCCCCGCGTTGGATCCCAACAACGAGAACAACTGGGCGCTCTATACGGTTTCACCAGGCATCGTGCACGCGAACGGTGAATTTGCCCTCTGGTATGCACGTTCAAGGAAACGTTCCTCGGATTTCGACCGCTCCCGCCGGCAGCAGGAAGTGCTGCGTGCGATCTTCCGCCAGATTCTCAACCTCGATCTCATTCCTCGCATCCCTGCCCTGTATTCAGATTTGACCAGCATGGTGGAGACTGATCTCGGTGTTGGGGATTTGATATCCCTGGCCCCGCTTGCCTTCCGTATCGACCTCTCGCGGGTTCGAAGCCGATTCATAGGCACGGATCAGGTGCGCGCGTGGAGAACTCCCACCGGCGGCGCTGTCCAACTTCCCGAACCCGGCGCCATCGAAGCGCTGCTACAGGACGCGCTCTACTTCGAGACCGAGGATTTCCTGACACAGGACTACGAAGTCACTGTGGAGGTGATCAACGCCTCCTCGTATACCGATTGGGCGACCCTGGCAGCCGAGCGTCTGATCTACGCCGGTTTCGATGTCGAAATCAATCCTGTAGGTGCCACCCCCAGCAGCTCAACTCGGCTGATCGACTACGGCCTTGGAACCAACGAGGATCTCCAACGCCTCCAGATGATCATGAACCTGAGATCTTCTTCAACCATCACACAACCCGATCTTTCTTCCGCCTACACCTACACCGTATACGTGGGCAATGATTTTTCTCCCTGTTTCAATCCGACCACCCATCAAGGCAACCCTTAGTATCCAAACACTGCGATCTTCATCCTATAGGTCCCCTGGTTCTGCACGATGTCAGGTGGTGCATGCGCATCTATGCTGACTTGACATACAGACTGCCTGTGCTAAGATCAACGGCTGCATTTCGGCTATGCGAAAAGGCGGTGATCCCACGATGACCGAGACCGAAGAGACCCTTCCCCTCTTTTCAGAGAGACGGGATCGAGCATCCGGCACAGCCGAGCAGACCGCTCGATTGCGTTCCGATTCCAGTTTAAATGCCGCCATTCGATCCTGGGGAGAAGCCCTCGAGGAGGATGGGAAATCGATCCACACGGTCAAAGCCTTCACGGGAGATATGCGCTTGCTGGCAAAATTCGTGGGCGCGGGTCAAGCCATCAACACAATCGGCACGCATGATCTGAAGAACTTCCTCGAGTGGATACTCCATGGCCGCGGCGTTCCATGCAGCCCCAAGACGTACGCACGCCGCATCACATCTCTCAAGGCCTTTTTCCGCTGGTTGATGCAGGAAGGGCTCCTGACCGAAAATCCCGCTCAACCCATCCCGCAGCAGTCGGTTCTCAGTCCGCTTCCCACAGTGCTCACATCCGAAGAGATGGAGAGCGTGCTGGAGATATCTGATGCCATGCGGCGCGGGACGAATCCCGATCCGCGCCCATATACGCTCGTCAGCCTCCTGCTTCATACAGGCATCAAGAAGGGGGAATGCCTGGCCATCCATCTGAATCACATCGATCTGCTGGATCCCGAAGGCCCGGTGTTGTTCGTGCGTTATGGCGATGTTCGCAAACGCTATAAGGAACGCAAGGTGGATCTTCCCCCTGAGTGGGTCGGTGTCTATCGGGAATACCTCAAACAATACGGACCGCGCGATCGTCTCTTCCCCTGGTCCCCACGACGTTTGGAATACATCCTGGAGGACATCGGGGCGTCAGCAGGATTGGTGAAGCACCTTTCGTTCGACATGTGCAGGTGGGCTTGTGCTTTGAGGGATTACAAACGCGGCATGCCGGACGAAAAGATCCGCCAGAAGTTGGGCATCTCCAAGATCCAATGGCGTGAAGTGGGGAATAAACTCGACCGTCTTGCGGTTCAAGCAGATTGAGCGCCGAGACGACGGCGCTCAACACAATTCCGTGGGAAACGATGTCTGAATCCTGGATGGAGCTCTCGTGTCTGAGCGATCACATCCGCTTCATCACAATGTCACCGATGACATTGGCGGCCTCATCCCCGCGATCGGCGGCGTTGGAAAGATGTCGATACACTTCCCGCAGCTTGAGCATCTCTACCACATGCTCCACATCACGCGGCAGGGTGAAGAGGTTCGCTATGGCCTCCCGATAGACCGACTCCGTGCGGTTCTCGAGCGCCTTGGCCCGTACCGCATGATCGACGGCGACGTTGGGATGATCCTCCAATCGCTGCACCCCCAACAAGATCTCGCGCGCGGCATCCGCCAACAACGAACCCATGCGTACAAGGTAGGGGGTGGGCTTGATCTTGAGCAAGACCATCTCCTCGATCGTGGTGTTTGCATAATCGAGAACATCGTCGATGGCGCGTGAAAGCGAGAAGATGTCCTCGCGATCGATCGGTGTCACAAAAGTCCGATTGAGTTCATCGATGAGGATGCGTCGCTCCTCATCGGCCCATTTCTCGATCTGCGACACTTTCTGCGCCAGTTCATCATCCGGTTGCTTCATGTACTGATGCAGGGTTTGCAGTCCATCGACGGTGTGCTCAGCCTGCTTGATAAGCAAGGTGATGAAACGATCAGCCCGTTTGCGTTTAAACAGTGACATATCCCATGTTCCCCATGATTACTCAGCAGATAGAACCGGACTTGATTTTGCACCTGGGGGGATGATTATGCAGACGATGTTGTTCCCATTCCCAATCTCGATCTCCCCGCTCAGGTGATTCCCCCTGCGGTCGCTCTATAGGGATCCCGAACTACGTATTACGAACACGAACGCCCTCTGGGGTGCGAAGGATTCTATCATAGGCGGATGCATAACCGGGGAGATTCCTGATGTTCGCTTGAAAAAGGTTTCAGGACTCCGGTCCTTCGTTTGGTATATCCCACCCAAGAAAGACCTGCAGCACCTCCCAATTGATGTCCCAATCGATGTCCACGTGGTTGGTCAGCTCGATGTCGATGGACGGGATCCCGTTTGTGGTCAACCAATCGGTCGCATTCCCCGTTGGTGGTTGCCAATCAATGTCGGTTGGTGCGTATAGGTAGCCGGTATGCTCGACCACCAGCAGAGCCAAAGCCTCTGCCTGCGAGGCGCTTTGCCCCGATCCAGGAAAAACCGCTCCCCACGCGCTATGGTAGAAGATCGCCGCTTCGATCTCTCGTTCGAGGATGAAATCTCTCAGAGCCGCGGTCTCAGGTTCGGAGAAAGGTGCGCTGCCTCCGGAAACCGTCCATGGACCATGATTGGAAATGGGCTGCCAGCGGTAGTCCCAATTGCGATTGAGATCCACGAGATTCCCATTCATTCTCCCATGGATACGATCCGTACCCGCTGCTGCGCCATCCGGATTCGCACAGGGGATCAGATAGAGCGTCAACTGCGAAGGCACGGATTCCGGATTCTCGATCAGGACATCCACGAACTTCTGCACCAACTCGATGGTGTTCCCTTCGTACCCACCATGAATGCCCCCTACGATAAGACGTGCTCTCGGACCACTGCCGATTCGGTAGGCATGGATGGGGACTTCGAGAGATGAATACCCGATAACCCATGGACCTTCAACGGCGGGGATTGGAGTGGATGCGGAATCGGGAGAAGGCGAGATCATCGCAGCTGGAGTGGCTCCTAAATCATGGAGCGGCGTCGATGCTGCACCCTTCAGGTTGGCGAGCAGCGTCATCGAACCACCACAACCCATTACTGCATGAATGGCGCCAAACAGCACAACGATGATCAGCGATGTTTTCAGTCGATTGGCGATCATAAGATTAAACCTGCCCGAAGCAACCAATCGTCATTCGAATCCAGATGCATTCTACCCGCATCAAGCTATCGATATCGGATTAAGCATACACATGAGGTTGCCACTTCCACAATCCATCCCTGGGATCATGTGGATCAAAGCCCTTCATGCAGGCATGAGGCTTGACAGCGCGCGCGCTTGCCAAGACAATAGACGGACCATGGAAAACAGCATCCCCGAAGATCACCGCTCCGGCTTCGTGGCTGTGATCGGGAAACCCAACGTGGGAAAATCCACGCTCATCAACAACTACCTGGGCCAGAGCGTGGTTCCGGTCTCGCCGCGCGCGCAGACCACCATCCGGCGACAGCTTGGGATTCTCACGCTGCCCCATGCCCAGGTGATCTTCGTGGATACACCCGGCATCCACAAGCCCCAACATAAGTTGGGGGAACGCATGAACCTCGCGGCACAGATGGCAATGGATGACGCCGAAGTCCTGCTCGTGATCTTCGACATGAGCCAGCCTCCCGCTGAGGAAGATGCCCGCGTTGCCGAGGATGTCCTGGCGCTCTCGAATCAAATACCCACCCTATGTGCGCTGAACAAGATGGATACACTTTCATCCGCAGATGTAGATACAAGAACCCATTCCTATCGGGAGATGCTGCCAGAAGTTGAGATTTTCCCCATTTCCGCCACGCGCGGCGATAACTGCGAGGTTTTGTTGCAGCAGATGATCGAATATCTGCCCCAGGGACCGCGCTACTATCCCGAAGATGCGCTTACAGAATTATTTGAGCGCGACATCGCCGCAGACATGATACGCGCCTCCTGCTTGCAGCTCCTGCGTGATGAAGTCCCCTACTGCATCGCCGTACGCATCGATGCTTACAAGGAACGTAACCAGCATGGTGCCTACGTCAAGGCCACACTCTTCGTCGAACGCGAGTCCCAGAAGGGCATCGTGATCGGGAAAAAAGGGCGCATGCTGCGCGAGATCGGCACCCTTGCCCGCAAGGAAATCGAAGCCATGTCGGGTCGGAAGACCTACCTGGATCTCAAGGTCAGCGTGCTTCCACGCTGGCGTAACGACGAAAGCGCCATCCAGCGTTTTGGCTACTCCAAACCGAAATACTGATCGGAAACGAAGCGGAGAGAATTGCTCTTGACCAAACGCAAGCATTCCGGAACCTCGACGAGCTCGTTCGGCTCTTCTGGAAGAGCCAGCCACGACTCGTCTTCATTCTACAAAGGCCGTCTGTACGATGGGAACAGACGTGAAGACAGCAGGGAGCACATCGAAAACTCCATCCCGTCTGAGAACCTAGACCGCATCTTCCTCCGATCCTCCGAAACCATGACCGAGATTCCGGATCACAGCGTGCATCTGATGGTGACCTCCCCGCCCTACAACGTGGGAAAGGAATACGATGAGGATCTCAGCTTGGAGGAATATCTCGGGCTGCTGCGACGTGTTTTGGGGGAGACTTATCGCGTGCTCGTGACCGGCGGTCGCGCCTGTGTCAACGTCGCCAATCTTGGTCGCAAACCCTACATCCCTCTGCACGCGTACATCATCGAAGCCATGCTCGATATCGGCTTTCTGATGCGAGGGGAAATCATCTGGAACAAAGCCAGCAGCGCCAGCATTTCGACGGCGTGGGGTTCCTGGCTCTCGGCGTCCAATCCGGTCCTGCGTGATGTGCACGAGTACATTCTCGTCTTCTCCAAGGAGAGTTTTTCCAGACCCTCCAAGAAGCAGCAGAGCACGATCGAGAGGGATGATTTTCTGGCCTGGACAAAGAGTGTGTGGACGTTCCCCGCAACATCCGCACAGCAGATCGGCCACCCTGCGCCGTTTCCGGTCGAGCTGCCGCGACGCTGTATCGAGATGTACACCTATCAGGGGGAAGTTGTGCTGGATCCGTTCTGTGGATCGGGGACGACATGCATCGCGGCTTTGATTTCCGGTCGTCGCTATGTGGGCTACGAAATCAACCCGGATTATGTGAATTTATCGGAAGAACGACTGCGCCTGGCCACGGAAGAGGTCGGTTAATTCACACTTGGCAGAAGTGTTCAGCCTCCACCGAACGCCAATCCGCTGCTTCGGGGAGGCGCATGAAACTCCCCAGCATCGGATGCACCTCTCGGATCATTTCCGCCATCTTCAAAGCAATGCGGCGAATGGAAAAATGCGCGTTGGGCTGCGATCGCAACTCGCAGAAGTGAAAGGCTTGGCGGAGATTGAGCGTCATTAGAACCTGGCGGTTGAAGGCGTTGGGGATCACGTATGCCGCCACATGGGGATTCCACGAAGCCAGATCCTGATATGCATGCGAAGCTGTTTTCATGGCCTGCCGGTATTCGTCTTCGATTTGCGCCTCGGCGATCAGTCGCGGCACGGCATAACCCGATCCGTCTGTGAGTTGCTGAGGGGTTTGCGTCATCATGCGATGACGTTTGAGCTCGAAGTATGCACCTTGATCCATCCGCGCAGCGAACGTGTAATTCGTATGCTCGAGCGAGCGTGCAGGAGCATCGAAACGATCCATCTTGCCCAACAACGCCTCCGCCAATCGGCGCCTACCCTCCTGATCCAATTTCTGCACCCGGGAGAACGCATCGTCATAAAGGCAGGATGCATGCTCGAACAGAGCTGCAGCGAGCACATGATGTTCGCCTTCAGGATCATGGGAAAACAGGCTCAACGCATGCTCTTGGGGTTGGGCTTCCAGGTTTCCCACTTGTTCTCGAAGATCTGAATCCATATGCTGCCAATAGGAAACTGGTTGGAGGTACTTCAGGAGCGTCGGTACCTCATGCTGCGCAACGTCCTTCACCATCCGGCCGATCTGGCGCACTTCCTCCAGCCTATGCGAGAGCATCTTCCGGATGGCGTTGGCCAACGACCGGGCATTGACCGTCATCCCGACGTTGGACAGCGCGGCCGCGGGAAGCAAATACCTGCAGACATCGATGTAGCGGGATCGAATGCGCGAATCCCAAGCTTGCTCACTCTCATCCGAAGCGCGCGGGAAACGCTCACGGACAAGGCTGGCGACAGGGTCTAACGAGCGGCGGTAGCATACAATGAGATGATCGCAAGTCGATCGATAGACATCCTCATAGCGCATTCCGATGACTTCGTCGGGGACATGGTAGGCATCGAGATCCCAGGTTTGATAGCGCGTGGACTTTTCGGTGTAGGAAGCCAGCCGATTGGATTCGATGCACTCGACCGCCAATCGAGAGATGTTCTCAAAGGCGACATGCAGCACGGCATGCTCAGCAACGGAGCGATGACCGTATCCGACGACCCATTTCTCGTGGAAACGCGCGGATTCTTCGGCGCTCAATTCCGCAGCGATCTGTTTGAATGAAAGCGGTGACCTTGATGTTTTCGCAAAGGTCACCGCGATGATTTCAGGGCTCAGCTCACGAGCCGGGAGAATGTAGATGCGCCGTCGATGATCCTCAACCATGCTGGTTCCCGATAGGCACCTGGCCCATCAATCGACGGGCGTGCCGGATGTCTCTCGTGATCTGTCGAATCAATTCCTCGGGTCCCGAAAAACGCTGCTCGTCGCGCAACCGATCCACGAACGTCAAGCGCATGACTTCGCCGTACAAATCCCCCTCGAAATCGAGCAGATGCGTCTCGACCAACACCTTCCCATCCTCATCCCCAAACGTGGGGCGAACGCCGACATTCGTAACGGCTGCATAACGCTTGTCACCGATGGCGGCATTGCACGCATACACGCCGGGCCCCGGACACGCACGTTCCTTCCAGATGGAGAGATTGGCGGTGGGGAAACCCAGAGTCTTGCCGCGATCCGAACCGGTGACCACCACACCCGGAAGCGTAAACAACCTGCCGAGGTAACGCGCCACACGGGCAACATCGCCCGACCGCAGAGCTTCACGAACGCGTGTCGAACTCACGACCTCTCCGTCGACGAGCAATGGAGGCACGACATGCAGTTCGAATCCCATGCGCTCTCCGGCTTTCTCCAAATACAGAGGCGATCCTTCCCTCCGATGGCCCAGAGCAAAGTTCTCTCCAACCCATAAACCGCGGAAGGATAATCGATCGTAAATGGTTTTCAGGAAAGTTTCTGCGTTGTACTGCGCAAGATTCTCATTGAAACGGAGGGTAAGCACGTAGGATACATTCAGCTGCTCGAGCAGAACCGCCCTCTCCTCCGGCAAAGTGATGTAGAAGGCCGGCTGACGGCCTCTCAACACCACAGAGGGATGCGGGTAGAAGCTGAGAACCACGATCGGGTGATTTGTCTGCTTTGCCTTTGCAGACATCGCCGCGATCAAGGCTTGATGACCACGATGCACACCATCGAAGGAACCGATGGTGAGTTCACAACCATCCAAACGCAGCGAGTTGATGTCTCGCAAATGCTCCATAAACCCGACTATCTGATGAAAACTTTGCGAGGATGCCACATGGTGCCATCCTCAACGCCCTCGAGCACCGCCGCTAATTCTCCATCCGGCCCGATCGCTCGAGCCAGGCCATTCGCTCCCTCGTCCGAGGGAACGCGATGCCCATTCCGGATCAACTGCATCTGCTCGTCATCGATTTCAACGATGGGAAAATCTGGAATTGCGTCCTTGGCAGGAATCACGTACTGCTTCCAGGTTCCGGTGACGAAGCTCGCTTCCAGTTTGGCCAACGGCAATGTGTCCTCAAGCGAAAACGGACCGGCCTTTGTCCTGCGAAGAGCTGCGAGATGCGCCCCTGTGGACAACGCCTCCCCGATGTCGTGGGCAAGCGATCGAATGTAGGTTCCTGCTGAACTCATAACTCCAAGGGTCAGATCTGGAGGATCGTAACTCACCGCTTCAAGCTTGTGGATGGTTACTTCCCGAGGATCGAGATAGACCTCCCGACCTTCTCGCGCCATCTCGTAGGCCTTACGCCCCTTGACTTTGATGGCGCTGAAAGGGGGCGGGACCTGCTGGATCTCACCCATGAATCTGGGCAGCACTTCCTCGATCTCTTCCAAAGACGGTGCTATGCCGGTATGGCGCACAATCTCGCCTTCGGTGTCATAGGTTTTCGTCGAAGCGCCGAAACGGATCACGGCCTCATAACGTTTCACCGAAGTGGACAGGTACTCACTCAAACGTGTCGCCGCACCAAGGCATAAAACAAGCACGCCCGACGCTCGGGGATCGAGCGTTCCCGCATGTCCCACCTTACGAACACGCGTACCGCGCCGGACAACTTGAACCACGAAATGTGATGTAGAACCGACGGGTTTATCAACCACCAATAAACCAAAATCCTTCATTTCATCTCCATTGTGGGGATGGTTTCTAGAAGTTCGTGTGTCGCGGAAAGCACACGATCTTGCACTTCTTCAAGATCCCCTTCAACCATTGCTCCCGCCGCAGGTTCGTGTCCTCCACCCCCAAACTTCTCAGCCAAACGGGACACATCTGTGCCTTTGCGGGAGCGCCAACTCACCTTGACCTTTCCCCGGGGTTGCTCCACGAAAATGATGGCGACCTGCACACCCGTGATCGTTGAAAGCAGATCGATCAAGTCTGCATCTCCCCTTCCCCCATAGCCTATGCTTCGACCGTCTTCGAGTGTAAGGCTTGTAAATAGAACCCCGTCATCCAACTGCAACTTGGATAATCCCTGCCCCCAATAGCGCGCTTCCAGGTAGGATCGATCGACCAGACCACGATGATAGGCATCGTGCAAATCGGCGCCAATATCCATGAGATCAGCCGCCACGCGCAATACCCTGGAGGTCACATTTTCCGTGCGGAAACCAAGGGTATCGGTAAGGAGGCCTGTGATCAAATTTGTGGCTACGTCCGGAGAGATGGGAAGCGAAAGCGGTTCGGAGAGATCATACAGAATCTGCGTGGTTGCTGAAGCCGATGGATCTACCAGATTGAACTTCGCGAATCGACTGTTCGTAGGATGATGGTCGATGTTGATGTCGACCTGCCTTGGGTGTTCTTCCGAAAGACCTGCACGCTCCAGATCGGCGCAATCCAGGGTGATGAGGAGGTCCGTTTCGCTGGGGATGTTTTTTTGGACTTGATCAGCACCGGGGAGGAAAAGAAATCGCGCGGGTACGCCGTCTGCCAGTACAGGTACGACATGCTTTCCGTTCGCTTCCAGGCTCAAGGTAAGGGCAAGCAGCGAACCTACGGCGTCGCCATCGGGGCGTACGTGCGCGATGATAGTTACAGTTTTCGCCCTATCCAGTAAGGCGCGAACTTCTTTGATCTTTTCTCTCACCCATCTTCCTCGGAAGTCCCCCCTTCGTCGCGCAGGTATCGCAACAGTTCGTCGACCCTTGCTCCGCGATCCGGTGTCAGATCCCAACGAAAACGCAATTGGGGAAAACTCCGGATCTCGATCCTGGCTGCCAATTGGCTTCTTAGGAAACCGCGCGAGCCTTCCAGCGCGTGCAGAATTTCATCTCTTTGTACTTCAGCCCCCATCACCGAGACGTAGATTGTGGCGTAGGCCAGCTCGCGATCGACTTCCACGTCAGTTACGATCACGCCCTTTAATCGTGGATCATCCACCTCGCGCTGCAGTAATTCCGCCAATTCCTCACGGATGCGATTCGCCAACCTTCGAGCTCGGGTCTCGCTGGGCATGATTGAGCCTCACTCCACCTCAACGGTCTCTTCCGTGAAGCATTCAAGGATATCACCGGCCTCGAATTCGGTGTACCCCTTCACGCCGATGCCACACTCGAATCCCTCACGAATCTCGCGGACATCATCTTTCTCATGCTTTAATGATGTGATCGTTCCTTCGAAGATGACCTCATTCTCACGAACGACATGCACCCTGCTGTTCCTGCGCATCAATCCCTCAAGCACGCGGCAACCGGCAATATTGCCGATCCTGGGCACACGAAACACGGCTCTCACTTCTGCACGTCCAAGACGCACAGAGCGAATTTCAGGCTTGAGCATCCCCTTGAGGGCTTTCTCGATGTCTTCTGTGAGATGGTAGATCACATCATACAAGCGGATGTCGACGCGTTCCTTCTCCGCTGCTTTCTGGGCTGCCTGGTCGACGCCCACGTTGAAACCGAGAACGATCGCCTGGGAAGCCGTCGCCAAGGTGATGTCGTTCTCAGTGATCGTGCCTGTTGTTGCGTGGAGAACATTGATCTTGATTTCTTCGGTGCTCAATTCATCGAGCGAGGTCATGATCGGCTCGAGCGCCCCCTGCACATCCGCCTTGATCACAAGCCTCAACTCCTGAGCCTCACCTGCTTTGAAAGCCTCGAAGATCTCCTCGAGACCCAAGGGCTTCGTCGCTGCGGATTTCTCGGATTTATCGACTTTCCTCTTCTGGGCAATGGCGCGGGCTTCGCGCTCCGAATCCACATGGATGAAAAGCTCACCAGCTTCAGGAACATCCGATAAACCCAGAACAGAAACCGGTGTCGAGGGCGGCGCCTCCTCGATGGCGTTCCCCAGGAAATCGAACATCGCTCGTACTCGACCGCTGGATACGCCTGCCAGAACCACATCCCCCACGTGCAGGGTGCCGTTCTGTACGAGGAGAGTAGCCATGACACCCCGTGATTTATCGACTTCCCCTTCGATGACGGTCCCGAAGATTCGACCCTCCGGATTGGCTTTGATTTCCAAGGAGTCGGATATCAACAGAATGGCCTCCAAGAGGTCCTCAAGCCCCTCCTGATTCTTGGCCGAAACAGGCACGACCATCGTATCACCTTCCCAATCGTCAGGCACCAGGCCGATATCGGCCAGCTGCTGTTTGACACGATCGGGATTGGCATTGGGTCGATCAACCTTGTTCAGGGCAACGACAATGGGAACACCGGCGGCGCGCGCATGGGCGAAGGCTTCGTGGGTCTGCGGCATCACTCCATCATCCGCAGCAACCACCAACACGGCTACATCGGCTCCCTGGGCGCCCCTGGCCCGCATGGCCGTAAATGCCGCATGGCCGGGAGTGTCCAGAAAGGTGATCAGCCGCTTGTTGTGACGCGCCTGGTAGGCGCCGATGTGCTGGGTGATGCCCCCGGCCTCACCCTCGGCAACGTTCGTCTTGCGGACAGCGTCCAGCAGGGTCGTCTTGCCATGATCAACATGACCTAAAATGGTGACAACAGGAGGGCGGTCGATCAGTGCTTTGGGATCCTCATCATCGATGAGACGACGCCATGTGGGTTGCTTCTTCCCATCTTCAGCCGCTTCAAGCTCCGGCGGCGCCAAGGGACGAGCCTCAAATCCCAACTCCCCCACAACAATCGCAGCTGTATCGAAATCGATCTGCTGATTGATGTTGGCCATCACACCATTGGCCATCAATTGCTTGATGACATCGATGGGACTGATTTCGATGCGTTCCGCTAGATCGCGGACGGTTACAATTTCAGGGATCTCGATCAACTTGTGATCGTCTTCGCTCATAACCCACCTCCAGCCAGATGCACGCCGCAACTACCGCGCAGTTGGTCCGTTTGGGTTGGTTGGGCTCCGCACCCGGCCGATACAATCAGGAGGTGACGATGGCGAACCAGCCCTTTCTACATATCTCTGTCGGCTGGTAATGCAGCCATGTGGCCCGTCAAGTACTCTCGATCTGCCATGGTTAGCTCAGTACGCAGTGCCTTCGCCAACGCCCCGTGTAAGCCCACCTCCCAGCATGACCGCTGATTATGGAGGTAAGCTCCGCGGCCGGGAGTCTTCCCAGTAGGATCAACCCGCACGCCCTCAGGAGTGCGCACAATCCGTGTCATCGATCGTTTTGGCAACACTTGCCGACAGCCCACGCAGGTTCTTTGGGGGACATGTCGGCGTCGACCTTTCTTCCTTGCAGTCATTCTTCCGACCCACCGATGGCCGCAAGCCCGATCCTATGGCTTGAATTTCTCCCAATCGTCCTCGTCATCACGCTTGCGCCGTCGTTTGACCACCATCTCACCAAGCTCCGGATCGAATTCCACGATCCTGCCGCGCGCCTTGCGCTTCTTGGTCTCCCTCTCGAGTTCTTCAAGCCGTTCATCATCCATTTCATCGATTTCGGATTCGGCAAAGATCTCCGGAACCTCTTCGATGGTCTCGGGCTCCTCCCGCTCTTCGATGGCAGCCTCATCCACTGCCTCAGCTTCGACTTCACCCTCGGCTTCATCCGCAATCTCTTCAACTGCAGCTTCCGCTAGGGGTTCAGCCTCAGGTTCAACGGCCTCCATGGCTTCGGCTTCCTCGGCGATTGCTTCAATCTCAACCGCTTCAGGCACCTCTTCGCCCACCGGTTCTTCAACCAGGGCTTCTTCGGGCGCTTCCTCCACCACGGGCTCGCTCGGTTCGGGGTATTCGTAAGCTTCCAGGACCTCTCGCACCTCACTCAGCGATTTGGGGCCAAAACCCTGCAAGGCGAGAATCTTGTCCTCATCCACGCCTAGTTGCTCGAGCACATGGCCCGCGGTTTCGAAATTCGCCTCGGTCAGCAAATTCAAGATGCGTGTTTTCAGTCCTACTTCTTCAAGCGGGGTCTCGTAGGCTGTGCTGGGAATCTGCTCCCGGATTTCCTCGAGCTTAGCCTGAATCTCAAGCCGCTCGGCTTGTCGGCGGCTATGGGTTTCAAGTTGCACACGGCTGACAAAGCCCCCCAGCAATTGATACTCTTCCGGCATCACAGGGCGGCCTTCAGCCTTCTTGGCCAAGATGGCCTCCACCTGCGGCATGACTTCAGCCTCTTGTACGGCTTGATCCGCGAATTCCTCGCTTGTCTGCAACCGTTGCAGCGATTCGCTTGCTGATTCGGTCAGGCTTTTAATGTCAATCCGCCAACCGGTAAGTCGTGCACCCAGGCGGGCATTGACGCCCGCTCTGCCGATGGCCAAACTGAGCTGATCTTCGGGTACTACGACCATCGCCGTTTTCCCGCGCTCTGGATCCTCATCCAAGAAGACCCCCGAAACGCGCGCCGGGCTCAGTGCTTTGGCGATGAACGTCGCAGAGTCGCTGTTCCATTCGATGACATCGATCTTCTCATCGTTCAGATCACGCACGATGGATTGGATGCGAACGCCTCTCATCCCCACACAGGCGCCCACGGGATCGATCCCTTCGCGAGTGGCGGCAACGGCCACCTTGGAACGCTTGCCGGCCTCCCGAGCGATGGCCTTGATCTCAACCAGGCCTTGATTGATCTCCGGGACTTCCATCTCCAACAACCGGCGCAGCATGTTGGGATGCGTGCGCGAAACGACAATCACAGGGCCTCGCGAGGATTTACGTACTTCGAGAACATAGACTCGGATGCGATCCCGGACGTGAAATTGCTCACGAGGGATCTGTTGGTTCCGGGGCAAAATCGCTTCCGCGCGTCCCAGGCCAACAGTTACAGCCTGAGGGGTGATCGAGTGCACGGTACCGTGCACCATGTCGCCTTCGCGTTCCACGAATTCGTCATACTGGGCGTCGCGTTCAGCCTCACGCAGTCGCTGCAGGATCACCTGTTTGGCTGTTTGTGCAGCCACACGACCAAAATCTGGGGGCGTGGACTCCACGATCGCCATGTCCCCCAATTCCACTTCGGGATCGTACGTGCGAGCCTCTTCCAGCAACGTTTCGGTCTGCGGATTCTGAACGCTCTCGACGACTTCCTTCTCTGCAGAGATGCGCACTGCGCCGGTTTCGAGATCGATTTTGGCTTCCACCAATTGGGATCCAGGCGCGCTGACAGAACGACGATAAGCAGAGACCATCGCCGCTTCCAGCGCCTCCATGACCGTCTCGCGCGATAATCCAAATCGCTCCGTGATCTCATTGAACGCAAGGGTAAGTGCTGTTTTCATCTCGTCGTTCATTCCTTGCCAGGAGTATATTTCCTCGGTCGGATTGTGCCATGAAATGGTGGTATATACACAGAAAAAGTGGGAGAAGCCCACTTTTCCGAACTTGCACTTGCGATCGGAACCCTGGCTTGCGTATTGTAGCACATCGCCAAGAGGGGTGCAAGGTTCGACCCGATCACTCCCCTGCATCCTCCTTAAGACACGATCTCGAAGACTTTAGAGTATGTGTACGATGCATCGATTTGCATCACTCGATTGACGATCCTTGGCAGAGCCCTTATGATAACGCCGGTTGCACCATCAAGCTTGAGGTGAAGAAGCATGGAAGTGGGTATCGTACGTCGCATTGATATCGACGACGAGATGCAGCAGTCGTATCTCGATTATGCCATGAGCGTGATTGTCTCTCGCGCCCTGCCCGATGCGCGTGACGGCCTCAAACCCGTGCACCGGCGAATCCTGCATGCCATGCACGCCATGGGTATCCGTCCTGGAGCGGACTTCAAGAAATCAGCGCGCATCGTCGGAGAGGTGTTGGGCAAGTACCATCCTCATGGCGATATGGCTGTTTACGATGCCATGGTGCGCATGGCCCAAGATTTCTCCATGCGTTACCCGCTTGTAGAAGGACAGGGGAACTTTGGGTCTATCGATGGAGATCCACCAGCAGCCATGCGCTACACCGAAGCTCGCTTGGAATTGTTGGCCATGGATCTGCTGATCGATCTCGACAAAGACACCGTCGATTTCAGCGCGAATTTCGACGGCTCGCTTCAGGAGCCGAACGTGCTTCCGGCTGCTGCTCCCAACCTATTGATCAATGGCGCAACGGGAATCGCTGTCGGCATGGCCACTTCCATCCCGCCCCACAATCTGGGCGAGGTCTGCGACGCTCTGATCTTCACCTTGGAGAACTGGTCCAAGCTGGAGAAGATCAGCCTGGACGACCTGATGAAGTTCATCCAGGGGCCGGATTTCCCCACAGGAGGCATCATCCTTCGACGCAAGGATGAAAGCCACGGCTTGATCAACGCCTACGCCTCCGGACGAGGCAAGATCACCGTGCAAGCCCGTTCGCATATCGAGGAAATGGGACGCGGGCGCTCACGCATCATCGTCACGCAATTGCCCTACCAGACAAACAAATCCAACCTCATCGAACGCATCGCTGAATTGGCACGCGAGGGCCATTTGGAAGGCATTGCGGACCTGCGCGATGAATCCGATCGTCAGGGGATGCGCATCGTGATCGAACTGGCAAAGACGGCCGAACCCGAGAAGGTGCTCGCCGATCTCTATCGCCGTACGCCAATGCAATCCACCTTCAGCATCATCTTGCTGGCCCTGGTGGAAGGTGAACCCCGGCTGCTCAACCTTCGCAGCGCTTTGCGAGTGTATCTGGAACATCGCCTGGAGGTCAGCCGCAGGCGCAGCCAGTATGATTTGGATCGCGCTCGCGAACGAGCGCACGTGCTCGAAGGTTTGCTCGTTGCACTGGAGAATCTGGATCAGGTGATCGAGATGATTCGCACCGCGAAGGACGTTGCCCAAGCGCAACAGCGGCTTCAGACCAGGCTCAAACTCAGCGAACAACAAGCCATCGCCATCCTCGATATGCGCCTCCGACGTCTCTCCAGCCTCGAACGCAAGAAGATCAACAGGGAATATCGCGAGGCCCAAGCCTCCATCAAGAAGCTCGAATCCCTTCTTGCCTCACCCAAGAAGATGCGCTCGCTGATCGCGACTGAATTGCTCGAGCTTAAAAACCGCTTTGCGGATCGAAGGCGGACGCAGGTCGTGGAGCCGGGCCGCGGCGTGCAAGCTGCTCAACTCCTGACAGCCCAGGACGTGGTCCCCATCAAGGACACCTGGATAGTTCTCACCGACGCGAACCTGATCTCGCGCACACCCACCGCACGCCTTCCGAGACTATCAGGACGCAAACCTCCAAACTGGGTCGCCGGCGCGGGTACGCGCGACACGCTCTACATCTTCAGTGCTCAGGGACAGGGTGCAGCCGTGGCCGTTCACACCCTGCCGGAGTGCGATGATCCCAGGCAGGGAAAGGCGCTCGCTTCCGTTGCACCGCTTCCTGCGGATGCTGATGTCATGGCCGCAATCTCTCTGCCCATCGATGCAACCAGCGACCAGCACAAAGCCGGCTTCCTGATCTTCGGCACCCGCTCTGGGATGGTGAAGAAGACCTCCATATCGGCCTTGCCGGGACCTTCGGCCAAATCCTTCCTGGCGATCAAGCTCGGTGATGGCGACGCGCTGCAGTGGGTACGCTTCAGCGACGGGAGCGATGATCTGCTGATGATCAGCAGCGCCTGTCAGGCGATTCGTTTCTCGGAAGATGATGTGCGCCCGATGGGATTGGCCGCCGCAGGTGTCCAAGGCATGCGTATCGACGATCCACATGCCCAGGTGATCTGTGTTGACATAGCACACTCCGGACATGATCTCTTCCTGTTGACGCAAGACGGACAGGCAAAACGCAGCGCAATTACCCAATTTCCAAAGCAGGGCCGCAACGGCAAAGGAGTTCTGGCCTGGAAATCCGGTGAAGGGATCAACCTCATCGGCGCAGCCGTGGGCAAACCGGATTACCGCGCCAGCGCAATCCTGTCCAAAGCCGCTGCTCGATCGCTTCGATTCGACGACGCTCCCCGTCGTGCGAGAACGGGGAGCGGGAAAGTGATATTCGAGGTCAAAGAAGGAGATCGGGTCACAGCCCTCAAAGCGGTGATTTCACGCCCTGAGATAAAAATCAAAACCAAGAAGCCCAGAAAACCAACCAAGACTTCGAAGTAGTAGGGCGACCATCATTCCCATACGCAAGCCCATCCGCTGGAAACTCGGAACGGGTCGGAGTTCATCCGACCCGTTGAAGCATGGGGGAAGCCATCGCATTACCGACGATAATCCAATGCAGCAATCGATCGCTCCGATAACTGCTGTTTTCGTCCCATACCCTAGCCGGATAGCACCAGGGGCGTGCCGTGA
The DNA here is from genome assembly GCA_011192015.1 of Anaerolineae bacterium. GTDB lineage: Bacteria > Chloroflexota > Anaerolineae > Anaerolineales > E44-bin32 > W1033. The sequence continues at coordinate 34,117 of DUET01000011.1, forward strand.
ATCGGATGCGGCATCACATGAATGGCGATCCCATACACAGCCGCCAATTCCTCCGGTGTGAGAACCTCCGCGGGCAAGCCCAGCTTGCGCAAGCCTCCATCGGAGAACAACGCGACCCTGTCACAATAACGTGCCACCAGGTTGAGATCATGGAGCGTCAGCAGTACGGCGAGATTCTCTTCATCCGCAAGTTTCCGCACGAGTTTGAGAACCGCATCCTGATGGCGCAGATCCAAATGCGCTGTCGGCTCATCCAGCAAGATCACCGGCGCTTCCTGAACCAGCGCGCGAGCGATCAATGCCAGTTGTTGCTCCCCACCGGAGATTTCTCCCACCTCACGCCCCGCCACGTCCAGAAGCCCCACGCGTTGAAGCGAATCTCGAGTGATGGCCCGATCCTTCTCGCTCTCGCGTTCGAACCAACCTAAGTAGGACGTGCGGCCCATCAAAGCGACCGAGAAAACCGTGAAGCTGCTCGGAAGTCGCACGGCTTGAGGGACGACGGCCACAAGCTGTGCCTTCTCTCCCGGTGAAAAACTCGCAAGCGGTTGATCCCCGATCAGGATCTGCCCGTCCTGAAGGGGAATCACGCCGGAAGCCGCCCTCACCAGGGTTGATTTCCCCACGCCGTTGGGCCCCACAACCGCCACGACCTCTCCCGGAGAAACGGTGAAAGAGATTCCTCGCAACACGGTGCGAGGTCCATAGCCGATGCTCGCCTCCCGGAAACTCAGTTTCTCCATCACCAAGCCTCCTCGACTCTCGCCTTGCGCAGCAACCACAGGAAGAACGGCGCTCCCAGGAGGGAGGTGATGATTCCCACAGGAAGCTCACGCGGCGCAAGCAGCGTGCGTGCCAGCGTGTCGGAAGCCAGCAATACAGCCCCACCCCCGAGCGTTGCCAGGGGAATGAGACGCCGGTAGTCTGTTCCCCAAAGCAGCCGTATGAGATGCGGAACGATCAAGCCCACGAAACCGATGATCCCCGAGAAGGAGACCGCCACCGCAGCCACCAGGGAGGCGGCTGCAACCAGCAGAAGCTTGACTCTCTCGACGTTGAGCCCCAATTGCAGCGCCTGCTCGTCCCCAAATTGGAGCACGTTGAGCGGGCGACCGAGCAGCATCAAGAAGATCAGGCCGATGATTAAATAGGGCAAAGAGGCAATTACGGGCTCCCACCCTCCCAGGGAAAATCCTCCTAACAACCACACGACCGCTCGCTGGATCTGATCCGTGGAAACGAGCAGGATCAGGCTCGTCAGCGCGGAGGTGAACGTGCCCACAGCCACTCCAGCCAGGATCAAGGTCGTCACCGGTGTGGATTTGCCCACCCTGGCGAGAGCATACACGATCATCACCGTGAGCAAACCTCCGACAAAGGCGGCTGCCGGCACGATGGCCATGCCCATCCATGTAACGGGCCAATCGATGGCGATGGCCACAACAGCCCCAAGCCCCGCTCCGGATGCAACGCCGATGATGTAGGGATCGGCTAGGGGATTGCGGAACAATCCCTGGAAGGCCGCTCCACTGCCCCCCAAGGCCATCCCCGTCAGGACCATCAGCAGCGTATGCGGTAGACGGATCTGGAACAGGATCGTCTCGAAGGTTTGCGGCCAATCCGCTTGCAGATCCAGAAAGGGCAGGCGTGACAGCAGAATCCTGATCACCTCACCCGGCCGGATGGCTACCGGCCCGATGCCAGTGTTGAGAACGAGCATCAGCAAGACAGCCCCGCATACCCACAACCATGGGGACAACCGTCCCCGCTGACGCGGTTGAACTTCAGATAATCCTTGGTCTCCCTCGGTGGGGGGCGTGGTTGTCATTCAAACAACTCCGGATGAATGTACTCGGCAAAGATCTCGAGTGCCAATACCTGTCGTGGGCCCGGCCGGTCGATGATGTTGGTATCCACGGCATAGATGGCGCCGTCCATAACGGCCGTGATCTCCCCCCAACCTGCCCTGCTGGCGATGGATTCGACCGTTGAACTCACAAAAGGTCCTGAAGCGAATAGGATCACTTCCGGATCCGCAGCCAGAATCGCCTCCGGGCTGATCTGCCCCCAACCCTGGATTTCCGAAGCGATGTTGACGCCGCCCGCCATGGTGATGAGCACATCCTGGAAGGTCTCGCTGCCGGTCGTCCATGGAGCGTTGGGGTCGGATCCATCGACCTCGTAATAGGTCGCTACAGGTTCAACATCTGCCATAAGAGCTTCCACCGCCTCGACTCGCTCCCTGAGCATAGCGATGCGATCCTGCGCTATGGCTTCCCGTCCCGTGAGCTTGCCCAGATTCTCCAGGTTGGTGTAGAGCCCATCGAAGGAAAGGAAATTGGGGAACCAGAAAACTGTCAAACCTAAGTCCTCCAATGCCTGGACTTGCTCAGGCGTGTGGATCTGTGCGGCCAAGACCAGATCGGGCTCGAGTGTTAGGATGAGTTCGTTGTTGAGATCGCCCCACCCTCCGCCGACATCGGGCAGATCAAGTACCGAGGGCGGTTCGTCGGAGAATTCATCACGACCGATGAGCCATTCTAGAGCATCGATTTCGTTCAGCATCTCCGTCGTGCTGGCAGCCAGGGATACGATCCGCCGGGCGGGAGATTCCAGAGTGATCTCGCGTCCGAGTCCATCGATGACCTGGATCGACGCCGAACCGGACGATGGCTGTTCACCATCCATCGATCCACATGCTCCCAGCATGGTGATGCACACGAGACCAAGTGAAATCAGGATCAGCATACTGCGTTTCATGATCATCAAACCTCCTGGTATACGATCGTTGCAGCCATGCCCGACAATTCCCGCCCTCCGAAAGAAAACGCCCCTTTCGTGTCGACAAGGGTCGTAGGAGTCCTTTGAGGCCGCTCCCACCCCCCTTCCTCGAGGTTGGTGGTAGCGCAATTCGGGCGGGCGACCTGGCTCTTCGCGTGAGCGAATTACAGTTGCGGGACAGCGCCGGACTTCAACCGGCTTCGCCGTTCGGCCCTCCCTTCCGAGGGATAGGGCACCCGAGCTGCACGATATGCTTTTGTCGAAATGATTGTACTACAAGACCCTATCGACGCAACAAGACCGGCCCCACACGATTAGGGGAATCGGTAGATGATGAGGCTGTCCTGCGTGCCGCTGTCCGATGCTGTGATCACTTGCGAACCCTTCGTGAGGGTGCCCAGATAGGGCGCATCACCATAATCCGCCATCCATCCATCCAACACGAAGGGGATCGGCTGGCCGGCGGTAATCCACTCGCCGTTGTACCGCCTCGCGATGTGCACATGCGTTCCCGTGGAGCGACCGCCGTCGCAGGACGGCCTTCCCAACAGATCTCCCGGCTCCACCCGGGTTCCTGCACGGATCAAGGAATCGTTGGCCAGATGGAAGAAGAAGAGTACCCATCCCGTATGCTCGTCACCATCCCCGTCTAAATCGAGAATGACGACCGCATCGCCACTGCGGGCGATCACGCCGGCTGCAGGCGCTGTAACCCACTCTGCCGAGTAGGCACAACCATGCATCACAGTTGGAGGCGCGAAATCGAGGGCGCCATAGGGATAGGCGGTGCCCCAGGAGAAATGTGGACCTCCCGTGTAGGTCCAGATGTGGTTCGGAAGAAACGGCAGGGCCAACTCAGGCTGTTGAAGGTTGGTGGGGATGAAATGATCCTCGAGAGAGAAGGGATCTCCCCATAGATCCGTGTAGGTCTGATAGAAGCCCTCCGGGCTGATGTGATGGTTGAAATCCTCCATCCCATTCGCCCCCGCGAAGAAATACTGCATCGCAACCGTTCCTGCATTCAGCCAGGAATCGGGGCGTACGAGCAGCCCATCCGCCAGATCGAATTCGGTCAAGACCCCCATCCGCCAGCCGTAATAACCATCGCTGATGCGTTCCGCAGCCCAGAGCAGTTGGTAATAAATACCTTCATAGTCTTCATTCTGATAGTTCAATGGATAGGCGATTTCGATAGCCTCAGCGAAGGGCTTGCTCAGTGCCTGCGTGTGATACTCCAGCAGCGCCAGCAGCAAACGTGGATTCAGCGAGTAGTTTTCCGCCACAACTTGGACAAGCTCCCAACCCGTGCGCTGCCTCTCGAAGGCCCATGCTGTAAGATCGGTGATGAAACCCGGACGTCTAAGGACCTCACTGCGCGTGTCGAAATCCGATGCCGAGGGGCCATAGACCACCTCACTATCCGGCAGCATCCGGAATGGAGATCCAGTCAGCGAGACATAGTATGCGGGGACCTGTAGCGGATAACCCGGCGGAAGAGTCGTAATCCAGTCCGGTAAATCTGGATTGGCATCCAGAATCTCCTCGACGGTTGAGCCAAAATGCGAGGCTATGGCGATGAGCGTATCGCCGTTCTGCGCTTCATAGGAGACAATTTCGCCAGGCGGGTGAGGATTTCGTGTCGGCAGAGGCGTTGGACCAGCGTCCGATAATGCCTGTGATGCAGGCGTGCTTTCCGCTCCCATCGCAGATGGAGTGGTGCCGCACCCAGTCAGAAGGACCATGGTGGATAGGAGAAAGAGTAAGATCGACAAACGCTGTGTTTTCATCGCCAGATGAGAGTCTCGTCAGTAACGCAATAGCAAGCCAGTACGATTTGATCCCCCTTGGTCAGGGCACCCTGGTAAGCCTGGGTTCCTGCATGCGCCTCCCAGCCACTCAGAACGAACGGTAGTGGCCCATCAGCAAGGATCCACTCACCATTATACTTCCGGGTGATGTGGATATGGGAACCTGTAGCTCTACCGCCCTCACATGATGGATGTCCGATGAGATCTCCCTCTTCAACGAAAACACCCTCAGCCACGCGTCCATCATCCGCAACGTGCAAGTAGGTAATAACCCAACCGGTTTGCTCGAGCCCATCCCCATCGAGATCGAGCACAACCACACCGTTTCCGGTGCGTACGATAAATCCCGGCGCTACGGCCGTGGCCCAATCTCCTGACACCTGGCATCCACCAGGTGTGGACGTGGGCGCAAAGTCAAGCGCCGCCCAGGCTGCTTCTCGATCCCATGCACCGTGGGGTCCGCCCGTGAAGGCCCAGATTCTCCCAGGAAGAAAGGGCAGTTCCAACGGCGGTTGAACCAATCCCGGTTCGTATAGTGGATGCATGTAGAGCCAAGGATCGCCGAAAAAATTCCGATAGGTCGTGATGACACCGTTCACGTCGACTGCATCCGCCCACGACTCCGGGTTCATGCGTTGTGCCAGGAAATACTGCAGGGCTACCGTGCCGGCGTTCAAATCCGGAGCCATGCGCATCTCCGATCCATCCGGAAACGTGAGGGCGGTGAGGGTGCCTCCCCTCCAACCATAGTAGCCAACGCCCATCTCATCCGATAAGACGCTTAGCTGGCGGTACAGACCAGAATTGTTGGGGTCGATGTATCCCAGAGGATAGATGAGGGCATCCCCGCTGGGCGTCCTTGGATTGGTAACCCAAGACGAGAGATATTCCAACATTGCCAGCAGAATACGGGGATTGACGGAGTTATCACGCGCCGCCTTTGTAACAACCTGAGCCCCGGTATGCCAGCCAGTTGCAAGGAACTCACGATAGCGCGAGAGGTAACCTCCCTGTTGAGCAACGAAAGCATTGACATCGAAATTCACGGTATGTGGCGAGTAAACGAATTCACTATCCGGGATCAGGTGGTCCGAGGGACCGGTTTCGCCGAGACGACTGGGAATGATCAAGAGGGTTTCGGGATCGATCAAGCTTTCCACATCAGGTATGGAACCTTCCACCACCGTGATATCTTCAGGAAGAACACCAAATCGCATGGCCACGAAGGTGAGTGTGTCTCCCGGTTGAGCTTCATACAAAATGGTCCGCACCGTCTCCGTTATGGCCAGTGTAGCCGTGGGTGGATAGGTTGCTGTGATCAGCGGTTCAGGTTGAACCGGAGTGGCATCATTCGTTACGGCAATCGTTGGAGATGCATTCGGTGACCCTGCATCGGACGTACTTGTGGAAGAAGGATTGGACCCCGTGGTCGTGGATGAATCTGTTTCCGCTGGATGGGTTGCCGGCAAGGTCGGAGGGATCTGAATATCTCCCTGCGCGCAGGCAAGCACTCCTAGAAGCAGTGCCGTGAGCGTTAGCATGATGCGGGTGGGATAAGTAGACGCGGTAAATCTCAAATGATCATCACCTAGAAATCTGGTTATTGGAAGCCCTGCAAGCGCAGGCTACAAGTCTCACATTCCCCCGGGTTAGGGTTCCATCATACGCCTGCCCCCAACCACCTGAAATCCAACCATCAAGGTTGAACGGCATAGGCCCGTCGGCTGCAATCCACTCTCCATTATACCTACGTGCAATGTGGACATGCGTTCCGCTGGCGACACCTCCCTCGCAGGAGGGATGCCCGACGCGATCGCCCGCGCGCAGGTAGGTGTTCAATGCGACACGATCCCGAGTCTCGACATGCATGTAGAGCATAACCCACCCCGTACCCAATAAACCGTCACCATCGAGGTCTTGCAGAACAGAGCCATCCCCGACGTGCATAACCAACCCATCCGCTACAGCGACGATCCATTCGTTGGAAAGCACGCATCCAAGCGCGTTCCCGGGTGGTGCGAAATCAAGTGCTCCCCACGCGGAACCATCACCCCATGCCTTATGCGGACCTCCGGTGTAGGACCAGACACGGTTGGGTTCGAACGGCAGTTGAAACGTGGGCTGGCTCAGGTCCGGCGGTAGAAGGGGTTCGATGGCTCTGGAGAAGGGATTCTCGAACCATGTGCTGAACGTCTGATAGAAGCCGTATTCCGAGACCACATTTCGCCATTCATCGGGAAGATAGAGCTGCGAGAAGAGATATTGGACGCCAACCGTACCCGCGTTCACACCGGCTCCGGGATTGATGGCCACACCGTTCGAAAATAAGAACGGGCCCTCCCAACCTGCCTTCCACAAGTAATAGCCCCTATTGAGTTGATTGGCGGCCCAGGCGAGCTGCTCGAAAAGACCTTCATAACCCGCGACCACGTATTTCAATGGATAGGATTGGATGCTCGCGTTGACCGTTACGTTCGTGAGCCAACCGGCTTGGTGTTCCAACAGGGCCAGTAAAAGCCTGGGATTGACCGAATAGCTTACGGCGACTAGCTCCACGATCTCGGCGCCCGTCATGACTTGCCCATGGATCTCTTCTGTGTATGCCGACAGGGCATTGCTTGAGATCATCACCCCTTCATGTAGATCGTAAAGGTGGGCTGCCGGACCATACACCATCTCGGAATCGGGCAGGATCTTGAAATTTGGACCAGGGCCCATCAGATTGGGAGCGGGGATCAAGAGCGTGATGCCCACCTGAAGCAGGTTCGGGGTTGCCAGATCATTGACGGCAACGATGGCATCCACAGTGGTTTCGTACATAGCTGCGATTTTATAGAGAGCATCACCCGGCTGTACGACGTGATAAATGGGTTCGGTTCGAAGTTCGGGTGTCTCGCGGACCGGGTCAGGGGTAGGCGTTGCAGGCATCGGTTCAGCGCCCTGCCCAGAGGGGAGAAGGGTGATCATCGGATGTTCCGCCTCTGTTTCCGATGGTGAAGAAGCAGCCTCGCGCGGAGATTTAAGGGGACGCCAGGGGTCTATCGGCGGTTTGGAATAGCCGCATGCCTGCAAGGCCAGCAGCACCCCGAGAGCTGCAATTCTGGCGAGAAAGATCAGACGGGATCGGCTAGAAGCCATCTTAGAAGAGAGCCTTACCTCGTCGAACGAGCAATCCTCGCAACAGGATGGCGAGTCCGAACGATATCAGCAGGACAGGCAGGAATAGGTCTTCATGAATCCAATTGAACCCCTCCGCCAACCAGAACACTCCCACAGTGAAGACAAGGAAACCGATCGTAAATCCCCTCCCCATGTACCTGCGCAGCGAAGCTACGATCAACCAGATTCCCAAAATCAACACGATCACCGGCCATAAATTGGCAATATCTGCCGGCAGCCAATCCAGGGTGATCATCAGCAGGATGATCCCCGCACCGATGAGGGCGAAACCCCAGAACAATCGTTGCCTGACCCATCGCATCGTACAACTCCTTGTGTTCCACGATCAGTTCCGATTGAATGATCATGGGCAATGATACTCGATAAGCGTATAGGACGCCTCTCGGGTGGAATCCCGGATTTTTCCCCAATCGAAAACTGCCCACACCATGCGGTGCAATATCCATGCCAGCTCGAACACCACAGGCAGCGCTTCGAGGGTTGTTGAGCCTTGACTTCTCGGTCAAGAATCAATCACTTCAGGGAAAGTTGATGTCATAACAAAAGGGAAATTTGGTCTCTCGAAAGAAACGCGGATCCGTAGTTCCGACACTCTTCCCCCCTTCCCATCCTATCCACGATCATCGCTTGAGTGTTTGCGGATGAGACGCGTCATCAATTCCCGCTCTTCACCTTCACTTCCCACCTCTCCATCAAGCCACGCTGCACGCAATTCCCAGAGAATCTGTCGATAGGCAGGTCCCGGAGCAAGCCCATGGCTTCGCAATTGATTGCCATCCATCTCAGGTTCTACGAAACGCCATTCTCTCAGGTAGCGATCCAAAGCTCCCTGCGTCTGGGAATCATCCCCGAATGCCACCCATGCGGCGGCAAGCGCCTGCTCCGGCAGTTCATCGAGCAGCAAGACGATGTCGCTCGGTCTTCCCTCCCGCACCACCATGGGTAGGGCATTGGCAAGTCGGTTTGCACCCAGAAGCGCAGTTTGAATCGAAACCGAGAATCTCAAACGCTCACACACCGAGCGTACCTCTTCCTTGGACAAGCGGAAGAGCCAGGAGGTGTAGTTCATGAGGCCAATCGAAGGCGCGGTCGATAACCGCCACTCCACGGGCACCTCGAACGCCTGCACCATTTGGAAGCGTCTCTCGATCCATGCATCCCATGCCAACTTGGGATGGATGGCAGCAAGCAATCCCAAATCACCCAAACGTTGCATGATCTGAGGCAAGTTGGGTTCCCTGAAGATCTGCATCAATTCGTTACGTATGCGGTCGCCGCTCACACGATCCAGCAGCGGAAGCGCTTGTTCCAGCAACTCCAACGTTCGTGCTTCGATGCGGAAGCCGAGACGTTGCTCGAGCCGTACGGCCCGCAGCGCACGCGTGGGATCGTCCACGAAGCTGATCGAATGCAGGACCCGGATCCATCCGTTTTGCAGATCCTGACCACCGCCCCAATGGTCCAGGAGATGCCCAAAATAGCGGCCATCGAGACGCAAAGCGAGTGTGTTGATCGTGAAATCACGTCGATGCAGGTCGAGTTTGATGCTGCCCGTCTGCACGGACGGGAGCGCTGTGGGATGCGCATAGAATTCGGCTCGGGCAGTGACGAAATCAAGACTGGCAGGCAGATCGAGCACATCGGCCTCGCCTTGCCCGAGCGCGGCGAGAAGATTGGTGTGCTTCCCATCGAGCTGCCACTTTGCTGTGCCAAAGCGCCGGTGGCTGCTCACACGCCCGCCATACTGCTTTGCAAGTTGGCGCGCGAGATGAATGGCATCGCCCTCAACCACCAGATCGAAATCCGCGCTGGGCTCCCCCAAGATCAAATCACGCACGAAACCACCCACGATGTAGAGAGCATCCTTGTCCTCTTCCGCCTGGTGTGCAACGATCTTGAGAAGTTGCAGGCGTGCGGCCGGCAGCGCCTTTTCCAGCTTCTCCGCCAAACTGGATGAGGGCGTCGGGTCATGATTGGGCGCTAAGGTCTTGAGAAGGTCGGTGCGCGTTACGATGCCGATGATCTTGCCACTCTCCTGGTCAGCCACAGGTACCTGCCCCCAATTGTGCTCCATCATCACCTGCTGCAGATGCTGAACCGAATCCGTGGGATTCACCAGCACTTCGCCAGCGTTCATCACACTCGTAACAGGGCGATCTCCCATGCCATGGGACATAGCCTTGTCGACCGCTCGGCGTGTGAGCAGCCCCAGCGTTCGATCGCCATCCACAACGGGATACCCCTCATGCCCAAAGCGATGCATGCGTTCGGAGGCTTCAGCCACGGTTGCCTGGGGCGCCAACATCTGCGGCCCCCTAGACATGATCTCCCCCACCGTCTTCGGAGGCTTGATCACCGTGGGCAGAAAGCGCTCCAACTCCTGACGGACTTCCTCGATAGATCGATCGCGGATCAAAGCCGCGGCAGCGCGATCATGTCCCCCACCTCCGAAATGCTCCGCGATCTGTCCGACATCAAGAGCATCCGAACTCGAACGGGCGACCAATTGCACGTTCCCGTTCAGTGCCACGAGCACAAACAACGCCGCGGGATCGAACACATCGCGAAGCTTGTGGGCCAAGGTGGAGATCTCATCGACCAATCCGGGGGCTGAAGCGTCGGCAATGACCACGGAAAGCCCATGCAGCTCGACCGTTTCCGCAGCTTCAAGCAGCCGCTCATAGAGCTGGCGTTGTTCTGTTGAAAGGGGGTGATCGAGAAAGTTGGCCGCCACGGAAAGGCTTGCCCCACAGCGCAGCAACCATGCGCAGGCTGAGATATCTCGAGGCGTTGTGCTGGTGTACGATAGCGATCCTGTATCCTCGTAGATTCCCAGGAGGAGCAAGGTAGCCTCGATCATCTCCGGCTCCACTCCCGCCTCCTGCAATCCTTCCACAAGCAGCGTCGTAGTAGCGCCAAGCTCCTCGAGATGCACGCTCCATGAAGAATCAAGCTCCCGATCTTGCGGATGGTGGTCGATGACATGCACCCGGGTCTTGGCAGTCATGCCCTTCAAGGAGGGAGAGGATTGCGTGTCCACGAGTGTCAGACGATCGAGCTTGCCCTTTGGGATGTCCTCGATCTCCAGGAAGCCCAGCTGATCTCCGTAAAGCGTCAGAAAGGCGCGCACATTGCGGTTCAAGCGCCTGGGAAGTATGGCCAAGGCTTGCGAATCCAAAAGCCTGGCAGCAAACAGAGCCGCCACTCCATCGAAATCCGCTTGCTCGTGGGTATGGATCAGATGTAAGCTCAAACCAACTTCCTCTGCACTTTCATTTTCCCCCATGGCCCGATTCCAGAAACGAAAGTCATCATGCTTGGTTGTGCCTTGCTCGATGCATCCAGGCTGGTTATCCATCGGGCAACCGGAAGGGCAAGGGAATTATACAACGGCCATGGACCGCAGGCCTCCTTTCTGATTCAGCAAACACGGCGGAATCCAACGCGCTCCAGCATGGCGTCTCGAGGTTACGCATGATGGCGGCATATCTGGAATGAAAACGTAGGGAGGATCAAAAACGCGAATGGGATGGGCTGTGGAAAAGCAGTTCTTAACCTTCCGGAGTGGGGGTTGTAGAAGGAAACACCGACTCCAGATCCGCCACAACGACGTACAATCCCAAGATCGGGTCGGCGCCCTGCTGCGCAACCAGACGCACGGCATTTTCCAATCCGACGATGCATTGACCGAGCGTTGATTTCATCGGCAGCGGGATTCCCTGCAGCAAGGATTCGGCTACCTGGATCTGCAGGCCGCTTTCCAGTTCAAGGTCATCCAGAACCGGAATATGCCAAGCGCCGCTTGGTTCCGCGAGGATCAACTGCACCTGGGGTGTGAGCATGAAGGAGATAAAACTCCAAGCTGTGGCCGTTTCGGTCGGCGTGATGCCGGTGGGAATGTATGCATTCTCCGTCCACACGAACCCCCCCATCGATTCCTGAGTGACCTCATAGATCGGCCAATTATCGATGGCAAGATTGTCCTCTCCAATAGCACCGATCAATGCGGGAGCATTTTCCGCCACATCGATCAACCAAGCAGATTCCCCCGCTGCAAAGAGCGTAAGATCGTCATCGGTATTGAGGGTGACACGACCTGCCTCACTCAATCTCTTCACCAACTGCAACCAGCACCTGCCCGTGCTTCCCCCAAAGCCCATGAAATCATCCGCGGTGTAGATCGAACCACCGCAGGCTTGAAGCTGGGAGACCGAATAGTTGAAACCGAAATCCAATGCTGATCCGATGCCCAAACCTTGATTGGCCAGGCTGATGGATGTCGATACGAGTTCATTGACATCTGCTGCTGGAGTAAGCACAAGATCTCGGTTTCGATAGAGAAGAACGCCCTCCAGGGCCAGAGGCATGCCGACCGTTTGACCATCATAAACTGCCTGCGTCCAAGCCACAGGCAGGATATTGGTGTGAAGATCGGTTGAAATCAGGTCCCCGATGTCTTGAATTCGTCCGGCTTCCCACAGTCTCGGTCCCAATTGCGAGGGACCAAGCAGGACGGTGGGTCCCTCACCGGGAGGTACATCCCTCAACGCAGAATACAACTCATCTTCATGGACATAGGTGATGCGAAGTGTAACGTTCGGATACTCGCCCATGAAAAGCTGGATCACCCGATCCAGAGCTTGGAGATCATGCGTGTCCCAGGAGAGCCACAGCCGCAATTCCCCCGCGGAATCCAGCGTGGCGATGGGCGTGAGCAATGCGGGGGGTTGAACGGTGCCCTGCGGGGCCAGTGTCATCGCTGCTTCCGTCTGCGCAATCGTTTGTGGATCGATTGCATCACCCGGACCACTGCAGGAGGTCAGCAGTAAGACCAGGATCATCATGAACCATAGGCTGAATCTCAAATCAGGTTTAAACACAGGCCTTTTCGCCACCGGACGGCTTTACAGCGATTGCTTACAGGATCCGAACGATATGGTGATTGGTTGGACTGGCCATGCGAGAGGATATCGAAATAACCGAACCCCTGTCTCTCACATGCTCCTACCGGAGGGCAGTTTACCACATTCGCACAGCAGGGAAACCTGTTCGTTTTTCCTGGATGACCCTCGCATGCCAAGGATCAGATCTCATGCTCACGAATGTGCTGCGAGGGGGGAACCTAGTGCGATGCTATCGAGCAGGACATCATGGGTATCCCCCCGATCTACCCTGACAACGAAGTTATAATGGCAGCCATGGACCGGATAGAAAACCGTTGGCGGTTGATCCTCTCAGAAACGAATTCGGGTGCCTGGAACATGGCTCTCGATGAAGCCATCCTGGAATCCGCCTCGGCCGGAGAATCCCCACCCACACTGCGCCTCTACGCGTGGGAACCCCCCTGCTTATCCCTGGGCTATGCCCAACCCTTCACGGATATCGATCAAGGAAGCCTGCGTCAAAAGGGATGGGATCTTGTACGCAGACCGTCGGGAGGTCGCGCGATCCTGCACACGGATGAACTCACCTACGCCTTGATCGCTCCTGATAACCATCCGGATTTCATGGGAGGCGTTCTGGAAAGCTACCGCCACTTCAGCCGGGGATTGGCTAGGACGTTGGTTTTCCTGGGCCTGGAACCCGAGATGCAGAACACAAGCCTGATCCAAGATGATTTCCAACACAGCCCGGTCTGCTTCCAAATCCCCAGCATCTACGAGATCACCGTCCAAGGGAAAAAACTGATCGGCAGCGCTCAAGTGCGTCGACGACATGGAGCCCTTCAGCACGGCACGCTGCCTCTAACGGGAGATATCACACGCATCTGTCAAGTGTTGAATTATGCCAACCCGGATGAGCGCAGGAACGCAGCTACCAAACTCGAGGCAACAGCATCCACAGTGGAAGATCTCCTCGGAAAGGCACCCTCTTGGCAGCGGGCAGCAGAAGCCATGACGCATGCCTTCTCCGAGAGCCTCGGAATGCAATTCGATCGCGATGAGATCTCTGCCGATGAACGGCAACGCGCCGAAGAACTCATTGCCGCGCGATATCACCACCGCGAGTGGATAACCCGCATCTGAAGATCATCCCCTGGGGATCCATTCAATACTTCGAGGCTTCAATCCTGGAGTATCCGGGGAATGGCTGAAATCAAGAAAATCGCCAGGGCATAGCCCTGGCGGTTGCTATGTCCTGCTGAATAGCTTATTCACTGGGCGTTGGGGTCATCGATGGAAGGGGCGTCACAGTGGGCGTTGGTGGAGGTTCGGCACTGGCATCGACGAAAATCACATCCTCGAATCCCAGAGATCGCAACAATCGGTAGAGGTAATTCTCCGCATTCGCCCGCGCATGCTCCAGAATTCCATCTTCGAGAGCCGCGTTTGTGATCTCATCCACAGCCGCTTGACGAACGAGCGACTCAAGATTCATATCCCCATGGGTCAGGAGTCCGGTATCCCGATCGTATACATAGGATTTATCGTTGTCCAGGGTGGCAATGAAGATTTCAGCCTCCGGAAGGCGCACCGTCAACACACCCAGATCGTCATACCAGATATCGGTGGCTGTGAGCTGACCCAGATCCACACCGGCGATCACAACGCCATGGGCTACGAAAAGAAGCTTGTCCCCAAAAAGGAAGCCGAACGCTCCTTGATTGGTTTCCCCTGTGAGCACCTTCTCGACCGTATATTGGATGGTTTCCAATCGAGCGATGGCGCGCACCTCACGCACAATCGTGATCGGATCCGGGATGATTGTAGGTGTGGGATTCAAGATCTGCGAAACCTGCGTTCCCAGTTGATGACCCAGTTCGGTCATGGGTTGCGTCACGCCGCGCAGCGTGGACACCAACCAGTAACCGATGATCACCAGGATCATCACAACCAAAACAATCGAAACCCAACGCAGGAAGACACGCATAGTTGGGGTATTATAACTCCAATGGGTAATTCCCGAACAACCGTACTAAGGTAAGCCTGCATGCATGTTTATGCCATCCTGCTGGAAATCCGTTTTCCGGGGTGTACATCCCTGAAGCAGAAGCGGAGCCGCTTGAAACCCCTGCTTCACGGATTGCATCGGGAATTCAATATCTCCGCCGCCGAGATCGATCAGCACGACGATCACAGGCTGTCCTCGATCGCCTGCGTGGTCGTCAGCAACGAGAGCTCCCATGCGCAACGCGTGTTATCCAAGATCCCGGATTGGATCGAATCCCGGCGGCCTGACGTGCAGATCATCGATTCGAGCATCATGGTTCGTTGATGGCCACGCCCCCTGCCGCCAGCGCGCCCGACATTCAGGACACGCTCCGGGCGATCTGGTTGGATCCGCATTTGGCGATCTACACCATCGGGCATGAAATGACCTGATCACGATCCATTTCTATAGATCAAACCCGATCCTCTGGGTGCATCTTGCGGGAGCCGGGGCGTTCTAAACGAAAATCGGAGGCAACATGGATTTAGGCTTGAAGGACAAGGTTGCACTCGTAACTGCAGCCTCACGTGGTTTGGGGAAGGCGGCGGCTTGGTCCCTGGCGCAGGAAGGTGCGCGCGTGGCCATCTGCTCCCGCAGTTCACAAATCGAAGAAACTGCCAAGAAGATCGGCGAGGAAACGGCCCGTTCCATTCTGGCCGTTCAAGCAGATCTATCCCAGAGCGCAGATATCCAATCCCTGATTTCGAAAACGTTCAGCGAATTCGAACACATCGATATCTTGATCATCAACGCCGGCGGTCCCCAACCGGGGGATTTTCTGAGCCTGACTGCAGAGGATTGGGAGAAGGCCATAAACCTGACTCTGATGAGCGCCGTGCACCTGTGCTATGGTGTGGTTCCTCACATGATCGCGCGTGGAACCGGAAGCATCGTCGCCACGCAATCCTACTCCGTGAAGCAGCCCATCGACAACCTGATCCTCTCCAACTCCATACGGTTGGCAGTCGTAGGACTGATGAAATCGCTGGCAAACGAGTTGGGGCCGAAAGGTATTCGCGTTAACTCGATCCATCCGGCATGGACATGGACTGAACGGGTCGAGCAGTTGATTGCGGATCGAGCCGAGCGTAGGGGAACGAGCACAGAAGACGAACAGGCGCGCGTGACGATTGACGTTCCTCTAGGGCGCATGGGAACTGTGGAGGAGTATGGCCGGGCGATTGCCTGGTTGGCATCTCCAGCGGCATCCTTCATCCATGGGCACGCGCTCATGTTCGACGGGGGCGCGACAAAGACCCCGTTGTGAGGAAGCAGGATTACGATGGAACAGCGAGAGCGTTCGTGGAGCGGGGCTAGGCTATCTGCCTGCTGTTATTCAGGGCATGCTTCTGAACAAGAGCACGCAAACGAGAGGCAAGCGACTCCGAATGCACGGGCTTGACCATGTACTCATCCGCTCCCGCCTGCAGCGCGCTGATCACATTCTGAGGCATTCCCAACGCAGAGAGGATCAAAATAGGAGTATCCGAAAATTCGCGGATACGCTTGCATACTTGCCAGCCATTCATCTCCGGCATCATCAGATCTAGGATGATGACATCCGGCGATTGGTTCCGACAAGCGTCGATCCCCTCTTCGCCGTTGGGGGCCGCCCTCAACTGATAATCCTCCCCACACAGCATTGTGCGCAAGATCATGGCAACTTCTGGATCGTCATCAATAAGTAGGACCGATATGGCCATGTGAATCCACCATCTGCAGATTCCATTATCGGCGATTCTTACTTCATAAAACCTTACAGACCCCTTGCACTTGGGTCCTTAAGTTCTGTTGAAACCGTTTGAAAGACCGGATATGATAACCTTATGTGCACTCAAATCGTGTACAATCGGGTCCATCAAGGAGAATAGCCACGATTGCTAAGAGTTCGGAATTAACCTGCCCAAAATGTAAGGGCTCCCTGCCAGGTGATGCCATGACTTGTCCCCACTGCGGCGTCGATCTGGCCTTGGTGACGTTGCTTGCTGAACGCGCCTACCTGGAAGGATTTCCTGGCGCTGCCCCGATCCCAGCCTCACCAGAAGCGTTGGTACCACGAATTGGTGAACTCCTCATCGAGCAGAACTTGCTCACTCCCGAACAACTCGATCTTGCCTTGAAACACCAGCGGGAATTGGGAGAGGGAAAGAAACGTCGCCTGCTGGGTGAAATCTTGGTCGAGATGAGGTTGATCGATCGGGAGGTCCTGGACGGCATCATCAATCAGCAAATCATCGCCCTGCACAGTGCTTTGCAGGATTCCAATCGCAACCTCGAGAAACGCGTGGCTGAACGCACGATGGAGCTCGAAAATGCGTTAGCCCACTTGACCGAATTGAATCAGATCAAAGCCAACATGATCTCAAACGTGTCGCATGAGCTACGCACCCCACTGGCCCACATCAAGGGATATATCGAACTCCTAATCGGAGCGCAGCTCGGGCCATTGAATCCCGATCAGATCAAAGCATTGGAGGTCGTACAGCGATCGTCTACCCGTCTGGAGACATTGATCGAGGATCTGATCGAATTCTCGACTTCTTCTCGCGAGGGTATCGGGCTCAAGATCCAACCCTTCCGGGTCGAGCAATTGTTGAACATGGTAATTGAACGCTCGAGAGAAAAAGCCGAGAAATCAAAGATCGAACTCACAGCCGAAATCGAAGAACCTCTCTCCCTGGTTCGGGGTGATGAGAAAAGATTAGGCTGGGTGCTCATTCAGCTAGTGGATAACGGGATCAAGTTTACGCCTGAGGGAGGACAAGTCACTTTGAAATCCTCTCTGAATGGGGATCGGGTCACCATATCCGTAACAGACACCGGCATCGGTATCCCAGGTGATCGCATGGACGAGGTCTTCATTCCCTTCCATCAACTGGATGGATCCGCAGAACGGCGTTACGGAGGCACAGGCCTGGGTTTGGCGCTGGTAAAACTCATCCTGGATGCCCATGATTGTGAAATCCGGATCCAAAGCGAAATCGGCAAAGGAAGTACCTTCAGCTTTGATCTGCCAAAGATTGAGAAGGCTGATTGAAACGGAGTGTGGATCGCAATCGAAACGGAGACAACATCAGAAAATTCGAACATCCAACATTCAGTCCCGTTCCGCGGATATCACCACGCCCATTCCAGCATCATTAGAAACTCTCATCCGCAGTTGCTGGTCATCCATCTCGAGGTGCACCCGAACGGGCTTTAATACAAGGCGCATTCTTCACCCTTGGAAACATGGGATCGACACGATGTGTAAAAAAATGAAAGATGGTAGGATAATTGCAACGATGTAGGAACAGATTGTCCGGGGATAGATCATGGATCGTAAATCGACCATCTTAGTTGTAGACGACGAACCTCGATACCTGCGTTTGGTGGAACTCAACCTCACCTCGAACGGCTATCTTGTTCAAACCGCATCCGATGGAAAACAAAGCATCGAAATGGTCGCTACTGGCGAACCGGACCTTGTCCTTCTGGATGTCATGATGCCGGTGATGGATGGCTTCGAAGCCTGCGAACGTATCCGGGATTTTTCTGACATCCCCATCATCATGGTGACAGCAAAAACGGAAGAGGCGGATCGGGTGCGCGGTCTGGACATCGGAGCGGATGACTATATCCTGAAGCCTTTTTCCTCCCAGGAACTGCTAGCGCGCGTGCGTGCGGTCCTGCGCCGCGCCAAACGCGAAGGCCCCTTCGGATTCGAGAACGTGGTTCTGCGTCATCACGAGCTGGAAATCGACATCCCCAAAGCAGAAGTACGAGTCAATGGCCAAAGTGTCCGTTTGACCGCTACGGAATATCGCCTGCTGGTGACGCTTGCAGAATCCAAGGGGAAATTAGTAACGTCCGAAGAACTGCTCACCAAAGTATGGGGGGTTGAGTATCGGGATGAGAAGGATGTGCTTTGGGTGGGGCTCAGCAGGCTGCGCCAGAAGATAGAGCCGGATCCGAAGAATCCGATCCACATCATCACCCGTCAAGGCATGGGTTACATCTTCCCGCTCGAGGAGGATGTTTAGGCACAGATCTCTTGCAAGGGGAACCCATCTCTCACTGCATAGAGTTGAAATAGTGAAGGCTTTTCCGACTCGAACCCCGACCATCTCTGGTCGCTCTACTCACACACTCCAATAGGAGCATCCAAGCCTTCCTCAGCCTGCCGCTAGCTTCTTGCAATCATGCATAAAATGAGGCCTCTGCTATAATCTCTTCAAATCGTTGCTGCGGGAGAGCATTATGTCGGAAGAGCAAGCTTTCACGCTACATGCCGAGATGCTGGGAGAAAGGATGCGCCAAGCCCGTTTGGCAAACGGGAAGAGCCTGCGGGAAACCGCCAGAGCTCTCGGTATAAGCAGCAACACCCTCTCTTCCTTCGAACGCGGTCGCAGAGCCATATCCCTGCCCGAGCTGGAACTGTTCGCCTACCACATCGAAACACCCCTGCCCTTCTTATTGAGTGGGAAGCCCCACACATCAACCGAGAAGCAGAAATTCAATCAAAACATGATGCGTACTCTGCGCAATCGTGTCATCGGGGCATCCTTGCGTGCCCACCGCAAGGATGCTGGTAAAACCATCCGCCAGTTGGCGGATGAAGTCAACATGCCTACCAGCCGGATCTCGGCATACGAGCGAGGAGAACGTCCCATCCCCATCCCCCATCTGACCGTCATCGCCGCAGTGCTTGGCCATCAAATCGAGGATTATTTCGACAGAGACGGTCCTGTGGGTGAATGGGAAATCAACAGGCAGGTCTATGATAGGATCATGGAAATGCCCGTCGAGACTCGCCAATTCCTCGCTCAATCTGCAAACCTACCTTTTGTGGAACTCGCCAAACGCTTCAGCGAACTCCCCGCAGATCGGCTTCGCTCTGTGGCAGAGGGGCTGCTGGATATCACGATATGAACGCATCGACGGAATCCGCGCAGGATCTTGAACACCAGGCGATGGCCGCCTACGAAGCCGGTCAGTGGAAGCAGGCCGAAACCGGCTTCCATGAGGCCCATCTTGCCTTCCAGCGCGAGGGCAACCTGCTGAAATCCGCAGAGATGAGGAACAACCTGTGCGTTGTCCTGCTGCAGGATGATCGTCCCCAGGAAGCGCTGGAGGCCGTGGAAGGTACCTGGGACATTTTTGCCTCTCAGGGTGATGATCTCCGCACAGCACAGAGCTACGGGAACCTCGCATCCGCGCGTGAAGCCTGCGGTGACCTTTCTGGAGCCGAGGAAGCCTATCGTCAGGCAGCCCAGCTTCTCGAGAAAACCGGCGCAACCGACGATCGGGAGCGAACATTAAGCGCGCTCTCACGCATACAGCTCAAGCGTGGAAAAGCCCTTCAGGCCGTTGCCTCGATGCAGTCCGGGTTGGATAGCAGCCCGCGGCTAAGTTTCGGGAAGCGCTTGCTGCGCAAGATCCTTCGCCTACCCCTCCGCCTGCTAGGGCGCTGAAATCCCAATCCCATGAACGGCGATCCATTTCACCGGCAATGATTTCCAACTGGACCACTTTATCCTGTAAACCGCAGTATCGTCACCTTCTGATCGATCTGCTGGCGCGGGCGAGCATTCGCCATCAACACTCGGATTGGACCGATGCATTTTCACTGATCGGCAAACAACCCTTCCTGCTGGCTCTGCAGGATATGCAGCCGATCGCTTGCCTGGCTTGTCCACCGGATCCACCGGGAGTTGCCTGGCTGCGCCTGTTCTCCGTCGCCTCCGACGCACCGGCCGACGAACTCTGGAAATTCCTCTGGAATCAAGCCGAAGCACAGCTCATCCGGACTGACATCGGGCGAACAGCTGTTCTCGTAACGGGGAAATGGATGATTCCCTTCCTGAAACAAAGCGAATTCGAGAAGACAAACTCGGTAGACTTCCTCGCGTGGCAGGTGGAGAACCTCCCTGCATTGCCGCGCTCCTCCGGGAACATACGCAGCATGCAATCCAGCGATCTCGCCCGAGTGACCGAAATCGATCATACAGCCTTCGAGGAGATCTGGCGCTACACTCACGAGTATCTTGAGAGCGCCATCGCGCACGCACATCTGGCAACGGTTATCGAAATGGATGGACAGGTGGTTGCATATCTGATGGCCTCTGCAACGGCCATAGGCGCACATATCGCTCGCCTGGCAGTGGATCCCGATTGGCAAGGTCGAGGCTTGGGGAAGAGACTGGTCCATCATGCTCTCAGGCATCTCTCGGAGCACGGCTACGCCAGACCGACTGTAAACACACAATCCGACAACCACGCCGCGTTGCACCTCTATTACAGTTTGGGTTTTCGGAAGTCCGGGCAGACGTTCCCTGTGTTCGAAAAAACCCTCATCCCCGGCTAGCCCTTCATCGCTGCAAATTCCCGATCACGACCAGCCTCTACCGAAGCGCATCCTTATCCCGAGAAACACAGAAGCCCCTGATGGAAATCCGCATCAGGGGCTTTCCAGATAGATTCGGACGTTCCACTATGCTTTCACGGGCAGTGTCTTGCCGGGGTTTCCAACCAAACCCGACAATCCCTCCATGATGTCCATGGGAACCGGGAAGATGATCGTCGAGTTCTTCTCCACGGATATTTCGGTCAGGGTTTGAAGATAGCGCAGCTGAATAGAAACCGGATGTTCGGTCATCAACTCTGCTGCCTGGACAAGTTTTTCAGCAGCCGAGAATTCCCCTTCAGCATGCACGATCTTGGCCCGCTTTTCCCGCTCGGCCTCGGCCTGCTTGGCCATCGCTCGCTGCATCGCCTGCGGAAGCTCGACGTCCTTGACCTCCACAATGCTCACCTTGACACCCCAAGGTTCGGTGGCTTCGTCGATGATCTGCTGGAGCTTATGGTTGATCTCCTCGCGGTTGGCAAGCAGATCATCCAGTTCGGATTGCCCCACGACGTTGCGCAAGGTGGTCTGTGAGATGTTCCATGTGGCGCGACGGAAATCCTCCACTTGCACGATGGCGTCACTTGGATCGATCACCCGGAAGAAGACCACGGCGTTCACCTTGACGGTTACGTTGTCCTTCGTGATCACCTCCTGGGATGGCACATCCAGTGTGACGACACGAAGGTCGACCTTGACCATGCGGTCGATGATTGGAATGATGAAGAACAAACCCGGGCCCTTCGCTCCCATCAAGCGGCCCAATCGGAAGATCACGCCTCGCTCGTATTCCTGTACGATTTTGATGGCTGCTGCGATGAAGGAGATGAGCAGGAGCAAGACGACGAGCAAGGGCAGACCGAGTTGTGAGAAAAGAAAGTCCATCACTTCGAAACTCCTTCCCTGATTGCCTCAATCGCGATCCATGAATGGATTATATCAGTTCAAGTTCCAATCGGTTCCGAGATCCATCTGCAACTAACATGAATAGACAAAGCTCATAGAATGTGGCAGAATTCGGCGCGCAATGGATTGGGAGGTTGTATGGGCAGACGTACAAGAATGCGCGAGAACCAAAGGCGCACCAGCATCCGCAACCGGATGGTTACGATCTTCGTCATCGTCACCAGCACTCTTCTGCTGGGATACATTTTCATCTATCCCAGCATCAAACCCATCGGCGAGATCGAGATTCCTGAATTCCATGATTATCCGCTGGTGGAGGGACGAGCCATGGGGGATCCGAATGCGCCGGTGACGATCGAAGTCTTTGAGGATTTCCAATGCCCGGGCTGCGTTGGCTATACCTTCGGTGCTGAGCTTCAGATCGCGGATACGTACGTCGCCTCAGGGGATGTGTATTACATCTTCCAGCACTATCCCTTTCTCGACGACAACGCTCCAGGAGATGAATCCGATCAATCCGCCATCGCCAGCATGTGCGCCGCGGATCAGGGACGCTTCTGGGAATATCACAGCATCCTGTATGCCAACTGGAATGGGCAGAACGAAGGCGCCTTGAACAATCGCCGTCTGGTGGCCTTCGCTGAGACGCTCGGCCTCGACATGACGGAATTCAATTCCTGTTTCAACAGCCGCATGCATTACGACGAGATCATGCAGGATTTCCAGCGCGGAAAAATCATGGGAGTCCGCGGAACCCCTTCGGTGTTCATCAACGGTGAGATCATCATGCCGGGATACGTGCCCACCTTCGAAGCGATCCGGGAGATCGTGGATCCGCTGCTGGCTGAAGGTGATTCGCCATAGCTAGAGGCGAAAACCTTCGGAGCAGCCACTTCGTTGGGCTGCTCTTTTCTTTTTAACCTCTTGAAGCTCGGCTTGCCTTTGCTGCATCACCGTCCTGAAGAAGACATGCCTGACGGGAAAGGGGCCTTCACCGATCCGGTTCCCGCGTTGAGTGCGTCTAGTTTTCGACGCTGCGACCCGGGGTGTCGAGAGGAAATCCCTGCAGCCGACAGACCACCATCCGCCGGGACGTGGACGAAGACGCATGACGAAACGGGAGCGAGTGCGCCCCGGGGGAACCAGAAAGAAGAGACCTGCATGGAGCAGGCACGATGGAAAACTTCAGGATGCGTTTTGGAAAAGTCAGTTGAGGCCCAGGCCTGCGAGCACGGCCACGATCAGCGGAGCGATCACGAGGGCGGGAAGTAGGTTGCCGGTGCGGATCGGTCGCAGTTCCAACAGGCTTCCGATGGCCAATCCCACGAGCAACACGCCGCCGACGGCGGTCATCTCGGCCACCATGGCTTCGCTGAGCAGGGCTTCAGCCTGGGCTGCCATGAGCGAGATGCCGCCCTGATAGACAAGCACGACCAGGACTGAGAAGAGCACACCCACACCCAGCGTGGAGGCAAATGCCAGAGCGGCGAAACCATCCAGCACTGATTTGATGGCCAGCAGATGAAAATCCCCCAATAAGCCGTCCTGGATCGAACCCAGGATGGTCATCGGTCCGACGCAGAAGAGAAGGCTGGAGGTGAGGAAGCCGCGCACGAAGAGGTCCTTCTGCCCTTCGCCGGAAACGAAACGGGCTTCAAGACGTTTCCCGATGGCGCTCAAACCGTCTTCGATCCGCCACCACTCGCCCAGCAGGGCCCCGATCAACAAACTGACGACGACGATCAGGGCATTCTGGGTATCCAGGAACATACGAATACCCATGGCAAGCGTGAAGAGGCCCAAGCCTGACACGACCGTCTGCCGCACGCGTTCGGGGAGACGCGAGCCGAAGAGCATGCCCATCCCGCCTCCGACCAGAATCGTGGCAATGTTGATCAGGGTGCCCGTCATTCCGAATCCGATTTCGCGCGTGTGGGTCGATCGACATCCGCCAACTGGCATTCCTTCATCGAGAGCAGAAAACAGAGCGAAGAAAGACGGTTCAGATAGCGAAGCAATTCGATGTTGCGAACCTCCTTTTCATGATACAGCTTGGCCACCAGGCGTTCCGCCCGACGCACCACCGTCCTTGCCAGGTCGAATGCGGCACTCGCAGGCGCATCCCCGCCGAGTACAAATTCGTCGGGGAGGGTCACTTCCTCCTCCAGCACTTCGATCTGCTCCTCGAGCCACCCCACACGTCCTGCATCCAGCGGTTTGAAGCGATTGGAGGTCTCGTCAGAAGCCGCAAGTTCGGTCATCACAACATACAGATCGCGCTGGATGGTCCTGGCAATGCCAGCGATCTGAGCGTTCTTGGTCAGGGAACGCGCCAAACCCAAGGCAGCCGAGGCCTCATCGACCGTACCGTAGGCATCGGGTCGAGGATGGTATTTGGGCACGCGTCCCTTTCCCAGCAAACCGGTGTATCCGTCGTCTCCACTTCCCTTCGATGTGCTCATGGGAACGATTATAGCTTGATTGGCCTTTGGCTCCCAATGCCGTATAATCCAAACAGTAACCGTTCATCGCATAAAGGGGGTGACCAGATGTTCAGACGGGCGGCTTTGATGCTGGCAGGCATCCTCATGGGACTGCTCTCTGCCGGCATCTTCTCCTTGGTGAGTTCCAAACCACGCGGCCATGCCGTGGCTCTCCTCCATCCCCCCACCCCCGGCCCCGTACAAGTCCATGTCTGCGGCGCAGTCAACCAGCCTGGTGTTTACGCCTTACCTCGGGGTTCGATCGTGGAGCATGCCATCGAAGCCGCCGGTGGTTTCACGCCCGAAGCTGTTCCCTCAGCACTGAATCTGGCCGCCGTCCTGGAGGATGGACAGAAGGTGCACGTACCCGAGCAGGAGAACCACGCTGTATCCATCGCCAGCAGTGCGTATACCACGGTCGATCCCGCTCCTGGCGAGCTGATCAACATCAACACTGCTACGGCTTCCGAGTTGGATCTGCTTCCCGGCATCGGTCCGTCTCTGGCGAACAACATCATCGAACATCGCCAGAACTACGGTCCGTTCACATCCATCGAGGACATCATCAACGTTTCCGGAATCGGTCCCGCCAAATTTGCAGAGCTTCGCGATCTGATCACGGTGCATTGACCGCGCACGAACCGGTATTCATCTTCCCACTCCATGAGAGCGGTCGCGATCGCGCCGCCTGGACAGCAGCGCGCGCGAACCCCCACTGGAATTCTGGATTGGTCCCTGGCCAATCCCTATCTCCATGCTGCAGGCAAATACAGCCACGAGTATAATGCCGTAAATGCCGGAACTACCTGAAGTCGAGTGCATCGCTCGAGGATTGCGTGAAGGCACGCAGGCGCTCCCCCCCCTCCCCGGTCAGCGCATTGTTCGTGCGTCCCTGCGGTGGCAGAGGCACATCGCTCAACCCCCTCCCAATACCTTCCGACGACGCATCCGCGGCCGCACGATACTCGATGTGCGCAGACGGGGGAAATTCCTTGTCTTCCCGTTGGATGAAGGGACGATGCTCATCCACCTGCGCATGAGCGGTGACCTGGAGATGGCGCCCCGCGGTTCCCCTCCGGGGCTCTATGATCGAACGGTCTTCTTCTTCGAAGCTCCCTGGGAACTGCGCTTCAGCGACGCTCGCAAGTTCGGAAAGGTCCATCTCCTTTCGGATCCACAGGATGTGCTCGGTGCTCTCGGCCCAGAGCCGCTCGACGATGGTTTCACAGCGAAGAAATTCGCTGCGCGGTTGGCCCAGTATCGCCGCATGCTGAAACCTTTGTTGCTGGACCAGCACTTCATAGCTGGTTTGGGGAACATCTACGTCGATGAGAGTCTTCATCGAGCGGGCATCCATCCCCTTCGCAGGAGCGACAGCCTGCAAGTTGATGAGGTTCATGCATTATGGCGGAGTATTCGTGCGTCGTTGCGCACGGGGTTGCGCCACAACGGCGCCAGCATCGACTGGGTCTATCGAGGGGGTAGTTTTCAGAACCGTTTTCGGGTATACCAACGTGCAGGGAAGCCCTGTTCCAGGTGTATAACCCCTATCGAGCGGATCGTGGTAGCTCAACGGGGGACTTATCTCTGCCCGAGGTGCCAACCGGAGAAGGCACGATGACACCCGAGCACGCAACGAGATTGACTTTCCATAAATTCCGAGTCATGATCACCATGGCGAATATCAATCATTCACTGCAATACATCTTCAGCGATACATCCTCCGCATATTGCTGGGACGATCGGTTCGCATCGTACGAACCCAGCGTTCCAATGGACAGCCAGAGGGTATGAACATGGACGAAACCAAGGCGTCTCAGGCGGAAGCGAAACCCACTCCGAATGAACTTAGGGACGATGCCACCTTGATCGCCAAGTTGCTCAGGGATGCGCAAACCGGGAAACTACTTGTAGAGATCGGTGATAATCGCTTTGCTGCATCCTCAGAACTCGGCGATCCCGCCCTTCACACCAACCTGACCACAGCCGCTTTCGATTTCATGCAATGGCTGAAACCTCCCGAAAAGTCCGAAAGGGAAGACCAGCCAAAGCCTTCAGACGAAACCCCGAAGCCTGCTTCCCAGGCGAAAAGCATGATCGAAGAGATCAATGAGATCCTGGAGAGAAAGAGCGATGCGGGAGAGGCTCCGCTTGGCTTGCGTTTGCTGGAGGGGGTTGATGGAACGTTGCGCATCTTCATCGGCGTAACGAGTTATTCCATCGAAGACTTACCGGATCCACAGGTCCGTCGTGTGATCAAGGAAGCGGTGGCAGAGTGGGAAGCTCGTCAATGAGTTCCTGGGCTTCTGTGACAGGTTGAGCCTTCAACCGCTTGCCATCCTTGACAAGGCGGATGACGGGTTGCGAAGGATCGTGCTCCACAAATAGCCATGCATCCTTCTCCAAGGCCCACTTCTGCCAGCGCAGCTTCGTATTCAGGTTCTCCAAGGGTTGCTCATCATAGGCCGTCAACCAGGCGGCGCGCATCATGTGTACCGCGTATGAAGCCATATCCCCCATGAAAAGACCCCGCCAATCACCGGATTCCAGCATCACAGATTGATGGCCGCGTGTGTGCCCCGGAGTGACCACGCAAGAGATCTGATCCGTTAGTGATGTGTCGCCGTGCAGCAGATGCAATCGTCCCTGCTTCATCAGGGGGGCGAAGTTCTCCGGTGCGTATGTCCGCTCGGTGCGTATGTCGGGATTGCTGGCGTTGGCCCACTCCATGCGCTGCACAAAGTAGCGGGCGTTGGGGAACACGGCCTCGGCTTGATCGCCATCCCAGCGAGTATTGCCTCCGCAGTGATCGCCATGGAAGTGGGTATTCACGACGATGTCCACGTCCTGCGGTGAAACGCCCACCTTGGCCAGATTGTCTACCAAACCACCGCCCAAACGCTGGAGATTCCAGAACTGCCGATCCTTTTCGCTGAGCTTATCGCCAATACCCGTATCGATGAGAATCGTCTTTTCAGGGGAGCGAACCAGCAGGCAGGTCAAACGCATCTGGACGCTGTTGTTGGAGCCAACCGGAAAAACTCGTTCATACAACGTTCGCGGCACGAGACCGAACGGACCACCGGCATCGACGTGAACCACGCCATCGCTGATCAAATGAAGCTCCAGATCCCCAATTCGCATCGCTAACCTCGTGAATTCCTCTGGAATAGACGGTGGATGAAATCGGTTTCCAAGGCTTCTTTCTCGCGCGCAGGCAGAAAAGCAGCTTGGATGGCGGTCAGGATCGTGCCCTTGATTGTCTCCATGGATATGTCGAGATCCCGAACCACCCGCAGATACTCATCCGTCAGCCGTATGTCCAGCACGCTGGGATCGTCGCTGTTGATCGTCACGAGCAGCCCGGAGGCGATCATCTGTGCCAGGGGATGTTCATGCATGCTCGCAACCACGCCGGTGTGGATATTGCTGGTGGGACAAACCTCGAACACCACCCTCCGCTCCCGCGCCATGGCGACCAGGTCCGGATCATCGAGAACGTGAATGCCGTGTCCGATACGATCGGCTTCGATGGCCTCTAGAGCATAACGTACGGATTGTGAATCCATCCACTCTCCGGCATGGACGGTGATCCCCAATCCCGCTTGCCTGGCAATTTTGAAAAGCGGAAGGAAGGAATCTGCCGGATATGCCCGTTCATCGCCGGATAATCCCAACCCGACAATGCCCTTCTCCAAGTGGTCGCAGGCAAGCTGCACCACGGCTTCGGCATCTTCCACACTCTCACGACGATTGATGCTGGCGATCAGGGAAACACGGATGTCATTCGCCATGGCTGTTTCAGCCACACTCTCGGTGACCCATTCGAAAACGTCCCGCAATCGGAAGCCGTAGGGCTGTGCGAAGGAGAAGGGCGTGAAGTGCAGCTCCAGGTAGCGCACGTTTTCCGCTGCTGCATCTTCGACGACCTCACGCGTGAGTCTGCGTATGAGTTCCGGCGAATGCATGAAGGCTCGCAGCACCACGAATTTTTTCAGAAAGGTTTCCGGTGTTTTCGGGTCATCTGCGCAAACCTGGATTCTTTCCAGCAAGCCCTCGCCCCCTCCCTCCAAAACCACTTCACCGCCATCAACGAGTTCGAGCAGGCTCGATATCCGCAGCGAACCCCCCAGATGACGATGCAGCTCTACTTTGGGCATCCGCGCGAGATCTTGAATGGGGGCGTCATGCATGTGTGGCATTCGAGTTGCCGCCTCGCGCGATCAGCGCCGACGCTTTCGCTTTCGTTTGGTCGTCTTCTTGGGTTCTTCCGCTGAGGGACCTGCATCTGCACGGATCTGTCGCGCCGCAGGGGCTGCACTCGGCTGCGCCTCCGAGGGCGGTCGCACACGGAACTGGCGGGAGACAAGACCAGCGCGGATATCCCCCAGAAGCTGTTGGAACATGTCGAATGCCCTGCTCTTGTACTGCACGAGCGGATCGCGCTGACCATAGGCCTCTAGGCCGATCGAGGTGCGCAAGGCTTCCATCTGCGTCAGGTACTCGACCCAAAGACGATCCGCCACAGAAAGGAAGAGCGCCCGATGCGCTTCAGTCAGCATGACATGCCCCAAGCCGGCGGCAAGGGTTTCCTTCGCATCTGCGGGAAGATCCACCAGGCTGGTTTCCGATGCAATCTGTTCGTAGATCTGGCTTCCGATTTGATCGCGCAGCGCTTGCTGCCAGCGATCCTCCCATTGATCGATCCGATTGATGCTGAGTCTGGTGATTTCGGATCGTCCCAAACTCAGCTTGATGGATTGCATGGCGCTGTTCAAGTGCTCGAGCACTCGCTCCACCAAAGCTTCCGGATGACCGGTGTCGATCAAGTCGGCCGCCATGAACGGGTAGCTGAGGCGCGCCACACGCACGGCACGGCGTTGATGCGTTTTGCGATCGAAGAACTCCCGCCTGCCGAAGCTCATCTGAACGAGCATCTGCAATTTG
This sequence comes from Anaerolineae bacterium, assembly GCA_011192015.1. Lineage (GTDB taxonomy): Bacteria > Chloroflexota > Anaerolineae > Anaerolineales > E44-bin32 > W1033. Next base: position 63,537 of record DUET01000011.1, read on the forward strand.
AGTGCCTCGTTCACTGAGTCCTGACTGCTCAGTGCAGCTTCCAATTCTCGCTCCGCCTCATCCAAGGACCTTTCCGAACGTGCCGTCCAAATGCTCGACAGTGCATCGTGGATTCGATCACCAGCCTCATCCCAATCGATCGGCACCTGCAATTTGGGCTCCAGTCCCAGGCTTTCTCCCACACGCCGCTCGATGGTCTGGATCAATCCCGCATAAATCCTCAAACCCAGACTGGCTTCGACCATCTGGGGAACCGTCTGCCGGAAGCGGTCCGGGTCCTCCCGTATGGCGTTGATCCCCCCGGAATCCATCTGAATGCGCATGCCTGCCGCACTCTCCACAGCCTGCAGCAAGGCGCTTGCGTCGATGGGTATGCCGGTTTCCTCGGCCTCCAACAACGCTCCTTCGATGGCCATCTCTGCCATCTCCGAACGCTGTCGCACCTGGTCCTGCATGCGCGAAACGACGCGTTCTAGCTGTTCATCCGCGGCACGCTGTAGATGCATGTGCTGGGTTTCAAGCGCCTTGCGGGCGATCTCCAGCAACGCAGTTTTTACGGCTTCGGGTTCCTGCTCGTTCAGGATCGAGTCCAGCAACAATCGCAGCATGAAGGATGGATAGGGATCCGGTGAAAACAAATCAATCGTGGGCTGGATCTCCTCCAACCACGCCAGCAGCCGCCAGGGTCCTTCTGGATCTTCCACCGCGGCATGGACATGCCGCTCGACCTCGCGCTGCAGCATCTCTCCCAGATCATCGCTGAGGTCGTCCTTGGTCAGCACGCGATCCCGCTGGCTGTAGAAGACCTCCCGTTGCTGGTTGAGCACATCATCGTACTCAAGCAGATGCTTGCGCGTATCGAAATTGGCTCCCTCCACGCGCGTCTGCGCGCCCTCGATGGTCCGGTTGACCACGTTGCGCGCGATGGGGACGGCGTCGTCGATTCGGAAGCGCTGCATCAGTGCCGCAACCTGGCTCCCACCGAACAACCGCATGAGTTCATCTTCCAGGGAGAGGAAGAACTGCGAAGAACCAGGATCTCCCTGGCGAGAGGAACGACCCCGGAGCTGGTTGTCAATGCGCCGTGACTCGTGGCGCTCCGATCCGATCACATGCAACCCGCCAACCTCCTTGACCTGCCTGCCATCCTGCATGAACTTGCGGAATAACGCCAACTCCGGCTCGTAGATGCCGACGGCATCCGCATCCGCTTGCTGAAGGGCATCCAAACGCTCTTCCAAGTTCAGAAGTTCAGGTTCCTCCACTCCCGCGCGACGCAGAACGCGGTTGATGGCCGTGAGCACCTCTTCGGCGATCTCGCCTCCAAGCTTGATGTCCACGCCACGACCTGCCATGTTGGTGGCGATCGTGACCGCGCCCAGCGCGCCGGCGTCGGCGATGATGCGTGACTCCTCATCATGCTTCTTGGCGTTGAGCACGCTGTGCTTGATCCCCCCCTGAAGCGCAGCCAGCAGGCGTTCAAGATGCTGCTCCTCATCCAAATCCAGGATCTGGATCAGGCGCTTCAGATTCTCCTCACGCGTCGGATTGAGAGTGAGATTCAAATCCCGCGCCATGGGTCGCATGAGCGCAGCGTTGACCTTCTCCAGGGGCTGATAGAGCGGCTCCAGTTCCTCCACGCGCACGCCCTCATCGGGTATGCCATGCGCTTCCAAGAAGGCGTCTCTCAACAGAATCACCAGCGTCAACCGCTGCAGCATCTCCGCACCCAACCGTTTGGAGAGCCGCTCCGAAAGTTCGACCGAAGTCGTGCCCACCAGCATGGGTTGACCCCGCACCTGACGACTGAGGATCTCCGTGATCAGCGCCCTGAACTTGGCTTCCTCCGTGCGATAGACTACATCCAGGTAGTCCTTGCGACGCCAGAAGACAGGATTCTGCTCGGGATCATCCGGCCGTGCGTAGTAGGTGAATTTGTTGCCGTTCTCTTGAAACTCGGCTTCTTGCAGGTCCGAATCTTCCTGCATGGCGATGTACTCGAGGTTGGTGGGGAGCGGGAGTACATCGACGTCGTAGATCTTGTTGAATTCCTCCGCCTCGGTCACCGCCGTACCTGTCATGCCGGACAATTTGGTGTACTTGCGGAAGTAGTTCTGCAGGGTGATCGTGGCGTAGGTGACGTTCTCCTGCCGAACGGGAACGCCCTCCTTGGCCTCCACGGCTTGATGCAATCCATCCGACCAGCGACGTCCCGGCATCATACGGCCCGTGAACTGGTCGACGATGATCACACGCTTTCCCTGAACCACGTATTCTTTGTTGCGCTTGAAGAGATGCTCCGCTCGCAGGGCTTGCTCGAGATGGCCCAGGATGCGAGCCTGCTCCAGAGTGATGTCCTCGGGCCGATCCGGATCGCGCAGCGGCATGTTGAGGATGCGCTCGACATGATCCTCACCGATCTCGGTCAGGGCGACACTTCGATCCCGCTCGCTGACCTCGAAATCCTCCGCCTTGAGTTGTTTCACGACCTGGGCCATCTGCATATAGCGCTCGGGATCCTCATGCGACGGACCGGAGATGATCAACGGCGTTCGTGCTTCATCGATGAGGATGTTGTCGACCTCGTCCAGGATGGCGTAGTGATGGCCGCGCTGCGAACGCATGTCAAGGCTGCGGGCCATGTTGTCGCGCAGATAATCAAAGCCGAACTCGTTGTTCGTGCCGTAGGTGACATCTGCAGCATAAGCCTCGCGACGTTCGACCATGACCAATTGATGAATGTCTTCTTGAACGGAGGACTTCTGGGGATCGTAGAGGAAAGCCTTGCGGCCATGTTCGGTGCGTGAAGCTTCCTGCAGAACACCGACACTCAAACCCAGGAAATTAAAAATCGGGCCCATCCAACGCGCATCACGCCTAGCCAGGTAATCGTTCACCGTTACCAGGTGAACGCCCCTGCCTTCGAGGGCGTTCAAGTACATGGGCATCGTGGCAACGAGGGTCTTGCCCTCGCCCGTGCGCATCTCGACAATCTTGCCTTCATGCAGCAAGATGGCGCCTATGAGCTGGACATCGAAATGGCGCAGGCCAATCGTGCGAACCGCGACCTCACGAACAACGGCGAAAGTCTCATGCAGAAGTTCATCCAGCGTTTCCCCACTCGCCATTCGATTGCGGAATTCATCCGTCTTGGCGCGCAGGGCTTCGTCGCTCATGCGTCGCATTTCGGGTTCGAGGGCATTGATGGCCTCGACCGAAGGGGCGTAACTCTCCAACTGGCGGCGAATCGGATCGCCGCCGATCAACCTTGTGAATGACTTTAACATCGATGGGAACCTCTCGGAAAGGATTATAGCATAGCGGGTTAGGCAACCTTTCCAGGGCTGCACTCATCCTCATTCAGCCCCCTTGATCGGAAGCTGATCCTTGACGCCCACCTCAGGTTGGCTAAAATCTCTTCAGGGGCGGTGGCGGAATGGGCAGACGCCGGGGACTTAAAATCCTCTGAGGGCAACCTCGTGTGGGTTCGACTCCCACCCGCCCCATCATCCAGTTCGGGATTTAACGATCGCAGGTGAGAATCCGCTCTCCTCAGCATTTCCGGGAGACGGACGCGGTGAAGAAACTCATGGCCAACAATGGAGGTGACATGGCTAGGCGTGCTCAAGTACTCTCCCTGATCTTCTCGATCGCGGCAGTCCTGGCCTGCACGCTCCCCGGCGCCGCGCCTCCAACGCCTTTCTCGTTCCCCCTTCCCAACCAGACCATGACAGCCATCTTCGGCACAGCCTTGGTGGATCCATCCACTCCACCCACGATCCCTGAAATCCAGGTCACCGAACTCACGCCCACGGAAGGGCCATCGCCGACTCCCGGTTCAACCGATACTCCGTTACCGTCCACGTCCACACCGACGCGCACACCCACACCTCTCTCCGCAACCGCCACGAGCTTGGTGGCAACTCCGACGGTATCCACGGCTCCCACCGCACGCCCCAATGGAGCGCCCATCACCGCCACCAAACTCACAACACCCCCCACGATAGACGCCATTTTGAACGAGTGGTCCAGCGGGGCTTTCACGGCCAACAGTGTCGTTTACGGCGCATCCTCGTGGAGCAGCTCCAATGATCTATCCGCCATCTGTTACGCAGGTTGGGACGCGACCCACCTGTACCTGGCACTACGCATCCTGGATGACACTTTTGTCCAGATCTCCAGCGGAGTGTACATGTATCGCGGCGACAGCGTCGAGCTGCAGTTCGATAAGGACCTGCAAGGGGATTACTACAGCGACTCCCAATCCGCGGACGATTCGCAGCTCGGGTTCTCTCCGGGGAATTTCGATGGGCTTTCTCCTGAAGCCTACCGCTGGTATCCCACCAGCTTGAGTGGCCCGTTGAGTTCGGTCACCGTGGACTCCAGAAAGACGCCCCAGGGCTACGAAATGGAGATCAAGATCCCATGGGCCACGTTCGGCATCACACCCACAGCCGGCAGCCGCTTCGGTTTCGCACTTTCCGTATCCGACAACGACCAGGTGGGCGTGGCGGTTCAGGAATCAATGGTCTCCAGCGCTTCCACCCGCCAGTGGGGAGATCCAACCACGTGGGGAACGCTTTACCTGGCACCCTGACGAACATCCGCACTACGTCCCAAACATCGAGCATCCTGCCGAGAAGGCAGGATGCTTTTCCTGACTCGAACCAAACAACACCGGGCTATTCCGTTGCCGCCACGAAGATCAGCAGATCCCGCCCTGATCCATCCTGTAATTTCAGTTCATCACCCTCCAACACGACCCTGCAGGCTGTGCTGAGGTGCCCCATGTAGGTGGTCTCCTGGCTCATCACGCCCTCTGGCGAGAGGCAGGCCATCTCCGTGATGGCCCATTCACTGACCTGGAAACCTCCCCCACCGCTGAGGGTATACGTACCGAAATAGCGGTTGCAGCCCGCGCTTCCTTCCACCTCCCCACCTTCGAACGCAAGCGTGATGCGGCTGCCCGGTATCAGCGGGTCGCCTCCCATCGAGGTGAGTTCCCACGCAGTACCGTCCAGGTTGATCTCCACCGATGTTCCGCAGGACGACAAGGGCAAGACCACAAGCAGGGCAAGTCCAACCAGCAATCCTCTTTTACGCATGATGCTCCTCCTTTGATCCGATGACCATCCACAACGGCATACAAGCAGCCAACCTTTCCAACTTCCCCACATCCAAGATCGTACCGCCGTCAATTCCAGCATACATGCATCCGCCTCGGTATGCAATCCAGGATCCAAGGCTCAAACCAAGCCTTCCAGAAACTTGCATGCCGTGCACTCAACAACGTTCTCTATTGGACTCCGGAGCACAGATCATGTAGTATCTTCCCCCATGATCCATCATCGGAGGTTCCCATGCGAAAGCTCCTTGCCCTGTCGTGTTTGACAGCCGTGCTGTTGGGGGCGTGTACATCCTCTTCCACACCGACGGCATCGAACCTGCCGGGAGGCAGTTGCGGGGACGGCATCTGCGACGGCCCCGAAAACGCCCAGATTTGTCCCCAGGATTGTTCCCCACCAGACACCACCGCACCCCTGAATGCTCCCGGAGAGGGAATGCCGCCTGCGGTCGACGTTCCGCCTGTGTACTTCTTCTATGCGATTCACACCCATGTCAGCGACGATAAGCTGCCCTACGATGCGAGCCTGACCGAGATCGATATCCAGGTGGCTGAGAACATGCTCGCCGCCATCGAAGGCATCCGCGAGATCCTGAATCGTTACGGCATTCCGGGTAGCTGGCAGGTAACCTACGGCGTGGCCAGCGGTCTGTGTGATTACGGCGGCGCGAATCATATCTTGAAGCAGTTGATCGATGATGGTCATGAAGTGGCCGTGCACGCCCATCGCACCGAGGACATCACCACTACGTATGAAGCCCTAACCACCGATTGCGGGATCACCCCCCAGGTCGGTTCCGGTCATCTGCTCGACGCCTACCGGCTGGGTGAGTTCGGTGGCGCACAATCGGCGCAGGATTCGATGACGCTCTCCCTGAGCATTTCCAGCGACCTGGGCGTGACCATCACGACGGAGAATCTCTCGCCGGGAGGCAACAAGAACCCGTTCGATGATGCCTGCAGCAGCCAATTCGGCGTTGACAATACGATGTGGGCGCAGAGCGGCAATCTGATGTTCCCCTGGCGACCGGATTACCAAAACAGCGACATCTGCACCCACGATCCACAAGGCGACGTTCTCTTCATCGATCACGTCTCTCCCGAATTCGCCCTCTCCCCTGAAGGAGGCATGCCCGATATCTGGAGTACCGCAGAGTTCACCAAGCTGCAGCAGTTGTTCGATGGCGCCTTGGCCTACATGCAATCCAAGAAGCCCGATCAGCTCGCCGTGTGGGGCTTTGCCACGCACATCACCGAATACGCCGTTGGTGCGAATGGTGAGCAGCCTCCCGCTTCGGAATCCCTGGAGGCACTGGATCAGTTCCTGGCTTATGTCGATTCGAAACACGATCAAGGTCTGGTCGTATACGCTACGCCGAGTCTGATCGCAGCGTTGATGGAGCCCTGAACGCGGTTCTGCGGTCGCTTCTTGCGAACATCAACAACAAGCCCCGACCGATCCGGTCGGGGCTTGATCTAGTGGATGGAGGCACACAGCTTTTGCGTGGTTATGGCAAGGGCACCTCGTCCGGCTTGGGCGGCCGATAAGCAGTGCCTCCACAATTCCAGTTCCAATCTGCGATGACGATCCCTTCCACGAACCCGTTGGGTGGAACGTTTACCAACGCCAGGGCTTGACCACAGGAAGGATTCATCCCCGTGTAACCCGCTGTGACATAGGGCACGTCACCCACTCCTCGACCATAGGCGACCACAAGATAATCGCCCGGAGGTACGGTCATCTGGTAATTCGGATGGGTTGCCGTCGTATGAAACCACCACCACGTGTAGTCGTCCTGGTTGAAGAACATCACCACCACGGGTATGCCCTGGGGATTGATCATCGGGTCCTTCATGTACGGCGGCGCCGCGGCCATGTCGACCCAACCGGAAATTACCCCCGGGATCTTCGATTCCGGCGTGCTCGTGGGGGGAACATAATCCGGATCCCGCCAGATGTAGGGCCGGATCCAAAGCGCCCGCCCACCAGTCGCATCGCCCTCATCCCGAACACCGAGCAGGAACTCCACGGTCTGATCGGCGAGCGCATCGAGCGGGAGGTCCAGGATGATGTGATTGCCCCCAGACGTATCGTCAACGTCATAGGGGGGTGGACCCGATCCAGGAAATTCATGGAACTCCCCCGTGCTGTCGAAGTACATCACATCGAACGACACATCACATGGCTCCTCATCCTGCTGGCAGGCCAGTACGGCGCGCAGGGAGTCGCCATGTTGCACGGTAAAGGCCGGGAAACGCCCGAAGATGCCGCCGTAGCTGTTGCTGTTGTTGGCGGGAATGGTGAGCAAGGCCTCGGCCGATACCGTGAAATTACCCTCGAGCATGGGATCGATCTCCAATCCCACATAGCCCGAGGCCACATCGTTCAGATCACCCGGGCAGGACAAATGCTCGCCACTGTTGGACCACTGGGCTTCGCATCGCAAGGCAATGAAATCGAAGGCCACGGTTGCGGGATCCAGAGGACTCAGAATGAGCGGTTCGGGGGAATCGGTTGCCGTTGGCGGCAAGGATTCAGGTGTCATGCTTGGAGTCTGGGATGCAGAAAGAGTCGGCAATTCCGTGGAAGCGACGGGTGTCGGTGCCCCCATAAGGCTGCAGCCTGCTGCCAGAATCGCTATGATCACACCGCCCACCACCAACTTCACCTCCAAGCTACCATTGTTGAACTTCGTCATGGGGATCCTTTCCGACCAGAATGTTGAATGATACACGATAATTGATGTCTTGGAGCCATCGGGACGTGCTCATCCCGCATTCGAGCTTTGATCAGCTCTGTACTTCCCCCCATCAAGAAGGCACAGATTCCCGAATCGTTCTGCGCCAGCTGTAAAAAAAACCAGGCTCTTGAAGATTAAAACACGAAGCAGGATCATTGCCAGTAATCATCAGATTCTACCGGGCATGGATTTCAGGATCCTCTCCTCCAATCCTGGCATCCAGCTCCCTCTCTCTCAGGAAAGCTGGGTTCCAAGCGGCAGACACGATGATGGAACCCTCAAAAGAGAGGGTTCACTTCTGCGAAGCGTTCGGCGTATTCAACTTTGGCGAACTTCAGCGGAGCGCTCACAGGATCCGATGTCCGAAGTCTCTCAACGCCCGGTGCGGCAAGTTTCGAGCGGAAGATCAAACGCATGGGCAGCAGCAGGATCCACAGCAGCGCGTAGAAGATACCGAAGAAGATCAGAAAGGCGAAGGTCACCATGAAGAGCGTGTTGCCGACGCGCAGTAATTCCGCCCACCCATCCTGAACGACGATGCCGATCAAGGCCACGAGGCCTCCGATGGCGCCGAAGATCACGGAAAGCATGAACATGCTTTCCTTCCATTTCGTAAAGCGCTCCACGCGTGCGCGGCAGGATGCGCAATAGGGAATGGGCAGGGGCGAAGGCCATCCAGCAAGCGTGGTGGGCACCTCCTCGATCGCCTCGTTCAAACACAGCACGCAGACCTGGGGCCAAACCAATGCGTGGCCCAGAGCGACATGGATGATGGTCCTGGCCATGGGATTTCCCTCCAACGATTATGTCCGAGCTTACGTTTAAAACTCACACACCAGGCATTGAGTGCAGTGAATCCAACAACGGAACATCCACTCCCGGCCGACAAAACCTCCCATCCCATCAGATTGATGGTATGGCGTGAAGCTGATGGGATGTACCCAAGCTTGAGGGTGTCAACCATCAGGCATAACACCGAAAAACTGATGACTACATCATCCTTGCTTGAGCGATTTCGCTTCAAGCATAGTAACCACCTTCTCAATCAGGAGCGCTGCAACGATACCCCCAATCGTGGCAAGCACATCGGGCCAGGAGAAGGTACGGTCTGAACGGATCGCCTGGCTGATCTCATAGCCCAGCGCTCCTAAACCCGCTCCAATCATCGTCTGGAACTTTAGCCGGCGCAGGCCTGGCACAATCTGAATCAACGTGGCCAGGAGCATGCCGAGACCGAGGATGTAGAAGAAGCTAGGCGCCCAACCCGCAAAACCCAGGTCCGGCACTTCATGCTGATAAGCCCACGGACGGTACACGCTCTTCACGAAGCCCGAAATCCCCATCGAACCGACAAACAGCAGCAAGCGAAGAACCTGAAACTGGATCGTACGCTTCATCCCCATTACATCGTTCCTTCAGATCCAAATGCGGTAGTCGTTTCTTGAGACTTGCCCGTCTAATGTGCTCAATGACCTTGGATGGATTCGCGATATTGAGTGAAGCCCGTTCGGCGCATTCTGCTTTCATGTTGGCACATGGTTCGTTTGAACCCGACTGTATAATAATCCTCCCGAGGATTCAAGAGGTGCACCTTGAAAGAACAGCATGCCTATCCAACGATCCGGTTCCTGGATCGCAATCCTCCGCAGATCCTGGAATCCGAGGCCAAACAGTTCGCGCTGGATCACTACGGTTTGGAAGGGGATTTCTCTCCACTCACCAGCGAACGGGATGCGAATTTCCGCATCCACACGGCGAGCGGCGACAGCTTCGTGTTGAAAATTGCCAACGCCGACGAGAAGCAAGGGGATATCGACTTCCAAACACGCGCCCTTCTCCACGTCGAGGAACAGGACCCGGATTTCCCGGTCCCGCGCCTCGTGCGAACCCGGGATGGGGAATCCTTCATCCCCGTAACTTCGTCCCAAGGAACCCGCCATCTCGTCCATGCGCTCAGCTTCCTGACCGGCCGCAGCATGGTGGAGGTGCCCACGACACCGGCACTTTGGCACAGCTTGGGGAAGACCATCGCAAGGCTGGATCTGGCGCTGCGGGGTTTCTTCCACCCAAACGCCCGACGTGCGCATCCGTGGGATCTGACGCGCAGCCCTGATCTTCGCCCCCATGCCTCGCACATTGCGGATCGCCGCGCCCGACGAAACATCGAGGCCGTCCTGGATCGCATGGCGGCGGAGGTGCTTCCCCGTCTCAGAGCGCTTCGCCATCAGGTGATCCATGGCGACGCCAATCCCGACAATGTCCTTGTTGACCCCGATGTTCCCGATCGCGTCGCCGGCATCCTGGATTTCGGGGACATGGTCTACGCCCCACTGATCGCCGAACCAGCCATCGCTGCCGATCTGGAGAGCGTCTCCTCAGAACAGGGTCTCGAGAACTTGCGCGCGCTGATCTCCGGTTTCGACAGCGTGCTGCCCCTCGAGGAGGGAGAGATCGATCTGCTCTACGATCTGATCCTGGCTCGACGTGCGATCACCGCCGTGATCATCGCCTGGCGCAAGATCATGTCCGCCGGCCAACCCGCCTACCTCCTCGACCGGGAGCAGCCCACCTGGAACGCCATCGATGTTCTGCTCAAGATGGGACGAAGCTCTTTCAACAACCGTCTTCGTTCCGCTTGCCGGTTTCCGCCCTATACTCCCACCTTGGAGGAAGACTCAGCCGCTGATCCGATCGACCCTCTGCTAAAACGGCGGCATGACGCCCTCGGATCCCATCTGTCGCTCTTCTACAGCAGGCCGGTTCACATCGAACGCGGGCGCGGCACGTGGCTCTTCGATACGGATGGCAGGGCATACCTGGATGCTTACAACAACGTCCCGGTTGTGGGCCATGGCCATCCCCATGTCGTTCGAGCCATCACCCGTCAGACAGAGGCTTTGAACACCAACACACGCTACCTCTACCGCAGCGTCATCGAATACGCTGAGCGTCTGACTGACCTCATGCATGCGGATCTCTCGGTCTGCGTTTTCGTCAACTCCGGCAGCGAGGCCAACGATATCGCCTGGCGCATGGCGCAGTTCGCAACAGGTGCGCGTGGTGCCCTCGTCATGGAACATGCCTATCACGGGATCACGGAAGCCACTGCCGCGCTCTCGGCCTCCGAATGGGCAACTCCCACGCCGAGTCATGTGCAAACCCTGATCACGCCCGATCCCTACCGTGGCCCCTTTCGCTCCGGAGAATCCAACCTGGCTCAGCGCTACGCCACTGACGCCGATTGGGCCATCCACAATTTGATCCGGCACGGCTTGAAGCCGGCGATGTTCATGGTCGATACCATCTTCTCCAGCAGCGGCATCCCCAACGTTCCTCCTGGGTACCTGAAGGACGTATGCGACAGGGTTCAGGCCGCAGGCGGGTTGATTATCGCCGACGAGGTCCAGGCCGGCTTCGGCCGCTGCGGAATGCACCTGTGGGGTTATGAGATGCACGGCATCGTGCCGGACATTGTGACCCTGGGGAAGCCCGTGGGCAGCGGTTACCCGCTGGGCGTGGTCATCACGCGGCGTGAACTTCTGAATCCATTCGTTCATGAAACAGGGCTCTTCAGCACGTTCGGTGGCAATCCGGTAGCCTGCGCCGCAGGCATGGCCGTGCTGGACGTGATCGAGGATGAGGAGCTGCTCTCCAATGCGCAGGAGACCGGCGAATACCTGCGCGAAGGGCTCCGAAAGCTGGCCTCATGCCGCGCCTGGATCGGCGACGTGCGAGGCCATGGGCTGATGATCGGCGTGGAATTGGTGCACGACCGCAAGAGCCTCGAACCTGCGTCCGAGGAAGCCCGGCATGTACTGGACCTTATGCGAGATCAGGGCGTGCTCATCGGCCGCAGCGGTCCTCACGGCAATGTGCTCAAAATCCGCCCCCCGCTGGTCTTCCAACCCGAGCACGCTGATCTCCTGATCGAAGCCATAGATCGCTCGCTGGCGAAGCTCTGACACGGATTCACAGCATCGGGCAGGAATGGAACGGATCCTACCCAACGATCAATCCGCCACGGTTTCGATCCAAACCACACATTGACCTTCGTTGTCGTCAAAGTACGTATCGCCCAAGGCGATGGACATCAATCCCGTATCCCCGATCCATGCCTCGGTAACCACGAATTGGGCATCAGGAAGCTGCCTCTCGGTGTTGCCGACCTTGATCATCGGCAGCCATAGGTAGTTCGGATCGTTGCATGGAGCTCCACCGCCTGGGCACGCATCGCCAAGAACCGTTACACGAGCATTCGTATCCCCATCAATCACCACGTGGGAATCATGCCAATCCTGCTCGTTCGCGGGAAAGCTGATCATCTCCTGATATGCTACTGGAGCGGGGGTGGCGCTCCCGGTTTGTGCCAGCCGTAGTTCGTAGGCATAGACATCGATACCAGATGCTCCATAGGCAATGCGGAAGAAACCACTCTCTCCCCAATCTGTTCCCCATGAATTCTTAACCGCCCAATAACCTGCGTTGTCGTCGTATCCAACGATTGCTACAGCATGGCCTCCCAGCAGCCTGCTGCCTGGAGTGGGCCTGTAAATCCCTCCCCGGTAGAACTTTGCGAAGTCACGGTACACGTTCATGCGGCCCAGCAGGGGACCATTCTCGACCAAACTACGTTTCATCTCCTCGGGCGTAGTCAACCGCCGATAGGAATCAATATTGGTTTCCCGATCGCAACCGAGAGAATTGACATCTTGGCAAGCCTGATTCCTGGGGGTGTAACGCCAGCAGGTTTCGGAAGTGACACCTACGAAGCGCAAATGCCTGGCAGCATGGGACAACCACCAACCTCGATTACAGCAATCTCCACAACCACAAGCAAAAAGGTCCGATTCGGAGAGGTCAGGATTGATGAACGGATTGCCGGCCTGCCTCTCCAACAAACTTTCCAGAACTGCGAGTGAGGCGAAGGCCACGCATGATCCACAGCCTTCTTGATCCCGGATGGGCGTGGTCCAGTCCCCTCCATCGTCTCTCCAATCGAAAGCCGGGGGCAGGGGATCCTGGACCGGATGATAATGTGTCAGAACATCCTCCGTGCCATGCACCTGCGTCCATTCATCACTCCTCTCCCCACACAGCAGCACTAATTGATCATCCGAGTGGGAAGAGAGATGGGTCTCGCCCGCCTCCCATTCAAAACCCTGTGCATCGATTCTGGCTTGGAGTTCGGCAATCTCCAGCTGCATAGGTGTAAGATCTTGAGAAGGCTCATCGGCGGGAATCTCAACCACTGTTTCGACGGTTTCGATGATTTCTTGTTCTACAACTCCTGCTGAAACTTCGGTTGACTCCCTTTCGATCGGAACTGCAGTGGGCAAACAGGCTGAGATCAGGAATACCAGCCAAACAAGCCCAAACCGGAGTTTCGGTTTCTCACGCATTGGATGTCTCCTTGATAGCAGGCGTTCCCCAAGAGGGCAATCGACCTGAATCTAGGTTCAATCGGCGTTAATAGCAAGCGCGATTGCGCGGATCGATTGCGCACGATAAGGGAAGGTGATATATTAGATATCAGTCGGCGCTGAGTCGAGCTTGAGAGGAGCTGAACGGGATGGGTGCCTCCAGCGATGCTGGTTTACTGAACTTGAAATCCCTTCGCGAGCAGGTCTACGATTACCTGCGCCACGCCATGAACCGGGGTGAACTGGCGCCGGGTGCAGCCCTCAATCTCAACCAGATCAGCCGGAAACTAGGCGTGAGCCGAACACCCCTCCGAGACGCGCTCCTGCAACTCGAAATCGAGGGATTCGTCAC
>DUET01000012.1 GCA_011192015.1 Anaerolineae bacterium
CGCCCGAGGAACTCTGGCTTGCGCAGGTGATCCGCGATTGGCAGCCCGACATCATACACACGATGGGATTGGATCCATCCGGGCATCTCTACCTTCGTGTGCGCAATCGGTTCGGATTGGAGGGCATCGGCAAATGGGTTTTGCAACTGCGCGGAGGGTCCGATCTCACGCTGACCCGCTTCGATCCCGAGCAGAGGCCTGCCCTTGCTGCCGCACTGCAAGCTTGCGATCAACTCATCAGTGACAACGAGGTGAACTACGGCTATGCATCGGAACTGGGGATGAGCGAAGGGCGTGTGGCTGCTTTGGGGCCCGTCCCGGGAACGGGCGGAGTGGATGTGGAGGATTTATCCACATCCTGGGAAAGCCCTCCCTCAGGCAGGCGCATCATCCTGTGGCCCAAAGCCTATGATTCCCCCTGGTCCAAGGCTCTTCCAGTCTTCGAAGCGCTGAAGATGGTTTGGGATCAGATCGAACCCTGCGAGATCTACATGCTGGTGATGACGGTGCCCGGGACACGGATGTGGTATCGGGCGCTTCCTGAGAAGATCAAGCGCCATTGTCACGTCGAGGAAAGGATTCCGAGACAGAAGCTCATGGATCTTATGGAACAAGCTAGGGTTATGCTGGGCCCGTCGCTCGTGGACGGCATACCCAACAGCATGCTCGAGGCCATGGCGGCAGGGGCGTTCCCGATCGTTTCTCCGCTTGATACGATCTCGCGCGTCGTGAAGCATGAGGAAAACGTTCTGTTTGCCCGTAATTTGTATCCCCATGAAATTGCGGAGGCCTTGGTGCGCGCCATGACCGACGATGATCTGGTGGATCGAGTGGCGGAGCGCAACCTGGCATTGGTGCGTGAGATCGCCGATCGTTCGAAGATCAGATCCCGAGTGGTCAACTACTACGAATCTTTGGCGGGTAATGATTGAACATATCGCATGCCTGATATGAAGCTGGCCATCGTCTCTCACGTGTTGCCGCCTTCCTGGTCCGGTCAGGCCATGGCGCTGCATCGTCTGCTGGCGGATGTTGAACCGCATCGCTACTGCTTGATCTCCCGGCAGGATTATGGGGAAGATAACCCGGCGTTCGCAGATGGATTAAGGTTGCCCGGCGAGTACCATCATCTGCCGTCCGAGGCGCAACTGCCGACGGGGCAACGCTTCGGGATCGGGCGAATCACGGCGTTGTTGAATCTCGTACTTCGCATAGCCACAAGAGCTCGCCGCATCACCGCGATCCTCAGGCAGGAGAATTGCAGCACGGTGGTTGCCTGCACCGGAGACCTGGCCGACCCTCCAGCAGCGTACTTAGCGAGCCGGCGGATCGGCGTTCCGTTCTACCTGCACGCGTTCGATGATTATGTGTACCAGTGGACCGTGCCGTGGAAGCGCACCTTGGCACGATGGTCGGAGCGGTTCATCATGAGGGGAACGGTGGGTGTCATCGTGCCCAACGAGTTCATGGGAGAGGCGTATGCCAAACGCCACGCTGCTGCGACCCATCTCGTGCGCAATCCATCCCTATCCATCGGGACCGGTGATGAAATCAAAACACCCTGGCCTGCTCGGACAGGTGAGATAAGGATCATTTACACCGGCGCGGTCTACCATGCGCACCATGATGCATTCCGCAATCTCATCGCCGCGCTGGCGTTGCTGGGAAGATCGGACATCCATGTCCATATGTACACGGCCCAAACCAGGACCCAATTGGAGCAAGAGGGCATTCGGGGCCCCATGGAAATCCATCATCATCTGACCCCGATCCGGTCTCGCGATGTGCAGCAGCAGGCGGATATCTTGTTCCTGCCGCTGGCGTTTGAATCGCCCGTCCAGGAAGTCGTGCGAACTTCCGC
This sequence comes from Anaerolineae bacterium, assembly GCA_011192015.1. Classification (GTDB taxonomy): domain Bacteria; phylum Chloroflexota; class Anaerolineae; order Anaerolineales; family E44-bin32; genus W1033. The sequence goes on from DUET01000012.1 coordinate 1,862, forward strand.
ACCTGGAAAGTTGGGCGAATATCTGGCCAGCGGGAGACCGCTTCTGGTCCACGCTCCAGCGGATTCGTTTGTGAGTTGGTATTGCAAGCAGCAGGGTTGCGGGATCGTGGTGGATGAGAATCGCCCTGAGGCGCTGGCTGCTGGAATCCGTTCGATCCTAGAGGATGAGGCGTTACGAAAGCGAATGCTTGAACAGGCGAGTGTGGCGGCGAAGCAGGATTTCAGCCTCCCAGGGATCCGCGCCGCCTATTGGGCATTATTCGAGACTTCCCGAGGAGGCTGATTTGCGGATCCTGTTCGTGGCCATGGCAAACAGCATACACACAGCTCGTTGGATTACGCAGGTTGCCGATCAAGGTTGGGACCTGCATCTATTCTCCAGTATTGACTCATCCCTCGTGCATTCAGCATTGCGCAGCGTAGCCGTTCATCATTCCTTCTACGGCCACCAGAGGGACCGCCATCCTTCAGTTCGATCACGCGGTATAGCCGTGGGCAATACTCGGTTGGGAAATCTGTGCAGGATGATGGTGAGGAAATTCTCTCCTGATTATCGCGTTCAACAGCTTGCGCGGCTGGTGCGGAGACTCAAGCCGGATATCGTTCATTCGCTCGAGATTCAGGCTGGCGGCTACCTCACATTGAGAGCCAAGGCGGAGATCGGGCGAGCTTTCCCGAAATGGATCGCCACCAATTGGGGCAGCGATATTTATCTCTTCGGTCGCCTGGCAGCACATGCGGAGAATGTTAGAGCGGTCCTGGAAGCATGCGACTACTACTCATGTGAATGCCAGCGGGATGTAGCCCTTGCGCGCGACATGGGCCTGCGCGGGATCGCACTTCCGGTTCTGCCGAATACGGGAGGATTTGATCTGGAAAGAGCAACAAACCTGCGGCAGCCTGGATCGACTTCCGATCGCCGCACGATCGTGCTCAAAGGCTATCAGCATTTTTCGGGCCGCTCCCTGGTGGGATTGCGCGCACTTCACATGTGTGCTGAGCAGCTGCAGGGGTACCGTATTGCCATCTACCGGGCGACAGATGATGTGAAGATCGCCGCCGAACTGCTATCGCAGGATACCGGCATCGAAACCGAGATCATTCCTCCATGCTCGCATGAGGAAATGCTTGAGATCTTCGGAAAGGCGCGCATCTTCCTTGGGCTGGGTATCTCGGATGCGATCAGCACGTCCCTTCTGGAGGCTATCGTCATGGGCGCGTTCCCGATCCAATCATGCACCTCATGCGCTGACGAATGGATCGTGGATGGCGAAAGCGGGTTGATCGTACCTCCAGAGGATCCTGATTCGGTTGCTGATGCGCTGCGTCGAGCACTCGAGGACGATGCGCTCGTGGACCGTGCTGCCGAGAAGAACGCCCGCGTGGCCGCTGAGAGGCTCGACGATTCTATGATCCGGGCTCAGGTTATTCGAAACTATGAAATCGTTGCGGCGGGAGAGAAGATCAACGCCTCTTGATTTGGTTTTTCGAGGAAAGGGTAACGTCATGGCCACAAACCGAAAGACTGTACCGATTGAAACGAAGGAGCCCCGTTCTTCCAACGTTTGGAAAAGGATGGCAGAGATCGGAATGCTTCTGTGGATGCTGTCCATCACGTTCCTCTGGTGGCTCTTGTATGGACCGGGGATGACCTTCATAACGCAAAAAATGGGATTCTTGGCTGTGCTTGGTGCGTGGCGCGCCAGCCTTCTGCAGTACTTCACGTTTATTTCATGGGGCATCCAATAAATATGCAACCACAATCCGGAGAGCGCGAGCGTTGATCGTACTTCACCAAATCCCTTTGGCGTTTTACGTACTTGCATGCATCAGCTTTGGTCTGCTGCTGATGCGGTTGATTGCACGCCGAGTATGGCGACTCGAGCATGTATCGAGTCTGACCGCCGCTACGGTCTACTTTCTCCTTGGTATGGGCGTCTTGGCAGGCATTTGGACTCTGATCGCATTGCTTGGCTGGCTTTCTCCGTGGATTGTCGCTGCGGTGTGTGTATTGTTCATCGTTGCGAGTGCGAAGCCGGTTTTCTCGCTTGCAAGGCGGTTGATCGATGATTTCCGAGGCTTTATTGCGCAATTCCAATCGATATCTTTGCAGTGGAAGATCCTATTTCTTCTTGTCATTCTGCTTATATTGCTGAATGGGATCGGTTCCTTGCTTCCGCCCTTCAGCGATGCAGCCGGGTTCTATATGTCCATTGCGAAGATAACCGCTGCTTCCCATCGTCTATTGCCCATGCGAGGTTATTTTGAGGCCTTCTCCCAGATCGGTCTCACTGCTGAGCTGCATTACACGTCCTTGATCAGCCTCGGTTCTGTGGAAATAGCCAAGGAGTTCAACTGGCTGGTTGGCATGGCGATTGTTGTTATGGTTGCAGAAATAACCTCGATGGTGGGGATTGGCCGCAAAGGAAAGGGGATCGCGGCCGTCATGGTGCTCACCTCCACGGCGATCACACACATCATCATGAATGGTAAGACCGATCTTTTTGCAGCTTCTTTAGGAATCGCTGCCTTCTATTGGGCACTTGAGTGGAGAGAGTATAAGCAGAGGCATCCTGTATGGCTTGCTGGAATGTTTACAGGCATGGCGGTTATTGCCAAACTTTCCTACGCTGCGGTGCTGGTGCCCGCCATCTTTCTTCTGATCGCCTGGCGTCTTGCATCATGGCGAGTAGAGGACCTGTCCGCGAGAGCGCTGTTTGTGCAGGTTGCACGGACATTCCTGGCATTGGGTTTGGGGATGGCGCTTATGGCAATTCCCCATATCCTAAAGAGTAGTCTCTTGTTTGGACAACCTCTTGCGCCTTTCTACAACACTGCGGGACCTGCCTATCTCTCGTCGCCACGGTGGTTCCCTCCTGACGAAACCAGAAGGCTCGTATTGACCTATCCTGTTGCCTTGATTCTTGGTTACACTGCCATGCAGGGAGGACAACTCTCGCCGCTACTGCTTGCGTTCCTCCCATTGGCATTTCTGCTGAGAAAACCGTCTCGTTTCTTCTCCAGTCCGTTGGTTCAACTCACGCTTTCTGCGCTGGCCGGTGTGATCGTATGGGTCGTTATGACTCCTTCAGTTCTGGCACCAAGGTTCATCCTTGCTCCAGTGTTGATGTTCATACCTATACTCGCGAAAGGAACGGAGTTCTTGTTTCTGGATGAAACGAGATCACGTTTGCTGAAGGGAGGAGCCTTTTTCGTTCTACTTGTCTCCATCCTATTTTCGATGATCTCGGTTGGTATCTATGCCAAACAAGCGATCCAAATCCAGGCGGGTTGGGTCGATCCTTGCGAATACAACCGAACGAATTGTTGGGCATTGAGTTCATTGAG
>DUET01000013.1 GCA_011192015.1 Anaerolineae bacterium
CCAGCTGGGTCCTCGTGTTCGGTTGGGCGTGGTCACCACCGACCTGGAGCTCATCCCCGATAAACGTCTCGATGGACAGGCGATCATCGACTTCTGCCGTATCTGCCGGAAGTGCGCCGAGAACTGCCCCAGCCGGTCGATCCCCTTCGACGACCGGAAGGAGATCGATGGGGCCTACCGCTGGCGCATCGATGCCGATACCTGCTTTCATTACTGGAACGTTGTGGGCACGGATTGCGGGCGGTGCATGACGGTCTGCCCGTTCTCGCATCCCGACAACATGGCGCACAACCTCGTGCGCTGGTTCATCGCCCGATCCGGTGCAGCGCGGCGAGCCAGCCTGTGGCTGGATGATCTCTTTTACGGACGGAAACCCATGGCAAGGCTCACACCGGAATGGATCCCAACGGATTCAAGTGTCAATTGAGGAACCTCTTCCGAGCCTCATCTACTGTTCGATTCGCTTACCATGCAATAACCAGGTAGACGAGATTCCGAGAATCGTGGTTTGTGTGTATCAGAGATCAGAATCTCCAGGTCCTTGGGCTTCCACGGGTTGATCTTCGATCGGTGCACGGGCTACGTTCTTGAATACGAGTCATCTCTATACACAAGCGCGACACCTGCCACTGTTGAACGTCAGTTCTCCTATTCGCCGGGTTCGATGTATTCCGTAGGGGGTTCATAGTTGATCTCTGCACATGCTGAATTGCTGATAACAGGGTTGCGCAGATATTGACCCTCAATTTTGGCGCAGCTCATGATGGTTTGTCCAAGCGGATGGCGAGTGCGATAGTATCCTGTGCAAGTGATGCTTTCACCTCGCTGAAGAGCCTCCGTTTTCGGACAGTCCCACTCATCCAAGAGCGGATTTACGACAAGGAAGGGTCCCTCAATGGGAACGTTGCCCATATTGGTGACCGTATAGGTGTCAATGATCAGTTCCCAGTATTCTGTATAGGTTGATTTGTTGGCGTGGTTCTCCAGAAAGAGTCCTGGCATTGGCTCGAGCAGGACCTCGAAGTCGCTGCCACTGGAAATGTCTTCGCCAGCATAAGCGATTGCGGTGTTTTGAATGGAACCGTTAACCGTATCTGCTTCTGTCGTAGTATAGCTTGCCGTGCATTCCAAGCTTTCTGCAGGCGTTAATCCGCCAGTAGGGCAGCTCACGCTGACCAAGTCGTCCTTGACAGTGATGGGTTCTGTCAACGAAACGTTTCCGGTGTTTTCGACGGTGTATGTGTAAGAAATCACCTCGCCGGGCCCGTAGAAATATGATGGTGAGCCGGTCATCGTAAGGTTGATGGAGGGCAGCTTCAAAGCTGGAAGCGAGTGGTTGGCATCCGCGGATTCTTGATGCACTTTTAGTGAACCGCTGCAAAGGTTGGGCACGTCGTATTTCGCGTTGACCGTAGCCTCGTTTGTCACATACCCATTGTCGATGTCGGATTGTGTGATGACATAGGTGGCTGTACAGGTCATATAGCCTGGCTTGATCCGACTGTCCGAGTCACAAGCTGACCCGGTCATGCCTCCTTCGATTTGAGAACTTGGGCATATGACCTCGACCAGATCGTCATGGATACGGACGTCGTACATGTCGAAACCTGAGTTGTTGGTCACCGTATAGGTGTAGGTAATCACCTCTCCAACTTGCGAATAGGTCGTCGGCGAGGCCGATTTACTCAGCTCGATCTTTAAGTACTGCAGAGGTCTTGCTGGATTGTCAGCAATGGAAACTCCGGTGATGAGAAGGGTCACTACTGTGCTGGAGAAGAGTAGGATGCGTAGGGACCTTGCGTTGATCATGTTGTTTTCTCCTCAGTTGCTTTGCAGGATTCTGATCTATCCAAAGGGCATATCCATCTGCGAGCAGGCATATCTTACTTTTGACTGCTACAATTCAACAATAAGAAAATCGTGGGAGATGAGATGTTTCCGATCCTATTCACGATAGGCGAGATCCAGATCTCTTCTTCGCACTTCTTCCTGGTCTTGGGGATCCTGGTCGGGCTTGGCGTGGGGTGGATCGAGGCTCGCCGGGTCGGCATCTCTGATCGGCATTTTCACACCTTTTGGCTTTCAGCCGTTCCGCTTGCTCTCCTTTTCGCCGCATTAAATGCCAGGATTTTCAAGGTCGGATTCAGCAACGCCCTGCAAAATCTCGGATCCGTGGATTACTTGAGTCTGGTTTCCTTTGGGGCTGTTCTGGGAGTTCTGTTCTGGGGTGCGATCTATGCACGCCTCACCAAGGTTCCCACCGGCTTGATTCTGGATACCGTTGCGACCGTGCTTCCCTTGATTCTAAGCATCTACCGGATCGGATGCATCCTGACCGGATGCTGCTACGGTCTGGAGACGGACGGCTTTTTCAGTTTCTATCTTCCGGGGAGGCATGGTGTTTGGGCGCCGCGCTATCCAACCCAGATCATGTTGTTTCTATTCAACATGATCCTCTTCCTTTGGCTGTGGATGCGCCGTAAACGAAAAGCATTCGCAGGCCAGCAGGTGTTGATCTTATTGATCATCTATTCCCTGGGTCGCCTGGCCATCGATGCCTTGCGGGACCTGCCGCGCATTCTCGGTCCCTTCAGCTTGCATCAACTGACCGCCATGGCGATCCTGCTGATTTCCAGCTACACGGCTTTCGAGCTGTGGAGGGAGAGGCGCGCGTCACAGGCGTAACCGCTGCAGGATCTGATCTACACAACAGCGCAATTTTTTCGGGGGTCCAATCACCCACTACTGTATGTATCAACGGAACGAAGTCGTGCTGGCAGCGAAAGATGGATGAATCTAGGAGGCGGTCTCCTGTGGGAGCTTCGCTTGTTTGCGAGCCAGGACCTGCGGGCTCTGTTCGATGTTAACCACGGCCGGTATGAGGATCTGTAGGATGGCCATGATGAGGCACATCAAACCACTGATCACAAACCAGATCTGTATCCCCAAGGCATCCGAGAGCGGACCGGCGGCTGCCAGCCCGATGGGAATCATGGCCGTGGCGGCGCTGCCCACCAGCGTGAGTACGCGCCCTTGAATTGCCGGGTCGATCGTTGTCTGCATCAGCGCGCCCAATGACCCGTTGGCGATGGGCAGCATGATCCCTAAAAGGAGCATGGCTCCCATGGCGATCGTCAAACCCCCGGGAGGGAGGATGCCCAGTGTCATACTTCCCAGTCCAATCCCGATCAGCCCTAAGGTAACCGTCAGAATGCGGCGTTTGAAACCACCCCACACGCTGAGCAGGATCCCCCCCAATATGACTCCCACACCAAAGACTGCATTCAGCCAGCCCAATTGAATGGCCCCTCCTGAGAAGTGGCTTTTCACCAGCAACGGCATCAGGGAAAAGGCGGGTGAAAGCAGGAAGTTGATCATGGTCGCCATTCCGATGACGATCATTAGACCCGGCCAACCGATGATGTATTGGAAACCCTCGCGCATTTCCTGGAAGAAAGTTTGCTTCTTTCCTTCTGCGCTTTGCATGGGCTCGGGCTGAGGAATATCGACTAGAAATAGAGGAAGGATGGCGAAGGCTGCAGAGATTACGTCGATGGCGACGATGCCGGACATGGGCAATAATTCCAAGAGCAAGGCACCAAGTGGAGCGGAGATGATGTTCAATCCGCCGTTGAGCGTCTGGTTGATGCCCTGAATGCGCGTCATGTGTTCATGAGGGACCATCAGCGTTGTAGTGGCGGTCATGGCCGGATTGTGGAAGCTGCCCCCGATGGCGCGGATGAAGAGGATTACGTAGACGTGCCAGACCTCGATGATGTCCAGGGCGAAGAGGATCAGCATCGCAAACGTGATCAAGGCGATGGCGGTGTCGGCAACGATCATGATTTTCTTGCGATTCCAGCGATCGACCAACACTCCGATGAAGGGGGAAAGAAAGACGCCCGGCAGCAATCCAGCCATGGATGCCATGGCGAGCACGGACGCGGAGCCCGTGCGTTCTGTCAGATACCAGATGATTGCGAATTGCACCAGCTGGCTTCCGAGCAGCGAAAATGCCTGCCCTCCCCAGATGGCGAAGAACTTGCGTTTCCAGTCCCTATGTTCCTGATCCAATGTCTGTGTAGTCATGTTGATCCTCGATTGGTTCGCAAAGGTGATGGAGGAAATGGTAGGGTTTAACACGATAGCCAATGGCCCATTGGGACCAAGGTTCAAATCCGTCAAAGGATTCAATTATATACGCTGTCCAATCATCGAAGGTTCACGGAGATTTGAGGAGCGAGCGGAGGCTTGCTTTCAGGGGGATCATGCCGCGCATTCGTTTTTGGTAATAGATCATAAAAGAAGGGCCCTCTGGCAATTGGGAAAGGGTGGAGCAGCAGGGGATGACCAGCCCGCAAGAGATCGGCATGAGCCACCTCCCTGGTTGAGGAAAACCGGCGGTGGAATATTACGCGTTACACACAAAAATGGATGACATCAATCCCATTGATACATTGCCGGGGGTGTCCTATCCTAGTAATGGCGGGGGGGGCATCGAATCGTGGAGTGTGATCATGATGAGACGAAGACTGCTTATTCTTTGCGGCTTGACGATTATCGCTTCGCTCCTGACCGCGGCAGCGGCCTTTGCAGAGGGTGAAAAGCCGGAAACCGAGAACCCGGTGATCCAGTTCCTTGCAAGCGTGACCGGCGCAACCCCGGATGAGATCATAGCGCAGAAGGAATCCGGATACAGTTTGGGGAACGTGGCGCGAGGCTATCTCTTCGCCGAACTCACGGGCATCGATCCATCCGATGCGATGGGTGAGAGCCAGGGCAAGGGCTGGGGCGTGATGTTCAGGGACGCCGGCATCGAACCCGGCGGAGGCGGGAGGGGGCTGGGGTGGATGATCGGGCATGGCCATGGGAAACCGGAAGGCGCAGGAGGCCGACCGGACCATGCCGGCGGTGGAAAACCCGATCGCCCGGACCGCGAAGGTCCAGGACGACCACCTTGGGCCGGAGGTGATGGCGACGATACTGGGGATTAGGCAGGATTGAAACGCCTGCCTACGGTATCTTGAATCCAGCAGTCTAACGAATAGAGACTGAAGCATGCGCCGCGACGAGCGGCGCTTCCGCGTCCTCCCATGCCTGCTCGGTTGCCAAGGTGTAGTAGGCGATGAAGGAATCTTCCCACCATGTGAGCCAAATCTGAATATGAAGCTCGGGAGGCAGCTCGTCAATAAACGTGACCATGCCCTCCATCATCAAGGCTTGGTTGCCTGCGAGTAAGTCGATGTCTGCTTGCAACAACTGCGCACCTTCCACCGCGATGTAATCGATCAAACCTGCCTGGTCGAGCGGCAGCAACATGGCATCCAGATCATCCGCGGTGAGGTCGGCTATGGCCCCCAACATGGATTCCCTGAGTGTCTCGGCGTCGCTGCCTTCAGGCAGCGGAGTGATGATCAGCGCCCCGGCAGCGTAATCGAGCGGTACGGCCAGATCCGGATCGTCGAATTCAGCCAGCATGCTTGGATCCTGCTGCACGAAGATCAGCGCTTCCAGACGCTCGAGTGAGACTTCCGCCGCATACCAACCTTCCGGGATGACCATGCTCATACCGTTGAGTGTGGCCTCAAACGGAGTTGGCTCGGGTGGGGTTGCGATTGGGACCTGCGTATCACCGACGCCTGGTGTATCGAGTACAGGCTGGGAAGCGCATGCCGTGGTCAAGAGAATCAACATCACAAAGGCAAATAGAACGGGCCTGGTTCTTGGGTGTGTTCGCATGGCTCAATCCTTCTCTTTCGCGCAACGGAATCTGAGATCCTGGTTATTATACGGGGATTGAAGCAAGGCTCGCTGTGCCCCCTTGGTACTTTTAAGAATACCAAGCACACAAGGCCTTCGTTCGACACGGAACGCTCGCCGGAATGTGAGGGGAATCTCCCCCGTTTATCTCTTGACAGCAAGTAACCCAGAGGTTATACTATGTGTAATATAGGTTACAAAATATTCCATGATGGTTACTTTTGAACGACCTGATTGGAGCGAAGAGGGAGCATTCATGAACGAGGAAATCGAGAGATTGGATCGGCAGAGAATGAAGAACTTGCAATGGCATCTGGTTGGATTGGGCTCGACCATCCTGCTCATGCTGGCGCGTCACTTCTTGAGGAGCAACGAACTCAACGATCAACCGATCGGCTATGCAGTACTGGGGCTTCTTGTCCTGAGCCTGGTGGTGAATGCCGCCACGGCGATCGGTATTGTTTCCATCGGCAACAGGGTCAGGCAGGATCCTGCCCTGAGTGAGGCGTTATACAACGAGCTGGTGCAATCGTTGGAGGCCAGTTCCTGGAGGGCGGCTTATTGGGGAGCCGTCGGGATGGCTGCCTTGTTTGCGGTGACGTGGTTCTTCTACCCCGTCTGCGATCCGGTTGCAATTGCCCTGACCTCGATCCTGGGCGGCGCCTTTGCCTATCAAGCTTCCTTCTACTTCAGGTACAGAGCATCATGAGCAAGAAATCCTTGAAGAATCAAATCAAGGTCTTCCGAGCCGTTAAGGATTGGACACAGGAGGAGTTGGCCCATCGTGTGGGGGTCACGCGCAAGACAATCAACACGGTGGAGAACGGCAAGTTCGTCCCCTCGGCATACCTGGCGCTCAAGATCGCCAAGGCCTTCGAGGTGAGTGTCGAGGAGGTCTTCCAACTCGACGAGGATTGATCCTGATCGATGCGTCGGATCATTGTCCGAGACGCGGACCTTTAATCCCGAAGATCGTTGCCGAAACATGACCTGACAGACTCAAGGAACCTGTCAGGTCTTGATTAGGGAGCGGATTTGTCGTTGTGGCCATCCGGAGAGGCCGGAGTGTATGATCTCAGTTCCGGTCTGTGCTCATGGTGTTTGCGATGCCTGTGTGGGCTGCCAGGCGGGGAATTCATCATCGGCAAGATTGCGGGTGAGCTGCTGCAGGTCGCCGCCATCCAGGTTCATCACGTAGATCTCCCAGTCGCCATCGCGCCAGGAGGAGAAGACGAGGCGTGTGCCATCCGGCGACCAATCCGGACCATTATCGCCGTACATAGTCCGCGAAATGCACTGGAGATTACTCCCATCGGGATCCATCAAGTACAACCCTCGGAACCCCTGGTGGTCGGAGCCAAAGGCGATCTTGGTGCCATCCGGCGACCATGCAAATTCCAAACCCAGGAAGTCCGCCAGCTTCCGTTCGTTGCTGCCGTCGGCGTTCATGATATAGGTGCCTTCGTTGCTCTCGATGCGTGTGAAGATGATCTGAGTGCCGTCAGGCGACCAGGTAGCAAAATCCTCATGCCCGGGAGTATTCGTCAGGCGCTGAAGATGGGAACCATCCACATTCACGACATAGACTTCGAAGTTGCCGTCCCGTCTCGATACGAAGGCGATCTTGCTTCCATCCGGAGACCAATCAGGCCAGGTGTCGTTGGCTGCGTGATGCGTCAGGCTCCGCAGGTTGCTGCCATTGGCCTCCATGATGTAGATGTCGGGGTTTCCGTTGCGTTTGCTCATGAAGGCGATCTGGGTGCCATCGGGCGACCAGGTCGGCCATGCATCGTAGGCGGGATGATTCGTCAGCCGAAGGCGCGCGCTGCCATCGGTGCGCATGATGTAGATTTCTGCATTCCCACTGCGTTTGGACGTGTAGGCAATCCAACCGCCGCCGGCTGTGACGGTTTCTATCGGGAACACGGTTGCGGTCGGTGGGATTGCAGTGGGGGTTCGAGTAGCGATAGGAAGCGCGGTTCTGGTTGGAACACTTGCCGTGTGCGTCGGGGGTTCGATAGGTGAAGTCGATTCATCCGGCAGGGGTGAAGTGGGCGTTCTATGAACTTGCCCTGCGCATGCCGCCAATAGCAGCAGACTGACGATGACGAAAAGGGAGTGAATGGGTTTCATGTTAGGTCTTTCCATGGATGGTTTCACCCCCTGTCCGAATGCATTGCCCTTCATTAAATACCGATGCTGGTCACTGCTCGTTCAACGGGTTTTCCTCAAGCTGTTATTCCGAACTCCTCACCGAATGAGAGCAGCGAACATAGGCGCAGGTTATTATTCCATCCGGGTTCGTTATGATCCAACCGCCTCAGCCAACCAATACAAATCACTTCGCTCGCACGCCTTGTCATCCACTAGGAGTCCATTGACGTTAAGGAATTTTAAGAAGCGCTTGAAACAGCGGATGAGTTCGAGCTGCATGCGCTTGGACTGCCTGACGCCGGGCTCCCACCACCATTGCTTGATGATCAGGGTCCCGATCTTCTTCTCCCGTTTTGGCTCAAAGCGTGCGATGAATCGGTCGCCATACAGGATGGGAAGCACGTAGTAACCAAATTGGCGTTCGGCAGCCGGCTTGTAGACCTCCCATACATAGGAAAAGCCAAACAGCTGCTCCACGAAGCGGCGATCCCAGAGCAGGTTGTCCAGCGGGGCCAGGATGGAGGCTTTAGGCGAAGGGTTGCGGGCATCGAGGATCGTCTCGAATGTCTTCCAATCCTCGCTTCGCATGAAGAGAGGCTGCTCGATCCCCTCCACAAAAACCTCCAATACCTTCCCTTTTTGAAGCAGTCGTTCCAGAGCGGCCCGGCGCTCCGGGCCCTTGATGCCGGACATCCCTAGCCACGCATCACCCGCTCGATTCCACATCAGACCAATGCCCCCGATGCGCCTGAGAACATACCAATCATGGAACTGCTCTTCGGTCTGATTAGGATCGGAGGCCGACAGCAGTTCGTTCGGCAAGTGATGGCGGGCGAAGTCGTAAACCTTGCGCGTGTTCACCTTGCTGTGAATCACTAACTCACCCCAATGGTACATGCTCTCTAGCACCGCCCGGGCTACGCGTGTCGGAGCCCACCACCAATCGATGGTTTGATCGAAGTCCAGGTCGATCGAGGAAACGGGTCCTCGCTGCTTGATCTCTTTGCGGATCTGGGGAAGGAAGGATTGGATGGCTTCGTGGCTCCTGCCGGTGTGCTGCAGGGCCGCTTCCCGGCGGCGGTGGAAATTCGGCCAGTCCTCCACGCTGTAGATGGACATGTTCTTGTCCCAACCATCCAGCAGCTCGCGATCCTCATAGAGTAGCTCCTGCAACAATGCAGGTCGGAAGTTTGCAATCCGAGCCTGGAGAACCAACTCGGGGTTGCGGCCGACGATGTTCAGCGGATCGAACTGAATGCAGCCGACTCGATGGATGTACTCCAGCACGCCGGCTTTCCCCTTCAATGCATAGGGCGGCCATAGGCCTTGATGGGCAAGCAAGAAACGACGCGCCTGCCGTTTGGTGATCGTCAACGTTTGCATGCTCTTGATCGTAACCTCTGGGACGTAAGCAGCGCAATTTGGCTCATTCTATCAGATGGGATTCCAATGACTGGTGGATCCATATGCAGCCAGGGACGGTGATGCGCATCACCGCCCCTGGTTCGTGTTTGCGGGTCACTGGGATTTATGAGGATTTCCCCTCTTTGTCTATGGAACCTGTAGCACGTCTCCTGTGATCTCAAGCAGCGGCTGCGTCGGATCA
>DUET01000014.1 GCA_011192015.1 Anaerolineae bacterium
AGGTGTGATTCCCGATGATTACAAGTCGCTTCAGGAAGCTGCCCGCCGCTCGCATCAGGAAGACGACATCGTCGTGATCGCGGCTGGATCTTCCGTCAGCGAGCGCGACATCACCGCCCAGGTCCTGGATTCCCTGGGTGAGCCGGGCGTGTTGGTGCACGGGGTTTCCATGCGACCCGGAAAACCCACCTTCCTCGCCGTTGCGGATGGCGTTCCGGTCATGGGCCTGCCGGGGAATCCCGTCAGCGCGCTGGTAACCGCAGGATTGTTCTTGAATCCCGTGGTGCGCTACCTATCCGGCATGCGCGGTCCGGCGCTCATTCCCACCTTGACCGCCAGACTTTCCACCAACATTGCTTCCGAGTCCGGCCGCGAGGACTATCTTCCGGTGAAACTGCGAATCACACCCGAGGGAAAGATTGCCGAACCGGTGTACGGCCGTTCGAACTTGATCTTCACGCTGGTGCGTGCAGACGGCCTGGTATGCATTCCTGCCGAATCCACCGGGTTGGCCGCAAACCAGCAAGTCGAAGTCAGTTTGTTCTAAAGGAGCACAATGGGATCTTCAAGATCGATCTATTTGGATGACATTCCCCTGGACGATGCCCGCTCCCGATGGCATCAGGCCATGGAGCAGGCGGGCCTCTGGAAAGCGCTCGTTTCGGAGCGCATCCCTTTGGAACAGGCTTTGGGCAGGGTCACGGCAGAACCGGTCTGGGCGCATGTTTCCTCGCCCCATTATCACGCCTCCGCCATGGATGGCTATGCGCTACGCGCAGGGGACACGCAGGGTGCCAGTGACCGCGCTCCGATCGATCTTCAGATCGGCACCCAGGCGCAATATGTGGACACAGGCGATCCCCTGCCGGATTGGGCAGACGCCGTGGTTCCCATCGAACAGGTCGAACCCTTGGGAGAGACCCGCGAAGGCTTCGCCCTGGAGACGATCCGCTTGCGAGCTCCCTTGACGCCGTGGATGCATGTCCGCCCCATGGGCGAGGACATGGTCGCCACCGAACTAGTGCTTCCCGCGGGGCAAGTGCTTCGTCCCGTGGATCTGGGCGCCATCGCAGGATGCGGGCATGATCACGTCAACGTGCGCCAACGGCCTCGAGTCGCCATCCTTCCCACGGGTTCGGAACTCGTCCCCATCGGCAGCCCAGCCAACGCGGGTCAGATCATCGAATACAACTCCCTGATGCTGGCGGCTCAGATCGAAAGTTGGGGCGGAACGGCGACGCGCTTGCCCATCGTGCCCGACGATTTCAACCGCATCAAGAAAGCCGTCGTACGTGCGGCCAAGGAGCACGACCTGGTGCTTGTGAACGCAGGCTCGTCTGCGGGTTCGGAGGATCACACCGCCGGCGTGATCGCGGCTCTGGGGGAGGTGCTCGTGCATGGGATCGCTGTGAGGCCGGGACATCCGGTGGTCCTGGGCATGATTCATGTTGCCATCAAGCGAGACCGCCCGCAATCGGGTTATTCCGTGCCCGTGATCGGCGTTCCCGGCTATCCGGTGTCGACCGTGCTCACCGGCGAGATCTTCATCGAACCGCTGCTGGCGCGCTGGCTCGGGCGCCCTCCCCTGGAGGTGCCTGTCGTTCAGGCCGCCATGACGCGCAAAGTTCACTCGTCGATGGGGGATGATGAATACCTGCGTGTGACCGTCGGCAGGGTCGGCGACCGCCTGGTTGCCGCGCCCCTCTCTCGCGGCGCAGGCGTGATCACATCCCTGGTGCGCGCGGATGGGATCGTGTGCATCCCGGCGGGAGTCCAAGGGCTGCATGCCGGTGAAACCGTCGACGTCCATCTCTACCGCTCTCACGGTGATATCGAACGCACGATCGTTGCCCTGGGATCCCATGATTTGACCATCGATCTGATGGCCCAATTCCTGGCCGAGCGCGGGGCGCGACTGACCTCTGCCAACCTGGGCAGCCTGGGGGGATTGATCGCCCTCCAGCGCAAGGAGGCGCACATCGCGGGATGCCACCTGCTGGATCCCGAAAGCGGGGAATACAACCTCGCCTACGTTCGAAAATACCTGCCGGATGCGGATGTCGTTCTAGTGGGCTTGGTCGAGCGCCAGCAGGGCTTGATCGTTGCATCGGGGAATCCGCTCGAGATCCAAGGGCTTCAGGATCTCACGCGCCGGGAAGTCACCTTCATCAACCGGCAGCGCGGCTCGGGGACCCGTTTGCTCCTGGATTTTCACCTGGACCAATTGGAATTGCCCAGCGAGAACGTGCGCGGTTACGAACGAGAGGAATATACACATCTGATGATCGCCGCTGCCGTCGCCTCCGGGCGAGCAGCCTGCGGTTTGGGCATTCGCGCCGCCGCCGATGCGCTCAGGCTTGATTTCATCCCCCTGTTTCATGAACGCTACGACTTGGTCATCCCGCAGAATCACTATACGAGCGCGAAGCTGGCCCCCTTGCTCGATCTCCTGCAGGACGAATCCTTCCGGGATGCCGTGGCCGCCCTGCCCGGTTACGGGGTGGAACCCATGGGGCAGGTGATCGCCCGCCTCGCATGACTTCATGTTGTGATGTGAGGAAGCAGAACTCGATTTCCCCGATCTTGCACCCCTCGGCGAAGCTGAAACTCACTCGATGATCTCGTAATCCGTGGTCACCGGAATCGAGGGATCAAGAGAATTCACCACAGAACAGTACTTTTCCACCGAAAGCTGGATGGCGCGCTCGAGCTTCTGAGGCGAGACTGCCCCTTCCACACGGAAGTGCAAATGCACGCTCGTGAAGACGTTGGGAGGATCGGGACGCTGTTCTCCTGTGCAGGTTGTCTCCAAGCCCTCCAGAGGCTCACGCTGCTTGGTGAGAATCGAAACCACGTCCCAGCTCGAGCAAGAAGCCACCGATAGGAGCAGCAGATCGGAGGGCTTGAGGCCCATCCAAGGTGGATCCAGTTCCTCCCATGTACCCATGACCAGAGACTGCCCTCTCGAATCCTTGCCCGCCATGAGCTTGGATCCCAGCCAATGCAAACTCACCATACTCATCAACACCTCCTAAGGCGGGAATTGTACCTATTTCTGGGGGTGGATTACGTTGTACATGCTCACGTAATCGAGTTCGCCGATGCCCTTCTTGAGCCCGGTTTTAATCAGGTCTTCCACTCCGCGGAGCGCTGCGGGGTCCAGACCAGATCGATGCGCCGTCTCCAGGCAGAGCCTGACATCCTTGAGCAGCAATCTCAACGGGAAATTTGCCTTCTTGAAATCCCGCTCCAACAGTCGGGGAAGCTTCTGCTCGAAGGTCTGTGCATACAGGGTGCTCTTTCGTAACACCTGCATGAAGGCCTCCACAGAGACATCATGGTGAAGAACCATTCCTAAACTCAACGAAAAAGCCGCCACCAGCGAAGCGATCATCTGGTTTAGCGCCAGCTTCAGCGCCGCAGCTTGTCCTACAGGTCCCACGAACACGGGATCGGGGCCGAAGCAGCTCAGCAGCGGATGCCACCGATCGAATTGATCCTGGCTGCCTCCGACCATGACGATCAGGTTCCCCGAAACCGCGGGCGTCACGCTGCCCAGGACGGGAGCTTCGAGGTATTCGCCCCCGGCCTGTTGTACTCGATCCCGGATCCGAAGGCTCTCCTGCGGACCGATGGTTCCCATCTGGATCACAGTACGCCCGGAAAGGAGTACCAGCACATCCCGCTTGAAGAGCACATCATGGATGGCTCGGGCATCGGCCAGCATCAGGACGACGCCATCGACATCCTGCACCGCCTCAGCCGCCGACAGCGCCAACCGCGCTCCCGTCTGGCGCAGTGATTCGGCCTTGGACGGCGTCCGATTGTAGACCGATAGGGGATATCCAGCCTGCAACAGCCGCCCGGCCATAGGTTTCCCCATCAAACCCGTGCCCAACCACGCAATGGGAATCGTATCCATCATCCACCACCTTTGCAACGGTTCTGGAAAAGACTATAGCACAGCCCAGAAGCCACACAGGGGGCTCCTGAAGCCGGTTCCGGTGGAAAGGCAGGTTTCCATACCCCTCAGCCCCTATCTTGTGCCCTGGAGTCCCTTTTTTCTCTCTTCATCGGATGGGACATCCGCAGGGCCGAGCCGCAGCCTCTCCGTTGGGAAGCCCACCCTATACCGTCTGACTTGGGGAAATCCCGGCTGCCGTGGGCGATTGCGCCCTGTTTCGCATTCGAGCCCTACATTTTTCCGGATATTTCCATACATTTTATGTACGCCTATTCTTGCTTATAACATTTCCTTATTGGCAAGCTTTCTTTACAATTCGTGTAATCCTCATCTTGCTCAAACTGAAAGACGATCGTGCGTCATCGGTAAGCTGTGCTAGAATAGCGCCATGGACACCTGGACCTACATCGGCAATCAAATCATGGCCGCCCGCCAGGAGCGCGGCTGGTCTACGGAGGAGCTGGCACGGCGCCTCCGGACCTCGGGCGCAACGATGTCGCGCTGGCAGAGCGCGAAGCAGCGCATCGCCTTCGACGACCTGGAGCAGTTGGCGAAGGTGCTGGGCAAACCCGTGCAGTTCTTCCTGCCCGGATGGTATGTGGATCCGGAAGCAGTCGCCCCGGAAATCGCCCACCTGACAAACCGCCTGAGCGAGATCCCCGCCGGGGAATTCCGGCAGCGGGTTGCCGATGTGCTCCAGAGGCAGGTCGAGATCTTGCTCGAGCTGATACCGGATTGGTATGTGGATCCATCCGCCATCTCTCCGGAGATCGGTCATCTGATCCAACGCCTCAACCAGATCCCGACCGGTGAGACGCGCGACAAGCTGATCGAGAATATCACCGGACAGGTGGAGATCCTCCTTCAATCCTTCGTCGAGAAGAAGTAGCCCCCCGCCCTGATCGATTGATTTCCCCACCCTAAAGCATGCGCGGAACCATCGACCTTGCTTGGTCCGCCGATTCCAAATCTGTTCTCCGCATGGAGTAGGAATGAAATGTGTAGAAGAGAAAAACACGGCCGCTTCGGTGGATCACCGCGGCCGTGTTTGCGTTTCGTGGAAACGGGGAAATCGATGCCGGGCAGCTCTGCCGATGGAGCGCTCAACCCTGGATGGGCTTGGCAGATTGCAAGCGGCGTTCCTCCTCGGCACGCTCGCGCATCTGGCTTCGTAGGACCTTGATGTCCCTGGGAACCAGATAGGCCGTGCACGCAAGAAGGATCGATCCCAGAACCCACGTGGAGATGCAGATCGTCAGGATGGCCAAATGCAGCGAAGAGCGGTCGGCGATGTAGCCCGCCAGTGCAGGCGCGGTGGCAGCGCCGATGTTCTCCATGAAGTATTGCACGGAGAGCGCTGTGCTGCGCACTTCCGGCAGAGTCACGTCATAGACCGTCGAGATCACGTTCGGCGAGGCAATCGGGATGAAGAGTGCCGTGACCCCCAGCAGCAGCATGAAGAGGGATGGATTGTCGATCGGGACGCCCATCGTGAAATATAGCATCACCGCGCCCATCAAGACCCCACCCATCGAAACCAGCATGCGGCCTCTTGGCGTGCGCTTGAAGAAGAAATCTCCCAGCATACCGCCCAAGAAGTAACCCAGGGAGAGAACCAGAATCGCGGTTCCCATCGTGATCATGATGGCATCGTCGGCGTAATTGCGTTCGCTCAGCAGATAATCGATGAAGAAATAGGTGATCACCTGCCAGGGAAAGACTCCCACGAATCCTTGTGCAAACAGGAGCAGCAGCGAGGGTTTGCGGAAGAGCCCCCGCGCGATCTTCCAATCGAAGCGGTAGACACCGACCTGCTCCAATCCCTCCATCTCCGGCTCGCTCTTGCCGCGCGGCATGTCGCGCACGGTGAAGAAGATGATCACCGCCAGAACGATACCCAACGCGCCGGTGAGGAAGAACACCCGCTGCCATCCGTACGTGCCTCCCAGCATGAGCGCCAGGATCATCCCCATCATGAAGCCCAAGGGTTGACTGATCTGCAGCAGACCGTAGATCTTGCCGCGCAAAGTCGGTCCGAAATAATCCGAGATCAAGCTGTAGAGACCCGGATAGCTCGAGTCATCGATCCCCGTGCTGGCGCGGGTGGCCAGGAAGGTGCCATATGTGGGCGCGATGGCGCTCAGCCAAGTTGTCGACCCCCAGATGAATGCCGCCAGCGCAAGCAACTTGGGGCGTGCGTAGCGGTCATAGAGATAGCCCCAGATGGGGTACATGATCGTGCCCACGAGCAAAGCCCCGGAGATGACCAGACCGAACTGCGCCCGGTTGATGCCGAAGGTCTCACGAATCTGATCCGGTAGGGATCCGATCAGCAGGCGATCGGATTGGTGTAGCAGCATGAAGGCAAAGAAGACAACGACGACGACCCAACGGCGACGTTTTACAGTTTTCATGGCTCCCTCCTAAGGATGTTCATATCTTATGGGCGGGCGGTTTCCAGCGGTGTTCTCGCTCAGCTTGGGGATCCCCTTGTAAGATCTTGACGGCATGCGGCAGTGCCGGCAGGATGAAATCCAGATTCTCGATCGCGGCTCGAGGGCTGCCGGGAAGGTTGACGATGAGTGTGGTTCCACGGATTCCTGCCACGGCGCGCGAGAGCATGGCATGCGGTGTCTTCTTCATGCTGCCGGCGCGCATGGCCTCTGCCAATCCGGGCGCCAGCCGCTCCACAACCGATAGCGTGGCCTCCGGCGCACAATCACGGGCGGAGAAGCCCGTGCCTCCTGCTGTAAGGACCAGATCAAACTTGTGCTGATCGCAACACTCGATCAGAGCCACCTGGATGCCATCCTGATCGTCCGGCAGGATGACGCTTTTCTCCACGTCCCAGCCCTGCTGCTGCAGGCGTCGGATCACTTGCGGCCCGGTCTTGTCCTCGTAATCCCCGCGCGAAGCTCGATCGGAAATCGTCAGCACGGCCGCTCTCATTCGATCACCTTCCCCATGACATGCAAATCCATCCGTTCCCAACCCAATTGGCGGTAGAAATCCATGCCCTCCGCATTGTCATGCGTGATCAGCAGATAGTACTTCAGGCAACCCTTCGCCCGCAAGCGAGATTCCAATTCCGCCATCAACGCCCTGCCGATGCCTCGCCTGCGCGAAGATTGATCGACGGCCAGATGATAGACCATGCCTCGCCGGCCGTCGAAACCACCGAGCACCGACCCCACGATCCGGCTACCCTGCTCCGCAATCAGGAAGAGATCAGGATCGCGCTGCAGTTTCTTATGAATTTCCTCAGGACGATCGGAAGGTGAGAGTTGGACGCCCGTCCCGGCAGTTCGCCACAGATCCAAGACGGCTTGCAGATCGACGTTCGGATCGAAAGATCGAATGGTCGTCATGGGGAACGCTCGCTTGCCAGGTTAGGTTCAACCGTGTGGATCAAGTTGTGATCGCATGGAGCCGAGCCCGCTTGGATCCCAATACGGAACGGTCAACTTGGAGTTAGAAGATTTTACTCCCCCTCACCCCCGACAAGGTTCTTCCACTCGCCATGGACACCATCGTCGGTCACGCCGAAATAGAGGCGAATGCCTTGGGGTGATTTTTGCGCCATGTCGTAACGCTTCAACTTGCCGCGTTGCTGCACCCGGAGCATCCCGACCTCGCCCTGCCAAGTGATATCCGCTTTGGCCAGGTCTGTGGGCAATTGGCTGTATTGGGAGATGGCGTAATGCCAAAGGCGCCGGGCTGATGATCGAGTAACGTTCTTGACCATGTTGCCATTGCGCAAATCTCGCATGGTGTAGTACTTGACGCCGTCCCGCTCGTTGACAGCCGCGATCTCAACGCCCGTGCGAGGTGGCTGCAGCCCGATTTCCTCCGGTGCAGCGCCCTCCTCAGCAGGAACAGGCGCCTTTGCGGGAGCCATCTCCACGGCGGCAGGCATTCCGGTACGCACGAGTTGAACGATCTCATCCCGAACCGCCAGACCGGTTTCGGCCTCATCTCGGACATAGATCTTATTATCGTCAACGGCGTAGGGGGGGTCCTCGCCACGAGGCACCAGAACGCGCAGCACGGTCTTTCCCTGGCTCTTCTGGGTATCCACCTGACATTCCAACGGTGGGCTGATGCGATTGCTGATCTCGCGCTTCAAGCGTTTCACGGCCTCGGAAGGATTGGAAACGCCCACCGGCAGGGTCTTGGATTCAGCGCTCACTCCGATGTAGAGGGTGCCGCCGTTGGTGTTGGCGAAGGCACACACGTTGGAGATGACGGCATACAGACGCCCGCCTCGCACCGACATGCTCTCGTGAAAATCCTGGATGATGCTGGCGCCCTCCTCGCGCGCCTGCTGAACGAAATCGAAGACCTCCTTGGAAGCGCGCCGATGAGGTCGTGTGCGGGCGAAATCGTTGCTCTTGAACAGATCCATGAGCGCATCGAAGGACACTTCGGGCAGGAGAGCTTCGGTAGCCCGGTCGCCCACGCCCAGGTTCTTCTTGTTCTTCGGGTCCCTGCGCAGGCGATGGGAATCCGAACCCTGGATGCAGTGCATGCGACGCGGGTATTCGGGCTTGATGCCGCTGAAAAAGGCGGCTGTAGTGCGCCTCCCGCGTTGTTCCAAATCCGTTACCTCCAGCGCATGCAGATTGGGATCCTGCGTGTAGGAGATCTTGGTCTGGCCTCCCAGCGGGAAGCCGCGCATGGCCACGCCGTGTGTTGAGTTGGCATGGGCGGCGATGACCAATCCCCCGGCGTTGTTGATGGTCCGATAGGCTGTGAGCACATCCACTGTAGCGCCGACATTGGAAGAACCGTCATCCAACTTTTCAGCGGGGATGTTCATGCTCAGCAGGAGATGCTCGATCTCACGGTAATCCTTGCTGGGGGGAAAGATGGCCAGGATGTGGAACCCGAAGGTCGCTGTGAATTCAAATCCGGGGAGAACGAGAACCTTCTTGAGTAATTTTCGATATTCCGTCAGGCGTTGACGTTCGTCGTCGGTGAGGCGCTTGAGTTCTTCGAGGAGCTCAAGCTGCCGCACCTCTTCCTGCATGCGCCGGTAACCCGCGACAGTGTTGTGATCGGTGAACGCAACGATCTCAAGCCCAACATCATGGCTGCGGCGCAGAATATCGAGATACGAAACTTCCGGCTCCTCGTAATCGTTCGAAGCCGGAGTATGCAAATGCAGATCGATTAAATGCCAATGCCTTGAGGAACCCCGTCCTTTTCGTTTTGCCACGTGCCTTTGCTCCTATCAAATCAAATATCGGGGATGGGTGCACGCAGCGCCCTAATCCCCTCGAATCACAGAGATGAGTTGCTCAGGGGTGTGGGGTTTCATCAGAAATGCATCCGCCCCCGCGGCGGAAGCCTCTTCGCCGAGATCCATGCCTGAGGTCATGATGATGCGTGTGTCGGCGAGATCCTCCGTGGCTCGTAATTCCGCCAGCAAATCCAACCCATCAGTCTCCGAAAGGAAGACGTCTAATAGAATCACATCCGGTTTCTCGGCGCGCACGATGGGGATCAATGACTGTTCTTGCTTGGATTGGACCACGATGTAGCCATCCATCTCCAGCAGAGTCTTGATCAGACCGGCCATGGTTTGATCGTCATCCACTATCAATATCTTCTCCATGCCCTTCAAACCTTCCCCATTGAAATCCGATCAACCCTCGTTCATTTCTTCGCCGTTCGATCGGGCTTCTTCTTGGGAGTGCCTTTCTTCTCCGCTTCGCCTTTTGCAGCCACCTTGCGCTGCGTCGGCTTGGTTTTTCGCTTTTCCGGAGATGCCTTGCTTCCCGATGAAGCCGGCTTGCGCTTCTTCGAGGTTGGCTTGCGCTTGGGTTTCAAGGAAACCTTTAAGATGTCATCGACAGTATCCACGAAGATGAATTTCATCTCCTCGCGAACCTCATCGGGCACGTCCTCAAGATCCACCTCATTGCGCCGCGGGAGCAGGACCGCCTTGAGCGAGGCGCGATGCGCTGCCAATACTTTCTCCTTGATGCCTCCGACCGGCAACACCTTGCCGCGCAGGGTGATCTCGCCCGTCATGGCGATGTCGTGGCGAATGGGCCGACCTCCCGCCAGGGAAGCCAGCGCAGCTGCCATCGTCACTCCAGCGGAGGGGCCATCCTTGGGTTGCGCTCCCGCCGGGATGTGAAGATGGATATCGTGAGTGCCCCAGTAATCCTCCGGAACTCCCAGGGAATCGCTCATCGAACGGACGTAGGATAACGCTGCCCGCGCCGATTCCTGCATCACTTTACCCAGCGATCCGGTTAGCAGGAAATCATTCTTTCCCGGCATGGCGGTGGCTTCGATGAAGAGCACCTCCCCGCCCGTGGGCGTCCAAGCCAATCCAGCCGCCACGCCTGGAAGGGAGGTCCGCTCGATGATCTCATCCATGCCGTGGAAGCGACGCTTGCCCAGCAGCTCGGAGACCAGTTCCGGCGTGATGCTGAGGCGTTCGGATTCGCCTTCTGCAATCTTGACCGCAACCTTCCGGCAGAGATGTCCAATTTCACGTTCCAGATTGCGGACGCCCGCCTCTCGAGTGTAGCGGCGGATCACCCTCTCCAGAGCCTCGACGGAAATATCGATCTCGTCTGGTCGCAGCCCATTCTCGCGAATCTGCCTCGGGATCAAGTAGCTGCGGGCGATTTCTACCTTCTCCTTGTCGGTGTAACCGGAGAGGCGAATGACCTCCATGCGATCCAGCAACGGGGCCGGGATGGTTTCCAGCCAGTTGGCCGTGGTGATGAACATCACCTGCGAGAGATCGTAGGCCACCTCCAGGTAGTGATCGCGGAACTCGCTGTTCTGCTCGGGATCCAACACCTCCAAGAGTGCTGAAGATGGATCGCCTCGGAAGTCATGCCCCAGCTTGTCGACCTCATCGAGCATGAAGACCGGATTGTGGGAATCAACGCGGCGCATGGCCTGCAGAATGCGGCCCGGCAGTGCGCCGATGTAGGTACGCCGGTGACCGCGGATCTCGGCTTCATCATGCACGCCGCCTAGCGAGATACGCACGAACTTGCGCCCTGTGGCTCGCGCGATCGACCTTCCCAGGGATGTCTTCCCAACGCCCGGCGGTCCGACGAAGCACAGGATCACGCCCTCGCGCTCCCGCCGGATCTCATCCGTGACCTCAGGCTTCTCCTCATCCTGGCGTTCCAATCTTAACTTGCGAATGGCCATGAACTCCAGGATGCGCTCCTTGACATCCTCCAGACCATAATGGTCTTCATCCAACACCTTACGGGCGTTGGCCAGATCGAGGTTGTCCTGCGTTCCCTTGGACCATGGGAGCGAGACCAACCAATCCAAGTACGTGCGGATCACACCGTATTCCGCGGCTGCCGTGGGAAGCCGTGAGAGCCGATCGAGCTCGCGGCGAGCCTGCTTCTCGGCCTCCTCCGGCATCTGAGCAGCTTCGATCCGCTGGCGGAACTCCTCGGCTTCAGCCGATTGTTCATCACCTTCACCGAGCTCGCGCTGGATGGCCTTGAGTTGTTCGCGCAGGAAATACTCGCGCTGCACCTTCTCGATCTCGGTACGCGCTTCCTGTTGGATCTGCTGCCCCAGGGAAAGTACTTCGACTTCCCTGCTGAGGATGGCGTTCAAACGCTCCAACTTGTCGAGGGCTGTATCCACCTCCAGAAGGTCCTGCGCATCCTCCAAATCGATGGTTTGGAAATTGGCGATGGTGTAGACGACCTGCAGAGGGTCATCGAGCGGCAGCACGCTGCCAAGGATCTCGCGTGGAATCGATGGGGCAATTTCGACGATGCGTTGGAATTGATCCTTGGCCGCCCGTACCTGCCCCTCGATCTCCAGGCCCTCCTCGATGATCTCAGGCTTCTGATGGATCCTGGCCACGAGGTAGGGCTCGAAGCTCTGGAATTCACCGAGCTCGAATCGCGCCAGACCATGGACGATCAAGCGGATGGTGCCATCCGGCGCTCGGAACAAGCGGTGGATGTTGCCCACGGTTCCGATGGGATACAAGTCTTCGGGACCCGGAAGTTCGAGTTCCGGATTTCGAGAAGCGACCAATCCGATCATGCGATTACCGGCAACGACTTCATCGATTAACTTGATGGAACGCGGCTGGCCAATGATGATCGGCACTGCCGTGCCGGGATAGACGACCATGCCTCTCAGCGGCAGGATCGGAAGTGCTTCCGGGATATCGGAGACGCGGTCCTTCTTCGAGAGCTCTACCTGATCTTCGCTCTCCTCCTCGACCTTGATCATGGAGGCTTGCTTGTTTACGTCTTCTTCCACGCGATTCCATCCAACTTCAGATCGCACCCGGTATCGAGCAAGGTTAGCAAAGCTTGTGTATCGAATTTGCTTCCCTGCTCAGACCTTCATCGAGTACTCGGCTCATCGATCTTCGGAAGCACGATGCGCAAGAATCCATCTCCATAGGTGGCTTTGACGCGTTCACTCACCACGGGTTTCGGAATGCGCACCTCACTCAGGAAATCCCCATAAGCGACTTCCATCTGATGATAGACCTGCATGCCTTCGGATTCACGGCGAACACCACGAACGGATAGAAGCTGTCGATCGATGCTCACGATGAATTCACCCCTCCGCATGCCTCCCACTTCGACCAGTACGATATAGGCATCCTCGTTCTCATACAAATCTGTGGGGGGATGCCATGAACTCGAGTGGCGCTGCAAACGCCACCCATATTCCACTGCCAACCAGCGCGGAAATTTCTTTCCGCCTCCTGATCTATCGTCCACGGAATCCTTTCCCCTTTGGGGATCTGAAGGGCTTCGATAGATTCTACCACAGGGGGTGATTCAAGCCACCTCGCAACTCCCACAAAGCCCATTAATTTGACATAAATACACTCGAGGCCTTCCCGAGACCCGTTTCCATCCCGTCTCCAGTTTCTTTCGAGATGAATGGCCACCTCATGCGAAAAAAAGACCACCCACTTCGAAACCTGCAAGCGGTCCTATCCAACGCTGCTGGATGGGTTCTTGTTCGCATCTCGCCCGGAACGATCCGAGCCAGGAAGGATATATCCGATGCTGCTTTGATCTACAATTCGATGGTCATCAGATCCGTTGCCAGTTCCACCGGCGCGCCAAAATTCGCCTCGGCGTCTGCAATCATTTGACGACCGATCTCCTCGCCGAGTGGATAATGGATCAGGAGCAATCGTTTCACCCCCGCCTGCCGCCCCAACGTTCCTGCCTGCGCGGCGGTGGTATGGCCGGGACTGTCTCCTGCGGCCTCCTGAAGCAAAACATCTGCTCCCTTCGCCATATGCCTGAGAGCATCACAGATTTCCGTGTCGCAGGAATAGACGATCGCCCGCCCATCGGGCCGGGACTCGATCCGAATGCCAATCGTGGGTATGAGATGGACCATGGGGGATGTTGCCAGCCGGAAATCCTCCTTCTCCAGGACCACAACGCCCTCCTCTTCCGGAAGGACATTGAAGATCACTTCGAAGAAGTCCGGCCATGTCAGACATGCATAATCCTCGATCATGCGAAGCACTCGATCCAGGCAATGCTTCAATCCATGAATCGTCAGGGGGGTCTTGCGTCCCTGAAGCCACATGTTCATCAAAAGCAACGGGACGCCGGAAACATGATCGGGATGGAAGTGCGTCACAAGCAGATCGGTGATCGAATCCAGGGGAATCCCTGCTTCTGCAAGCCGCACGGGAGGGGTTCCGACGCAATCGATGAGCACGGTTCCCTGCTTCGCAACCAGCGCCATGTAGGTGTTCTCATGCTCGGAATCAGGGATCGCGGCTGCGGTTCCAAGTAGGATCAGGTTTGCCATGAGATCAACCCCCCGTCAGCAATCGCAATGCGATGACAGGTGTGAGAAAGACCTCGAGAGCAGCTGCGGCAGCAAGGAGCGGCACCACCAGGCCGAAGTTGATGCGTGCCCATTCTGCCAGCGCTTGTAGCCAACTCTCTCCCAATGATTTATTCTTGGGAGGGCTGATGAGTGTAGCGCCCAGATGGAGGATGCTTCCCCCGGCAAGTAAGGAGGCAGGAATTTCCAATACGGCATGTGGAAGAACGAGTGCGGTCAGGAAAAGTCCCACGTTCTGCCCCGCGAGCATGATATTACCCGCCGAGTATCCGATGATGCCAATGGGGACCGTCAGCAGGATGGTTGCAATCACCCCCACACTGAAAACTCCCAGGAGTGCGGTCAGCAGCAGGGCGCGCAAGTTGGTTCCCAAAACCCAAATCCATCCACGGCCGCTGAGCATGCCAAAACCCAGCATGTCTTCGAGCATTCCATCTTGAAGACGGTCCAACTGCAGCGCTTCCGCCGGCAGTGTGTACTCCCCTGATAAGTGCCAACCGAGTGCCCATCCCGCCAGCATTGACAGGGCCATGCAGGCCACACCCCCTCGGATACGCGGCAGCGTTTGAAGCAACAGCCCATTGTACCAAGATCGCAAAGTTCGCGCTTCCCCGGTGAAATGCTTCCAGAAGAACCGCCAGGCCCAACGGAGATTGAGTACGTCGATCTCCCTGCCCAAGAGTTCCTCGCGGTTGAAGAGCTTCATTCCCATGCGCCCCAGCACGAGGGCAACCAGCACCATGCCCAGCACAATCCACCATAAAACATTGTAGCGGCCCCAGAACATGATCAAGCTCTCCCCAATGATCAATTGGGCCACGGGAAGGATGACGAAGGAAGCCAGCAGATTGGCGGCGCGCACGGATGTGGCTTGGGAAGAGATCACCACCGCAGCACTGACCATGACCACGGCCTGGGCCGTGGTCAGCAGCAGGATCTGTAGCAGCAATTGCAGCGGCGGATACCATTGGATGCGAAGCGCCAGACCTAGCAGGTAGACGAAGATGCCCATGTAGGCGCCCAACAACGGCAGGGTCAAGGAGGCCAGCATCTTACCGATATAAAGCTGCGCATCGCTGAGTGGTGTGGCGAGCAGCGGTTCCAAGGAGAGCCGCTCGCGTTCGCCTGCGAAGCTTTCCAATGCCACCACGAGCGAGACTGAAATCGGAAAGAATCCCACCACCATAAGCAGGAAGGGGATCAAACGCTCAGCGATCAGCGGTGCGCCATAGCGGTTGACGAAATCGACGGCTTGATGCGCAGTGAAATTCATCAAGATCGGGAAGAAGATTGTCAGGATGGCGATGGGTGCGAGGATGCGCCAATCGCGCATCTGATCGCGAAGTTCGCGCCGTGCCACGATCAGCGCTCCGGCTGCCGGACTCAGGCTTCGGCGGACGCTTTCAGCCATCTCCGGCCTCCTGGGATTGCATCTCCTCACCCACAACCCGCAGATAGACTTCCTCCAAATCACGCCCCACTTCCGTGAGCGTTACCACCGGAAAACCGGCTGCCATGAGCTGCTGAAGTACGAGGGGATTATCCGTTTCTGGATCTGCAGCGCGATAGCGGAGCCAATCTTCACCCACCTCGACTACTCGGACCTCTGCTGGCAAATGATCCATCATGCCATCCACCCTGCAAGCCATGCGCAGTTCCATGATCGCATCTCCCAGCAAGTTGTTCTTGAGTTCGGATGGCGAACCCAGTGCCACGATTCGACCCTCACGGATGATGGCGATCCGGTCCGCAAGTTCCTCGGCTTCGTGCAGATTGTGCGTGCAGACCACGACCGCCCGCTTCGACGAGCGCAGTTCCACGATCCGCTGGCGGACCATGCGGGCGCTGGCCGGATCCATGGCGGAGGTGGGTTCATCCAGGAGCAAGACCGGAGGATCATGCAGTAAGGACCGCACCAGGACCAGCTTCTGCCGCATGCCTCTGGAGTATTCACCCAGGCGCCTGTCGGCATGCGCCGACAGCCCGTAGGATTGCAGCAAGGTGTCGATTTGATTCTTCAGATAATCTTCAGGAAGCGCATGCACACGACCGAAGAAGGAAAGGTATTCTCTGGCACGCATGCGTGTGTAGAGGCCGTGATGTTCCGTCAGCAGGCCGATGCATCGATGAACATCATCTGCTTGATCCAGAACATCGTATCCAGCGACGGTGGCGCGGCCTCGCGAAGGTCGCAGAATCGAGGCCAGCATGCGGATGGTGGTGGTCTTGCCTGCGCCGTTGGGCCCCAACAACGCAAGGATCTCGCCCGATTGCACACGGAGCGATACGCCATCCACAGCGACCAGATCGTCGAAATCCTTACTCAAATCGTAGGTTTCAATCAATGCCCTACTCGCCCGCGTCGAGAGGAGCATTATAGCAACGAGGGTCGGAGGTCACAATCAACCTTCCTTCCCATACCCACCAGTGGCAATTTTCATAGGTTGGTACGGTATATGCCCTCTCTTTTGATTTCCATAATCCGAACTGCTCGGGATATCCGATGAGTGTTCCGCTGGAACGCCCGCCAGTGTTTGCTTCCATGTCGAAGATGGATGCAGAGGGGACGGAATCGCGGCATGGCAGGAAGGGCAAGAGTCGGGAAAGGTTTTTCGGGACGGCGGTACACCGCAAGCGGATCGCGTTGCAAGGGATTAACCCAGGGATCAACCATACTAAGGAAAGGGGCTGCCCAGGAGGACAGCCCCGCCAACGTCCATCATGCAAACGAGCCAGTGAAGGTATCTACTCCTGCTCGACCGGCTTACGGCGATGCCGCAGGTAAAGGAAGACCCCGCCTCCGATGATCGTCAGCAGCATGACGAATTGGTTGAGATTGATGCCGAAGAAGGGCACGAAATCCAAACGCATGAATTCGAGCATGAATCTGCCGAATGAGTAGTTGATCAAGTAAATGATGAAGAGATCACCATCCTTGAAACGCTGGCGATGCTTGCGGAAGAGCCAATAGAGAAGGCCGGCATTCGCCAGATTCCAGAGGGATTCATACAGGAAGAGCGGGTGGAATCTCTCGAATTGACGATATTCGAAAAGGCGATGCTCAGGACGGATGTAGATGCCCCAAGGCAGATCCGTCGGGGGGCCGTAGAGCTCTTGATTGATGAAGTTGCCCCATCGGCCGATAGCCTGCGCCAGGGCTACGCCTGGAGCGCCGATATCCGCCAGTAAACCCAAGGAGAGCTTCTTGCGGCGGGAAAAGATGTACAGTCCCAAGAAACCCCCTATCAACGCTCCCGGCATGCCAAGTCCACCCTGCCAGGTCATGATGATCTCGAGGGGGTGTGTCAGGTAATACGCGGTTGTGTATCCCGCTTCCAGCATGCTCTTGGAGGGCGTGAACACATGATACAGTCGTGCCCCGATCGCCCCCAGGATCAGAACCCAAATCAGCGCGTCCCAGACAAGTTCGGGATCCTTTCCGCTTCTCTTCAGGAGATGGCGCGCCAGGAAGGCCGCCGCCAGCGCGCCGACCATGATGATCATGCCGTAGAAACGGAAGTATAGAAAACCGATGTGGATACCATATGCATCAATGCTCATAAGTCTCTTCCTCTAGCGACGCCGTGCTTGGCGCCGAACGAACAGGATGCGCTGCAAGGCGGTGATGTTGGCCAAGAGGGCAACGATACCCACACCGATGTGCGGATAGCCCAGCAGGATCGACGGGATTAGCACGATGTAGCGTTCCATACGAGTGAGAATGCCCACTTTGGCGTTGAATCCCAAAGATTCAGCCCTCGCTCGGGTATAGGAAACCATGACCGAGCCAACGGCTGCAACGAAAACCAATCCAGCAAAGAGCGGTTCATTGGCAATCAGATAATAGGCCAATAAACCACCCATGATGATCAGCTCCGAATAACGGTCGGTTACTGAGTCGACGAAGGCGCCAAAATCCGATGGTTCGCCTCGCAAACGCGCCATGGCACCATCGAGGGCATCGATAGGACCCATCGCCAGCAGGATCAGACCTCCTATCAGAAAATCCCCTCGCGCCACGAAGATCGCACCCACGGTGCTTCCGATCAAACCGATGAGTGTGATCGTGTTGGGATAGAGACCCAGTCGATTGAGGAAATCAGCAATTGGGGTGAGGATGCCTTTGAAGAATCCGCGCACGTACTCTGTTGGGGTTAGCCTTTCTTCTTCTGTGGAGGGTTTCACTTGCATGCATTGCTCCTATCAGCGGAGGATGCTGCAATGCTAACCCCGCGCCCAAACAGAGTCAAGGACATCACCACCTAGAACCATCTACGAACGCGCTGCTTGTATGCCGATACTCCTCCCTGTAGCTGCTCTCCAGCCTTTTCTCCTCCACAGGAATGATAAAAGCTATCGCCAGGATGAAGAGAAGTGCGGGAAAGAGGAACGCCATCAAGGAACCAAGCAAGGTTGCCAAACCCAATAGCCAGATGAGCATGCCCAGAACCATCGGATTTCGGCTGTATCGAAAGGGTCCGGTCGTCATCAAGGTGGAGGATTCGGCCTCGAGTTGATAACTCGCTCCGGCGCTGCGGAACATCCTCGAGGTCCATAGCACAAGCGCAAACCCAGTCAGCATGAACAGGATGCCGATGTAGTTATAGGGAACAGGGATCAGCGTCCGTATCGGCAGAAAAATTTTCTGCAGGATGGGCAATGCGATCAGCAGGATGAGCTCGATGATCCCCGATCTGCCGCGGCGGCGTCTGTGTCTCGTCATAGGAATCTCCCAGTTGAATGGAATGCGACGATGTCCTCAAGGATTGCAATGGATCATCTCAGGATTTCAGAGAATCTCGATCTCATGCCAGTGCCAGGGAAATCGAACTTTATGTTATTATTTGTACAATATGTAATTATTTTGACATCGTGTTCGATGAATGGTAGAATCCGTTCCACCGGGAAAGAACCGCATCATCCCTGGGATCGTTCGATCGTTCTCGTGTGATTCGAGGAGGGACGCTGCGTGAACACCAAAGAACCCACGCGCCACGAGCGTCGCCGCAGACGCTCCCGGATACGCCTCCAGGAAGCCGCCCTGGCATTGGTCCTGGAAGAGGGATACGATGCCGTCACCATCCAAGACATCACCGATCGGGCTGATCTGGCGAGAGGAACCTTCTACACACATTTCAGAGACAAGGAAGACATCATCGGATCTGTGATCCTGGAAGGTGTGGAGGCGGCTTATCGCTACGCCCGAGAGCGGCGCGCCGATCATCCCCCTCCGCGGCTGGAGTACTACTACTATCTGAACATCTTCAAGCATGCACAGGGAAATCGGGATCTCTTCAGAGTGATGCTGGGCGGTCAAGGTTCCGCCTTTCTTACCCATCGAGCGCAACAATTCCTGACGACTCAGGTCATGGAGGACATCCAATCTCCTATGCTGTTTTCCGAATTCGATCTCCCCCCAGAGATCCTGGCCCAAATCCTGACCGGTGCTGTGTCGCGGCTCGTGATCTGGTGGTTGGAAACGCCCAACACGTACTCACCGGAGCAAATGGCAGCTTTGCTCTACGAAGCCATGCACCACCGAAAAGCGCCCCAACCATGAGATCGCCAGCCATGGACAGCGACCATCCGAAGAGAATGATTGTACAAGGGGCGCAGACATCGATACCAGGAGTAAGCAAGTGCAAATCGCAGAATTGAAGATCATCGTTTCCGTCCTATCACGAGCGTTGGGATGGTCCATGCCCTCCATCTTGTTGAAGAGCCTGGGACGGAAGAACGACGTATTGAAGGCGACCTCTTGGGCTGGGCTGCACACCGAGGAAGCGAAATTCGCACGGCGTGTGGCCATCAGCTCGGCTCTCTATCTCACCTTGTTGGAACATGTCGGTCAAGAACGAGCCTTTACATTGATGAGGCAGATGCTCGTGCCGATTGGCGTGCGGAGTAGCTTGCCAATATCCGCGATCTGAAAGGTTCGACCGAATAGGAACGCCTGCAGGCCTTCTATGATTTCATGGGTGTGGGAGGTGTGGGTCAATTCGTCGAACGGACGCAGGTGGTGAATCACGAACACAAACTGCACTACGAGGTCAGGAACTGCTTCTTCCATCGCTTCTATTCGCAGGCGGATACACCGGAACTCGCTCAACTCTTCTGTGAAGTGGACGATGCCTTCTTCGCGGCCGCCTTCCCTGGCTATCGATTCCATCGAGGCGAAAGCATGCAGAACACCGTCGCTCACGGTCGAGAGCACTGTGATTTCATCTTCGAGCAGATTGCGGATCCATCCTGAAGCGCGCCGAAAAAATCAGGAGGCAAGGAACTGTCCCGAACCAAACAATCCTTCCAGAAGTCATCCGCAGAACCCAAATCCAACCAATATCAAACGGATGCGCTTATTTAGGATTTCCGTTTACGATGTCTATCGTTATTTAAGGAAGAATGGGGGATTCATTCGAGTAGGGTGCCGGGGTGCGTGGGGTTGCATGCTAGGCGTGAAGATGCATCCCTTTTCTACTCGGAAACTGGATCCTCCTCCTCATCCGTTCCCCCTCCCTGGTTGAGGAGAGGATCGTCGTCCTTTCCGATCAACACTTCCCGCGTCCGCCCTCCGGATTGTGGTCTGCCGATCACCCCTAATTCCTCCAGCTCGTCCATCAACCGCGCTGCACGCGGGTAGCCGATGCGCAATCGCCGCTGCAGCATGGAAGCGCTTGCCTGCCCGCTCTGCTTGACGACCGCGATGGCACGCTCCAGAATCTCGTCCCTATCCTGCAAGGCCTCCTGGCGAACGATCATCTCTTCCCACGGAGCGGGATCGAGCAGTTCCCCGGCCTTCACCTCTGCCTCCTGCCGCCAGTAATCGACCAACGCTTCTACTTCACGGTCACTGACGAAGACACCCTGCAACCGCAACGGCGTGGCCGCTTCAGGAGAGAGATAGAGCATGTCGCCCCTGCCCAGCAGCGTTTCCGCTCCTGGTCCGTCCAGGATCACTCGGGAATCGACGCTCGAAGCCGTGGCGAAGGAGAGACGTGCGGGGCAGTTGGCCTTGATCAGACCGGTCAGAATGTCGGTGCTGGGTCGCTGTGTGGCCAGGACAAGATGGATTCCCGTTGCGCGGGCCATCTGCGCCAGACGTACGAGGGTGCGCTCGGTCTGATCTGGAGCCATCATCATCAGATCGGCAAGCTCATCAATCATGATCACGATGCGCGGCATGCGTTGGGCGTTGCGCCTGCGGCGCATGCGCTTGTTGTAATCATCGATGTCGCGCGCACGTGCTTCTTCGAGGAGGCGATAGCGCTGGTCCATCTCCTTCGTGCACCAACGCAGCACGCTGGTGATGCGGTCCAATTCGGTCTCCACTTTTCCCAGCAGGTGGGGCAGCCCGTTGAAACGCACCAGTTCCACCATCTTGGGATCGATGAGCACCAGGCGCAGGTCTTCGGGTGTGTTATTGGCGATCAAGCAAGCTGCCAGGCTCACGATGCAGACCGACTTCCCGGAGCCGGTTGTCCCGGCGATTAGGAGATGCGGCATGGCGATCAAATCCGCTGTGACAGCCTTGCCGGCCACATCCCTGCCAAGGCATATCGCCAGAGGAGAATCAATCTCTTGAAAGGCTGTCGATTCCAGAATCGGCCGCAGCCGGACGATGCCTGAACGGTGATTGGGCACTTCGATGCCGACATAGGGATGGCCGGGAACAGGCGCCTCGATCCGCAAACGCGGCGCTGAGAGGGCCAGGGCAAGATCATCAGCCAATGCTGCGATCTGCGAAACCCGAACCTTATGCTTGCGTGTCTGCCCGTTTGTCCCTACCTGCTCGATATATCCCGGCTCGACCGCAAACTGCGTCACCGTCGGCCCCGTGCGAAAATCCAGCACGGTCACCGGCAATCCAAAATCAGCCAGCGTCTTCTCAATCAACCCTGCCGTCTGGTTGATCTCCTTGGCCGTGATGGACGCGGTCTCGCCGTGATCCAGCAAATCAAGCGATGGCAAGCTGGCATCTCGAGGTTGAGGGGTTGCCGGCTCATCCCGTGTCGTTGTCGGAAGGCGGAAGTTCTTGCGGTATTCCCTGGGTAAGGGTTTTGCGGCTTCCGTTCGACGTGAGTTTGGACTCACCTCGGTCCTGGAAGGCTGCGCAACCGATGGCGTGTGGTGCACGAGAGCATCTGCGGACTTTCGCCGGAGGGAATATTGCTGCCACGCGTCACGCAGCGTGAGGATGAAAGGCCCCAGGGAATAGATGGCAGCCAACAGCATAACCAGCACCAAGACGATCGTGCTTCCCCAGCCGCCCAGCAGGTCGCCCAGCAGCTTGGCAACCGCCCATCCAATCAGGCCGCCTCCCTCTCCTTGATCAGCTCCCGTCAGCGAGACGCCATCCAGGACGGAAAGGAAACCAAGCACGCCGATGTAGGCCAACTCCAGCCCGATCAGGCGTGCCCAAGGCAGGTTCCAGGATCTTCCAAAACGCCGAAGAAAGAGGAGGATGGCTCCAGCGGCAAGCACCACTGGGATCAATACCGCTCCCAAGCCCAACCAACGCCACAGCAACTCTGCCCAACGATCCACCAATCGTCCATGGGTCAGACCTGTCAGGGAGAGAAACGTCACCAAGGTCGCCACAGCAAGCAAGAGCGCTGCGAGATCATCGGCATAATGCCGAAGACGCTGCATGATGCGCCACAGGATGGGCTGATCCAAACTATCGGACCGCAAGCGCGCCTTACGCCCGCCCTTGGCCTCGGATTGTTTATCCGCCATGGCTTCTACACCTCTAGTGAACCCAACGGCAGTGCCGACGGAGGATGCACATCCCCCATCCAGCACTATTCAGCAGGAGAGGTGTTTCCGATCTCGCTTGACGATTCAGGATCATCATCCTCGTAGGCGTACTGCGGCACCTGGCGCAGACTCAGTCCCAGCCTGCGCGCAGCGGCGTCGATGTGCACGATGCGCGCACGTACCGTTTCCCCTTCCTGGATCACACTGCGCGGATGCAGGAAATGACCATCCCCAAGTTCCGACACATGGATCAGCCCCTCGAGGCCATCCTCAACGCCCACGAAGGCTCCGAACTTGACCACGTTGGTCACAATTCCTGTGACTAAGTCACCCACTTCGAAGCGTTCCTCTACCGTCTCCCAAGGATCAGGCAGCAGTTCGCGGAGACTCAGTCCCACTCGCCCCTGTTCCTTGTCCACGGAGAGGACTTGGACTTCCAGTTCCTCGCCCACGTTGACGACATCCGCTGGATGGCGGACGCGTCCCCATGATAATTCCGAAACATGAACGAGGCCTTCCACGCCGCCAAGATCGACAAACACACCAAAGCGAGTGATGTTGGTAACCGTACCGCTTACGATCTGCCCTACCTGCAATTCGGAAAGCAATTCAAGACGCTTTCCAGGTCCATTCATTGCCGCACGTTCCGAGAAGACCAGGCGGCCTCGCTCGGGATCAAACTCGATGACCTTGAGCTGCAGCTTCTTCCCCACCAGAGAGGACATACTTTCCGCGCGCTCGCCCTCGGTTTGAATCTGCTCTAAGGCAATCAGATGGGAGATAGGCACAAAACCACGCAGGCTGCGGGCTTCGACGATAACACCCCCGCGGTTATGACCGACAACGGGGAGTTCGATGCAGTCGTCTTCATCATAAAGTTCGCGTGCCCAGGCCCAATCCTTGGGAGAACCCTGAGCATTTCCCCGATCTTCATGGGGTCGATGCCCATGATGCCGGATTGGAGGTGAATACCGTCTCTCATCCTTCAGCACTGCATTCCACCATGCCTCAGTGTTTGTTTCCGGTGTTCCCTTCAAATTCTCGTCATACTCTGTCGTCATTGCAACCACCTTGAGGTGTCCGTTCAGAAATCCCCTTCGATCGACGATTTTCAGATCAAACGGAAATCTTCATTCCCCTCCTTCTTCCAATACACCGGATTTAACGATCAAACCATGTTCCATATCTGCGATCGCTTGAGCCACTTGTTCAAAGGCCACGCGTTGCTTGCGATACAAATCGGCTTCCGACATGGCCAAGCGCATGGCCACGTCTCGAACCTTCCGTCCTTCCAAGATCTTCATCTCCAGGATGTTGTAGAGGATCCACTCCGCGGTGAAGCGACGTTCGCCCTCGGGCCGCACACGTTCGATGGCCCTGCGCAGGATCGCCCGTAACGCATTCACCGGATTGCCATCATGTTCCTCCAGGGATTCACGCACGATCTGAAGCTTCAACAACGGGCTGTTCGTCAGCCGCGGGCCTCCCCAGAAATGAGCCAGCGCATCCCGAACCAAGTTCACGAAATCGGCCTCGGTTTGCACTCCGTCCAGCCGATCCATGAAGGATTCCACGCTCCCATAGCGAACCGCAGCCCGCATCCTTTGGAAGGCTTCCACTTGCGGAACCAAGCGATCGACCACGCTGAAGACCTCGCGCTGCAGTCGCCGATCGGAAAGCGCATTCGCAGCTCTCTCCACCATGATGCTCAATACCTGCTCTTCCTCGGGATCGAATTCTGGTTTGGGGGATTTTGCGTACAGCCCCAGCAAGCCGATGATTTCGTTGGAAATCGGAGAATGAAGCGGAACCAACCAATAGGAATCCCAAGTGAATACGGTTCCCAAGTTATCGAAACTGACGCGATTGTTGTTCATCTGCATCGACGGCAAATCGCCCGAATCCCGCAACGGATTGTCCGGCCCAACGGCGACCTCCAACTCCAACCCCTCGGGTCCCATTGCGGCTACGAACGCTGACCTGACCGATGAGATATCACACACAGCATTGAGCACCGATTCCAGGAATTGGCGCAGATCGCCGGTTGTCAGAAGCCGATCTTCCAGCAGGTGAAGACGGGTGATATCGTTACGATCTTCGCCATAGAAGAGCCAGCGCTCGAAAGTCGGGCGCGTCAGCGTAATGGCAAACTGCAGCACCAGCAGAGAGGCCACCATCGCGAAGGGCGTTACAAGGCCTTCTTCCACACCCAAGAAGTTCGCCGTCCGACTGACCAATATCGTCACCGCCGCCACGGTGGAAGCGACCACGGGCCCTCTCAGGATCCATTGAAACAGGCGGCTCTTGACGACGCGGTCAGGATGCGAGACCCCGAAATAGGCCACAGCGTAGGCCATCATCACCATCAAGGCGGTGATGGAAACGTTGATCAAGAAGAGCATCAACCAGAACAGATACGGCAGGCTGGCGATCAATGCCTCTCCGAAGAGCATCATGAAAGGATAGGCTGCGAACAGCGGAGCGATCGCACCGAGCATCAGGTAGGCCATGCGGCGTTTGCTGACCTTGGTGAGGCAGCGTTGATAGGCTCTCCAGAAATTCCAACCCGCAATGATCAATCCGCCAAAGAAGTAGATCGTGAAAAAGGAGAAGAGAGGCCCGGGGGTCAAGTAAACCGCATCTCCGGCTCGTTGAGGGACCTCCCCTATCCAGGGTGTAAATGCGGCCACCAGCAATGTTGCGAGGCTCAATAGGAAGCTCAAACGCACTACCAGAAGGCGCCGGCCGCGCGAAACCCTGCCCGTTGTGGCCAACAGGGCATCGGAAAGGAGCAGATAGGCTGCCGGCACGAAGCTGATGCCAACCCACTGCAGGCGCAACCAGATTTCGATCTCACTGTCCGGAAGGGAGGAACTTGCGAGCACATCGCCGAAATAGGCCACAGTGACCGTAGCCAGCAACAGGGCAAACGCCCGGGCAACGCGCTCCCTCAAATTGAATGTCAGGGCATAGAGCAGTAAGGAAAACGCGGTGATGGTGTTACCAATGCTCAAGACCCGATTCAGGAGCACCAACGCATTTAATAACAACTCGACCATCAGCTCGACCTACATATAAGTTAGCTCATGCACAAAGAACAGCGCGATATCTTGATCATGGTAGTAGCGATCGCTGTAACCAGCGAAGATAAAGCCCATCTTCTTTGCCAGCCGAATTGCCGGTATGTTCTTGCTCTGCATCTCCAAGAATAATCGTGTCATGCCGTGCTCGCGACACCAGGCACCAGCCGCAACCACCAACCGAGTGCCAATACCCTTGCGCCGGTGTGCTTTCCCCACGGCGAAATCCGTTACCCATCCGGAAGCCGGCGCCGGCCCTTGAACGAGCGCCAAATAGCCCACGCGGCTTTCATCGAATTCAGCCACCAGAAAGGCGGCGCATTGCGTCCATTCGTTTGTGAGTCTTTGCGGATCGCGCGGGTATTGCACACGCATCGGGCGCGGCAACCGCACCTCACGGAACATCACGCCCAATCCGTTGGGATTCTCATCGGTGGCCATCTGCCAGACATGATCGGTGTTGTAGGAATGATCGATGCCTACCAGACCCAGGATATCAGAAGAAATCGCCTGTCGAATCTGAATCTCCGCCAACCCACACACCTCTCTTAACAATCCCAGGGCCCCTGGTAGTTGTGATCAAGGACTGGGAACCACGCGCACCCGGATCACACATTCCGGAGCAGGCACTCCGGCAGTGTCGGTGACCACTAATCGAAAGTAGTATTCCCCTGCCAGAAGCCAAGTCGTGTCCCAGATACCAAGCACATCATCGATCTTCGGTTCATCGCCTGCTGCGACAACGTTCCATGAAGATCCCGGACTCACCAAACGGTAATGGAACTGATAGAAACCAAAAGCCGTATGAGTCGCCGTTCCCCGAACTTCGATCACGCCGCTGACCGTGCTCCCATCCTGTGGAACTACCAGATTCACGTTCGGATCCGGACACCCGATCTCAGGCAGGGCTTCCAGAATCGCGATGGTTTCTTGAGGCAGCACATCCCCTGAAGCCGCTTCAGCCTCCTGTGTCGAGAGCAGATCCACCTCTCCATCAGGCGTTGTGTTCACATTCGCCAAATACGCAGGAGCAACGAAATTAGCCACGACGAAGGTGGCCACTCCAAGAGCGAATGTCAGGACCAGCATGGCACCGGATTGTGTAAGCTTGCTCAGAGAACGTTCGCGCTCCAAACCAAACATGGCTTTGCGGTACTGGTTCGCTCGGATCAAGCTCAATCTGAGATAAATCAGCATTCCGAACAGCAGTATGAAGTAGATCCAGGTTTGGTTTTCCTCGATAAAGAGAAGGGCTTTTTCCATTCGTCCACCAGCTTATAGCCAGCGAAGAAGCCCCCCTATCAGCGTTGTAAGCTTCGGTACGATCTTCTTGCCTGCTTCCAATACTTCTTCATGCGTGGTAATCGTCTCGCCATCCAAGTTGGCCTTGTTGCTGATACCCGATACACCCAGAACCCGGGTTCCGCCGTGACGGGCGACGATGACTTCCGCCACCGTGGACATGCCTACAGCATCAGCTCCCACAGCTCTCAAGAAACGCAGGTCCGCCGGCGTTTCGAAATTGGGGCCTCCCAGGCAGATGTAGACGCCCTCGTACAATCCGATCTTTTCTTTATTGGCGACTTTCCTTGCTGCGGCCATGAGTTCCCGATCATAGGCCTGACTCATATCAGGAAAGCGCGGACCGAAGGAGGCCAAATTGGGACCGCGCAGTGGGGAGGCGCCAGCCATGCCCATGTAATTGATGTGATCCGTGATCAGCATCAATTCGCCGGGTTCGAAATCGGGATTGACAGCCCCGGCAGCGTTGGTAACGATCAAGATCTCGACGCCCATGCTCTGCATGACCCGAACAGAGAGGCCGATGCGCGACATCGAGTATCCTTCGTAGTAGTGTGAACGGCCTTGCAGCACGAAAACCGATTGCCCTTCGAGTTCGCCCAACACTAATTGGCCTGAGTGGCCTTCAATCGTGGAAACAGGCCAGCCAGGAACATCCGCCGCAGGAATCTTGATGCCCTCGGTGACGGAATCCGCCAAGCCTCCCAGGCCCGATCCCAAGATCATTCCCACACGCGGTTGAATGGAAGTGCGCGATTGCAGGAATTGGGTCGCTTGCTCGATTTCTTCAAGACTGAGGAATTGCTTCTCTCCTGGCACCATCTTCTCCTGTCAAAGCAGCCTCGCGGATAAGCCGGATGGCTGTTGGGCTTGAAAGCCCCAGCATGCGCTGGACTTCGCGCGTGCTCAATCCCTTACAGAGCAGATGGTTGGCCAGTGTGTGACGCAATGTATGTGGAGAAACCTCATCACCCAAACCTAACACCCCCGCCCAATGCTTCACTACCAACCACAGCCCTTGCCGACTAAGCCTTCGGCCGCGCTGATTCAGGAACAGCGCCTGTTCCTGCGGATGCTTCTCCAGATTGGGACGCCCCTCATACAAATACACATGAAGGGGTTCTCTGGCTACATTCAAAGGCAATCGGACGCCAGCCCTCAAAGGCAAAGAAATCATTCCGGTGTCGAGATCGATATCGGAAACCTGCAGCGCAATCGTATCCGTGGCTCTCAAGCCTGTGGCGTACAGCAGCGCTAAGATAGCTGCATCTCTCCTACCCCTTGCTGTGCTCAATCCCGTGGGCGCATCCAACAAGGCGTTGACCTCATCCTGGGTAAGTACTCGTGGAGGCTTCCTTGGAGCTGCTGGAGGCTTCAGGGTATCGACCAGCGAGTGTTCACATCTTCGTTCCACAAGGCTGATGTATTCCAGGAAGCATCGCAGGGCAGCCATCTTCCTGGATATCGTAGCCGGTCGGAATTCCCTTTGCGTCAGCCAATCGACATAGGCCTTGAGACAATCCTTGCTGATATCTTCGGGATGTAACTCGCTCCCTAGTTCCGATGAAACGACATCAGCCATCTGAGTCAGATCTGCTCGGTATGCAAGAAGTGTATTCTTGGCCCTGCCCTTTCGAACATCCAAATAGACGATGAAATCTTGGATACATTTCTTCATTGGTCCCCCGTTTTCCATTGTATGGCGCAACCATTATACCATTGCTCACCAAATGCCAAACAAATCCATGTTTATTTCATTCTATGCCGAAAACGTAACTCCAGGCACTAACGTTGATACGGCACGCGTTCATAATTCTTGACTGATTTGCTCCAATTCCTCCATATGATCAGGTGATAGTCTCAATCCCGCTGCCCCTAAGTTATCATCGAGCTGTTCGAGTGAGCGCGGGCCGATGATCGGGCTGGTTACGGAAGGACGTGTCAGTTGCCAACCCAGCGCCATTTGCGAGATCGTTCTACCCTGTGCCTCGGCCAGCGTGCGTAATTTTGCCAGCGTTTCCCACACCCGATCATCCTGCATGTAGGTTTGGATGCGCTTGCTCATCGAACCGCGACTTTCCGCGGGGGGTGTCACACCTCGTTCATACTTCCCGGTGAGGAATCCACCCGCCAGCGGGCTGTAAGGGATCACGCCCAAACCATAGGTTTGGCAAACGGCCTCCAGCTCACGCTCGTATTCCTGCCGATGGATCAGGTTGTAGTGAGGCTGCAGGCATGTGAAACGCGCCAGCTTGCGCCGGTCCGAAACCCAAAGGGCTTGCATCAGCCGCCAAGCCGGAAAATTTGAACACCCGATGTAGCGCACTTGGCCCCCGCGTACCAAATCATCCAACGCACAGAGGGTTTCTTCGATGGAGGTGTCCTCATCAGGCCAATGGATTTGGTAAAGGTCGATGTAGTCGGTTTGAAGACGCCGCAACGATCCTCGGACCGCGTTGAGAATGTGGCGTCGCGAGTTTCCTTCGTCATTCGGACCATCCCCCATCCGTCCCCGCACTTTGGTGGCGATCACCACCTGATGGCGCCGGACAACCCCCTTCTTGAGCCATTTGCCAAGTATCGTCTCGGCCACACCCCCCGGATTGCCCTCCACCCAGCGCGAGTAGATATCGGCCGTATCGATGAAATTGATACCCGCCTCGGCGGCAGTCGTAAGCACGGTATAGGAAGTCTCCTCGTCTGCCGTCCAACCGAACTGCATCGTACCCAAGCAGAGTTCGGAAACCTTCAAACCTGTCGAACCCAGGATTCGGTATTCCATCCACAAGTCCTTTTCGCCTGCAAACATACTGTAAACCGATTCCCGCCGCTGTCAAGAAAACCAGTTGTATGCCACGGATTCACCACCCGAGTCCTTCAAGAAGAATGGACAGAGGGAATGGTCGGATGGATTCGGGCTGCCCGATCCGGGAAAAATGCCCAGGCCCCCGCCCCACTCTTGCGAGTGAGATCGGGAGGCCTGGTGATCACGGGTGCGTTTGGGAAATTCAGGGGTTTTCGTACTTGCTAGAGCCCGTAACTGAAGGCTATACCAACGGTTCCCGGACCAGCATGCGTTCCAACCACAGGGCTGACCACGCTGATATATGACTCGACTGCATCGCAGCGTTCTTGCATGGCCTGCAGCACTTCCACAGCTTCATCCTGTGCATTGGCATGCAGCGCTGCCAAGCGTATCTTCTCCTTACCCGCCAGCCGCTGTGCCACCAGTTCCAGCATCCTGGCCTTGGCCTTCTTCTTCGTGCGAATGCTTTCGACTGCTTCCACCCGCCCATCTCGGACTTCAAGGACCGGTTTGAGGCTGAGCGCGGTTCCAAGAAGTCTCTTTGCCCCTCCGATGCGTCCTCCACGGTGAAGGAATTCAAGCGTGTCGACAACGAAGATCACGCCGACTTGATCCACCGCTTTGCGCGCATACTGGACCAGCTCATCGAAGGTCATCCCATCCGCTGCTGCGCGGGCAGCGGCAAGCACTTGGAAACCCTGCGCCATGGATACAGATCGTGTATCCACGATCTCGATCTTGGCATCTGGAAACTGGCTCTTGGCCGTCTCTGCGGATTGAATCGTGCCGGAGAGTTCGCTGGAAACCAGGATCGCCAGGATCGGCGTTCCCTTCTCAACATGAGGTTTGAATAGTTCCACGAACATACCGGCCGTTGCTTGCGAGGTCGTGGGCGTGATGCTATCCGTTTCTAGGCGCTTATAGAATTGTTCCGGCGTGATGTCCACGCCGTCCAGCAAGGTCTCCTCCCCCCAGATCAAGAATTGCAGCGCGACTTCGATTCCAAATTTCTTGATATGTTCTTCTGGTACGGTCGCAAGACTATCGGTGATAATTGCAATATCAGACATCAGCTCTCCTTTGTTCCCTGCACCCGGAACTTCCGAAGTTTGTAACCCTTGACAAACCTTGGAGTTGCGTTGCTTGTTGCCGTTTCCCCTCTCAATACCCCATACGATCCGGGGAAACAACAGGCCGATTATACACATTCTCTCGAATCGCGCACTGTTCCGAAAGCCGCAAGGCTGAATTGTCTCCACATGCTGCATGTGCTATGCTTCGCGCAGCTATCTTCCAGCAAGCCTCTAGCGCATTCACGCCCGGGGAAGTCATTTCCCCATGCATGGAGTCCTTCCCGGATGTACGAGTACGTTGGCAATACGCACACCCACACACCCTATTCCGATGGAGAGGGCAGTCACGAGGAGATCGCCCAAGCCGCCTTGCAGGCGGGTCTGGATTTTGTCTTCGTGACCGATCACAACGTATATGTCAGCGGCTTGGATGGCTATCGCTACGAAGGCGACCGACGTGTGCTCTTGCTCGTGGGGGAGGAGATTCACGACCGCACCCGCGATCCCCAGAAAAATCACCTTCTGGTGTACGAAACGCATAAGGAGATGGCGCCACTGGCGGAGGATGCACAGCATCTGATCGATCAAGTCCGCTTGTCCGGAGGGCTGGCCTTCCTGGCGCATCCCGTCGATCCCGATGCACCCCTGATCCATAACGACGATCTATCCTGGGTCGATTGGGACGTCTCGGGATACGCGGGTCTAGAGATCTGGAATTTCATGTCGGAGTTCAAGGGCCTGCTCGGTTCCGTTCGTCAGGCTTTAACCTATGTCTACAATCCCGAACAAATCGCTCGTGGACCCTATCCCGCAGCTATGGAGCGTTGGGATCAACTGCTGAACGAGGGGAAACACGTGGCGGTCATCGGCGGCACGGATGCGCATGCCTTGAACATACGATATGGTCCTCTGAGAGCCGTGGTTTTCCCCTACGAATTCCTGTTTCGCACAGTCAATACGCACGTGCTCACTCCCACACCCATGACCGGTCGGATCGAAGAAGACCGTCGCCTGCTGCTCGAAAGCATGCGGCGGGGGCGTTGCTTCGTGGGTTACGAT
Source organism: Anaerolineae bacterium (assembly GCA_011192015.1). Classification (GTDB taxonomy): domain Bacteria; phylum Chloroflexota; class Anaerolineae; order Anaerolineales; family E44-bin32; genus W1033. The sequence goes on from DUET01000014.1 coordinate 31,888, forward strand.
CTGCCCGCGCCCACACGAGGTTTCCGCTTCCATGCCGAGACGGATGAAGGCCGCATCGAGATGGGGGAATCAGCAAAGGGACGTTTCGGGGTCACGTTGCAGGTGCGCCTACCCAAACGCGCCGAGATCCGCCTGCTGCGCAACGGTGAAATGTTGAAGACCTGGCAGGATGCCGAGGCGGCGGTGCTGCCTGTGAAGGAAGCAGGGGTTTACCGTGTGGAGGTCTTCATCCGGTTTGAAAAGGAACGCCGCACATGGATCTTGAGCAATCCGATCTATGTGGGTTCATGAAGAAGCAGCCAAGGTTTTAAGCATACCCGTCATTCGTTCGTGGGCGAAGCATCCGCAAGTCGAAATCCAACCCAAACTCGTTGGCTGGTGAGGGATGCAACTTCCAGATCGGGCGAGTTGTCGAGCTCTGTCAACAAACCTTCCCTCCCAACAGCCAGTTCTCCCCGATGAGGTGCGGGGCATTGATTCGTGATACAACTCAATCCGTCTTCCCACAGCCAAACAGGAGACAGCATCCCATGACGCAAATGCAAGGCAAGACCTGCATGATCACCGGCGCCTCGGACGGCATCGGCAAGGCGACTGCCCTCGCCCTTGCACAGATGGGCGCCGAGGTGATCGTTGTCGGCCGCAATCGCGAGAAGTGTGAGGCCGCGGTGGTCCACATCCAGCAGCAGACCGGCAATCCCGCCGTCAAAACCATGCTTGCCGATCTTTCGGAATTAGCACAGGTCCGGCAACTGGTGCAGGATTTCCAACGTGAGCATGCACGCCTGCACGTTCTCGTGAACAACGCCGGTGTCCTGTCCCTCTTTCGACGCCTGAGCGCGGATGGATACGAGCTGACCTTCGCCGTCAATCACCTGGCGCATTTCCTGCTGACCCACCTGCTCCTGGACACGCTCAAGGCCAGCGCACCGGCACGCATCGTGAATGTCTCCTCGCGTTCCCATCGACGCGGCCCCATCGACTTCGATGATCTACAATCCGAAAAACAATACGCGCCGGCTGCTGTATACGGCAAGAGCAAGCTGGCCAATGTGCTCTTCACGTATGAGTTGGCACGCCGTCTCGAGGGCTCCGGCGTAACTGTCAACGCCGTGCATCCGGGTTTCGTGAGGACCAACATGGCGGCCGACAACGGCTGGTTCGTGCGCTTGATGCTGCCCCTGATCCACATCGCATCCCTGACCCCCGAGCAGGGAGCGGCGACGAGCATCTACCTGGCATCTTCCCCTGAAGTCGAAGGCCTCACTGGAAAATACTTCGCCAAATGCAAGTCCATACGGACATCACGCGCCTCCTATGATCACCAATCAGCCACCCGCCTGTGGGAGGAAAGCCTCAAGTTGTTAGAAATGGAAGCATAGCAATTCTCTTGGGGAAGAAGAACACGGAGGGGGATTCGAAAAGGGATCTTCCTTTAACGAAGCGCGTTCGTTAATTCATACACCAGGTTGAAAATCTCGGAAGCCCGTGCACTTTCTGCCG
>DUET01000015.1 GCA_011192015.1 Anaerolineae bacterium
ACATCTACCCATAAATCAACTTCATTTGACGACGGATTGTATATGTAGGGAATTGTATAGTGCACAATACTATTGATTGTAAATCTCGTACTCGCGCTAGTAATAATTCCGCTGTATATCTTACATGTACCATTAACTTCTGTTTCACACCATGTTGTTCCACCAGCACCTGAATCGCTCCATGTGCCAGAAACGATAGCTCCTGACACTTTAGGAGTGGTATTTCCTTTGATTAATACTATTACTTCAGCTTCTAAATATGAATCATCATTGTTTTTATCAGTTCCAGTAAGATTGCCAAGATGCATTAATAGCGGTATAGGAGTATTTGTGGCAGTTGGAGGCACTTCCGAGGGCGTAGGTGTATCCGTTGCGGCGGGGGGCGCCCAGGAATCCGTCGGGGTGGGAGTCAGCGTTTGGGAAGGGTCGGGTGTTGCGGAGGGGCCCTGCGTTGCGGTGGGCGATTCCCCACCCTCGGAGGGCGTCTGCGTCCAGCTATCTATGATCGCGGCGGCGATCGCCGTGCGGTCAATCTCAACCGTGGCATTGGGACCGGCCTCGGTTTGCAGGGCGGATACCGTTGCCTGGAGACTGGCCTCGAAATCATCTCCCGCACCCGCGATGCTGGCGATGGCATAGATTGCCGTAGGCACGATAATCACCAGCGCTACTGCCAGGATCGCGCTGAAGCGCCGCATGAGCTTGGGCGAACGCGTGATCCTGCTGATGGATTGGTCGATGCGGCGGCGGAAGCGCATGAAGCGCTTGCGCTGCCGCTCCCTCCGAAGGGCCCCTTTGGAGAGCGCAGCCTTCTGAGGCGCAAACGCCGTCTGTAAGGCATGGTTGAACGCCTTCACGGATGCATAGCGTTGACCGGGGTCCTTGCTGAGCGCCTGCAGCAGCACATCCTCGACATCTTCAGGCACGTTCGGATTGACATCCCTGGGGTTGGGGATGGGATCGTTCAGGTGCATGTAGATCACCGACATCAGCGAGTCGGCCTCGAACGGAAGCTCCCCCGTGGCCATCTTGTACACCACGACCGCCAGCGAATACTGGTCCGACGTGCCGTTGATCTCCTCCCCGCGGCACTGCTCGGGAGACATGTAAGAAGGCGTGCCGATCAGGGATGATCCCGTCAAACTCAGGGTGGAGTCGGAGACGTGCGCGAAACCAAAATCCGAGAGCACGGCGTTGCCATGGTCGTCCAGCAGGATGTTGGAAGGTTTGACGTCGCGATGGGTGACGCCCCTCTCGTGGGCATAGGCCAGGGCAGCAGCAACCTGGTCGATGATCTTCGCGCCTTGTTCGGCGGATATGCCTCGATCGATGAGTTCATCCAGGGTGCCGTTGGCGTAGAAGGGCATGACAATGTAGACCAAACCGCCGACATTGCCGTAATCCAGGATGGGAACGATGTTCGGGTGATCCAGCTTGCGCAGCACATCGATCTCGCGTGAGAAGCGAGCCTCGAAGGTGGGATCGGAGGCCATGGCAATCGAAAGAACCTTGAAGGCGACGACCGTATTCCGCGTCGTGTCGCGCGCCTTGTAGATGGCGCTCATGCCCCCAAAGCCGACACGCTCCAGGATGAGGTACTTACCGATGGTTCTTCCGCGGATCTCTAACATAATCGCTGCTCGAACCTACTCCATTCGCGGCGCCACAGCGTTCGTTCGGGTTGCATGCAAACCCGACGGGCTCGTGTTTGACAAGAGGGATGAAGCATCGGCGTGAGGCGCGTTCCATCGCAGCTCACGACAGCTGATTGCCAAGAACGCAAGCACTCATTCGAGATGCCTGGTTCCAGGCCTCTCGTGACGCTGTTCCTCTGATGATAGCCATGCCTGTGCGCCATCCCGACCCCCGATGCAAAGCTGCCGGACGACACAACAACCGTCCGACGGAGAGAAAACCATCCCGGATGTCGATCTGCTCCCTCCTCAGCAGATGGGTTGAAATCTTGCGGATCACGATCGAACCAACCCACGTCAAAGACACACGAGCCTTTTTGGATACCGATACCGTCGCTCGAATTTAACACGGAAAGAGCAAGATGTAAAAGTACACTATACCGCCCAGAGATGGTTTCTCAATGGGACTTTGATACCATCATGTCGATCGCCTGCGTACGGCCATCCATGGTCCATCCCGGGTTGATTGCATGCTTTCCACCTCGCGCACCTCGGTTGATCAGCCGCCTTCCCGATCCTGCCTTCACGATCGCTTCTCGGGGAACCTTGCAGAGCTCTGGAAAGTTTCCCGCGATCGTGCCGACCAGTTGCGATGCGGGCAGGTTCCCCAAGTACCTCTCGGCTCCGCTCGGAATTTCGGTTCATTCGTCGAGGGATGTGGTGGTTTCAGGTTTCAGGGGAATGTCACCATGAACCCCCTACGATCCCGCTAACCGTAGGACCAGAGTAACCTTCTTCCACTAGGCAACTTTGTTAACGTGATTAAATTAAGGATGTTACAGCAATGGTTATGGATTTGGGTCGTGCCGGAAGGTGGATTCGCAATGCAGGGCGCCCCTTTCGAACACGCCGATCGTTCCGCACGAACAAGTCGGGCTTGGGTCGTTGACTGGCCTGGACGCGCGCGCCAGCATCTCCATGCGTCTCGGAAAATACCTCAGGAACTTTCTTGACGGACGAATGGTGTATCAGAAATCAAGAGCGGCATGGGGCTCTGTGTTGAGCTGGTAGCCAAAGGCCGGGCGATTGAGGATCAAGCCTGGCTTGTCGTCATCATCGCTGAGCTTGCGGCGGATGAGAAGAATGGTGTACTTGATCCGTTTGCGGACGGAGGTTGAGTCCTCGCCCCACACCTCTTCTGCGATCTGCTCGTGGGAGACCGGTCGAGGAGCGTGTCTGGCCAACACTTCGAGCACCGCGAATGTCTTGGGCGTGAATTGGATCGTGGTTTCGTTCAAGATGACCTCTCGAGTGTCGAAGTCAATCGTCAATCCGACCTCGGGGAACACGCGGCGATTGGCCTCCTCTTCCTTTCTCGCTCGTCGCAGCACGGCATGCACGCGGGCGATGATTTCCTCCATATGGAAGGGCTTGGCAACATAGTCATCTCCACCGGCGTTCAACCCCTTGACGATGTCGTCTTTGGTGTCTTTGGCGGAAACGATCACGATGGGGATGTCCTGGATCTGCCGCAGCATGCGCAGTGTTTCCCATCCATCCAAATCGGGCATCATCAAGTCCAGGAGAATGATGTCCGGGTGGGTGTCGGCACATTTGCGGACAGCCTCGAAGCCATCCAACGCACCCATGACGTCGAAGCCTGCCTGTTGCAGAGCCAGTTTGAGCAGCTTAACGGTGTCCGAATCATCATCCACGATCAGCGCTCGCCGGCGGGGAGGCACATCAAGGTAGACATCGAGATCGAAGCCGTTTTTTGTTGCTGGGGAGGAGGGATAGTTCTCCTGGAGTCCTGCAGTGAATCCGGAAGAGTTGTCCAAGTCCTGTGTTTGATCTGTGTGAATCTCCATTGGCTTCCTCGCAAATAACCAAAACTATCCTCCCAGGTTTCATGGGAGTCATTCGATTTGATCCTCTCAGGTTCTTTCTACTGGGAGAAAGCTGCAGGAGTCGATCTCGAATAAGGCGCTGCCCAGGGATGGATCAGACCTGATATGCCCAGGATTGGTGGGAGGAAGAATCCTGGAATGTCTCCTTGAGGCAGAGAATCGTGAGTGTCCTTTCGATCGATCCGGACGGAAGGTAATCGTGAATGGTCGATGAATGCTTCCAAAGATAACCGTCCGAATTCCATCCTGGCTTTTCCCGAGAATGCTTCTTGACTGCCTCCTTTCACGAATGCATTATTCTGGAACGAATGGCAACAAGAATGTGTTTCGTCTCCCGCTGGATGAACATGGAGATCAGCGGCTGGTTAGGAAGTGCCTAACTACGAGTTGGAAGCGGGAAGCTCGTTCTTGGTTCCTGGATGCGGCTTGTAGAATGGGAGGTCATCTGAGTCGTTGATGGTAGCCGCTTTGAGAAGGCGGGATGAAGCCTTCCGGTTCAAAGGGAGATTCGCTCCCACGAAAGATGACGATGAATGGCGAATGCCAAAATATGGCCTCGATTGTTCCTTTATTCTAACCCAATTTAAACGCATAAGCAAAGCATTTTTCCATCAGGAAATAAAACGAGAGTTTAACAAGATTCCCACACGAAACAGAAAGCGAATGCTGCGAGGAGTTTGGAAGCAAGAACGCAAGCGCTGTAGAATGGGACCATGGAGTGTTTTTCTGCCCTAACACCTATGGTAAACTTGTGAACGAGTCTCCCCCAGGCGAGGTTAGGATGACAACGGAGGCGAAACGTATCGTATGCATCGAGGATGAGCCGGACATGATCGAGTTGCTCCGCGCCATTCTCGAGGGTAAGGGCTTCGAATTCATCGGTGCGGATGGTGGTGTCGAGGGCTTGAAAGTTGTACGTGAAAAGAAACCGGATTTGATCCTTCTCGATCTCATGATGCCGGACATGGACGGGTGGGAAGTTTTCCAGCAGGTGAAGGACGATCCTGAATTGAGCACGATTCCTGTTGTCGTCGTTACGGCGAAGGCGCAGTCGATTGACAAGGTTTTAGGTCTGTACATTGCCCGAGCCGAGGATTACATCACCAAACCCTTCAAGGTGCAGGATCTCGTCGACAGCATCGAGAAATTCATCGGAAGTCCGCAATAACGTCAAACCAAGGCGTAGCGGGTGGGGCGGCGGCAGTCGCCCCTTTTTTGTGAGGATGATCCATGGCTCGTTGGGTTAGGGTACGCAATCAAACTCGCCAGGGTGAGATGGTGGTCTTGGCACGCTGGTGCGAGTCGCATCTCTGTCGCTTGCGAGGATTGACTTTTCGTTCCAAACTTCCCGACGGTCAGGGATTATTGCTCGTCGGTCAAAAGGACAGCATCTCGCTCGCTGCCATTCATATGTTCGGTGTTTTCTTCTCCTTGGGGGTGGTTTGGATCGATTCATCGCTTCGCGTCGTCGGAAAGACCCTGGCGCGGCCGTTGGGCATCTACCGTCCCGAAGCCGCGGCGCGTTATGTGCTCGAAGGGCGGCCTTCGATTCTGGAAGGTGTCCATCCGGGGGATTGGTTGGAGTTCGTGGATGAAGCTCAAGCATAGCGTCTTGATCGTGATCTGGGTGTTGGTCATGGCCACCGTGCCTTTGGGCGTCGCAGCCCAGCAGGACGAGCCGTTCTATCGGGTGCAGCAGGGAGACACCCTCAGCGGCATCGCCCATGCTTTCGGGACGACGGTGGACGAGTTGATCGCCGTGAATGGGATCGCCAATCCCGATCTGCTCGTGCCTGGCACGGTGTTGGTCATTCCCGGCTACTACGGTCTTTCCGGCTATCTGCTAACAGGCGGAGAGATTGCCTTTGGTGAAAACACATCCAGTTTGAGCCTTCGCTACGGCGTGTCGGATGAACGGCTCGCGCGCCTCAATCGCTGGCTGAATCCCGAACGCATCTACGCCGGCCAGCCCCTGATCCTTCCAGAGGAAGGAGATCTTCCTTCGGAACTGCCTTCGAGCCGAACCTTGCTGCCCGTTGTTGGAGAAACCTTGCTGGAGCTGGCCATTCGCGAGGGTATCAACCCCTGGCGCGCTCCGCGTGTCAACCGCCATTCGGATCGAATGTGGATTGTGCCGGGGAATCCGCTCTGGCTCGATGAGGGGGAAGCGGGTACGAGTGCGCTTCCCGAGACGATCACCGATGTCCAGATCGATCCGCAGACTCTCGTTCAAGGCAATACGGCGCGTGTTCTGCTGACTCTCACCGAACAATCCTGGGCGGAGGGGCGATTGGGGGAGTGGTCCTTGAGTTTCCATGAGCTCGAGCCGCTGCAGCTTGTCGCCCTGCAAGGTGTGAGCGCGATTGCGGACCCGGGGACCTATGATCTGGAGATCGAACTGCGCGCTTCACCCGAAAGCCCCACGCGCTACGCATTTCGTCAACCGATTCCTTTGATCCCGGCGTATTTCGGTTACGACCCGGTCCTGGAGGTCTCTGGAGTCACAACGGATCCAGCCACCATCGAAGCCGAGCAGGAGCTTTGGGATTCGATCATGGCGGAGGTTTCCCCGGAGCGTTTCTGGGATGGGCCGTTCGCTTTCCCGGCCACACGCACGGAAGTGTTCCCTTCGGTCTTCGGTTCACGGCGCAACTACAACCGCATCGGGTACTACACGTACCACACCGGGTTGGATTTCTACAGTCTCATGGGGGAGGACATCACCGCCGCGGCTTCCGGACGCGTCGTCTTCGCGCAGTCCCTGACCATACGCGGCAATTCCGTGGTCCTGGACCATGGTTGGGGCGTGTTCACGGCTTACCTGCATCAATCACGGATTCTGGTCTCGGTGGGAGACATGGTGGAGAAAGGTCAGACCATCGGTTTGGTGGGGAACACGGGCCGCGTGGCTGCGCCACATCTTCACTGGGAGGTGGTGGTAGGGGGAGTCCCGGTGGATCCCATGGAATGGACCTCGACCGCATTCCCCTAATCGTCTGCAGTAGCAATTCCTGAGCGGTAATCCCGGATGACCTGCGTGGCTTGTTCGACCTGCGTTTCCAAGACCATCAAATCGACTTCAGCCAACGGCCCCACACCAAGGCCAATGGCCGTGGCTGCGGCTTCCGTGGACAGCCAGACTTGGATGCCGTTGGACTCAAGCAGGCCTCGAAGGATTTCCGCCTCGATCTTGCCGGAGACGCTGCCTACCTTTACAATATTCTCGTTCATGGATGTTCACCTGGTTGCATGTAGTATAATGGCGAATGGTTCCCCTGGAAAAATTCTGCGAACGGCAAATCCTTGAGCATGGCTTCTCCCAAAGCTTCTTCCACAGAGGTCTATTGGACGGAATTGAAAGTCGCCGATGATGACCTCGAATTGATCCTGAACCTCCTGCTCGAGCGGGAAGCTCCACTGACGACGCTCGAGATGGTGGATGCGTTGGTTGTGCATCGCTTGGCCAAGCTGGAAGAGGAAGCCCTGCGCGCCAGCCAGGATGACCACGAGGACTACAAGCCGGCCAACGCGTTCGAGAAGGGGCAGGTCCTGCGTTTTCCGGTCATGGGAAACGCGCTGGGCGAGGTGATCGGGATTCGTTCCGGGGAGAACCCGGACCAGGGTTCGTTCGATGTCATCGAGGTCGCCTTCCAGGATGACAATCGGCGCATGTAATTTGCGGCGCGGTTGGACGAACATGCGCTCAACAAGGTGCCCGAGGAATCCGAGACCAAGAGCGATTTCGAGAGACCGGAATACATCGTCGAGCATAAGGGCGATTCCATCGGCGTCAAGCTTGAAGAACGGTTGGAGAAGACGGCTGACATCGTACGCATTGCGGGACGCTGGTTCCCTAAGCCGTTGCTGGCGGAGGTGCATGAAGGCCACCTGAATCTGGCCGAAGCCGTGCTGGATGTTGCGGAAGGCGGTCCCTTGCCGACCAGCGCGCTGTTGGAACACATCGATTTACCCGCCGATCTCGATCCTCTCCTGGCGGAATTCTCTCTGGATTATGCCCTGCAGGAAAATGAGCGCTTCGACGAAGTAGGCCCGGCCGGCCAGATCCTGTGGTTCCTCAAACGCCTGGAACCGCCGGAAGTGCTCTTTACGCCTCCGCGATTGGAAGCCGAGGCCTACATGGTCGACCGCTCCAAGCTCACCGAGGATCTCCTTGCGTTGGAGCAGCAGTTGGATGATGAACTGAGCGATCTGCCGCCCTCGCGCGAAGAAGTCGAGGTTGTAACCTTTCCCCTGCTGTTCCCTCACTGGCGCGTGGGCACGCTGCCTCTGTCGTCGCGCTTGAAGCCGTTGTTCCCGACGGCCTACGAAGCGCCTCGAATCCGCTTCATCCTCATCGACGGCCACAGCGGGGATTCCTTCCCGGGTTGGGTCGTGCGCGCCGAGCGATATGTTTTCGGTCTGGAGGATTGGTATCGGCGCTACGAGGTTCCCGCGGGCGGGTTGATTCGAGTACGCCGCGGCAAGCAGCCGGGAGAAGTGATCGTCGAGGCCGACAAGCGCAGGAAGCGCAATGAGTGGATCCGCACGGTGGCTATCCATGATGGAGATCGCACCGGCTTCACGATGCTCAAACAACCACTGGGAACTTCGTACGATGAACTGATGGTCGTGGGATTGGTGGATGCGACGGTTCTGGACGAAGTCTGGCTGCGGGGGTCGCAGCGGAACATGCCGCTTGATCGACTGGTTGCTCATGTTTTCCGTGAGTTGGCCAAGCTCAACCCACAAACCGCCGTGCATGCCCAGGCGCTGTATTCCGGGGTCAACGTGTTCCGGCGCGTTCCACCGGGTCCGTTGTTCGCCGATCTGGTCACGCAACCCTACTACGAGCATGTCGGCGATCTGTACTGGCGCTTCGATGAATCTTCATGGAGACAGGAATGAGTGCCCAGGAGAAAGCGCCCGCTCGCAGGTTGGTGCGTCCAACGCTGGAGACCAAGTTCCATATCGATTACGAATGGTGGGATCGAGCCGACCGGGATTTGGACGTCTACCTTCGCAGCCATCTGTGCTCTGAGCACCAGGAGAAGTATTCCGATCTGGATGCCGATGCGCAGATCGACTACGTCGATCCCGAAACGGCGGTCGTGACGAGGGTGGGGGGCATCGAGCACGCACTCATCTCCCACTGCTCCCGCCAGCCGGACTATATCACGCCGCAGACCAGCATGGTCAACGCCGTATTCCGCGTTTTCTCCGCCAATGGGAACCAACCCCTCACGCCGACAGAGCTCGGTGAACGCTTGAACCGCTCGCCCAAAACGATCATGCGCACGTTCTCCGGCCCGCGCGTCTACAAGGGCATTCGTCCCCTTCTGGGAACCTAGGCAGCCGATTCCTTCGAGCGAGCTTCGATCACCTTGTATCCACGCGGCGCGTGTGGCATAATCGCCTCGCAGATCCATCCATGCCCCTGTAGCTCAATGGATAGAGCGCCGGACTTCTAATCCGACGGTTGTGCGTTCGAATCGCACCAGGGGCGCCTTAGATCTAGGGGGAAATAGGGGAGAATCCCCCGTATTTTCGGTTCACCTTCTTGTTATCCAGTCATTATTGTATTGTGCATACTGCAGTTGTACTGCAGTTTGAGACTGGGAAGCATATTCGTGTA
>DUET01000016.1 GCA_011192015.1 Anaerolineae bacterium
AGCCGCCATCGCTGTCACAAGGTAAGCTCCCGGGATTTCTCCTGGGAGCTTACCCTTGCTATACAGAAATCATCTTCAGGTTTGAAGCATCCCACAAGCAGCGTTCACAAACCCAGCAATGCTTCCAGTTTCTCACAAAGCGGCCATACGGCGTGGCTCGTGTTCCCGATGACCGTCAGGATCCGATTCTCTTCCGGGTAGAAGGACGACTTCATGGCAACGCCCGGGTCGAATCCCGCCACAAAATAACTGCGCATCGATCCCTCCGCCTGGTCGATCCAAACCCCATAGCCGTAATGCGTCGAGGCCGAATCCCCCGTCGTGACGATCTGGGGCTCCAACAACTGACTCTTCAGATCGGCACTCAAGAGCCTCTCGGAGGTCAAGGCGCGCCAGAACCGGGCCATGTCCGGCGCCGTGGTGTAGGCGCCGCCATCAGCCCCCCCGATGATGGGAACCGCGAAGATGTTGGTTCGCCAGGCGTCGTCGTCCTTGATGTAGGCGTAGGCGGTTCGTTCGGGCAGCCGGTCTGCCGCGAAATATCCCGAATCCAGCATGCCTGCAGCCATGAACACGTTTTCCTGCACGAAGGTCGTGAAGTCCACTCCTGCGACGCTCTCGACCACCAATCCCAGCAGGATGTATCCACCATCGTTGTACTCGAAGCGCTCGCCTGGCGCGAACTTCATGGACTTGTGTTGGAACAGGGGCAGGAAATCACGCGGCCCTCTCACCCTGTACATGGGCAGATCGCGCCACAGCGCCTCGTAATCCGGATCGACATCCTCCTCGAAGTAGGAGGTAATGCCCGAGCTGTGCGTCAGCAGGTGATGGATCGTGATCTCCGGGGCGAAGTTCGGGAACGTCACGTCCACACACTCGCTCAGCAGGGCGTCGAAGCTCAATTTCCCCTGTTCCACCAGCCGGCAGACAGCGACGCTCGTGAAGATCTTGCAGCCCGAGGCGGTCTGAAAGCGTGTGTCGACCGTGTTGGGAATGCGCTCCGCCCGGATGGCAAGACCCAACCCTTCTTCGAAGAGAACCTCCTCTCCCTTCGTCAGATGAACCACACCCGAAAAGGGCTCCGGTTCGGCTTGATCCCGGATGCACTCTCGCAACCGTACCGCATCGATTTTCATCGCGCCTGCTTCCTCAGAGAAGGTTTTACAGCAGACTTCCAGACGGTCCGATTATTGGATCGTATCCAGATCCTTCTCGAGCATCTTCTTAGATTCAGCTTCTTGGATGGCTTCGGCCGCCTGGCGCGCCTTGTTCAGGTAGGCTTCCATCTTGTCACGATCCCCCGCCACCATCTCAGCCCGGGCCAAGGCTTCGTAGGCAAAACCGAGGGCGAAAGGTGGAATGTCCTCACCCCGGCTAGCCGCGAGGCACAACTGACCGTAATGCCTCGCTGTTTCCCCTTGTCCCAACATGGCATAGATGCGTGAGGTCTGCCAGTAGGCGATCGATTCGTTCGTTTTTGCGTAGTCTTCTCGCTGCGTCCAATGCCAGTGGGAGGCCAAGCTCAGGCGGATCATCATCTCATCTTCTTCAGCGGTTCGCTCAGACTTGTCCATCAGCCCCCATGCCATGTTGAAGCACGTTGCCGAAAAATATCGATGGGCGGCCTGCAGATCGAATTCCGGTTGCTTCGTCATCTCTTTCCTCCCATTCAAGATTAGAAGATCTCAACATCGAAGTCCAAAATTCCAAGCCATGGATCTTTCAGGCAGATTCCTTCGTCATGAAGAACATCAGCTTCAAGAACGCCCACAATCGCCGGTATGGAAACAAGGCCGCTGTACGGCGGATATTGGCTCGATGCTCCTCCCCGACCCTGGCGATCAACTCCCGGTCTTCCCAGGCACCCGCTGCCAGCGCAGGAATGAGTTGCAGCAGGGAAGCTAGAAGGGCAATTCCGTTGTTGCGCAGAAGCGCCAGCCCGATGCATCCGCAAGTCAGCGACAGGTACAGTGGGTGTCGAACGAAGCCATAGATCTTGCTGTAGACAAGCGTCGCCTCATCTGTGAATACAGTGAACACATCCATGCCATGGGTGACCATGTGGAAGCCGGCGCGTTCGATATGGATGTTGGTGAGTATGAACATCAAGAGGAAGAACACCGCCAGTCCCATCGCGAGCCACGCCGGCAGGAGTGCTGGTCCGGCGATGAAGAGTGGATGGAAGAAGCACGCATACCAGGTCACCAGATAGGGCAGCATCAGGTGATAGAAGTAATGGCGATAGGCCATCGATCCATAACGATCCCGGTAGTGATCCACGACCTTGAAATGCACCCAACTGATGACCGTCGTCACGACAGCCATCGCAAATTGTGTCAGAAGCGGAACGTACCATGCGAGGCGACCGAGCAAGAAGAAGGCCACACATGCCAGACACAAGAGCAGCAGATAGCCCAGGGTCAGCAAGACCTTCCACGGATTCCTGAGGTCCGGGACCTTCTCCAGAAAGATTCGGATGGCTTCCGGATCGAACATGGTGATGGCTCCTTCCTCGGGAATGAATCCTCCAGCTGCGTATAATTCCCCTGTTGCGCGACTAGAAACGCTTCTCCCAACACCGGCAGTCGAACAGCTTGCGGAACCCCATGGTCAGATAGAACTCCTGATACGATCCGACATAGGCTACCACGGCGCCCTCTTCTCCGCAGCGCCGGATCCCCTCCAGCACCGCCGCCTTGCCCAGTCCCATGCGGCGGTAATCCGGATCCGTGGCCACGGGCTCCACATAGGCCAGCTTGTTTGCCCCCACATACCACATCCCGCAGAAGGAGACGAAATCGCCCGTCGGCGCCTCGACCACGATGGTCAGGTCCTTGCGGAAATTGGGGCCGGATTGCATCTTCCTGCGGTCTTCGAGTTCATCCTCAGGCGGCTCGCCCGGATGATTGAAGCCCCGCCACAGCACGCGATGAATCTTCCGCAAATCGTTTTCATCGGCCAGGCTCTTGAGACGAAATCCCTCCGGCAACTCGATCTCGGGGAAGGGATTCGGAATGGGGAACTCAGATAACGGCCTGGCGAATCGTTCGACCACGGCATAACCTCGCGCCTCCGCAATGGCTTCGAACGCAGGATCGAAGTCATTGATGAAGGCGCGCAGATAGCGCTCGCCTTCCTCGGTCTCTCCGCAGAGATTCGCCTCGGCATGATCGAGCATCTCGGCCTTCAAGTGGTTGTAGCCGGGATGGACCTGGAAGAACGCCTCGCCCAATCGACCCTCGTAATGTGCTACGGCGACGATCTCTCCGGCCTCCTCCCAGATGCGGATGCGATCGAGGGCGGATTCATCCAGCGTGGGATGCGTGTGCATGTATTCCCAGGCCGGCTGGAGCCAGTTGCCGTCCCGGCTGCCGGGCTGGTAGTGCTGGTTCAGAAAGTCACTCACCAGCGAAAAATCCGCAGCCTCATAGGGACGAAATCGAACGCTCATGCCTGCTCCTTATTGTGGCCTGTTTGGAATACTTCTCGTCCCAGTGGAACGAACCCCCTCCCGGCCAGATCATTCCACGAGCTTCTCACCCGTCTGGCGTTCATAGTTACGGGCCATCATGCCGGTCGCCTTCCTCATGCCCAGATTTGCGTAGAACTCCTGAAGATCCTCATCACAAAGCAGATCGACCATGTAGAAGTCCTTGAGACGATCCAGCATCAGACGCATCAATTGGCGACCGATCCCGCGACCCTGGTAGTCCGGCAGCACCTCCAGGAACGGGATGTACGCTGAGAGTACCTGGTCTGTGTGCGCGGTGATGAATCCGACCACGCGCTCGGAGCGCTCCTCCACGGCGATGACGATGGCATCGCTGTGCTCCAAGAGGCGGTAATGCGCCTCCTTGGAGGGGGGGTTCGGCCACCCGACGAAGAATCCCTTCAGTTGATCGGGCGAGATGCCTTCCAAAGTGTGACGATATGCAATCATCGAAACCTGCCTGCTCGAATCCCTTATCGAGGGTGGTTCAGCACGGTCGTCTAGCCTGGGTCCGGCTCCGTCTTCTCGGTGTGTCTTTCAGGCCGCCCGTCCACAAAAGTGGTCCTCACTGCACAAACTTGATCCGATGGATCCAGGACGAACTCGAATTTCATGTCCTCATCCAACCGGAATCGGGTCTCCGAGATGGGGATCAGCTTCCAGGCGTCGGGGATCTCTGCGTGACCATAAAACAGATCACCATCCCGGACGAAGAATCTCAGCATCTCATATGCACCTTCGAACCTGGACAAGGCCGTCTCATCCAACACGGTGGGTGAATATTCACTCTCGATGATCTCCATCGCCCACATCAGGGATGCTTTCTCGTCATCGTCCTGACACCCTTCGAAAAGATTCTCCATGGCGTGCAGATGCGCGATCTTGAGGGCCTCATCGGCAGGCACCGCGATGTGCGGCTCCACGCCCTTGCCCTCCCAATTCGTTCCCGTGACGGGATTGATGGGGCGCCCATAAGGCAGCCGAACGTCAAATACGCCCTGGACGATTTCCTTGGTCACAGGATGAGCAGCGCCCTTCGTGGTCTCTCCGATCAAGGTCGCCCTGCCCATATACTTCAAGCTGTAGGCGAATGCCTCCGCTCCAGATCCTGTATCGCCGCTGATGAGCAGATAGAGGGGGATGTCGGGCCGCCGCCTGCCGGGCACGTGCGGAAAGGTCCAGAACTGCTGCGTGTCATCGGTGGGACGATAGTAGAAGGTGTTGAAAAGCCGTGGTTCCGAATCGAAGAGGTAGCTTGCGAGCAGCTGCTCCATGCTGGGATAGCCGCCGTGGTTCTGCCGCAGATCGATGATCAATGTATCGCAATGGGCGACGAATTGCATGGCCGCCACGGCCGTCTCCCCGGCATGCTCGCTGGGATGGAGATAGCGCAGATCGATGTAGCCGATGTTGCCCTTCAGCCTCTCGACACGCTCGAAACCAAAGTTCTTCTTGCGCGAGGCCTCTAAGTAACGCGCCATACGATCCTCATCGGGCTCGTTTTCCGGATCGACACTCGTGGCGGCGCCCTTGGGATCATATCTCACGCTCCAATGATGATCGCCTGAGATGGAGCGCAGATCCGTGGTCAGTTGGCTGGCAAGGGCTTGCTCCGTGGCGATGTCGTCGTATTCACCGCCTTCCAGCTTCTTCTGGATATGAGCTGCAATCTTCTTCCCGGCATCGGGGTAGACGTATTTCTCCTCCGTCAACCGGATGATTTCCAAGATGACGTCCTTTCGCATGCTTTCGAAATCGGAACTTGGCATGTTGTACGTTCCTCCATGGATGGGTACTTGAAACGGGGCAGGTGTAGCGCTGGTGGCCTGGATCACAGCGCCATCGCTGGCCGACTGCCCCTTGCCCGGCAGGCGGAACTTCGAGAGCCGATACAAGGGCACAGGGACTCAATCGGTCCGTTTCGTGAACTTGAGCTTGCGCACGCGAGTGCCGGATACGCGCAGCCCATCGACGGCGCCCTGCGCATCGCGCTCGAACACAACCGTGTAGGTCGTCGGATAACCCATGATGGGCAGCCAATCGTCGTTGAAGGCATCCTTGAATAGCGGTGTGAGCATGCTGTCAACGTACTTGCGGCGTTTGGCAACCAGATGCTCCTCAGCGGCTTCCAGCCTCCAAGTGATGTCCAGCTCGGGGCTGTAGTAGCGTCCCGCAACCTGCGCCAGCTCAGCGGAGCTGGGAGAGGTTGCGTCCACGCGATCATAGCCATATTCGCCGGAGGGTGTGATCGTCGTCATCGCCTCGGCGGTGCCATCGCCGGCAGGCGTGAACTCGACCTGGGTTTGGGGTTCCACCTCAAAGAAGAACCGATTCTCCCTCAGTGGGATCAGAACATGCCCGTCGTATCGAAGCCGATCCCCTTCCAGGGTGACCTTCCGCACGGCGACCCGTGCATCGTTGTAGTAACTGCCGACCTTCCCCCTCAGTTGATCGGGGCGCAGCTCGACCGTTGCAGGCGCCTGCTCCGTGGCTTGCTCCTGTTTCGCTGGATGCTCAGGCACCGCCCTCTCCTCCAGAAACAGATCAGCGACCCTGAAAGCGTAACCCTGCATGTCCCACAGGAAGTGGTTGAAGAGCACGACGACGCTCAGATGTAGTTCGGGGAAGCGCACCATCCAGGAGCTGTAGCCGCCCTGGCTCCCGCCATGCTCTACCACCTCCCAGCCACGATAGCTGTGGCCGGGCCCGACCATCAATCCCATGGCATAATCCAGCTCGGTGCCGTCGTTCAAACGGCCAGGCTGCTGCATGCGTTCCATGATGGCCTGGCCGCCGACTTTCCCGCTGTAGAAATTTTCGTCCCACTTGGCCATGTCCTCGACTGTGGAATACACGTTCGTCGGTCCGACCACCGTGTCATTCAGCGGCGCGTGCAACCAGCTTCCATCATCTTCGTAGTAGCCGGAGGCGCGTCCGGGGATCAGCCTCAGCAGGGAGTCATGGATGGACGAGCGGGTCATGCCCAATGGTCCGAAGATGCGTTCCTGGCAGAAGGCGGCGAAGCTCTTCCCGCTCACCCGTTCGCAGATCAGCGCCAGCAGGACGTAATTGGAATTGACGTAGAGGTATTCCTCTCCCGGAGGGTAGTTCAACTCACGCTGGGCCTGGAGCAGCTTGTAGACGTCATCCGTCGTGGTCACGTCGGCATCACGCCATTCGGCCAGTGCCAGCAGCTCCGGGAAGCTGCCCCGCAACCCGCTGGTGTGGTGCA
>DUET01000017.1 GCA_011192015.1 Anaerolineae bacterium
GAGAAGGAGTTCTGGGCGCTGAGAGATGTATCGTTTGACGTTCATCCCGGCGAAGTCGTAGGCATCATCGGACGCAACGGCGCAGGGAAATCCACCCTGTTGAAGATCCTCTCACGCATCACAGAACCCACTGAAGGGCGTGTCGAGATACGCGGGCGCGTCGGGTCCCTGCTCGAAGTTGGAACGGGTTTTCATCACGAACTGACTGGTCGTGAGAATATCTTCCTGAACGGCGCCATTCTCGGGATGCGCCGCGCCGAAATCGAAGATCGATTCGACCGTATCGTCTCATTCGCTGAAATCGAACGGTTCATCGACACCCCTGTCAAACACTACTCCAGCGGCATGTATGTTCGTTTGGCCTTTGCGGTAGCGGCTCATCTGGAACCGGAGATCCTGCTTGTGGATGAGGTGCTTGCTGTGGGGGATGCATCCTTCCAGAAGAAGTGTCTGGGGAAGATGGGGCAGGTTGCCACAGAGGGGCGAACGGTGCTGTTCGTCAGCCATAATATGGGAGCCATCGTCTCTCTCTGCAACCGCTGCCTGCTCATCGAAGAAGGCCGGATCGTCAAGGATGGCGAAGTCCACGAGGTGACGTCCTACTATCAATCGCGTTTGTACACTGCGGATGATGACACATCGGATTTGAGCGGTGTCGAGAGATATGGATCGGGCAAGGCACAATTCACATCCGCAAAGTTATCCTATCGGGATGCCGATGGAAGTCCGCTCCCGATCATGCAAACAGGGAAGGGGCTTGTGGTCGATCTGAAAATCAAAGCGCAAGCAGCCATCGAAGATGCCAACGTCGCTCTGATCATCTACGACTCCACAGGCTATCGCCTGGTTGACGTCAATACCGCACTGCAGGGATCTTTCCTTAGCCTTTTGCAAGGCCAGGAAGCGTCCGTTCGTTTCCATCTCAACGATGTGCTGCTCAAACCCGGCAGCTACCTGCTCGGACTTTGGTTGGGTCGAAGTGGTTCGATAGGCGAGGACATTGACGGCATCACCTATGTCACGACCCTCAAGGTCGAGCCGGATCCGGAATTCCTGATGCATTGGCAGACCTATCCCGGAACATATCAATGCCGATTCTCGCATCAAATCTCAAGAGGGAAGGAACCCAACGAGGACACGGAGTAAGAATTCGAATGGCTTTGCGACGGATCTGGAGTTTCCTCACATACCCCTTCAACCTGCGCAGGAGAATGAAGGATCTTGCCGAACGCGTGGACCGGCTGGAATATCAGGCCTTCAATCGCCGGTTTTATGCCATTCAGCAGGTTGCCGAATACCTGATCTCCGCACAGATCCCGGGGGATTACGCCGAGTTCGGCGTCTATCGAGGGACGACTTTCGAACAAGCCTACAAGTCGATGGCCTCCTTCTTTGCAGATATGAAGTTCGCCGCCTTCGATTCCTTCGAAGGGCTTCCGAAACCCGAGGGCATCGACGCCGTCGCTGGATACACGGGGAATTTCCACGAAAAGGAATTCTCCTGCAGCGAAGAGGAATTCCTGGCCCACATGGAAGCAGCCGGGGTGGATCTGAGCAGAATTCTGGCCGTGAAGGGTTGGTTCGACGAGACCCTGGCCCCTCCAGACACAGCCCAATATGGCCTCGAGAAGATCGCTGCCGCCTGGATCGACTGCGATCTTTACAAATCCACCGTTCCGGTTCTCAACTTCCTCACCACGCGTCTTTCGACAGGATCTGTGATCGTGTTCGATGATTGGCGGAACTTCCGCAACCAACCAGACTTCGGCGAGCAAAAGGCTGTAAGCGAATGGCTGGCGAGGAATCCCGGGATCAAGCTGCGCGAGCTCTTCGCGTATGGTTGGTATGGCATGGTCTTCACGGTTCATCTTCAATAAAGGAAATCCTCAACTCGATGTGTGGAATTTGTGGCGTGTGGGGGAACGGTACCCAGCAGGTCGTTGAGGCCATGGTCGAGTCCATGCGCCATCGTGGACCTGACGATCGGGGCGTGTACATGGGTTCCGGTTTGGCAATCGGCATGGCTCGCTTGAGTGTCTTGGATCTATCCACAGCGGCACATCAGCCGATGTCCAATCCGGAGCGCACGATCTGGATCGTCTACAACGGTGAGACCTATAACTTTCAGAGCGAACGTCGTTTGTTGGAAGACAAGGGTTACACCTTTACGTCGAGGTCGGATACGGAAGTCATCCTTCGCATGTACGAGCACTACGGGGATGACTTCTTGAATCGCATGCGGGGGATGTTTGCCCTGGCGATCTACGACCGGCGCAATGGCGAGCGATTGCTGTTGGCGCGCGACCAGTTGGGCATCAAGCCGCTTCTCTATGCCATGCATGCCGGGCGTGTGGTGTTTGCATCGGAAGTGAAGGCTCTGCTCGCGAGTGGGTTGGTCGAGAGGCAGATCGATCCGGTCGCCGTGCGGCAGCTGCTGACTTTCGGCTCCGTGCAGCAGCCGCGCACGATTCTCAAGGACGTGGAGATGCTTCTCCCCGCCCACCGCCTGATCCTCGAACATGGCCGCGTGCGCATCGAACGCTACTGGAAGCTCGAGAGCGATCGCCGCGAGGGATTGCGGGAAAGCCCCTA
>DUET01000018.1 GCA_011192015.1 Anaerolineae bacterium
GCGCGCTCAAGGAATGCTTGAGCCGCAGAGGAAGCCGGTCTGGAATCCTAACCCTCAGCGCCTACGGCGTCGTGGTCGGGCAGGATGGACTCCACATCGCGGATCAGCGGGATGAGATAGGATCCGAGACTGACTGCGAGCCCCACAAACCCTGTCAGGATGAACAGCAGCGACATGCCGGCTCCCGGGCCGGTTCCCACCAACCATCCGAAAGTTCCTGCTGCCGGCCCTCCCACCATCATGGCGGGTTCCATGACATAATCCGCCAGCGGGCCGGCGATCAGCGCGGCCAGTGGATTGGCGAACCAGGCGATCAGGCGCCGGGCTGAAAACACGCGCCCCTGCACCTCGACCGGGACCTTGGCCATCCAGATAGCCTGGTTGGAGGCGTTGATCAAGCTCACGATCAGCGCGGCGAGAAAGATTCCCACAGCCCAGATGCCGATCATCCAGCTTGGATCGGAGCGCCCAAATCCGGTGATCAATATGCCGAAGAACCCCATCGCCCAACCCAGAAGGACACCGTGAATGCGCCGTTTGAAGCCTCCCCAGGCACCCACGACTACGCCTCCGATCACCATGCCGATGGCGCCGATGGTTTGAGAGGCGCCGAAGATCCAGGCATTGGTGCCTGTACGTGCCAGCAACATGGGCGCTAGCAGCGTGCCGCGAGCCATGCTGAAGATGAAGTTGCCGGCCATGAACACGCTTTGCAGCGCCAGCAGTGCAGGGCGTTGTAGGATGTACCGGAAGCCGTAAAGCGCCTCCTGGATGAAGCCCTCTCCCCGGGTTTTTTCGGCTGCCTGCGGGTCGGGATTCGGGATGTGGATGAACAGCAGTGAAGCGATGGCGGCGATGAAAGAAACGATGTCGATGAGCATGATGATCGTCAAGCCGTCAAAACCGCCGGCATCTCCCAGGCCGATGATGGCGCCCCCCAGGATGGGGGAGACGATTCCGGACGCCGGGCCAGCGACATCCAGCAGGCTGCTGACGCGCACATATTGCTTCTTGTCGACCATCATGGAAAGCGCGGCGGAATAGGCGGGCCATTGAAAACCCTGGAAGACACCGTTGATGGCGGCATTCACATACAGATGCCAGACTTCCAGATTCCCCGAAGTGTAGAGGAAGAAGACGACGACCGTGGTCGCACCGGCAGCCAGGTCGCTGAGCATCATCATCAGCTTGCGGTTGTAGCGATCCACCATCAAGCCGACAATCGGGCTCATGACCAGCAGGGGGACCATGAAGAAGACCCCGATCAGCGCCAGGTCCGTAGCCCTGCTGGTGACGCGGTAGATCCAGATCGTCAATGCGAACTGAGTCATACCGCTGCCCAGCAAGGAGATCAATTGCCCTGCCCAGGCGATCCAGAAGGCCTTCATCCCGCTGGGGCTTCTGCGTTGCGATGTCTCCATCCCTTTGTCCTTATGAGTGTCTGCTTACCCGGTTTGAAGGACGCCGTTCGCGGCGCTCTCGATCAAGCGATCAACCTGGATGTTCCTTGCAGCTCCTAACTTTCCTGCAATCCATGCTTCGAGTTGGAAAGACCCATTATAGCAAGGATGGAGGGGGAATCTTCCAGGAAATGTGCAACCAACCATCCCCTGTGCTTGCTGGTTTGATTCACTCTCAGATACTTAAACGAGCTCGATGGCCTTGCAGTTCATGCCTCTTCCAAGGAGACCTTTATCTTTCCTTTGATCCTGCCAGGTTTTCAGATCCATTTTCAGCGCACACATCTTCTGAGGACGTCGATGATGTCGAAATCGGAACTGAGCATGGATGGCCGGAACCATCCCACATCGTCCATGCCTGCATGGGAAGGTATACTTGGGGTTCCTTGCGCGCTTTGGTGCCTCTCCTGCAGAGAGGCGTTCTATAGGCTAAGCGCGTCGAAGAAGGTAAGATTGCTTCCTGGAGGAAAAATGTTCTGCCGAAAATTCTCGGACTGGATGCATCGTGCCGCCAGCGGTCCCGTCACCCTGATTTCCCTGGTCATCTTCCTGCTCTTCACAGCCTTGGCGCTGCCCAGCCAGGCAGCGCAGTCGGAAGCCGCCACGGGAGATGCCGGCTCTCCGGACATGTCGTTCTATTACACCGCAGAGGATCTGTACGCATTCGCGGAAAGTTATGGCGAAGCGGGCCGGCAGGCGTACATCCGGGCGCGCTTCACCTTCGATCTGGCCTGGCCGCTGGTGTACGGCTTCTTTCTCACCATGGGGATCAGCTGGATCTTCCGCAGAGCGTTTGCGGCGGATAGCACCTGGCAGCTGGCGAATCTGGTGCCCGTCCTGGGTGTGATCCTGGATTATCTGGAGAATCTCGCCGCAGCGCTGGTCATGGCTCGCTACCCGATCCCCACGGCAGTTGTGGACAGCCTGGCATCGGTCTTCACGATGTTGAAATGGATCATGGTCGGCGGGAGCTTCGTGCTCCTACTGGTGGGCGCTCTGGTTTGGTTTGTGCGCTGGGTGATGCGAAGGCGCAGAACGTAGTTCCTCGCCAGCCGGGCGAGGGGGCACATAGGATCGGACGATGTCCAGTTTCACGCGCACGATACCCAGCGAAAATGGAGAGGCGTTCGTCAATCAGATCCTCTCTCGCGAGGATCACTACGTGCCGCTTGCTTACAGGCCGACCAGGGCTCAACCTGGTGACTTCATCTACCTGGTGTTCCGGGGTCGCATGGTCGGTCGGGCAAGGATTGCCGCCATCGAGTCCGCAGCGCCCGCTCGCCTGGTGGGTGAGGATCGCTATCCGCCATGGGCCAAGTGGATCATCCGGTTTGTTGGAACATGGCAGAAGCCCCCGAGAGACATCCCGGTACAGGGGCATCAGAGCGTTCGATACCTGGAGACGCATGCTCTGGAGCACCTTGATACGGAGAGCTGGTGAATCCATCTCAACCGCTGTGCCGTGGCATGGGTTGCCGGTTTTGGTTTGACCATGCCATGGTGATTTCAAAACGAAAGGTAGGGTGATCGTGAGAATCCTGATCGTATACTACTCGCAAACCCGGAACACGGAGAAGATCGCCGCCGCCATGTCTGAGGAGCTGTCGGCGCATGGACATGAGGTGCGCCTGGAGCGCGTGGAAGGGATTGCGCCGGATCTCCTCGATGGCTACGACCTGGTTTTCCTGGGTTCCGCCTGCCACGATGCCGATCTGGCGCAGCCAGCCAAGCGCTTCCTGGAAGCCATCCCGAACGCTCCCACGTACGAGCTTGCGGGTTTTGTCACCCACGCCACCTACATGGGCGAGGGCGGGAATCGTGAGCGGGAGCTGTACGAGACTTGGGCTGGGAAATGCCTGCAGACCTTTCAACGCGTGAGCCAGGAGAAGGACATTCCGTTTCTGGACTTCTTCCACTGCCAGGGCGCTCCCATTCCCGAGATCGCGGAGTTCATCCATCGCACGATCGTGACCGATGAGGAGGAGTGGGATGGTTACATCGAGGAAGTGAACCAGCATCCCGACGAGGAGGATCTTCAGAGAGCGCGGGAATTCGCCGGGCGCGTGGCGGCTGCCTCGAATCCCTCGACTGCCTGATCCACCTCAAAACCAGAGGAGAATGATCGGATGAACCCTGCATTTTCTGCCCTCGGAGCGTTTGTCGTGCTCATCTTCACCTTCGGCGCGGCAGGCGTCGGATCGAGATTCCCGACAGGCCCATGGTACGCAGCGCTCTCCAAACCAAGGTGGAATCCGCCGAACTGGCTCTTCGGCCCGGTGTGGGGAATCCTGTACATCCTCATGGCGGTCGCTGCCTGGCTGGTCTGGAGGCGGATCGACCTTCCGGGAGCCGGTCTGGCCCTCGGTCTCTATGCCGTGCAGCTGGGCTTCAACGCCGCCTGGTCCTGGCTCTTCTTCGGGCGCAACCAGCTCGGATGGGCGCTGGTCGAGATCCTGATGCTGTTGGCGGCGATCCTCGCCACGCTGATCGCCTTCTGGCGCGTCGATCCCGTCAGCGGCTACCTGCTGCTGCCCTACCTGCTGTGGGTGGCTTTCGCTTCCTTCCTTAACTTCACGCTCTGGCGCATGAACCGCTGATCGCCGGAGCGTATGCCGGTGCAAGGAGGTTTCATGAAAACCCTACTGGAGCACTTCGAGAGTTTGAAGCGGTTCCCGTTCGGAAAACACATCTACAGCCGATTGGTGGGCCTGCGGGCGCCCTTCTTCGCCAGGATCCATCCGCTTGTCACCGATCTACGACCTGGTGGATGCACGATCCGCATCAAGGATCGCCGTTCGATCCGCAATCACATCGGGACCGTGAACGCGGGGGCGCTGTGCACGCTCTGCGAATTAACGGCGGGGCTCGCCGTGGACGCTTCCATCCCGAGGCACCTGAGATGGATCCCACGGGAGATGACCGTGCGCTACCTGAAGAAGGCTAGGGGAACGCTGCACGGGATCTGCCAACTCGATCCTGCTGTCCTGCAGCCGGGCGATGTGCGCATTCCGATCGAGATTCAAGATCCTGCCAACGAGACGGTCCTGAGCGGGGAGATCACCTTCTACCTCAGCGAGCGGAAACCCGCAGCAAGCTGATCCTGCGTGTGGAGTCAGATGGGCATGCATGAGAAAGCCATGGTCCGAAGCGGCTACGATGCGATCGCCGGCGAGTATTGGACCACCCGCAGCGAAGATTCTGAAGACGTCCTCCTGCTTCGAGAGATCGCCGACAGGCTTCCCGAGGGGGCGCGGGTACTGGATGCGGGCTGCGGGGCGGGTGTTCCCGTCGCTCAAATGCTGAGCCGACGCTTCAAAGCCGTCGGGGTCGATTTCTCCACGGAACAGCTTCACCTGGCATCTCGGCTCGTTCCGGATTTACAGCTCGTCTGCCAGGATCTCACGCATCTCGGTTTTCGATCCAACAGCCTGGATGCCATCTGCTCCTACTACGCCATCATCCACATCCCGCGGCGCGAGCATGAGGCGATGCTGCGGGATTTTTACCGCATCCTGAAGCCCTCCGGCCTGGCGCTGCTCTGCCTGGGAGCCAACGACCTGGAGGATGACCGGCAGGACTACCACGGCGTGCGCATGTATTGGAGCCATTTCGACGCCGAGACCAACCTGCGGCTGCTCCGGGATTGCGGCTTCGAGATCCACTGGTCCAGGCTTGTTGAAGACAGTACTTCCCCCGGTTCGGAGCACCTGTTCGTGCTGGCGCAGAAGGATCGCGCTGGGGATTGAGATGAAGCCACAATCGATCAAGGATGGATCATGACGAAGGATGGGTTATCCGTTTGTCCGCTGGTTGAGACCAAGAAAGTCATCCCGATCTACTTCAAGAACGGCGACACCTGGCACACGAACGTCAAACTGCCGGATCTGCTCCTGCGCAATCATCCTCAAGGTCCGACCGTGACTCTTGGCGGCATCGTCCTGTCCGCGATTGCGGATGGGAAGCAGGTCGCTTCCTTTCAGCAGGATGAGGAGGGAGTCAGGAACGTGATCTCGGAAACCAATGCATTGATGAATCGCTTGACCCAGCCTCCCGCCAGTCCTTGGAAGGCGTACAACCTTCACATGCTTTTCGGCGATGTGCCCATGCCCCAAGAACCCTATGCTGAGAGCCATCAACTGGAGCCGGGTCAGGCGACGTGCCTGCGGTTGCAGGATCTCTTCCCCTTCCACTATGCGGGGAGAGAGAAGATCGATGAGATCGTCTGTACTATCGAGGCGGCATCCGAGTCGGGCAGCCAGACCATCGAGACCCGCATTCGCCTGACGCCCTATCGCTGCGTGGGAGACTATATCTTCCCCATCGCGGGAAGCGCCACCATCATGGGCACTCCCTGGAATGATGTTTTTGGACACCGGATGGCCAATTCGCAGGAATTCGCTGTGGATGTTGTCGACTACCGGCGTGGGGATGATGGACGATTTGCACTCTCATCACCACCGGGTTCGGAAAACGTGAAGGATTACTTCCTGTTTGAGAGGGAGGTGCTGGCGGTTGGTGACGGGATTGTGGTGTCCGCCGGCAACCAGTGGCCCAATCGATGGGCGGAGAATCCGCTCAACTATTCCGAAGAACGTATTGTTGAAATCACACTGGAACTGCTGGAGAAGGGGATGGACTTCAATCATGCCATCCTTGGGAACTATGTCATCATCGATCATGAGAACGGCGAGTTCAGTCTGTATGCGCACATGAGCGAGGGTACGGTGACGGTCGATGCCGGGGATGCCGTGAAACAGGGGCAGGTGATCGGTAAAGTGGGCAACACGAGCAATTCCGATTCCCCCCATCTTCATTTCCACTTGATGGACTCACCGGACTTCCAAACGGCGAACGGGCTTCCGGTTCTGTTCAAGAATGTTCCGCTGGGTCAAGCGCCGCTCAGCGATTTCAAAGAATCGAACTCGCTGCTGTATTCGGATTATCTGTTTGCCTTCGCCGATCGGGAGAACGTTTGAAACGCTCGATTGATCTCCACCGGAGACGGCCATGCCAACCCCAATGCAAATCCTGATCACCATCGTCGTGGGGCTGCCGCTCCTGTTCCTCGTGCTGCACATGATTGCGAGGATCGTGCGCCACTTTTACAAGTTCCCGATGCCGGCATTCGCCGCCGACATCATCGACAATCCCCTTCGCCGGCGAATCCAGCCTCCGGAAGAAATGCCGCTGCGACACGGAATCGAACCGGGGATGACCGTGCTCGAGGTCGGACCCGGGAACGGCACCTACACCCTCGCCACGGCTCGCAGGGTCGGAGATACCGGCAGGCTCATCTCCATCGATATCGAACCGAAGATGATTGAGCGCCTCGAGCGGCGCGCCCGGGCGGAGGGGATCACGAACATCGAGGCCCGTGTGGCGGACGTCTTCGAGCTTCCCTTCGAGGACGGGATGTTCGACGCCGCCTACATGATCGCCGTGATCGGGGAGATCCCCACGCCGGAGAGAGCGATGCGGGAGTTCCACCGCGTGCTGTCCGCATCCGGCACCCTGGCGTTCAGCGAGCTCCTGATGGATCCCGACTTCCCGCTGCCGAGGACCTTGGAGCGCCTGGCGGCATCGGCGAGCTTCCGCTTGAAGGAGAAGATGGTTCATTGGAATCACTACACGTTGGTCTTCGAGAAGGGCGATTAGCCCTCATCTGATGAGGACCTGGCAAAGAGCGTTTACCGTTTGCCCGCGGTTTTATCCCGTACTATAGTGGACGTTGTCATGACATCAGCGTTCGACCTGTTCGAAAGAGGTCTTCTGCCTGCCTTTCTGATGAAAGCGTTCATCCGGCGCGTTACCGCCGCCAGCCTCCGCAAGTTCCGCGCCGCACCGGTGGAGAAGCGCGCCGCCTACCACGCCGCGCTGGTGAGAAAGCTGAAGCGGAGCCCGGTCGCGGTGCATGTGGACACGGCGAACGTGCAGCACTACGAGCTACCGCCGGAATTCTTCCAGACGGTCCTGGGCAAAAGGATGAAGTACTCCTGCTGCTACTGGCCGTCCGGCGTTCGCGCCCTCGATGAATCCGAGGAGCGGATGCTGGATTTGACCTGCCGCAGGGCACAGGTCGAAGACGGACAGACGATCCTCGACCTGGGGTGCGGGTGGGGATCTCTTGCGCTCTGGATCGCGCAGCGGTATCCGAAATGCGACGTAACGGCGGTTTCCAACTCGAGGCTGCAGCGGGACTATATCCGGGAAGAATGCGGGCGGCTCGGGATTTCCAACGTCGAGGTGATCACTGCGGACGCGGCGGAGTTCACCACAAAGCGGCGCTTCGACCGGGTCATCTCGATCGAGATGTTCGAGCATATCAAGAACTATGACCGTCTCATGGAGAAGATCGCCGGTTTTCTTGTGCCGGACGGAATGCTGTTCGTGCATATCTTCTGCCACCGCGAGGTGGCCTTCGAATACCTCAAGCAGGGCCCGAACCGCTGGATGGCCGAACACTTCTTCACCGGGGGAAACATGCCCTCGTTCGACCTCATCCTTCACTTCCAGCGTGACCTTCACCTCGTCCGCAGTTGGGCGGTAAGCGGCACCCATTACCGAAGGACGCTGAAAGCGTGGCGTAAGAAACTCGAGGCGAACAAGCCGGCTCTGAGAGCCCTTTTCGGACGCATCTACGGGTTGGAAAACGGGCGCCTCTGGTACAACCGATGGCGGCTGTTCTTCCTCGTCTGCGAGGTGAACTTCGGGTTCCGGGGCGGGGACGAATATTTCGTGGCCCACTATCTCTTCCACAAGCCGCCGGCATAGGACCGGCACGGGTAGGGAATCCGCGTTTCCCGGAAACCGGTCGAGCAGCTTCAATCGATAGGCCCGTTCGCTCTCCCTCAACCTCCAGGATTAAAACGATCCATCGCCCATCGCATCGGATTCAGGCGGATGTAGCGCCGGATGCTGTCGAGTTCCCGTTCGTTACGGATGACATGTTCGTGAAACCGAGATTGCCATGAGAAGTCATGATATCCATGCGCTCTCGCCCAGCGTGTGACGGCTCCCTTATAGAGACGAACCACGACGCTCAAGCTACCTGGCTTTGGCGATATCGCAGACATCCTCTGCGAGGATCCTGTTTTCTTGTGGCGTGGCGGCGTTTCATGAAACGCCGCTACAACTTCATGAATGAAGATAATCCCGTGCACATGATTGGGCATGATGATGA
>DUET01000019.1 GCA_011192015.1 Anaerolineae bacterium
CAACGCCACCCCGCCGTCCGCCCAACCCAATTCCTCGATAGCGATCGCCGCGCAGATGTTGTCCACACCGCTGCCGCCATATTCCTCTTCGATGGCCATGCCCAACATTCCCAGAGGGCCCATCTTCTCGATGGCTTTCAGATTGACCTCTTCGGTCTCGTCCAACTCGGCTGCGAGCGGTTTCACTTCCTGTTCGCAGAAGTCGTGGACGGTCTGACGCCACATGCGTTGTTCTTCGTTGAGATCGAAATTCATGCTCTTCCTCGCTTGCGTGTCTTGGGCGGGGTTTTGTCGCTTGCCTCTCGAAGGACGACGATCCTGAGAGGATCTGCGAAAGTGCCCAACGCCAACCCCAATAGTTCAATTCTGTGCCGTTTGATGCGTGAATGATGCGTCTTGGACTCCTTGCTTTGTTATTACTCCGTTGACTCGAGGTTGATCGACCTAGGGCTCGGCGTCTCCAGCGATTCCCGTGATGCGTGGATACCAGTACCAGAGCAGATCGCGGGATGGTTTCCCATGGATGGACGCGGATTTATCCTGCATGGGCATGGTCGGGTCGTAGCCGCGGACATAGAAACCCTCGATCTCGGATCGAGCATAGGCCGCCAACAGCACGGCATTCAAGGCCTCGGTCTGCCCTTCCAGGTTGACGACCAGATCAGGATCCGCGATGGCGCCGTGCTGGAAATCCGAAGCCGGCCGGCAGGATTCATCCAGAGCTGGTGGGCATCCGGTCTGGCTTGCATACACGGATAGGTATTCCACGATCAAGATCAGCGGCTTTTGGGAAAACACAGGGTGCGCAGCGAATACCTGCTGGAGTGCTGACGCGGCTTGTTCCTGCAGGGCTTCGAATTCGGGATCGATTGCATCAGTCAAGGGTGCATGCCAATAGAGATGGATCTCATCGAAGGCATCCAGGAAGGGCGGTGGGGTCTGCAATTCGGCTCCGAGTTCGATCTCGAAGGCAAGCGTTCCGGAGTAGATGGTGCGAACATCGTCCACGATCTCCCGCCACCGTGTTTCAGCGTTTTTGGGGACATCGGATTCCGAACCATCCGGCAGCAGACCGCCAGGCAATGACGGTCCCACTTCAGGACCCCCGAGAATGAGCTTGGAAACATCAGCCTGGTTGGCCAGAGAGGCCAGCGTCAGGGCAAAGGAGCGGTATTCCTCGAACCAAACGGCCCACCAATCATCGCTGTGTATGCTATTTCCCCACCACGTGGTAAAGGCCTCGCCCTCGGGAAGTGTCATGGCGCGCAATCCGACGCTCAGGTCCAGCTGCTGCGCATCTGCGATTGCCCCGATCAATTCATCCGGGTAGGGTGTGATGGATGGGTCGAAGGAGAGAACGGGATTGGGTTGTGAATGCTCCCATACCCAAGCCGGGCTCAACGTTACGGCGTTGGATCCGAAGTTGAGGATCTCATCCCAGGCATGGGGCAGCACCAGGTTCCAGCTCGGATCGTAGGCGGAGATGAACTCGACACCGACCTCGAGATCCGGACGGGGGATGATCGGCGGGGCTACCACGCTCGCTGGTGGTGCAGTTTGATCCCACCAACGCCAGGCGGTGACGACGTCGTTCATGTTCTGGTTGATCGAGGCTTCGGTGAGTGCTCCCTGGATGCCCTCCGGTCCCAGATCGGCGGGCGTCCCTGCGGCTCCGCACTGCATGTTCCGGCAGTAGCGGTATTGCAGCGGTTCGTCCATATCCAGGGGACTGTAGAGTGTGTACAGCCACTCGTATCGACCAAGGCGCCACATCTCCAAGGGATCCACCCACCCGTTGCGGTTGAACTGCACACCAATCGTTTCGCCTTCGGGTGTGTTCTCGGGCACGGAAAGCCGAAACATCAGTGATCCACCCTCGGGAGTATGCCAGGTGGAGACGGTGTCGATGAGAGTCAGGTCCTCGTTGGGAACGATCACCTGCCGCGTGAGGAAGGATCCATCACCCTGGCGCTCAGCGTTCCAATAGCCATCTCCCAGGGTGTATTTGTAGCGAAGGTCCATGCCGGCATGGACCTCGGTGAGCATCACAAAGTGTGTATTATCCACGGCGAAGAGTGTCGGCATGTCCGTCGGAAAATGGATGGAGGCGTCTTGCTGCAGGTCGAAGCGTGCGCCTAGCTGTCGGATGTTGCCCGCCACCCGCACGGGAACCCCGGGTATGGTGTCGCTGGGGACTGTGACCTGCAGGGTCAACCGCACCGGTTCGGCTGGTTGAAGACGGAATTCGACCGGGGTCGTGCGGTCTGTGGCGATGGCCGCGCCCTGCTGCACGGGGTGATAGGCGCCGGTCGGACTGGCGACGACAACTTGGTGGATGCCGATGGGAAGGTTTTCCAGGCGGAAGGCCCCCTCGCTGTCGGAGAATGTGAGCATGCCTGCCGCGGAGATCATCAGGAAGGGAAGGGGCTCGTCACTGACCGCATCTCGCAAGTGGCCGAGGATGCGGCCGGTCTCTCCCTGGTATGCGCCATCGCTCCAAGCGGCGATGTTGTCGGTGTACTGCCCCGGGCCGGGAATGTATGCCAGGCGATAGGGGATCAGCTCACCGTAGCTGTTGATTTCGTCTGCGGTACCGGGCGAGCGGCGGACGTAGCGGTAGTGGAGCAGCGATCCCACGGGGATGATCAAGCTGGCCTGGAAGCTGCCATCGTCGCGACGCGTCATGGACACGGTCTGTAGCGTTTCAGCGTGACCGGTGACGATGTCGAGCAGGACCAAATCCACACTCTGTGTTCCATCGGGTGCAAGAGCCGCAAATAGGACCTCGGCGGAAGGCATGGGGGTTGGAGATGAAACCGGGAGGGGAGTGGGAGCACCGGACGGCCCGAGCGGCTGTGCGCAGGATGCGGCCAGCAGAGCAAGGGCTGCACAGACTGAAAATGCGAACGATTTGGTCATGGCTGCTGCCCAAGGCGACGAATGAATTGATAGCAGATCTCGACGTTGGGGATCTTCGTGGTGGGCACGCTCAAGCGGGAGATGTGCTCGTTCGATTTCCAAAGAATGATCATTTTTCCACGCTCTATGTCGATGCCGCGGACTTTTTTCCATGGAATGGAGCGTTTGCCATGCTGGATTCCGCCCGTTGTTAGGGTCAGAGGGCCGAAGACCGTGGGCTGACCTAAACGGAAGGCCTTCACATAATCGGCCATCAACCTCGGGTAGATTTGCTCCTTGACTGTCTTCATGAGTTGGTTCAGATCTTCAAAGTAGCCGGTAAGTCGAACCGGCTTTCTACCAACCATGATCAGGGTCAACTCAGAGCGGGTTCGTGTGCCAAGAATGGGAAGCAGATAGCGGGAGGCAGAAGTGCGGATGGCGCGTACCTGCCGCCAGAACAAGACTTCCACTTGACCTCCGCGGCGATAGGCCATGCCGTTGGCGTATAGACGGATCTTCATGTCTTGGCGCCGCCATAGGATGAAGAGAGATACCAATCCTATGACGGCGAGCGCGGCAGCGGCGATCCATGAAGGTGTGGACCAGCGCCAGACAAGCGCGGGTCCGTAGTTTTGATAGGCGAGGTAGGCACGCCAGATGCCCAGGGTTACCATGACCAATGCCCCGCCGAAACCCACTACGCCGAGGTAAAGATACAGCAACCGCAATTCTCGTCGCAGACCATGATCGGAGATCGGGTCGCCGAGGCTGGTTGTCGGTCGGGTGGATCCAGGGTCTTGCATTCAGGCGTTACTCCCTATTGACCGCATTCGGTCGCCGATAACTTGCCCCAGGCAGCCGGTTCTGTGGTATCCGCGATCCAACCACCGTCTGGTGGAGGACGACCAGCGGTCAAAGATCGGATTGCGGATCGATGTTGAATGGATGCCTCTCCCCCTTGATCTTCGCACACCACGGTTTTGAAACCACCGCGGAAACGAGTGTCTCTAGGAATCTGCCGGCACGAAGTAGACGTCGGTCGGTTTCAGCTTGGCGTTGCGCATGAACTTGGGTTGAACTTCCATCCCGATCCAGTCCAACGTCGCCTCCATCGGGTCGACGCCCATCATTCGAGCCAAGAAGAGTGTGTTCACGCCCTCATATTGGATCAGCACGAGCACGAACGGTGTTTCGGGCAGGAACTCCTCGGAACCAAAGTGGCAAACGGTGAAGGCGTGCACGCGTGCCGTTCGATCTGTGATGTCAATCCAATCGGTTTCCTGTCCGGAGTACATGTCATGCCCGCGCGGTGTGGCGTATGTGTAGCCGCTCTCCGGATCGGTATTGGCGAGTAACTTCTTGTTGGTAACCGCTGCGAACCATGGGCTGTCCTGCCCATAAGAGTGCAGGTAGGTGATCTTGTAATCCTGCTCGATCTGCAGGGGGGCCATCCGTTTGAGAAAGGCAAGCGCATCGGGATCGGTTTCCACGGGGAAGGGTAGGCCGTGGACGATGTAGCCGCCTAAGGTTTCAGGACGTCGTGAGGGCAGCTTTGCCATGGCTTAGTCCTCCCTCTCAAGAATGCTGATCGTAACGTAGGTTCCGGTTCCGGCATGCGAGTGTATCGCGCCGCGCTTGGCATCCTTGACCTGCAAGGTGCCGTCGCCAAAATGCTTCTCGATGGTTTCCTGCAATTGCCAGATGGCGAACACGGCTTGCATCAGTCCTGTCGCACCCACAGGGTGCCCACAGGCGATGAGGCCGCCGGATGGATTGACCGGGCATTGCGGCTTGTCCTTCAGCTTCAACCCATAATCGACGCCGGGCATGAAAGCCTTGCCGGATGCGGCGAATTCACCTCCCTCGCCGTAGCGGCACAGCCCCATGTCCTCGTAGGTTTGAATCTCGCTGGAGGTGTAAGCGTCATGCAGTTCGATGAAATCCAGCTCGTTGATGGGGTCGAGGATGCCGGCATGTTTGTAAGCCATGTTCCCCGCGGTTCGTCCCGCGCGGAAGGAATGGACACCCGGATAGCGCGTGCCGTGATCCCATAATTTCTTGTAATGCGCCACGGTTTCATCCGAGCCGCGTTCCTGGTCCGTAGCATAATCACGCATGAAGGTTTCGTAATCCACATGCGGGCGGTCGGCCATGCGCATGGCGTCGGTGCCGCGACCGATGCCGGTAACTTTCACCAGAGGTCGTGGAATCTTCGCTCCAGCCGCTTCGAGTTTCTTGATCCCCTCCTCGGTTGCCAGGATGGTCGCCGCGGCGCCGTCCGACATGACGCAGATGTCGAGCCTGGTCAGCGGCCAGGCGACCATCGGAGAGTTGCGCACATCCTCGATCGAGTAGCGGTTCCGTTTCTGAGCATAAGGATTGTGGTAGGCGTTGATGTGGTTCTTGACCGATACATGCGCCATCTGCTCGACGGTCGTGCCGTATTCCTTCATATGGCGCGTGACCATCATGGCGTAGTAGCCGGAGTAGAAACCACCCACCGGGTAGTCCCAGGAGACGTCCGATGCCAAGGCGATGAATTCGTTGCCCTTCCAAGTTTCAACATGGCTCATGAGTTCGAAGCCGTAGGCGACGCAGATGTCCATATGCCCCGACGCCAGGGATTTCCACACTTCCTGGAAGCAGATTCCTCCCGTGGCACCACCGCCTTCGACGCGGTGGCTTGGCAAGGGGCATAGACCGAGATAATCCTGCGCGATAATGGCCGCCATGAGCTGACGCTCGAAGTGGTCTGAGAAGTACGAGGCCACCGAACCATCCACCAGCGACGTGAATGTGGGGAAGTCGATCCCCAGATCGTCGATGGCGTAGTCGTAGGCCTCCTTGACGATGGCGGGATAGGTTTTGTCGTGTCGGGCTTTGGTGAACTTGGATACACCACCCGACAACGCGTACACAGGTCGCATAGATTGCCTCCCAGCATGTCCAGAGTTGGCAGAACAGGGGGATTGTAAACCAGAGCGGCGTGAAATACAAAGGAAAGCATTCCAACCGCGAATCCGCATGGAATGGGCGACATTGCAGCACGAGGAAGTGCTACGACTCTCCTGCTGTGTTGGATTTCGTGATGCCATCAGGCTGTGTCTCGCTTGCCGAATCCATGACCGCCTGCAGGGGGGTTCCCAAGGTTGGCGGCATGCTGACGCGCTGCAGTTGGAATGGGTTGCCTTGAACCGAGAGTCGTTGTATGAGGTAGGATTGGTAGGTGGAAAGACTGGTAACGGGTTAGAACAGTGGAACGATGAACGCGGCTGCTATCCGCCTCGATGGGAGAAATGCCAGGTACGATCCATGAGATGGCAGGCATGATCTACCGTTGGAATGTCGAAAAGAGGTAGAAAAGGTGAGTCGAAAAGTCTTGGTTGTATCCATGCTTACCCTGATGCTTCTGGTGGCCTGCCAACTCATCACGCTGCCTTTACTCACCCCCAAAGCCAGTCCCACAATCGAGAACAGCCCCATTCCCAAGGCCAGTCCCGTTCCCAGCGCCAGTCCCAGCCCCAGCCCCGAGCCGTCTCCCACCGTGCCACCCCCCAGTCAAACCCCGGTGGAGAGGCATGAGGCGCTTTCTCCCTTCAGCATCGGATGGGATGATCGGCAGCCCTTCGCCTCCGGCTTGATCGACAGCCAGCAGGTCGTCCTGGGGCAGTTGGAGGGCGCCAGCATCTACCACATGGACCTCTTCATTGCCGACGAGCCAGTGCAAATCAGCGGCACGCTCGAAGTGCGCTACACCAACCAGGAACATGAGCCCCTGGATGAGGTTGACTTCCGGCTCTATCCCAACCTCTTCGGTGGAGAGGCGAGCGTAGAGAATGTCGTCGTGGAGGGCACACGCGTGGAGCCCGGTTTGGAGGGCTTGGGAAGCGTTATGCGGCTGCCGTTGCCGGAAAGCATCCAACCCGGGGACCAGATCGTCATCGGTTTCGATTTCATCGTCGACATTCCGGCGAACATGAGCGGCAACTACGGGCTCTTCAGCTATTTCGACGGTGTGCTGGCGTTGAACGAGTTCTATCCGGTCGTGGCCACCTATGACGATCAGGGGTGGAGCCGAGAAGTTCCCTCCCTTCAAGGGGATGTCAGCTACTACGATGCTTCCTTCTATCTTGTGCGCGTGAGCGCGCCGGCTTCGCTGGTCCTCGTAACCTCCGGTGTGGAAGTAGATCGTGTCATCCATGAGGGGCGGCAGTCCGTGACCTTCGCAGCGGGGCCGATCCGCAATTTTTACATGGTTGGCAGCGAGCGCTATGTCATCGAGAGCAGTACGCTCGGTGAGATCCGTGTCAACAGCTACGCCTATCAGGAGTATGAGCGGGGAGCAGAGCAGTCGTTGATCTACATCGAAGGCGCTCTGCGGAGCTTCAGCGATCGCTTCGCTCCCTATCCGTACACCGAATTCGATGTCGTCAGCATTCCCATGTATGCCTTGGGCATGGAATACCCCGGTATCGTAGCCATCTTCGATGATCTCTACGATCCAGGGAAGATCCTGTATGGTATGGAGGCCTGGGATCTGATGGAGAACGTCATCGCGCATGAGGTGGGGCATCAGTGGTTTTACAATCTCGTGGGCAGCGATCAGATCAACGAACCCTGGCTGGATGAGGCCTTTGCCCAGTTCCTGACCTCCCTCTACTACCTTGATATCTACGGTCCGGACGCGGATTGGAACTATCGGCAGGGTTGGGAAGGTCGCTGGAACTCGGTTGGTCGGGCGGATATTCCCATCGGCATGCCGGTGGCGGATTATGAGGGAGGGGAGTACAGCGCCATTGTCTACGGTCGCGGTCCGATTTTCGTCAAAGCGCTGCAGGCGGAGATGGGGGAGCAGATCTTCGCCGACTTCCTGTGCGACTACGTCGAGACCTATGCGTGGGCCTTGGCCACAACCGAGGATTTCCGCCAGCTTGCCGAAGCGCATTGCGGTTGCGATCTGAGCGCTCTCTTCGAGGCCTGGGTCTATCCCTGAGAGCTTCGATCGCCTGGATCGATCCTCCTGCCCGCTTCGTTGTTGACCTTTTCTGCAACATCCTCTAGACTGGACTCGTGCTCGCCAAGGTGCACTCTTGCGCCATTGTCGGCCTCGAGGGGGAGATCATCGAAGTAGAGGTGGACACCGCCCGCGGGCTGCCATCTTTCACCATCGTCGGGCTCCCCGATGCTGCCGTCAAGGAAAGCCGTGAACGCGTTCAGGCTGCGGTCCAGAACGCTGGTTTTGTGTTTCCACGCAAGCGCGTGACCGTCAACCTGGCTCCCGCTGCGCTGCGTAAGGAGGGGCCGGCGTACGACCTGCCCATCGCCCTGGGGGTGCTGGCGGCTTCGCAGCAGATCGTCCTCGAATGGTTGGAGGGCGCGTTGGTAGTCGGGGAGCTTTCGCTGGATGGATCGCTGCGCCATGTGCGCGGCGTGCTGCCGATGGCGGCCCTGGGACGTGAGAAGCAGTATGAACGCATGATCGTTCCCAAGGTGGATTCGGCCGAGGCGGCGCTGATCCCCGAGATTGAGGTCATCCCCGTCGAAACGCTCACGGGGCTGGTCAACCATCTCTCCGGCGTGGTCCCCATCCAGCCCTCCGAGCACGTGGAAACCTCATCCAATGACGTCGGTGGGGAGACGGATTTCCAGGAGATCAAGGGGCAGGAGCACGTCAAGCGCGCCGCTGAAGTTGCGGCTGCCGGCGGGCACAACATGCTCATGGTGGGGCCGCCGGGATCGGGGAAGACGCTCATCGCCAGGGCGCTGCCTTCGATCCTGCCACCGATGAGCGTGGAAGAGGCGCTCGACGTCACTCGCATTTACTCCGTCTCCGACCAGCTTCCTCCCGACACACCCATGATCCAGCAGCGTCCATTCCGTGCGCCCCACCACACGATCTCGCACGCCGGCCTAGTCGGAGGCGGCAACTGGCCGCGGCCGGGGGAGATCTCGCTGGCCCATCGGGGCCTGCTCTTCTTGGACGAGCTTCCCGAGTTTGGGATGCGCGTGCTCGAGGTGCTGCGCCAGCCGATGGAGGACAAGGTCGTGACCATCAGCCGTGCGCGCGCCTCCCATTCCTTTCCAGCCAACTTCATGCTTGTGGCGGCCATGAATCCCTGCCCGTGTGGTTACTTCGGCGATCCTGTGCGCCAGTGCACCTGCTCGCCATCTACGGTGACGCGCTACCAGAAGCGCATCTCCGGTCCGCTGCTGGATCGCATCGACATCCACGTCGAGGTGCCGCGCGTGGATTTCGAGAAGCTGACTGACGATCGTATCGGCGAGCCGTCGGCGCATATCCGCCAGCGTGTGCGGGCAGCCCGCCATCGGCAGCGTGAGCGTTTTGCCGATCTGGATCTGACCTCCAATGCCGACATGGGGCCGGGGGAGGTTCGGCGTTTCTGTCCCATGGACGATGCCGGACGCAGCCTGGTCCGTCAGGCGATGAGCCAACTCCTGCTCTCGGCGCGCGCCTTTCACCGCGTGCTCAAACTGGCGCGCACCATCGCCGATCTGGCCGGCGAGGAGGCCATCGCGCCATCGCATCTGGCTGAAGCGCTGCAGTACCGGCCCAGACGCTGGGGGTAATCAATGCCATGTTTTGCCTATCCTTTGGCGCGTAGGAAAATCCCTTTACGCATGTTCATTCTCACTTAGGAAACTTGCCCGACCTGGTCCCTTAGTCTGGATGTGGGATTGTCGATTGCGGCTTCATGAAGTAGCCTTGGATCGTTGATGGGGGCATCCGGTAAGCCCAGAGAACCTCGGAACGCTAAAATCCCGCGAGCAGGAGAAATATCCCCATGAGAAAAAAAACCATCCTCGTTACGCTGGTCGTCATGTTGCTGGCCATGCTGGCCTGTGAGCTTCCCGACCTACCGTGGCCCGAAGGCACGCCTGATGCCTCGGCTCTGGCCACGATGGTTGAAAGTCAATTGCAGACGATGCTGCCTCCTACCGCAACCGAGCCGGAGGCAACTCCGGACGTGGAACCCACCGAATCGACTCCTCCCACGGCGACACCCACCGAGCCCCTTTGCCAGCCGCAACCGCCGGCTCCATTGCCGCCCCCGATGCCCGCCGGCCTGGCAGCGACGGTTCCAGATTCCGAGACTGTCGAGCTGATTGATTTTCAAAGCAATATCCTCCAGAGCCGGGACGCATCCGGTCTGGTGTTTGAGGATCGAGAATTCCTGCACGTTGCGGGGCCCATCTCCCAGGGACCGTTCGCGCTTCCTGTTCTCTTCCATGCCCTGGAGAACAATGGCGTGCTGAAGGTGAACGTGCAGGGCACCACCAACCAGGTGGAGCAGGTCCCGATGATGATCGCCATGGCGGGAGCTGCGGGGGAGCCCTTCATCGCCTACAGCAATTACGACTCCAGTCCGGCAGGTTGGATCAGCTACCTCTACGCCGCCGATCTGATTGACTTCCCGGGCGTGGCGCCGCTGCTGACCCGGGATCAGGGCGACGGCTATGTGTACTTCCCAATCGCCATTCGTTCCGTGAACGGGCAGGCCGAGGGCGTCTGGTACACACTGTCGATGTACGGCATCGGCAACATCATCTTCCCTCCCTATCGCGGGCTCTACTATCTCGATCTGCAGACCCTACTGGTGACGGAGTATCTCGGTTTCGATCAGTATTTCGGCTCTCTCTCACCCGATCAGAGCTGGCTCTCGTATCGGTCGGGTTCCGGCGATCCGCAGAGCGGAATCTACCTGCGCAACATGATGACCTGCGATGAGGTCTTCATCGCCGCCGACCCGACCAGCGTCTTGGGAGCGGGCTACGCGGTCTTCTCTCCCGACAACAGCAAAGTGGCGTGGATCGAGGCCAGCGGGGACATCATGGGGACGATCGACCTGCTCGTGCGTGTCGCTGCTACGGATGGCACGATCATCGCCCAATCCCCGATGGCCAATCTCTACGGACTGGCCGGTGGGGAGGAACTAACGTGGATCAAACCGGTCGGCTGGGTGGACAACGATCAGGTGCTCTACGAGATGAGCCTCCAGGATTGGAGTCAGAAGGTTGTCACCCGGGCCGAGGCCAATTTCCACAATCCCATTCCGATGGTGGTGGGCAGCGATTTTATGGGTTTCTACTATCCATAGCGGGTGCTGGACGCGAATCGGAAGTCTGCATCACCAAGTCCCCCGGCGTTTCACCGGGGGACTTTTCGTACAACGCAGAGACCACTTGATACCGGTGCGCCGGGTGTGGGATCGCTGCAATCGCGATACAATCCCCTATCTACGGCATGATCTGGCTCATGGAGGAGGATCGATATGGAAGCAATCCGAGTTGTGGCCCAACTCATGGACGTTGCCGCTCGCACGGCGCCCAAGTCTGCAGGGCAGGATTTCGTGGTCACCGGCATCTTGCTCGGCGAGGAGGTGAAGAGGCTGGGCAAGGCCATGATCGCCTATGGCGAGAAGACCGGCAAGCACAACTTCGATCGAGATGGTGAGAACGTCTTGAACTCGGAATGCGTCTTCC
Organism: Anaerolineae bacterium; assembly: GCA_011192015.1. Taxonomy (GTDB): domain Bacteria; phylum Chloroflexota; class Anaerolineae; order Anaerolineales; family E44-bin32; genus W1033. The sequence continues at coordinate 11,404 of DUET01000019.1, forward strand.
TGGTCGGCCTGAAGGACGCCGAGGCACTTGGCTTGGATTGCGGAGCCTGCGGGGAGGAAGTCTGCCTCGTGCCCAACACCTATGAGGGAGAGTTCAAGGGCCCCCAGTGCGCATTCCGCCTGCTGGACATGGGCATCGCCCTGGGATCGGCGGTCAAGGTCGCCGCCATGCACAACGTCGACAACCGCATCATGTACCGGGCGGGGGCGGTGGCGCGAGAGATCGGGCAGATCGACGCCGATTTCGTGATGGGTGTGCCGCTTTCAGCCACCGGCAAGAGTATCTACTACGACCGCTGATCCGATCTGCATCGATCAACGCTCATGGACCACGCGGCCGTTGAACACGGTCATGGCGATCTTGGTTTCGCCGATGGCGCCGGGATCGCCTGACAGGATGTCCTCCTCGAGCACGACCAGATCCGCCAAGCTTCCCGGACCGATGGTCCCTAAATCCAACGCCCGACCGCAGACCGCGGCGGGTCCCTGGGTATAACTCTGGATGGCTTCGGCCACCGTGAGCCGCTGCTGCGGGTACCAACCTTCGGCAGGCGTGCCGTCCTGTCGCTGGCGGGTCACCGCAGCTTGGATTCCGAGCAGCGGGTTGTGATCCGCCACGGGGGCGTCCGATCCGAAGGCCATCACCACGCCCGCATCCAGCATGCCGCGGAAGGGATAGGTGAAGCGCCCTCGCTCCCCCACGGTTTGATCGACAAGCGTGATGTCGTCCACCAGGTGGATGGGCTGGACGGAAGCCGCGACGCCCAGAGCCGCCATGCGCTTCACATCCTCGGGGCGGATGTTCTGCACGTGCTCGATGCGATGCGGTGCCGAGGGCGCGCTCGCAGCGTTGTTCTGAATCGCACGTTCGAAGACGGCCATCAGCTCCTGGTTGGCGCGGTCGCCGATGGCGTGCACGGCCACGGCAAGCCCGGCCTGGTGAGCGCGTGGAACGGCTTCGGCGATCTCCTCCATGGGCGTGAGGGGCATGCCGGGATCGTCGCTGCCTAAGTAGGGCTCCAGCATCCAGGCGGTGTGCGCGCCCTGGCTGCCGTCGGAGAAGTACTTCACGTGACCGATGCGCAGCAGGTCGTTGCCGAACCCGGTTCGCAGACCCACGGCGATGGCTTCCTCCAAGTGCTCGCCGGCGATGCACATCCAGGTGCGCAGTTCGAGCTTGCCAGCCTGATCCAGGCGCGTCAGCGCGCGCAGGACCATCCCCGCTTCCCGCCCGCCCAGGTCACGGAAATCGTGAACGCCCGTCACGCCGAGGTGGTGGAAGCCCGCAAAGGAATCCTGTAAAGCCTGCATGACCTGCTCCTCGGGGGGCAGGGGGATCAGGTCCTTCACGAGTCGAATGGCGCGCTCCCGTAGCCCTCCGCTGGGATCGCCGCGCGCATCCCGATCGATACGTCCCTGTTCGGGATCTGGGGTTCGGCGATCGATACCGGCTGCCGAAAGGGCTGCCGAATTGACCACCGCCAGATGCATGTCGCTGCGCCACAGGATGACGGGATGATCGGGCGCCGCCCGATCCAGGTCCTGCCGTGTGGGATGCATGGGGTCGGGCCACCTCGTTTCGTTCCAACCCCGCCCCTGGATCCACGATCCGGGAGGTTTCCCGGCGGCTTCGTGCTGCAGTCGCTGGAGCAGATCGTCGAGGGAGGTGGTGTCTGCCAGGGCTATGCGGTGGGAGCTCATGGCATGGTCGAAGAGGTGGATGTGGGAGTCGGTGAAGCCTGGCAGCAGCAGGCGGCCACCCAGGTCGATCTGCCGTGTGCCCTGCTTGGCCAGGGAACCGATCTCCTCGTCGGAGCCTACCGCCACGATGCGGTTGCCGCGAACGGCGACGGCTGTGGCGTGTGTGTATTCAGGATTCTCGGGAAGGATTTTGGCATTCCGAAGGATCAGATGGGGCATGGTGTCTCAACCTTTGATCACGCGGATTCTCGATACGGGAGAGGAGCTCCTCTCAAATCAGACTCTCAGTAGATGCTGCGGTAGGAGTGTAATCAAGGGGCGCGATTTGGTCCAGTGAAGCAAGTTGGCGCTGTGCTTCCCCCAACCAATGGGCGTGCCGAACCTCAACCAACCATCAGGGCAATGCATAAATCATGATGTTCGAGTCACCATTCCAATCGTTGAAAGCACCCGTTCCAAGAGCCAGGGTCTCCCCATCCGGAGACCAGGCCGCGCTCCAGATCGGCGTCGGGTGGTCCTTTTCC
>DUET01000002.1 GCA_011192015.1 Anaerolineae bacterium
GCCCCCGAGTCGCCGATGGGACCATCCGACGGCCCCTCGACCGGTGGGGAGAAGAGCACCGGCAGGGTCAGGACACCCACCACGGCCAGAAAGAAAATCGTCAGCAAGGCTGGCAGCAGCCAACGCATGTTCGATGGTTGGGATTCGATCTGCTGCCTCAGCCTGTCGAAATCGTGCACCGGTTCTCTCTCTCCTTCCGCCTCCCAGGCTCCATCGCGATTGAACCCATAGAGGCGAAGAATGCGATCAATCCTCCCCGGGCAGCGCGCCGGAGAGATGGCCGCCCAGGAGGAAGAACATCGATCGGTCCACCATCACAGGCAGATCGGAGGTCAGGTACGTGGAGAATGCCACATCCAGGCCCAGCTCCGCCGGATCGTGCACGTGAATCGTGTAGCGGCTGTGGGCAGGGACAAAGTGCTCCCTTTGAATCGGAGTGCCATCCTGGATCATGTACGTGATGGTCAGGATTGCGGACTGGTCGTGGGGATTCTGGACGGCGATGTCGGTCTCGAAGCCCTCGCCCGTGTAGCCCTCCGCCAGCGACCACGATCGGGCCAGCCTCGACGCACCGACGGCGCAGCTCCCGCCGGTCAGGAAATACATCGCCCGCTCGACGACCACGGGCGCATCGGCCTGGATGCGCGCGGCGAAGACCTGATCCGCGCCGGCCTCCGTATCCAGCCCCGCAGCGATCGTCGTGCGGCTCAGCGCGGGGACGGTGTGCTCGCGGGTGACCGTGCCGCCGTCCTGAGTCCAGTAGGTGAGCTCCAGCGCAACTTCATGCTGCTGCGGATTGAGGATCAGGATGTAGGTGGCGTAGCCCGGCTGCGAACTACCTTCAGCGAGAACCCATGTGGTCTGCGGATGCGTGACCCCAAAGGTGTTGTGCCCCCCGCTGGGGAAGTACATCGAGCGTTCGACGATCACAGGCAGGTCCGACTCGACGATGATCGAGAAGGCCTGATCAGGACCAACTTCGTCCGGATGGGCGGCGACGACCGTATGGCGCGAATGAGCCTCGATCGGATGCTCGCGTTCGACGATGCCCCCACCCTGCAGCAGGTAGCGGAGGCGCACGGTTGCGGCCATCTGGTTGGGATTCTGGATCAGGATGTAGGTCGAGAAATCCTCGCCGGTGTAGCCCTCGGCGAGGTACCAGATCGTGGAGGGCTGCGTGACGGCCATGGAGTTGTGGCCGCCGTTGGCGAAGTACAAGGCGCGTTCGACGATGACGGGCAGATCGGAGGTGATCAGCGTGGAGAAGGCCGCATCCTGTCCGACCTCGGATTCATCATGTGCGGCGATGGTGTAGCGGCTCAGCGGACCGACGACATGCTGCCGCACCAGCTCTCCCCCATCCTGGAGCTGGTAGGTCAGGAAGACCGTGGCCGGCTCGGGATTGGGATTCTGAACCAGGATGAAGGTCTCCACTCCATCGCCCGTGTAGCCCTCCGCCAGGTACCAGAGGGTCTCTCCCGCGGGTCGGGGTTCGGCAGTGGACGTTGCGGTGGGAGTCGCCGTGAGGATCGGCGTTGCCGTCGCGGTGGAGGTAGCCGTCGCCGTCGGCGTGTGTGTCATGGTAGGCGTGGGCGTATGCGTGCTGGTCGGCGTCGGGCTGGAGGTTGCGGTCGGGCTGGGTGTGGTGGTGATCGTGGGTGTGGCTGTTGGTTGCTGTTGGTTTTGGAGCTCGAGCAGCGCCAGACCAAGGCGAATGCGCGGCTTGGTGATCGAGCCTCCGGGGCGTGTGTCCCGGATCGGGATTCCCGTGCTCGTCAATGCAGCCAGGATCTCATCCACCGAGGCATCCGGGTAGGCGGACTTGAACAACGCCCAGGCTCCGGCCACGTGGGGTGCCGACATGGATGTTCCCGTCCAGGTCTGATAGCGACCGCCGGGAACGGAGGAAATGATCGACGAACCCGGCGCCAGAAGATCCAGATAGCGGGAGTGGTTCGAGAAGCTGGAGAGCGCATCCCCATCGGTGGTGGATCCAACGCTGATGGTGCTGGAAATGCAGGCCGGTTCGGCGAGGGCATCCACGTAACCGCCGTTCCCTGAGGAGACCACCGTGGCGATGCCATGCTCGCGCAGCGTATCGATGATGGGTTTGCGTGGATCGGAGTCGCAACCGGAGGTGTAGCGATTCCCTCCCAGGCTCATGTTCACGGCAGCGACGGCAAAATCCAAGCGCTGCTCGTAGACCCATTCGAGAGCGCTGATCTGGTCGGAGGTATAGCTGAGTACGCAGTCGCCGCTGTAGCCGTAGACCCGGCATTGCTCGGGACCGAAGTGCGAGAAGACCTGTACAGCGATGATCTCGGCATCCAGCGCCACACCGAAGCGATTACCGCCTTTTCCGGCCGCGATGCCTGCGATGTGCGTGCCGTGCTCACAACCTCCTGCGGTGCAATGCACGGCTGCGCCTTGACCGATCTGCTCCTGCTGCCCGTTGGGACAGAGCGTGGTGGAACCCAACCCCGCATAGGTCGTCGAGAAGCAGGCCTCTGCAGCAACCTTGCCGGCGAGAAACGGATGCGAGGCGTCGACACCGGTATCCAAAACGGCGATCACCTGGCCTTGACCGGTGGCGCCCAGCGCCCACGCCTGCGCGGCTCCGATCAGAGGGATGCTCTCCAGGAGGGTCGGTGGAACGGGAACATCCTCCTGGATGGTGGCCACGAGCGGGTTGAGGATCAAATCCCACAATGCCGTTCCATCGATCTCCAGCGCCAAGTAGGGAACATGCACATACACCTGAGCGGTGGCCACACTGTAGGCGCTCAAGCTATCCAACACGGTACTCTGCACCTGTTGGATGCGATAGCGCTGAGCCAGGATGGCATAGGCGCTGCTGTGCAGCGCTTCCGGAAGGAAGGGCATCTCCAGACGGATGATCACCCGCAGGGTGCCTTGAGCCTGCACCCTGGGCAGCAGCTGCTCATAAATCTCCATCTTGGCGATCAGATTCTCGCCCGTATGCGAGTCCGATACAGCTCCCGAATGCGCGCTGCCCACGCCCGGGTTGAAACCCGTGACAAGTAGCACGATGAACGCGAGCAGGATGAGGAAATACCGTCGGCGAAGACCGAACATCGACGCTTGCTCCACACGTCCGACCACCACCCGATGGCCGGCTTCCTTCTCTTCCAAGAATTCCCAGCGGGAGGATGCAACAATCATGCCGGAAAAGTCGGGAGCAAAGGATCATCACACATGGTTATCCGTACGGCAGGTTGAGAGAAAGATCCTCGAGAAGACCTCGTCGATCGACATCCTTGGATGAAGCCGCAAAACCGGGTAAACTTATCCGCAGCTCTCCACCGATTCGTAACCAACCCAAAACGGTATGTTTGCGCCTGGAATTGAGATCTAAACATCGGATCCTGTTGATCGTGAAGCACTTTTTCACTGCGATCGAAGCATGATTGGGCGCGCATGTGTCGCGCCCTATCCCCAGCCGATCGCAGGCGATAACAGGGAGGCAACATGCAGGGAATTGCCATCCGTGAGGCTCGCCCAGCCGACGCAAAGGCTATCCATGATGTTCTCGCCAGCGCGTTCCTCGACATGCAGGGGCGAGGGTACCCCACTCGAGCGCTGGAAACGGCCGTGATCTCCCCTGAAACCATCCAAGAGCGCATCCGACAGGGAGGGCATGTACTCGTCGTCGAGACCGAGGGACAAGTTGTCGGAACAGCATCCGGGCTGGAGGAACACGAGACGCTCCATGTCTGCTCGGTTGCGGTGGATCCCGACTGGCAGGAGCGAGGCATCGCGCGCAAATTGATGGAAGCCTTGGAAGCCTACGCCAAGCAGATGGGTTGCCGGAAATTGTGGCTTCACACAGCTTGGGCCATGACGGAGGCCATTCAACTCTACGAGCGATTAGGTTACCAGCGCGAGGGTTATCTCCCCCAGCATTTCTATGGCGAAGACTTCCTCGCCTTCGGCAAGGTGTTAAAACGAGCCGCTGAATCTCCTACCCCTGCATCCGATCCACTTGGGGCAATCCTGATCTTTCCGGGAGTGGAGGAATTGGACTTCATCGGGGTCTACGAGGTTCTGACCAAGGCGAAGGCAATGCAAGCCGAAGGCACGGTGGAAGGCAAGAGCCTACCCGAAGTGCTGTTGATCGCACACGAGCAGCGCATCGTCTGTGCCAACAGGCTGGTCGTTCTTCCCCACGAACGCTATACCGATCTTACAGCGTTCGAATTCGTCATCGTTCCTGGTGGCCGGGGCGTGCACGCCTTGAGAGAAGATGACGCCTTGCTGACTCATCTAGCAGCGTTGGATCGTGAAGGAAAGACGATCTGTTCGGTCTGTACGGGCGCGCTGGTGCTGGCGTGGGCCGGCATCCTGAAGGGCAGGAAGGCCACGACACATCATTTGTACAAGGCGCAGCTCGAGAGTCATTGCCAGATTGTGGATCAACGCGTAGTCTGTGATGGAAACGTCATCACCGCAGCAGGCGTGTCATCCTCACTCGACTTGGGATTCTTTCTGCTGGAACAGCTCCATGGATCGAAGACCGCTGAAGCCGTGACCCAACGCCTGGAATACCGATCCTGATTGGCGATGGAATCCTATGCATCCTCAAACGAAAGCGAGTCCCCAAGCTCGGCGGGAATCTCGCTGCAGGTATCGGCAGATTCTCAGAAAAACCCTTCGGGAGAACCGGCAGAAGCCATTTTCCAAGGAAGGCTGCACAATCAAAGGAAGGGCAAATGAGGATTCGATTGACGCAAGATAACGATGCAGACGCCATACGGCGCCTCGATTCGCTTGCCTTCAGCCCCTGGTGGAAGCAACTCACCGGCACCAGCAAGGATCTGCCCCCTCGCAGGCATGATCACATCCTGATGCTGCTAGAGAAGGATCCGGAAGGCTGCTTTGTGGCTGAGGAAGGCGGTGCTGCATTGGGCTTCATCTTCTCACGTACATGGGGTCGCGTGGGCTGGTTCGGCACCTTCGGCGTGTTGCCGGAGCATCAAGGCCGCGGCATCGGCAAACAACTGATCGCCGCCAGTCTGGAGTACCTGCGCCGGGATCCTCAGCGTGTGATCGGACTCGAGACGATGCCGGAAAGCCCCGACAATCTGGGGCTCTACATGAAGCAGGGTTTCGAAGCGCGGTTCCTGACGATGCTTCTGAGCAAAGCCATCGATCGTCCCCCGAAAAACGTCGAGCCGCTGCCTCTCTGGTCACAAACAGCGGAAGAGGATCACCAGCGCTGGCTCGATGAACTTCGGGAAGCAGCCGATCGCATCACACCCCGGTTGGATTACACGAAGGAGGTTCTCGCCACTACGCGCTACGACCTGGGGGAAACACTCATCCTGACCGAGAACGAAGCAGCGATTGGCATGGGCATTGTGTGGTTTTCATCCAGCCGGGAGGCGATGCACGAGGATGAAGCCGTCGTGCAAGTCATGATGATCCATCCCGATTACACAACCGAGGCGCGTTTGCACAAGCTTCTCGGAGCTGCGGAGACCCTCGCCTACGTCCGAGGCAAGCGCAAACTCGTCCTGGCGGGCAACGCTCAACATGGTTGGGCGCTGACCCGGTTGCTCGACTTCAACTACCACATCGATCGAGCGATGGTCCGTATGGTATTGAAGGGTACAGATCAAGGTCTCCGCACGGATCCCTACGTGGATCTGTCGCGATGGGCAGGATAGCGCAGCAGCATCCTCACGAGCTCTGAGATCGGATACATGGGGAGGGCTTCTAACTTCGCTTCCCGCGCTCGTGGATGTGGTCAGAGCGAACCAGCATGCAGAAGATACAGCGGAACATCCAACTGATCTATGCCTACCTCTTCCTCAATCGGCTGGAACTGTGGATTCCGGTCATCGTCCTCTTCCTCCAAGATCGAGGATTCACCCTGACCGAGTACACCATCCTAGATGCCGTCTGGTACGCGTCCACGTTGATCTTCGAAATCCCCACGGGCATCGTGACCGATCGCTATGGCACGAAGATCAGCCTGCTCATCTCCGGCCTGGCGCAGGCCGTAGCGCTCTTCTTGACAGCCTGGGCGCATTCCTTCGCAATGATCTTCTTCGCCTACGTCTTGTGGGGGTTCGGGGCTTCCTTCGAAACCGGGACCTACGACGTCCTGCTCTACGATTCGTTGAAACAATGCAACCGAGAATCGGATTATCGAAAAGTGAGAGGACGTGTGACCACGCTCTCCATTCTGGCAGCCGCCATTGGAAGCATCCTGGCCGGCTTTCTTGGAGGCATCGAACTCGCGCTGCCCATCTTCCTGACAGGTGCCCTCGCTGTGCTCACCCTCCCCTTGATTCTCGCTCTGAGGGAACCCGAGGTGTCGCAGGTTCGGGATCCCAGCCATCTGGTGCATCTCAAGGAAAGTGTGCGCTACATTTCACGCCGAAGGTTTGTAGCCTTGCTGATACTCTATTCAGCGATCATGTCTACAGCCATTTGGGGGTTGCATGAGTTCTATCAACCGTTTCTGAGCTCCTTTGGGATCCAAGTGGAGACCATCGGCATCCTCTACCTCTTCTTCCGCCTGTTCAGCGTTGCCGGAGCGCACTTCTCGGATGCGTTGTTCCGGATCATCGGAAGAATTTCCGTCTTTCTCATCCCCCCGATCTTCGTTGTCTCCGTTCTTGCCATGGGTTCAATCCGGACACCTTGGGTGATCGCCTTCATTTTCGTCATCTACTTCCTGAACGGCTTCTATCTGCCGATCGTCAACGACCTATTGAACAAGAACCTCCCCTCTTCCAAGCGAGCCACGATCATCTCCTTGGGATCGGTGATAAGCTGCCTGCTGGGCTGCATCCTCTATCCGATGCTGGGTCGTATCGCGGATCTCATCTCGCTCCAAAGGACCTTCCAAGTCCTTGGATTTGGGATGCTTGGGGCCATGGCTCTGCTGCTCTTTTCCATGCGGAGAGAGGCGTTTTGAGGAATCCCGCTCATGTCTAGCGCGTGCTTGCTGGGGGATTTCATCAACCTTTCAAGGAATCCCACAAGCCTGATGCTATCCGTTCCTTGAGAGACAACCCCCATCTCTTCAAGTTTGGGAATCCCCCAGCATCAGGCTTGCAGGTCAAACATCAATTACAAACGATTCCCAGCCATGTTCCGCTATAGGCCGGGAGTTCTTGGTGGATCTCTCTAGCCAGATTTTCATATTTCGTCAGCATCCGGACTCCCATGAATGGTCATCAGGTGCTGCTGTTGAGAGAGACTTGGTTCTTGCTCCGTGGAAGCCAGGATCAATAAGACGATGGCAGGGCTCAGGCTGGTATTGCGATAGCGATGGGGCCTTTTCGCCTGGAAGAGCAGGCTGTCCCCCGCCTCAAGACGAAACCACTCGTCATCGACTTCATACTCGATCTCCCCCTCGATGCAGTGCACGAATTCCTCGCCGGGATGCGAACAAGGGATGTCGATCCCCTCCGCTCCGGCATCGATGGTCATGAGAAAGGGTTCCAGGATCTGTCCCGGCAAACCGATCCCAAGACTCTCCATTATCAAACCGGCTCCGCGAGATCGAAGACGCTGGTTGCGCCGGACAAGGATGGTCGAACTCTCCGGCACGGTCGTGAAAAGGTCGGCGATATGGACCTGCAGCGCGGTGGCCAGCGTGAAGAGAGAGGCGACCGTTGGGGAGCTCTCGCCGCGTTCGATCCGGCTGATGGCATTCAAGGATAAACCACTCAACCCGGCCAGTGCCCTTATCGACAGCCGCCTGTCCTTTCGGAGTTCTCGAATGCGTTCTCCGACATTGACGGGGTTCTGATCCTTCATCCGCAGCCCTCCAACGGAAACGCCCCTCGTCACAATCATACCACTAAAAGGGTCCAACCGCACTATTTAGGTGTATAATACCACTAAAAGCGCATATGTGTAACATTGAAGTCGACAAATCAGCGCATCAAAGCAGCCGCAAGGCTGTGGTTATTCGACGGATTGAGCAACACGGCATTCCCCGAAACGCTCTGCATGCCCGGGAATCGAACAATCTGGATCGTAAACCCAGCCTGTGACATTGGAGAAAACATGCCAAAGAAGAACCAGGGCGGTATCGAGATCACCGAAGCCGGTGTTCGCAAGATCCTTTCCAAGATCAAGCATCCCGAGATCACGAAGCACGACGTGGTGACGCTGGGGATGATCCCCGAGATCCAGGTGGAAGCCGATCGGATCGGCGTGAAGCTGGCCTTTCCTTTCCCCGAGGTACCCATCGCCGAACAGCTTCGGGCGCAAGTACGCAACGCACTGCAAGGAGCCCTGAAGGGCGTTCGCATCGATGTGGAAACCACGCAGATGGCGCCCCGCCAGCGCGCCTCCTTTACGGCCATGGCCCGAGGGGAGAGACCGAGCTCTGCATCGCGGGAAAACGTTGCCCAGGTACTCGCCGTGATGAGCGGAAAAGGCGGTGTCGGGAAATCATCGATTGCTGGCCTGCTGGCCTCCAGCTTGAGAAGGCGTGGTTTGCGGATCGGCATTCTGGATGCCGACATCACGGGCCCCAGCATTCCCAAGATCTTCGGCATCCATCAAGCGCCTATCGCCGGTCCTCAAGGGATCAAGCCCGTCCCATCCAGCACGGGCATCGAAGTGATGTCCATCAACCTGCTGCTGCCGGACGAGGATCAGCCTGTGGTCTGGCGGGGGCCCTTGATCGCCAAGGCCATCGAGCAGTTCTGGAAGGACATCGCCTGGAGCCAATTGGATTTCCTGATCATCGATCTTCCGCCTGGCACCTCCGACGCCGCGCTCACAGTGATGCAATCGCTTCCCCTGGACGGCATCGTGCTGGTGACCTCTCCGCAGGATCTGGCGGGGATGGTAGTGCGCAAGGCGGCCAACATGGCCAAGCGCCTGGGGATCAAGCTTTTGGGCGTGGTGGAGAACATGAGCCACGTGGTCTGCCCTGAGTGCGAGACCAAGATCGAAATCTTCGGATCCAGCCAGGCAGAGGCGACTGCGGAACGTATCGGAACCCGCTTGCTCGGCCGCATGCCTCTCGCGCTGAATCTCTCAACGCTCTGCGATCGTGGCGAGATCGAGCAGTTCCACAGCGAAGTCCTGGACAGCCTGACAGACGAAGTATTGGCGGGGGTGGATTCCAACGAGGAACCATCCGCTTGAGATTCGAAACCTCGATGGTCCATCAGGAGATGAAGATTCGAGTACAAAGAGCAGAGAAAAGGTGAACGCAGATCAAACCCTGAAGTGGAAATACGGATCCAAACTCCGTTTTCGTGCTGCGTTGGGAATCAGGTATCCATGTTCTTGAACGTGTTCAGCGCTGTGATCCTGGCAAGCTCACTGGCCTGTGCGGTGACGACCCTCGGTATCTACATCATCAACCGCTTTGCACGCTGGGGCAACCGCAACGTGGTCTATTTCATGAGTTTCGCCGCCGGCATCCTCATCTCCGTATCTTTCATCCATCTGGTGCCGAAGTCCTTCGAGATGAGCTTGCACGGTCCCGTCTACCTGCTGCTTGGATTCATGGGGCTGTATTTGATCAACCGCTTCCTGAATGCCTTCGTCTGCCATCAGGTTGAGCTGCCCCAGTTGGCGAGCGGAATCGTGCCCATGTTGGGAATCGGATTCCATTCCTTCCTGGACGGAGTCATCTACTCCGTGACCTACAATGTCAGCATCTTCACCGGCGTGCTGGCAACGATCGGCATGGTACTGCACGAACTGCCTGAAGGGATCGTCACCTACCTGCTCTTGAAGCGTTGTGGATTCGATGGGAAGAAATCCGCCTTGTATGCGTTCCTGGCGGCGGGGATATCAACCCCGCTGGGAACATTGATCTCCTTTCCATTCATCCATGAAATTCATCCATCCGTGCTGGGAACGCTGCTCGCGCTTTCGGCGGGTGCTTTGGTCTATGTCGGCGCATCCCATCTGCTGCCCGCCGTCGAAAAGGAGAACAAGCGCTACTCGCTCCTTGCGCTGGCGAGCGGAATTTTCGTAGCCGGAGCGATCATCGTGTTCAAAGGTCAATAGTCGATGAGATTCGTGTACGGTCCCGTTCCTTCGCGCCGCCTGGGTCAATCTCTGGGGATCGACCCCATCCCACATAAGACCTGCAATTGGAATTGTGTCTATTGCCAGCTGGGTCGGACGAAGCCGGTGGTCAACCAGCGCGCCTCCTTCTTCCCACCCACGGAGATCGTGGCCGAGATCGAGAATGCGGTTGCGGCGCATGATCCGGGCGAGATCGAATGGCTGACCTTCGTTGGATCCGGCGAACCGACGCTGCATGAGGGAATCGGTTGGATGATCCGTAAAGTCAAATCCTTCACCAGCATCCCTGTGGCTGTGATCACCAACGGCGCCTTGCTCCATCTCCCCGGCGTTCGGGAGGAACTCTCCAAGGCCGACGCTGTCCTGCCGACCCTGGATGCCGGAACGGCGGACCTCTATCGCAAACTCAACCGACCGCATCCCAGGGTTCCTTTCGAACAGCACCTGGAGGGATTGATTGCCTTCAGTCGTGAATATGGGGGCATCCTGTGGCCAGAGATCATGCTCGTTCGCGGCATCAACGACACCAAAACGGCGCTTCGTGATCTGGCAGAAGCCTTTCGGCAGATCGGTCCGGATGAGGTCCATCTCAACCTGCCCACCCGGCCGCCGGTGGAAGCATGGGTGCAGCCCCCCGATGATGAAGGGCTCATGCGCGCCACAGCGATCATCGGGGATGCGGCGCACATCGTACATCCGATCGAAGGCATCTTCGATTTGCGTGGTTACACAAACGTCGTCGATGCATTGCTGGGAATCATCAGCCGCCATCCAATGCGCGAGATCGAACTGCATCGGACACTGGATCGGTGGGCGCCTGGTAAGGTTACAGAGGCCTTGGCTGCTTTGGAAACCAGCGGTCGCGCCCAGATCATCGAACGTTACGGCGTTCGCTTCTGGAGTATCGCTTCGGCACATTTTCCACAAGAGCCTGGGAAGAAGCCCTCCTAAGCATCGGATGCATGGTTTCCGGAGGCACTCGAGGGCAGAATGTATAGAACTCCCAAGCAGATCGCATGCATGGGAACGAAAGGCTTCCAATGGCCATCAGAAAGATCCTTCTTTACCCCGAGGACGAACCTGGGTTGCGCAAGATCAGCGAACCCCTTACAGGCATGAACCGCCAGGTGAGGAAGTTGATCCGTGATCTCAAGGACACGCTGGCTAACGATCCCCGGGGTGTGGGATTGGCTGCGCCACAGATCAACGTCCATAAGCGGGCGTTTGTAGTCCGCCTGGGCAGCAGTGAGGACTCTCCGCCGGAGGAGAATCCGCTCATCGTCATTTTCAATCCTGTGATCCTCGCAGAAGGAGATGTGAAGCGGGACTTCGACGGCTGCCTGTCCTTCCCAGGACTTTACGGAAAGACAAAACGACCTCATTACCTGAATCTATCCGGCTTGAACGAACGCGGAGAGCCCTTCGAGAAAGAATTCCACGATGCCGACGCCGTGATGATCCATCATGAGATCGATCATCTGGATGGCATTCTCTTCATCGATCACATCGAGAAGATGGAAGATCTCTACAGGATTATCGAGAACGAGGACGGCATGCCCATGCGTGTGGCCGTGTCGGACGCGCTCTCGCGAGGGGATGACTCCACCATCCTGAATCGACACAGGTGACAAGCCGCAATACTCGGATCCGCATGCAATCCGCTGGATCCATTTCACAACCTAGATTCCATCATCACCAAAGGCATCAAGGCGCAGGCGCAAGCTATGTGCCCGAAAATCAGGGAAGCATGCCTCAAGGGTGATCGAAGATCAAGGAGTACAACATGGCTTGGAAAGGCCGAAAGCTGAGCGGAAAACGCATCGGTATCGTCGGTAAGGGAGGTGCCGGCAAGAGTACGACCACGGTCCTCTTGGCCAAGGTCCTAAGAGAACGGGGCTATGAGGTCTGCATCTTGGATGCCGATTCCACCAACGTGGGTCTCTATCGTGCCTTGAACCTCGAAAGCCCCCCAAAGTCCCTGATCGAGTACTTCGGCGGCATGGTCTTCAGCGGGGGATTGGTCACCTGTCCCGTGGACGATCCCACGCCCTTGCCCGACGCTGAACTTGCGCTGAATTCCCTGACCGAAGAATACTATGCCAGGAATCCGGAGGGGATCATCCTGCTTGCAGCGGGGAAGATCGGCGACATGGGACCGGGGGCTGGGTGCGACGGACCCATCAACAAGATCGCAAGAGATATGAAGATCAAGATGACGGGCGCCGCTCCCGTAACGCTGGTCGATTTCAAGGCGGGTTTCGAGGACTCGGCCAGAGGGGCGATCACCAGCCTGGATTGGGTCGTGGTCGTCGTCGACCCGACCAACGCCGCGATCCAGATGGCGATCCACATGAAGAAGATGGTCGGGCAGATCCAGGCGGGGAAGCCCCCTGCCACCAATCATCTCGAAGATCCAGCACTGGCTGAAATGGCGCGTAAGATCTTCCGGGAGGCGAAGATCAAGGATGTCATGGTAATCTTGAACCAAGTCCGGGATGCAAAGATGGAGGCCTATCTGCGGAAGAAACTCCTCGCTGGCGGCATCGAACCCATCGGGAGCATCAGTGAAGACCCTTCGCTGACGACCACCTGGCTGGAAGGAAGCCCGTTGGAAGCTCCACGATTGCATCAGGAAGCCGAGCAGATTGTCACGCTCTTGGAGCATGCTTCAGAAGAAGCACCCACGACTTGAGCCCAAGCGTGGGCTGCATCACCGGCGAAACGGTCGATACAGGATCGTCTCCTGCTATGCAGGATAGTCGATGGTCCATGGAGGTCATCGATGAAATCGAGAAACCTGTCTTTTCCCTGCCTGCTCACTCTCCTACTACTGAGCGCGTGCCAGCCGGCGACAATGCCCACGCCCACCCTATCGAGCCCCATCCTCAAAGCGACCTCCTCGCCAACCAACACGCGCGTTCCTTCCACAGCCACGGCTTCGCCGACCGCCGTTCCCACGTCTACTCCCGAACCCACTCCCACAAGCACACCCTCTCCAACGGAGGTGATTCCTGTGAAGATAACGATCGTATATGACAACAATCCCTACGATCCACGTCTGGCAACGGCTTGGGGGTTCTCCGCCCTTGTGGAATTCATGGACCACACGATCCTTTTCGATACCGGCGGCGATTCCCCCACACTGCTGAACAACATGCGCATCATGGAAGTCGATCTCACCGCGATCGAGATGGTGGTGCTCTCGCATGCGCACGGCGACCACACAGGAGGATTGGAGGGATTGCTGGCGGAAGGTGTCCAGCCCATGGTGCATCTGCTTCCCTCCTTCTCCCGAGCTTACAAAGACCGCATCCGCCGCATCACAGCGATCTCCGAAGTGCAACCCGGGCAATTGTTGGCCCCCGGGATCTACACCACCGGTCAGATGGGCACCCGCATCCCTGAGCAAGCCCTGGCCATTAAGACCAGCAGAGGTTTGATCGTGATCACCGGATGCGCCCATCCGGGCGTGGTTCAGATGGCGGAAAGAGCCCAGGAATTACTCGGCGGACCGATCTACCTCGTGATGGGTGGTTTCCATCTCGTGAACTCGAGCTCCTCCCAGATCGATGCCGTCGTGGCGGGATTCCGTCGCTTGGACGTGGAAAAAGCCGCTCCCTGCCACTGCTCGGGAAACCCGGCGATCCAGAAGTTCCGCCTGGAATACGGAGAGGATTTCATCCAGGTCGGGGTCGGGTGTGTGCTCGAGTTCGAACCCTGATCTCGAGGATTTCGGTGATCAAACCCAATGGGAGGACAACCCTTGGACGACCAATTCACCTTCAAAGCCATCGGACACGTCGAGAATCCCTTCAACGAACCAACATCCGGTGAAACTTTACGCGCCGTCGATTCGCGCATCGTCATTCGACCGACATCCTTACCGGGATTGACAGGAATGGCAGCAGGGCAACGTCTGATGGTGGTCTTCGTCTTTCACCGTTCGGAAGGCTTCGATTGGCTGCAGCATCCTCGAGGAGATCGAAACCAACCCAAGCGAGGCGTATTCACGCTGCGCAGCCCCAAACGCCCCAATCCCATCGGGATCAGCGAAGTTGAACTCGTGTCGATCGAGGGCAACGTGCTGCACGTTCGAGGATTGGACGCCCTCAACGGTACGCCGGTTCTGGATCTAAAGCCTGCATTCTAGGCTTGACCTGATTGGCATTCTGGATGCAGGAAAAGATCCGACGAGGATCAGAGAAAGATACGTGTTGCCGAAAGGGTTTTCATCTCTTTAGCGATTCAAAGGAGGGGGTTTTCGAAATCCTAAATAACGGGGAACACCGCTGCAGTAGGTCAGATAATCCTCGCCAAACTGCCTGGCAAGGTGCTCCTCCTCGGCAAGCACCATGAGGTGGATCAAGAAACC
The DNA here is from genome assembly GCA_011192015.1 of Anaerolineae bacterium. Taxonomy (GTDB): domain Bacteria; phylum Chloroflexota; class Anaerolineae; order Anaerolineales; family E44-bin32; genus W1033. The sequence continues at coordinate 14,411 of DUET01000002.1, forward strand.
GTAGAGCAGGATCCAGCCCAACGCGAACCAAGACGGCCAAAGCAACGCGAAGCCGAGCACAAAGAGCCCGCAAGCCAAGGCTTGCGGATTTCTCGTGTAGCGATAGACGCCCCCCGTTTCAAGATGTCCACTCCCCCTGCCCAACGATGTCAATACCCCAAGCCTGATCATCCAGAGAAGCAGAAAGAACAATCCTGCTGTGAGGAGAAACAGCCCGAGGCCATGCAGGAACCAACCTACATGGATCTCCGGCCACTCACGAGGCATGTAGATCGCTGGGAAGCCACCGTAGGTGAAGAAGAGCAGGGATTGCAGGAACGTCACCCACACGCTGAGCCGTCCCCTGCGTCGATAATCCCTCCGCACCAGAAACCGGAAAACGAAGAGGCCTGCGAGGATGAGCAGCAGGTAGCTAACCAAGTAAGTGGAGAGTTCGTTCATGTCCACCCCGAAATCAACTCCCCGGGCTCCACGCGATCTCGAGGTTGCGCAGGCTATCCTATTGGATAGGGAAGGATGACAAAATCCCTACTCCTGTTTTCTACCTGCAGCAAAGTACAGGAATCCATACCAGAACTTTCGTCTGGAGGTATCCGTGAGGTTGTCCTGCATGGTTTGATATATCGTCTCCCAAGGACGGCGCTGAAGCGTCTCCAACGTCACGCCATAGGGGCGCAGGAAGAAGAAAGCATGCCGCCACCTCAACGACAAACTCGCAGGCCAGGCCATGTCCAGCACCACCAAGTTCCTCCCGGGTGCGAGAGCCCGGCATCCATTGGCAATCACACGACCGCATTCAGGTACCAGGATCAATGCGAAAGTCGACAGGATGCCGTCCACACGGGCAGGAAAGGTATATTGGGCCGCGTCGGAACAAACAAGTTCCACGTTCTTCCAACCCTGCTCAAGCACATATTGGCGCGCCTTCTCCAACATGGAAGCACTGAGATCCACTCCAATGATCTTCCCTTCTGGCCCCAGAATTTCTTGGAGGAAGAGGAAGTTAAGGCCCGTGCCGCACCCAATATCGACAACCGTATCGCCTGGCCTCAGGTTCAACGCTTGAACGGCGTCTTGCCGCCAAGCCTGGATGTCGAAACCGAACGAGCGGAAAATGCTGAAGAAGCTCACAAACCGATCATATCGTTTGGATCGTTTCTCATACGCCTGAAGAACATGCTCGTTCCGACCTGTTGTGTTCATGGTATGGATTCTCTCCCCTGAAGACATGGTTCCGGCAGTAAACCGCATGCCATCCGCCCAATTTCCAAGAATCTCTGATCCCCCACTGTTGCTCGGATGCATGCAACGACAACAATTCAACCCTGACAATCATCCATCCAAAAGAAGTTAAAGTAAAGCATCCTCAATCTCGGAGTTAAAACGGCCACTGCATCCAACCTCCTCCCGAAGGCCATTCCAGCAGGATGAAGGGCAGCGAGAGCACCATGACCAGAACCAGGTAGATCAGGAAGATTGCGACGACATCCCGGCCGTTCTCGGGAGCATCCTTCCTCAAAAGGATTCGAACGGGCGCTGCGATCCAAGCACACAGCAATCCCGGTAAAGGAAGCAGGAAGGGCACCTCCCTGCAATACTGTTCGTAAGTCCAATCATGTTCGCGTCGCATCTGTATCTCTTCCGACAGGGCGACGCATAGGATGATGAGCGTAGACAGCACCCATGGAAGGCTTGCCCCCGGATTCGAATGCTGCAAGACCAGGTCGGTTCTGAGCGATGTACGCAGCATGAGCCCGTAGCTCCACACGATCCAACCGAGATACTGCGGGTGCCTGCTCATGCGGTAGATCCAGAAATCCGCGACGCCTTTCTTCTTGATGCGCGCGTAGAACCAGGTCAGCACACCCAGAATGAAGATGACCAGACCGATGTTGGTGAACAAACCCACGGCGAACCGGCGTATGTCCAAATTGAAAAGAGAGAAGGGATAGACGAGGATCATGTAGGGCAGGTAGGCGATGTCCCCCAAATGGATCAGGTCACCCCAGAAAGGCTGCCAGAGAGCTGTCAGCACTCCCAAACCCGCCAGGAAGGACATGTGGATGACGAAATAGGCATAGATCGACAGGATGAAGCCCAGGCTTCCGAAGGAAGCCAGCCCTCTCCTTTCCGTCACCAACCCAACGATGGTAAGCAGCAGCACGACGCCCATGCAGCAGTAGCCGATCAGGCGTACATGGTTGGAAGCCATGAACCGATCCACACCGCTCAAGAAGATCGCCCGCCCCATGGCTTCGATGGAGCTGCTTGATTGAATGTGTGGTGTCAGCGTGTTTTCAACGATCCGCTCAAGCTCCATCGTCAAGAAGGTGGTGCCCAATCCATAGGTGATGGCCAGCGCAGCCACCATAATCGCAATCGAGATCCAGTGTTGTTTCCGAAGCATGATGCACTCCTGATTGAGAACGGGCCTTCATACTGGAGACGCAGAACTCATCCATACTCCAGCGTATTCATAGCCGTGGGAGGTCCCGTCAAATGATCGGGGGTGAAAGCGAGGCTGACGTCAAGCCAGATGGTTCAATCCTCACTTGGCTTGCGTTGCTCGAGTGTTTCAAACAACAGCACAAGGGTCACGCCCATGGCGGATCCGATGGCCATCCCCACTCCGATATTGTGCAGGGCTGCGCCGATCCCGGTCCCCAACCCGATGCTGGCCGGGAAGAGGAAGAGAAAGCGATTCGGCTGGTTGGTTTTATTCTTCCTCATGGGGATCACACATCCAGGACATTCGCCAGGGCCTTGAGCTTCTTCAAGTACTCCCTGAAAGCCATCCTGCCTTTCTGCGTCAGTTGATATTCCGTGTGTGGATAGTTGTTCCGAAAGCTCTTCTTGATGATCAGGAAATCAGCCTTCTCCAGCTTGCGGGCATGCGCCGATAAGTTTCCCTTCGTGAGCTGCGTCATGTGCAGCAGGAATTTAAAATCCGCGGATTGCACTCCATAAAGAACGGCCATGATCGCCGCTCGGGCAGGTTCATGGAGCGTGCGATCGATGTCCACCAGATCACTGAAACCTCGAGGACTATCCACC
>DUET01000020.1 GCA_011192015.1 Anaerolineae bacterium
CGTTCGTCAATTCAACCACCAGGTTGCGGATGGTGGCAGCCTGTTCACCCTCCGCCGGCAGGGGATGGCCATCGGGAGCGAACACGATCGGAACCACCTCAAGCTGCCGCACGCCGCGCGCATCCAGCCACAAGTTGAAGATCGCCCCGGAATGCGTGCCGCATTCCGGGAAGGTGAAATCCCCCAGGCCGTATGCAATCACGCCGCCGCCATAGAACTCCACGCCCTGCAACACATGGGCATGATGCCCCAGGACCAGGGTCGCCCCGGCCTCGATGGCGGCATGTGCTGCCGCCTCCTGGACACTGCTGGGTTGATAAATGCATTCGTTGCCGCTGTGCAGCAGCACGATCACCAAATCGGCTGCATAGGTGGCAGCTTCTACCTCCGACCGGATACGCTCCGGATCTGCCCAGGCCACGCCCGGCTGTGTGGGACTGGCGCTCCATGAGCGAGTATCGAATCCGTGCCATTCCACGGGGACATTCACGTAGGAAAGAAAAGCCACCTCCATATCGTTGATCCTGAAGATGAAGGGCAGATGAGCGGTGACCTCGTCCCGCCCTGCTCCCACGGTGGCGATACCCCTCTCCAGCAGCAGATCGATGCCCTGCAACAAGGCATGTGGACCGTAATCCATGGCGTGGTTGTTGGCCAGGGAAAGCAGGTCGAACCCTGCGGATTCCAGCGACAATACCGCCTCCGCCGGTGCGCGAAAGGTGAATTCCTTATCCGCAGGCTGGCCTTGATCTCCCAGGGCAGCCTCGAAATTCCCGATTGTCAGATCCGCCGTCGTGAGCAATTCGGATACCTCCGCAAAGGGATCTCCCGCACTGCTGAAGGCGATGGTTTCGCCGAGACCGACATCCAGGATGATGTCCCCCACGGCCGCCAACATGACGACCTGGTCCTGCGATATCGCCGTTTGGAGGCCGGGTCCCAGTTCGGCGGCCGCGCTTTCAAAACCGGGAGCAGCGATCAACGACCATGATTGCATCATCGGATAATCCGCATCCGAAGGATGAAACCCATCCACCCGCAGTACGCTCTTCTCGGCGGTAACCTCCGCCCAATCCACGACTTCCACACTCCCGGAACCCTGGTCCAGGATCTGCTCAGCTTCGGACAAGGTGAGGGCATCATGCGTCGTTGCGAACGGAACCACAAACGCCAGCGGCCGGCTTCCCGCTGGTTCACCTTGATTTCCAGGCACAAGGGCCACATGAGCGCGGCCCTGGGACAGTTCGGCCGGAGGATCCTCCGCCTCGATCACGTCCCAAAGCCAACGCGCCGGGTTTTGTGGAAGCTCCGAGATCGATCGCTCAACCGCCTGCAACCAGCGAGAGGGAACACTCAGCTTGACCGGCTGAGGTGTGGGAATCGGGGTGGCCTTGATCACAGGGGGATCCGTTTGCGTGGCCATGGCGAGTGCATCCGTGGCCGCTTGGTGGATCTTGTTCTCCCCGCCATATTGGCATGCCGCCAACAACGCCAACAAGCCCAGCACCATGAGAAGGCGGTGCTGGACCACAGTACGTTTCAGCGTTGCGGCTTCCTTGATCGTCTTGTTCATGCTTCGATGAGATGATTGTATACGCGTTCGCGCCTTCGTGGAAAGATCTGGTTGTTTTCTCGACTGCACCACCGCATGTGGGATATCCCTGACCGCACAATGACAACACTTCCCCTCGGAAATCCCCCCGGCACGGGATGCCGGCGAGCGCCATAGTGATACAATGCTTGGACCGATGCCGGATTTCAACCTGCACGCCCCCTACGAACCCACCGGAGACCAACCCAAGGCCATCGACGACCTCGTGGCTGGATTGGCACGTGGCGAAGAACATCAGGTGCTTCTCGGCGCAACCGGCACGGGTAAGACCTTCACGATCGCCAGCGTGATTGCGAAAGAGCAGCGGCCCGCATTGGTGATCGCGCATAACAAGACCCTGGCGGCGCAGCTCTACGCCGAGTTCAAAAGCTTCTTCCCCGAGAACGCGGTGGAATACTTCGTCTCCTACTACGATTACTACCAACCCGAAGCCTACGTTCCCAGGCACGACCTGTACATCGAGAAGGAAACCGATATCAACGAGGAGATCGAGCGCCTGCGGCTTTCAACGACGACTTCCGTGATCTCGCGTCGGGATGTGATCGTCGTAGCCTCGGTGTCCTGCATCTACGGCATCGGGAACCCGGAGGCCTACGGACGCGTGGTGATCCATCTCGAGATCGGCGGCATGTACCGCCGAGGAGCGCTGCTGCGCCAGCTTGTGGAAAGCCACTACACACGAAACGATCTCACCCTCGTCAGCGGTTCGTTTCGTGTGCGCGGGGACACGCTCGAGGTGCTTCCGGCCTACGAGGAGCAAGGTCTGCGCATCGAGTTCTTCGACGAGCAGATCGAACGCATCACCGCATTCGATCCCCTGACCGGCGAGCTGCTGGCGGAACGGCAGCGTGTCTCCATCTACCCGGCCAAGCACTTCATCACCGAGGAAGAGAAGATGAAGACCGCGCTGAGCGACATCGAAAGCGAGCTCGCCTCACGACTGCTCGAGCTGGAGAAAGAGGATAAATTCCTCGAGAAGCAGCGGCTCGAGCAGCGCACGCACTACGATCTCGAAATGCTGCGTGAGGTCGGTTACTGCTCCGGCATCGAGAATTACTCACGGCATC
>DUET01000021.1 GCA_011192015.1 Anaerolineae bacterium
GGGGAGACAGGTACTCGCGTGGTCCGATGGGCGCAAACCTCTGCGTGTGTTTTTATTTTTCTTATGTGTTGCCTTTATGTATAATCTTTGGCCCAAAGATCATGGCATGCACGAGTCGCCTGCATTCGCAAGCGCCGCCAACCGAGTGGACTTGCATCGGCAGACGGGGATGCATTCGGTCGAGATCCTGTGATTCGCCGCTCCTCGGGCAGCAAATCTGTTTCACATTCGAATGAGAACGCCAAGGAGGCTCTGATGAGAGGTTTGGGTTTACGTCTTGTTGGGGGTATCCTGCTGATCGCCGCCGGTATCCTCCTGATACTCGATCTCTTTGGAGTGATACCCGACATCCTTCCCTATGTTTGGATGGCGCTGTTTGTGATATCGGGCGTGGTCTTCCTGATCGCATACGCCATGGACAGGCGTCATTGGTGGGCGCTGATTCCTGGCTGTACTTTGCTCGGGCTGAGCGCGACCAGCGGCGTGGCGGTCTTCATGGCTGATTCGATCAGCGATCTGGGCGGGGCCGTCTTTCTGGGCGGTGTCGGGTTGAGTTTCTGGCTGATCTATACCCTGCATCGGGAGCACTGGTGGGCGATCCTACCGGCAGGTGTGCTGACCACGCTGGCGGTGCTTGCGGGAATCGGCACCGGCCAGACCGCGGTCTTCTTCATCGGCCTCGGCGCGACCTTCCTGCTGGTCTTCCTCCTGCCCTCGCCGGGTGTGCGGAGGACCTGGGCCCTGATCCCTGCCGCCATCCTTCTGTTGATCGGCATCCTGTTCAGGACGCCCTACATGGAAGCGCTGAACTACCTTGGCGCCGCGGCGTTGATCTTTGGCGGCGGCTATTTCCTGTACCGCGCCCTGCGGAGATCATCTTCGGCATCGGAGGAGTAGATCAAGGGATCCTGACGATCGATCACGACCTACGCCGATGAGCGGCTACGCAAATGAATGCGCAAGACGGCACGGGTTCTGCTGCTCGCCGACACGCATCTGGGCTTCGTCCTGCCCACTCGCCCTCGGGTCCACAGGCGCAGGAGAAGCCCAGATTTCTTCGCCTACTTCACCACTCAATTGCATAGAAATACCACCACCCGACAATCAATCCTCCAAGCATGACCCCATAACTTGTCCAGATTCCGATCAAGCCCGAAACCATCCGGTTGCATCGGTTCACATTTTCATGAAGGTTAGGTAGAGAGTACCCAAATAGAGCGCAAAGCTTGCGATAGCGAGGTACCAAGCATTCCTGAGGGTCAGCGAATCTCCTGCGGAACCAATCGGCTCGCCACCGGACGACAGCGGCTGAGTCTCTCCAGCGGCGCCCCTATAGGCAATCCACAAGTTCCAAGGGATGAGCGCCACGAATCCCGCCAATAACCCCATCATGAGGGTGAACCACAGCAGCGGATCTCCAATCCCGGGCATCTCTGTGAAGAACAACCTTACAGGAAGGAAGGCCGCAGGGAGGAAGCCGGCGCAGGCGAAGTTCAGGGCAATGAACTCAGGAAGCACCGATCTTCGCAACGCATCCCAGAAGCCTTTTTTCCGGCGCGCGGCAATCAATGGGGCGCGGAACAACAGCAGCCCGATCAGGAGGGGCACTGAGTACATGAAGCCCTGAAGCTGCCTGGGAGCGAAATCACCGACAAACAGAATCATGCCTGCCAGCGTCAGAAGCCACGCCGCGCCGTAACCAACCAGACTGTACATGGATCCGGCGAGCGCAACCCGCCAAGGAGCTGATGGCCCTCGCGTGTCTTCATCGCGCCGGGTTCCAAGCGTGGAAAGCAGGAACACAAGCAATGCGATGGGGCCCAGAAAGACCCCTGCCCAGAACCAAACAAGGCGCATGCGCCAGCTCATCGATGACACCCGCGTCATGGACCACAGCATCGCCGCCAGCGACACAGCTGTGATCACCAGGTATATCTGAGCCACGTTCCTCCATCTGTCGGGGATGCTGAGGTAAAAGCCATATGCTGCCGCGGCTTTCTCCACCGTTTCTTGTGAGAACAGGCTTCGAATCCTCGCAGACGAAGCGTCTTTCATCAGCAACTCTTCGACATCCATGACCACCACCTCATCGAACTGGTACCAGTGGTAGAGATAGATCACGCCTTGACGCAGATCAAAGATGTTGGAATAGACCGTGTTGAACGACGGTCCTTCCTGGTGTACAGCATCAAGAACCATGCGAAGTTGTTCCACATCCAGAACCGATCTTTCGAAGATCTCATCCAGCATCTTCGTCGCCGTATCGTATCGCCAGCAAGGATGACTGCCGTTCTGCGGATAAGCCAGGTTGAAGTTCGTCGAGACAAGGTACCCGTCGCCCTGTTCCTTGCGCGTAAAGGTCAGCTCGCCATCAGGTCCGGCACTCATGACCGCTGCCGCGCCTGTGGCATCGGCGACATGAATCTGCCCACCCAAGGATGGCCTCCAGGCGAAGCCGCTCAACAATTCAATGGCTTCATCCACGGTTGCCGCCCGTTCCAGCATGTGTTCGAAGATCCTATTCGGAGTGCTTGGCAATTCTGGATGGAGATTCAACGGCATAGCCGGTAGGCCGTTAATATCATAGGCAAGCCCCCTCTCATTGATGCCGCCCTGTGGGTAATAATCTCCAAAGCCGAAGTAAACGGCGCCGTATGTTTGATTTGAGCCGGGCCTGATCCAATAGTAGGTATCCGGTGAGAGCCAATCCTCGTTGTTTGCGAAGAGGACATGATCCCCCTGCGAGGCCGTTATGATCGTGCAGGAAATCGGAGCGGCTCGGGCGGGATCGTTCTGGCTGCAACTTGTCGGATCGAAATTATCGGAGGTGGGAAGTTCCCGGTGGAGAAGATTGCCTGCTTCTTCGCGCAAATTCAAGCACAGAACTCCTACGATCATCGTGAGGACTGCCAATGCGGTCCCTTGGAGGATCCTGGCTGCTTTCCTCGGCATCGTGATTCCCTCCCGGTTGCTGTCTATCCAATACCGGCATGAGGATCGCCATACCGCCCGATCAGCGACCCGCTCAAGATTGTGCTCGTCTGGAGGCTCGAATGGGGTCTATACTACTATACATAAAAACAGGGGGAAAGCTTGCTTGGTTTGCCTGTAGGTTCCTGTTTTCGTCCAATCCACGTTGGATTTGTGCTCATTCCGAAGGTGGTGGAAGCGCGAAAATGATCTCGATCATCTCACGCACAGCGGCCTCCCAGGCCACAGTGGATGTACACGGAACGTCGTTCGTTCCCAGCAGGATGACCGCAGGCGAAGGCTTCCCACACCGAACCTCCCAATCCCATGGGGTTTCGCCCTTGCTGCGCATGCGCTGGTGGCGGATCATGAGATCCTGCATGGCGACGAACATGGCGTGGCCCAGATGCAGGTCGCCGGTGATGTCCGGCGGGGGCTCTCAGCCTGGGCCCTCCTTCTCTGCCTGCGCCCGGCCGCTCTCGCCTCCCAGATCATCGCTATGGGATTGCTGCGGCGAAACTAGCAAGTTGGGAGGGGGAAGTCAATTGGGAGGGGGGAGGATAAATATTCCATTATCACAATCCAACATACAGGACAGAATCAGCACAGACACTTATAATGATCAGTGAAAAGAATTATCTTTAAACTGGGCGGCGAAACGTTACTACATCATAAATATTTGTTGAGAATGGATTTCCAGAGAGAGTTGCCAGACAACCATTCTTAATTAGTATTGTTAGTTGGTCAACTCTGTAGAATTCCCATCCTTTAGAAATGTGTGATTCGATTAATGATTGAAGTTGAGATGCAAGGGTTTGACCAGGATTCTTATCCTTCTCCTTGGTTGTCCCTGAGAATGGAACGGTAAGGTAATCATACGTATTCATTACTATTCTCCCTCTATTGCTAATCCTCGTTCTTCCTAAGCAGCTTGTGATATCAAGCGAACGTTCCGTGTCGAATCCAGTTGAGACTTCCTACAATCCCTCCAAGGAGTTTTTTGACCTTACTTGGTATCTAATACTTCCAAGTCTCATAATGCACCGGATGCGGCACGCAGAGCCCCCTGCTTGTTTGAGGAATGGATCGGGGATAAAGCCGGGAGGCTCCACTGCTCACTAGGATAGAGAAATCTTGCGGCTTTGGCAAGTTGCACGCATGCAGAAACGAATCCCCCTCCCCGTAATCTGCTTATTCACGCTTCCCGCTTGAGCACGCGCGTCTTCTGGCGCCGGCGGCAGCGCGGGCAGCGCAGGAGCAGCCAGGCCCCGTCGCGGTCGATGCCGTGCGGGGCGAACAGGTCGGTGAGAAACGATATGGTGAAGACGTGCCCGCAGCTCGGGCAGGCGTAGGCCGTGCTGGATCGATGCCAGTTCACGAGCAGCGCCAGCCCCGCGAGCACGACGACCAGCCACACGTACCAGTACTCCACCAACAGAAAGAAAGCGCTGACGGAGATCACCGCCAGGTAGAGCAGGAGGTAGACGATCGA
>DUET01000022.1 GCA_011192015.1 Anaerolineae bacterium
GTGGGCAGGTTTCTCATGGATGGAGCGCCGTGCAACGGCTGGACCCAGTGGTATTACGAGCACGAGGATGGAACGCTGCGCCCCATCGATGTATTGCGAGAGGAATACCGGCGCAGGTTTCTGGATGCGTAGGGGAGACCGAGAAACAGCCAGCACCCTTGCGGGTGCTAGTCTCCGATCGAAGTGGATCGATTTGGTGCCGAGAGCCAGACTTGAACTGGCGACCCCCGGATTTTCAGTCCAGTGCTCTACCAACTGAGCTATCTCGGCAAGCAGGCTGATTCTAACTGGGCACCAACGCACTGTCAAGCGAACCGAGTTCCATCGACTGGGATGCAAGGTTCCAGTTGAGAACGATCATCTCTCAACCTTGAGAAAACCCTTTACTTTCCGAGATTGAGCAATCCACCTGAAACGTATGTAGATTGTGGTTGCGATACCGAGTTAGGAAGACACCAAGTCCCGCTTCAATCACGGAGGAACCGGATGGGAAAAGCGTATGACGTCATCATCGTTGGAGCCGGCATCATGGGATGCGTCACGGCCTATGAGCTGGCCAAGCGGGGTATCCAGGTACTCGTTATCGAGAAGGGACAACTCGGTGTAACTTCATCCGGAAAGTCCTCGGCCATCATCCGCCAGCATTACTCCAATCCGACCACAGCGCGGATGGCCCTTCACAGCCTGCGTGTGTTTCAGGAATTCAAACAGCACGTCGGCGGTGAGAGTGGATTTACCGAGACGGGTTTCCTTGCGCTCACGTCAGCCAAGGATTTCGAGGGTCTCAAGGCCAATGTGGCCCTGCAGCAGGGCGTGGGGATCCAAACCGAAGTGCTCTCTCTGGACGCCTTGCACGAGCGCTGGCCTACGATCGAGACGGAGGGGCTTATGGCAGCAGCTTATGAGCCCGAAGCGGGGTATGCGGATCCGTATCTGACGCTGAGCAGCTACATGAAAGCCGCCAGACAGTTTGGAGTCAGGTTTGCGTTTGAAACCATGGTGACCGGGATTCGTTTTACGGGAGGTAAAGTACAGGGTGTGGAGACGACGGCCGATGCTTTCGATGCACCCGCAGTCGTGAATTGCGCTGGTGCTTGGGGGGCATCCGTGGCGCGAATGGCTGATGTGGAGCTGCCCATCCATGCATGCCGCGTCCAGGTCACCTTCTTCCGGAGGCCGCCGGAACATGAGCAAGCGCATCCGGTGATCGCGGATTTCGTGCATGGTGTCTATTGGCGTTCCGAAACGGGCAATCTCACCCTGATCGGGCTCATCGATCCGGAGGAGGCCAAGGCTGTGGTGGATCCGGACAGCTACAACGAGGGCATCGATCTGGATTTCGTGGCTGAGGTCGGCGAACGTCTCGTGCGGCGTTTCCCAGCGATGGAGACAAGCGAGAACACGGGCGGGTATGCGGCTCTGTACGGTATCACGCCCGATTGGCATGCCGTGATCGATGAACCACAACCCGGGAGTTGTTTCTACGTTTGTGCCGGTTTCAGCGGCCATGGCTTCAAGCTGGGTCCGGCAGTGGGCTTGATGACTGCCGACATGATCTCCGGGGTGGAGACATCCGGCATGGATCGAAGCATGTTCCGCCTCAGCCGCTTTGTTGAGGATGATCCCGTGAGGGGGAAGTATGAGTACAGCATCGTTGGATGACCGGGGAAGCTGTAGACAGCCCTCCGAGCACTTTCCATGCTCGGAACGCTGTCCTTGCGTTGGGATTGAGCGGCCTATGAAGTTTCGCCGATGATCTCCAATTCTGAAACTTCGAGCCATTGGGGATGATCGGTGGGGATGACGCCAAAGCGGAAACCTTCTTCAGGAGAAGCGACGGCGTATTGGTTGTCGATCCAGGTCACAAAGCCAAGCGGGCCGGGCACGGTGATCGCCGCCTGGAGCACGAGTTGCCCATCGACCTCGAAACCGACTTTGTCCCGTTCCCATTGGATGGCGTAATGATGCCATTCATCCAGAGGAACCTGCAGTATGACCTCCGCAGATTGTATCCTTCGCAGCGCGGTACTCAGCACGGGCCGCCGCAGGATCGGAATTTGAGCCAGCATGAATCCGGCCGCGGCGAGAGGAGCCAGTACGAAGGATGGGATGGTGGGCGAACGTATGGCCATGGCCTTGAATCCGTGGCCCTCGATGCCGGGAGCGAACGAGAAGTGGTTGGGGGGAGAGCCGTAGAAGAACCAGACCGTTTGTGGTGCCGAGGGCAAACGCCGTGCAGCGCCGCCTTGGCCAAGTGAAAGCGTGAAGGGATCGTTCCAGAAGCCGAAACCTAAGGTTCCCGATGGCTGTGGTTGGGATGCGCGCGCCCGCAGGGAGAAGCGCACGGGCGGTGACCAGGGAAATTGCGACCGCAGTTTGGTGTGATAGTCATCCAGTTGGGCGTCGGCGTAGCCTCGATGCATGGAGGGGATGGCCATGCGCGTAGAGATTTCGGAAATCCTGCTGACTTCCCCTCCACCGAGTTCGAGCCTGTTGAGTTGCGCAACTTGGATCGTACGCATGATGAGGATTATAGGTTTTGGCTTCGAGGTAGGCAATCGTGTATAATCGGGCGATCTCTTGGTTGGAGGCAAAATGGAGCTCGTCTGGCATGGATTGTCATGCTTTCGAATAACCGAGCGGGGTATGGCGACGGTGGTGACGGATCCCTACGATGCAAGCGTGGGGTTGCCGCCGCTCAAGCTGAAGGCGGACATCGTCACCGTCAGCCATGATGCGCCCGGTCATAGCAACCTCAAGGTCGTCAAAGGCAGCCCGCGTGCCATTACCCGACCTGGCGAGTATGAGATTGGCAACGTCTTCGTAACCGGCATCCGTATGCAGCCCAAGGGCAAGAAGAACAACACCGACAGCACCAACACCCTCTTCGTGTTCGACTTTGGAGGTTTGACGGTGGCCCATCTGGGAAACCTCGAGTATGTGCCCACACAATCGCAGATCGAAAACCTGGGCACCGTGAACATCGCCCTGGTTCCCGCCGCGGGAGGTGGGGCGCTCACGGCGGCCAAGGCTGCCGAGGTGATCAGTCTCATCGAACCCTCGATCGTGGTTCCCATGCACTACAAGACCAATAAAGAGCAGACGGGGCTCGGCGGCGTAGGTCGTTTCCTTTCGGAGATGGGCGTCGCCAAAAGCGAGACTCTGCGGTCGTTGAAGGTGAGCAAGAGCGGTTTGTCGGAGGAGACGCAGGTTCTGGTGCTCGAAGCTCACACGACCCCATCATGAAGCACCAGAGGTGAACGCCATTCCGCCCATCCTGTGATGTGGGGATAGAATCCTGGTACAGGACAATCGCCATGGAAGATAGCAACAAAGCTGTTAAATTGTTGATGACTTGGGACATCGTACCCGGTCGGGAGCAGGAGTACTTCGAGTTCGTTGTGCGTGAGTTCGTGCCGGGAATGCAACGCATAGGGATCACGCCTACCGAGGCATGGTACACCACTTTCGGCAAGCGACCTCAGATCCTGACCGGGGGTGTGACAGAGACGATGAAAGACATGCAGGAGGCGCTGACCACCGATGAGTGGTTGCGTCTTCGTGAGCAATTGATGGAATTCGTGATGAATTTTAACTTAAAGGTTGTCGACGCCAGGGGTGGATTCCAGATGTGAGCCCAGGACGGCGAGGAGAAGCAGAAGGAGCCGGGCACGCCCGGCTCCTCGGCTTTTCAGGGATGGAGATCAATCCTCGTTGGAAGCACTCTCGGATTTCTTGGTTTGCTGTTGGGATTGCTTGGAGTTTTCCTTCGTGTCCTTCTTTTCGGCATCGCCTCGTTCCGAGGATGAAGTTGAGCTCTTCGTTTGGCCGGAAGGAGATCGATGATCGGTGGCGTAGAAACCAGAACCCTTGAAGACAATGCCCACAGGTTGATAGAGCTTGCGCAATGCAGGAGCTCCGCATTCCGGACAGCGAACCAGGGGTTTATCGCTGAAATGCTGCCTGCGGTCGAATTGAATTCCACAGTTATCACACCGGTAGGTGTACAGGGGCATGAAGGTCCTCCCAACCAACCATCGATTATAGTCCCTCACCAGCGACCTGCCAAGGTCGACGGTTGTCCGTGCTTTGTGATTTCCGTTGTTGATGGCTTCGGTTTCGGGGGAAGATGGAAGAAGCAAGGGATGATGCATTGGAGCCATCAAGGCCGTGCATAGCATACCACGCTCAGCGTTAGTCTTGAGTTAACATTGAAATGAAATCCTGGGAATGGAAATTGACGGCGGTTCGTAGGGGCGGTATGATAAAGGAGATCGTAGGGTCGGCTGGGCGATCGCGGATTGCGCAGGCAATCTGAGGAAAGTCCGCGCTCCAAAGAGCACGATGCCGGATAATCCCCGGGCGGTGAAAACCGCGCACAGGACCACAGAAAACAACCGCCGGGTTTCCCGGTAAGGGTGAAAAGGTGGGGTAAGAGCCCACCGGCGTCGGCAGCAATGTCGTCGGCCAGGCAACCGCCATCGGGAGCAAGGCCAAGCAGGAGCAAAGCTCGCTTGCGAGCGGGGGGCGGCTCGTCCCCTTGGAGCTCCGGGTAGGCTGCACGAGCCCCGCGGCAACGTGCGGGCCCAGATAGATGATCGCCCACGCGTGTGCGGATGGGATGAAGGGATCTTCCCGTAAACCATCTACATACGCTGGACAGAACGCGGCTTATAGGCCGTCCCACGATCCTTCGACCCCACAGGCACGCCTGTGGGGTCTTGCATTTAAGGATGTGAACCCAGCGAACCGACCTGGAGAGGAGCAGAAGCTGTCCATTGCGGTCAGCAGGGGGATAGGAAGCATGTACTAAAAGAATCAGAATATGGGACTTGCATTGGTGTTGGAAAAGGTATATACTGTGGTGGATTATGGGAACATGTGGGGAATTGTGGGGCGCCGGCCACCATCCGGCGTCCACGGATTCATAAAGGGGTTAGAACATATGTTCCTCGGCCAATACAACTACAGCATAGATGAAAAAGGCCGTTTGACCATCCCGGCGCGATTCCGGGCGGCTTTGGCTGCGGGGGCCTATGTCACCCAGGGATTCGAGCGCAACCTCCTTGTTTATACCACAACTAGTTTTGAACATATCGCTGCACAGACGAACAGCCTTTCGACGACCAACGCCGAAGCTCGGGATGTACGACGTGTGATCTTTGGACGAGCTGCGGATGTTTCTTTGGACTCAGCCGGCCGCATCCTCATTCCTGCCTTCTTGCGGGAATACGCCGGCTTGGATTCGGAAGCCGAGATCGTTGGCGCCGGCGTCTACTTCGAAATCTGGAGCCCGAAGAACTGGGCTGAGGTGCTTGTGTCAGTGACGGACGCGGATAAGAACGCGCAGCGATTCTCGGATTTCGATCTCTCTGTGGGATAGGGCATGAGTGCCCAAAGGACCGAGCCTGAGCCCGATTCCCACGTTCCTGTACTTTACCATCAGGTGCTCTCCGCGTTGAATCCCCACGCGGGGGGCCGTTATATAGACGGCACGTTGGGTTTGGGGGGCCACGCGAAAGGGATCCTGGAGCGATCCTCACCGGATGGCCAACTGCTTGCCTTGGATCGCGATCCGCTCTCACTCGAACGAGCCGGAGAGCGTTTGCGTTCCTTTGGTGATCGAATGCATCTGCGCCATGGTTCCTTTGCGCAGATGCGTCATTTCAGCAATGCATTGAACTGGTTTGCAGTCGATGCCATCCTGCTGGACCTGGGGATCTCCTCTGCGCAGCTGGATGATCCGCAGCGCGGTTTTTCCTTTCGCTTTGATGGACCGCTGGACATGCGCATGGACACGACCCAAGCTCTGACAGCGTCTGAATTGGTCAATCATGCAGACGAACAGGAGCTGGTTGAGATCCTTCAACGCTATGGCGAGGAACCCCGGGCTCATCAGGTCGCCCGGGCGATCTTGGAGGCCAGACCGCTGACCACCACTCAGGAGTTGGCTGAGGTCGTACGCCGATTCGCCGCTCGAAAGCGGAGGGGTTTCGATCCCTGCACACGCACGTTTCAGGCTTTGCGCATTGCTGTCAATGATGAGCTGGGAAACCTCGAGACGGGGCTCGATCAGGCGATTGAATTGCTGGCGCCTGGAGGAAGATTGGCGGTGATCGCGTTTCACTCCCTGGAGGATCGCATCGTCAAGCAGAAGTTGGCGCGTGAGAGCAAGGATTGCATCTGTCCGCCGGAGCAGCCGATTTGTACTTGTGATCATCGGGCGACATTGCGCTTGCTGACACGGCGCCCCGTACGACCGGATCAATCCGAAGTCCAGCAGAATCCACGCGCTCGCAGTTCCCGCCTGCGGGTTGCCGAACGCTTGGGAATGGCATAAGGGTTGCACGCAATTTCATCGACCGAGGTGAAGGAAGGACGATGACCGTTCCACGAAAGCAAGCTTCCAAACAAGCGCCGTGGCGTGTGGAGATCCGCTCAACGGGGAGCATCGTGATGTGGCTGATCATTCTGCTCGTGGTGGGCGGTGTCTACTTGGCGGTCAATGCCAGGATGGCGCGTTCAGGTCGTGATGTGCTGACCATGGAAAGCAAGCGCACGGCACTGCGACGCAGGAATGCCGAACTGACGTCCCAATTGGCGGCTCTGACAGCACCGGATCGCATGATGGAGTTGGCCACCGGTTTGGGTTTTCATCTTGCCCGTCAGGATGAGATCGAATATGTGGTGGTGCAGGGGTATGAGCCTAAAGCTCCCTTCGTGGCACCGCGGCCTCCTTCTTGGGGCACCGAGGGGAGCGTGGACCTTTCACCAGCCTATAGCGAGACGTTGGGGCAATGGCTGAAACGATTTTTATCCGGCGATAGGATCGATTGATGTCGCAAGAGACCAAACCACGGCGATTGGTCCATCTGGTATTGGGCGGCATGAGTCTCGTTGCCCTGGCCCTGATCGGGCAGCTCATCCGCGTTCAGTTTGGACCCTACGCGCCGGTGTTTGCCGCACGCGAAGCGGAGAACCAAAGCCTGACGGAAACCCTGCCACCTGTGCGGGGCCTGATCTATGACCGAGATGGTCGGCTGATGGCTTCCAATACAACCTGGTATCTGGTGGATATCGAGGTTGAACAACTGACCCAGTCGAGTCGGGTGGAGATTGCGGCTGTGTTATCGGGATTGCTCTCACTGCCGTACGAGGATCTGCATGCCCAGATCGATAAACCATGGGAGTCTCGTCAGGAGGTCCGCATCCGGTTGACCCGGGAGGACAACGAAGGTGTGCGATGGCCGATCTGGATCGACCAAGGAGCCGCGGATGTGATTGAAGGTCTGTACGATCATCCGGCTTCGATCGATTTGAGCGGACTGGCGCTGGTGCCTCGCAATCGACGTTTCTACCCTGCCGGGGGGATTGCTGGGCATGTGCTGGGTTTTGTCAACCAGGAAGGCCAAGGGTTCTACGGTATCGAGGGCTACTACGACGAATGGCTTTCCGGAAACCCGATCGAGGTCGAGCGGGTTTTCATTCCGCCGGAGGCTCGATTGCAGCCCAATCCTCCTGCGGGTGTGAACCTTGTACTCACCATCGATCTGGAGATCCAGCAGATGGTGGAAACGGTGCTCGAAGGAGCGATGGAACGCACCAAGGCTGAGAGCGGACAGATCATCGTCATGGAACCAAGGAGCGGGGAGATTCTGGCCTTGGCGGCTTCGCCTCAGCTCGATCCGAATGATTACGAATCCTGGTTATCACAGGAAAGGGATGTTCCCCTTCCCATTGGTCCTGCGGTAGCGGCGCATTACGAACCAGGATCGACCTTCAAGGTTCTGATCATGGCCTCGGCACTGGATGCCGGGAAAGTGGAGCCTGGCGATATCTACATCGACACGGGCATGATCGAGATTGGGGGACATCAGATCGAGAACTGGGACCAGGAAGCCTGGGGGCCCCAAACCATGGTTGAGTGCATGGCCCACTCGCTCAACGTTTGCCTGGCGTATGTTGGATCGGAGAAATTGGGTGCGGTCCTGATGTACCCCTATTTGTCAAACTTCGGCATCGGCCAGGCTACGGGCATCGATTTGGAGGGTGAGGTGCCGGGATTGCTGCGAACGCCGCGCCATCCGGA
>DUET01000023.1 GCA_011192015.1 Anaerolineae bacterium
CGGCGGGCGTGAGCACGAGCGGGGGCAGGGGATTCCGGCCGCCATCCCGCCGGTAGAAGCCCTCCGGAAGTTCGATCTGCTTCACGTCCTCCGGCAGGGCCTGCTCGAGATGGGTGAACGGAGCCGGCTTCTCCCCGCGCAGGGCCGCAGCGGCGCGCTGCACGGCATCCACGCTGCGCACGTAGCCCGTGCAGCGGCAGAGCACCCGCGTCAGGGCGCGGCGGATCTCGTCCTCGCTCGGGTCGGAATTGCGGTCCAGGAGCGCCTTGGCGCAGAGGATCAGCCCTGGCGTGCAGTAGCCGCATTGGATGGCCCCCGTCTCCATGTAGGCCTCCTGCAGGGGATGCAGCGCGCCTTCCCGGCTCAAGCCTTCCAGCGTCGTGATCGCGGCGCCGTCCGCGTCTGCGGCCTTGGTCTGGCAGCTGCGAATCGGCTTCCCGCCCAGCAGCACGGTGCAGACCCCGCAAGTCCCATCGTCGCAGCCCGATTTGACGCTGAAGTAGGATGCGCCTCGAAGGGCGGCCATCAAGCTCTCCTCGGGCTTGACCGAGAGCGTTCGTTCCTCGCCGTTGATGGTGATGTGGATTTCGACTTGCTTTGTTGGCATGATTCAACCCTCTCCTGATGCCGTTTCGGATTCCTCACCCGTTCCATTATACGCTCCGCGAATGGTTCGTGTGAAATGCCGAACTCATCTCTCTGGATCATCCCTTGGAACGAGCCTCGCCCTCCATGCACCGCCGTCCCGTGGGTCCGTCTCCCCGTGCTTCGCTGCCCCTCCATGCCCGAGTTCCGTCCCCGGTTGTTTCCGGGTTTCGACATGGGGATCGAAGGCGCGGCAGCAGGCTCTTGGGCAGGCTCCATGTCCGGGAATGGACAAAGCCCCCGCACTGCGGGGGCTTTGGGTTCAAGCGTTTCGTTGGATTAGGCGATTGTTACGCCGGTGGCCTGCAGACCCTTGGGGCCCTGCTCGACGGAGAATTCCACGCGCTGGCCTTCTTCCAGGCTGCGATAGCCATCGCCCATGATGGCGGAGAAGTGGACGAACACGTCGTCACCCTCTTCGCGCTCGATGAAGCCATAGCCCTTGCCGCTGTTGAACCACTTGACCGTTCCGATTTCACGTTCGGACATCTTATTTGCCTCCTTATGGCAAAATACTTTTGTAAGGTGTCTGACTTGTTCTCGGGCGGTCGGGTTCCCTGGCAAGGCCAGTTCGCCTTAAGAATAACCGCCTGAGCAAATGCAGCCCAGGCTTTGATCTTGCGACTTCCAGACAGAACTTGCATGCACCTACATGAAGAATCCTAACAGATTTCTTCCCTCTTGGATAGGGTAGATCGAAAACTCGATTAGCGGTTTCCTGCCACCCATCGGCGAGGAACCGCCTCGATCTTACCAGATGCCTGGAACCAGCCGAAAGCGAACCTTGCCGGCGTATTCCCGGTAGCCGGGCAGTTCTTCCTGAAGGGTGCGATCCTCCAGCGCCGTGCGCACGAAGTAGGTCAGGATCACCCCCAGGCAGGGGATGGCGATCCATATGGAGCTGAAGAAGAACGGGATCGCGATCCAGCTCACGAGATCACCGGCATATCCGGGGTGTCGCAAGACGCGGTAGGGTCCGCGATCGACGACGGCGTGGCCGCGATCCTTCTGGATGCGGACGTGGGAGGAATAGAAGCGATTGACGATCATGGCCCAGTTGGAGAACGTGGTTCCAGCCAGGACAAATACAAGGGCAACGATCTGGATGGCGATGGGCAGATCGGGCGACCATCCGTAGCGGACATCCAGACCCGCCACGATCCATGCCGCCACGGGTCCGAGAAAGGCGATCACCAGGACGAAGATCCGGTCCCACGGCTTCACATGCTCGCGCTGGGGAGCGTCCACGCGCTCCACGATCTGATCGGGAGCCGTGAAGATCAGGTAGAACCTGGCCACGATCATCGGGACCAGGGCCACGGCCATGTACGCCCACGCCTCCCACCAGTCCAGCCGGTCGGCGCTCAGAAAGAGGACGGCCAACATGAAGGCGCCCAGAAACAGAAACCGGAACACCGCCATGCGGGCGACGGGAGCGATCTCTACTTTCGAGGGGGGTGTCGAATTCGAAGATTCCATCAACAGGCTCCTTGGCGAAGGATGGGATGGCTGAATGGAGAGCAAAGCCCTCATCCAGCACTCCTGAGCCTAAGCGTACTCCAGATCGGCGTTCCTTGCAGACAGCAATCCGACGATAGGCTGATGCCCTCGCTGCCGGGTGCAGCGACTCCCTGGGTGAGAGAGTGCACGGCTCGTAGTTTCTCGGCAGTCTTCGTAAGGATTGGCATCGTCAGGGCGATGAAACCTTCGCCAATGGGAATGGTGGTTGCTTGCTTCCAACAGGATTTGCGTGTTGACCTCATCGACGCCATAATGGACGTCTCTACGTTGCGATCTGTCATCAAACTCGTTATCCGGTAGGACATCACGCTTGCTGATTTGATTTAACGATCGCGAGATGAGATTCAGAGAATATGATCAAGGAGAAGATCCATGATCCGCAAATTCGTCGTTCTGTTCGTCCTGTTGCTGCTTGCGCTTTTATTGGGCGCCTGTGGGGGCGGCAGCCCATCTCCCACCTGCGACCCCTCCGAGCTGACACCGCCTGTGCTGACCTTCCCCCACGATGGGGGCCAGTTCATCCCCGGACAGACCACCATGACCTGGTACCACCAGGTCTATACCTGTGAAGTGGAGGGGTACCGCGCCGAGATCGACACCACGAGCGACTTCTCCTCCGGGAATGTCTTCGGCGCGACCACCACGTGGCCCAATTCCGTCGGCTGGCCGGTGCCCATTCAAGAAGGGGTGACCTACTACTGGCGCGTGCTGGCCACGGTGGGCTCCCTTGAGGGACCCTGGTCGGTGGTGCAATCCTTCCAGGGCGTCCCGCCCTGCGAGCTATCCGAGCTGGTGGCGCCGGTGCCGGTGGGACCCTGGGAAGGGCGCACGCTCTTCTTCGACGACCCCTACTACTCCTGGGATTACCTGTCCACCGCCTGCGCGCCGGAAGGCTACCACCTGCAGGTGTCCGACGATCCGAGCTTCGCCACCTCGTCGGTGGATGACACGATCGGCGATCCGGTCATGGGCTGGAAGCCATCCAGCGCGCTGGCGGACTGCACGGTGCACTACTGGCGCATCGCCGGCACCGCCGGGGGCGTGGACGGTCCCTTCTCCGATCCGGTGAGCTTCTACGTCACCGTGGACGATCTCTGCCCGACGCTCGTCTGCCCGCCGACCGGCCTGATCGCGCCCGAGCCGACGGGCCCCGGGGGCTACGAGATCGTGGGCTCTCTCACGCCCACCCTGCAGTGGAACTATCCGACCTACTGCGAGCCGGAGGGCTTCGTCATCCACCTCGAGCCGGAGTACGATCTCTCCTCGGCACCCCTGCAGGGCGGCTTCGGGCTGACCGACAGCTGGACGCCCGGCGCCGCGCTCGAACCCGCCACGCAGTACTGGTGGGACGTGGCCGCCATCTCCGTGCCCGCGCTGGGTCCCTTCGGCGAGAAGAACACCTTCTTCACGGGGCCGGAATGCACCCCCAGCGACACGCTGGGGCCTCCGGAGCTGGTCTCCCCCGCCGACGGCTCTCAGATCCACGAGACCTACGCCTGGCTGCATTTCAACGCCGGATCCTCCGTCGGATGCATCCCCGACGGCTACGTCGCCGATCTGCAGACCGATCCCAACTTCGGCGGGACCAACCTGCTGCAGACCTTCATGTTCCCGGCGACGAACATCATCACGGACCCGCTCCAGGACTGCACCGAGCACTTCTGGCGCATCGCCGCCATCCAGGACGGCGTCACGGGTCCCTGGTCGGAGACGTGGTCGTTCCTGACCAACGCCGCCGGCAACTGCGCCGTCTCCATGCTGCCCGACCTGCCCGCAGCGAGGGCGCTGCTCGACCTGGCCTGCTACCGAGGCCCCGATCCCGGCCTGTACGGCATCGTGGGCTATCTGCAGGAGGGCGAGAGCGCGCACATCCTCGCCCAGAACTCGCCGGGCACCTGGTGGGTGATCCAGGCGCCGGAGGGCACGGGCGTGAACCATTGCTACGTTCCCAAGGCGAATGTCGAGACGATTGGCGATGTGAGCGGCGTCCCGGGTCAGAGCGATCCGCTGATCTGCAGCGCGGACTTGAACCAGCCGGACTGCATCGCTGCCGGCGGCACGTGGGTGCCGAACTTCTCCCGCCCCTCCGCCTCGTACTGCGACTGCGATTAGGGTGAGGATCGCTTTCATCCGATAATCATGGCATAAGTACATGGTAGGGGCGCACGGCCGTGCGCCCCTACGGGATTCCATTTATTTGTTGAACTGGATAATTCCTCGTTCAAGCCAAGCCCTCGGCATCGAAAGCCCCTTATTCCCATGCAAGCCCTCCTCGAACGTTTTCGCGAAGCACGGCTCAGAATCATGGGAATTTTGCGAGGGGGGAGTGGGGGGAAAAGCAATTCCCCCCCACGTCCCCCCTTTGGAAGGGGGGACATGAGGGGGGTAGTTGAGAAAGAGCCATGAGCATTCGTAAAAATGGGCCCTCTTTGGGGAAAATCAAATCAACAACCGTTCGTCCCATGGAAGAATCCATTAACGGCGATTTCCCCCGAGTTGTACCGTTCGATCCCGACCTGTACAC
>DUET01000024.1 GCA_011192015.1 Anaerolineae bacterium
ATGTCTCCCTGAGCCCGCAGGGCTTCTCCGCGCAGCAGTTCCAGCGTTGCCTCATCGACCGAGAGTTGTTCGGCTCGGGCGAGATGAGCCAGGGCTTGATCGGGATCGCCGGACGCGAGGTAGGCTTCGGCGGCATGCATATGCAGGCTGGCGTTGGTGGGATCGAAGGCCAAGGCTTCTTCGAAATGTACAGCGGCCACTCCAGGGATGCCATTGGAGAGGGCCTGGGCGGCAGCAAGAACCGGGGTAACCAGAGGTTGGGGAACCGGTGTAGGAGCCAGCGCGATCAAGATCGCAACAACCAGGCCAAACGGGATCCAGCGATAGCGTAATTTTGGCAGCATACTCTGTCCAGGTTGAAAGAGATTTCACAGATTATAGCCCAACCAGCGACGGATGGGGTTCTGAGTCGGTTGCGGGTTGTGTGCCAGAAGGGTAACGGCTATAATCTATTCCTGGATTTGGCAGGAAGGACATCCTGGGAAATGCAGCGCGTTGATCGAGGGGGAAAACAAGCGAGACGGATTGCCTCCCAACGGATTGCCACGATCCACTGAATTGTGCCAAAGCAGGAGATGGCGCCGCAAATGCCGGGTGAACCTGGAAGACCTGCGATCGATTGCGGGTAGGAAGTTGCTGCGTGCAGCTTTGTTCCTCAGGTTCATGAGCAGACCGACGGCGCCACCTATCTGTGGATGGGTGAAGAACACGGGTAATTTCCGCATGCGCGGAGCGAATATCACAAGAACCTCCCAACACAACCCCAATCCGGGAGGTCGTATGAGAAGGAGGGCGCGTTGAACATCGTCGTTTGTGTCAAACAGACCCCCGATACCGCGGCCACCGTAACCGTTTCGGATGGCGAGGTTTCATGGGGCGATGCACCGCTGGTGCTCAATCCGTGGGATGAGTACGCGGTCGAGCAAGCCTTGCTCAGCAAGGAAGCCCATGGGGGCAAGGTGACCGCCATCAGCCTCGGATCAGAAGGTGCCAAGGATGCACTCAAGCAAGCGCTCGCCATGGGTTGCGAGGAAGCCATCCTGATCAACGATCCGGCTTTCGAAAATGCCGATTCGCTGGTGGTCTCCAAAGCCCTGGCAGCAGCCATTACCAAACTGGGCGAGATCGATCTGGCCTTTTTCGGACGCCAAGCTGTCGACAGCGATACGGGAGTCACCTTCGCTCAGGTAGCACGACGCCTTGGTTGGCCGGCGCTCAGCTTGGTGGCCAAGGTGGAAGCACTGGACCCAGGGGCGGGAACGATTGCCGTCGAGCGCATGCTTGGTAGCGCCCGGCAACGGTTGCAGACGAAGCTCCCGGCAGTGGTCAGTGTGGTCAAGGAGATCAATGAGCCTCGCTACCCATCGTTCATGGGCATTCGCAAGGCATCTAAGGCTGAGATCCCTGTATGGTCGAAAGCCGATATCGATCTCGCCGAGGTTCCAGAAGCAGCCTTGCGCTGGCCGGAAATCTTCGCACCTCCCAAGATCGAAACGGAGTGCGAGTTCATCGAGGGCGAAACAGCCGAGGAGGTTGCGAACAAACTGGCTGATCGTCTGGTCGAGGAGAAGGTGATCTGATGAGCAGCAAAGTATGTGTTTACGTAGATCACTTTCAAGGTCGGTCCTCTCCAGCTTCGTGGGAGGCGATCGGCGTTGCCACGAAGATTGGTGAAACCTTGGGCGGCGGTGTGGCCGCGATCGTGCTCGGAGAGAAGGTCGAGGAGCTGGCGAAACATGCCATCGAGCATGGCGCGGACGAAGTCCTTCTGGTCGATGATGCCAGCTTGAAGGACTACATTCCGGAAACCCATGCCAGCGTGCTTTCCAAGCTGGTCACGGATGCAGGCGCTGAAGTCCTGCTGCTCCCCACAACCGATCGCACTCGCGAATTAGCGGGGATGGTGGCTGTGGATTTGGAAACCGGCGTAACGCCGGATGTTGTCGATGTGGAAGTTAAAGACGGCGCCTTGATCGCCACCCGACCAATCTACGCCGGAAAATTGATGACCAAGGAAACCTGCACCACCAAACCCCATGTGCTCACGCTGCGGGGACGGGCATTCCCCAAACCCGAACCGGAAACCGGGCGCAGCGGGAATGTGAACAAGGTCGATGTTAAGGTCGAGGCGGTCACCACGGAAGTGTTGGGTTACGGAGAATCCGAAGCCGGTGTTACGCTCTCCGATGCGGCAACGATCGTATCCGGTGGGCGGGGCGTCTCCAACAATCCAAAGCTCGAACCTCCAGCCGAGATCACCGTTGAACAAGAGCAGGAAATTTGGCGCGCACAGCAGGGTTTCGAGCTGGTTCGAAGTTTGGCTGGCGTTCTGGGCGCGGCCGTAGGCGCGAGCCGCGCGGCCGTCGATGCCGGCTACATTCCCTATATCAACCAGGTTGGGCAGACGGGTAAGGTCGTCTCACCGGATCTGTACATCGCCTGTGGAATCTCGGGTGCCATTCAGCACCTGGCCGGCATGCGCACGTCCAAGAACATCGTGGCCATCAACAAGGATTCAGAAGCGCCGATCTTCAAGCTCGCACGTTTCGGCGTGGTAGGAGACCTATTCGACATCGTGCCGCCGCTGACAAGCGCCCTCAAGGAACGGCTCGGCAAGTGAAGTTTCAGCGTTAGGGCGCAACAATTGAAGAACACCATGTGTTTCATGAGAACCCGGGTCGGTCGGAGAGATGGTTTACCGATCTCTTCCCCCCACGGGCATGATCGGTGCATACTTGTTCATGACTCGAAGGCTTGGGTTGATCCCATCAGGAGGAACATCCGTGGAATTTCGATTGACATCTGAGCAGGAGCTCTTCAAGCGCACGCTGCGCGAATGGTGCGAAGCCAATCTGCAGCCCATTGCGGCTGAGATCGACGCCAAGGAAGAGGGCATTCCCAACGAGATCATCAAGGGTCTGGCCGATCTGGGCGTCATGGGCATCACGATCCCAGAGGAGTACGGTGGATCGATGATCCCGGGTCAGGAGATCACCCTGGCCAACTTGGCCATCCAGGAGATCGCCCGCGCGGACCTGAGCATGTCGGTGCCCGTGTACGTGCTGCTGTGCTTGGGCTGGGGCTACCTCGTGACCCGCCACGGTACGGACGAGTTGAAGAAGACCCTGCTGCCCAAGGTTGCCAGCGGCGAGCACTTTGTGGGCATCGCCACGACCGAAGCCGGCGGCGGCTCCGATGTAGCCAATATCGCCACTGCCGCGCGTCTCGAAGACGGCAAATTGATCATCAATGGGGAGAAGTCCTACATCAGCGGCATCCGTGAGACCACCGAGCAGCGCGACGGAGGACACATCACGCTCTTCCGCACAGATCCGGATGCTGGGCACCGCGGCTTCACCTTCGCCTACATTCCTACCAGGAGCAAAGGCATCAGCACAACGCTGTATGAAGACGTCGGGCGCGGCGGGCTTTCTACGGGAGGTCTCCGCTACAAGGACGTCGTCATCCCCGAGGCTTACATACTGGGCGAGATCAACCGCGGCTTCTACCTGAACATGGAGGGCTTCAGCGTCGCCCGCATCCTGGTGGCTTCGGCCTGCGTGGGAGCGGCGAGCAAGGCCTTGGATCTTTCGGTCGATTACGTGAAGCAGCGCAAGGCGTTTGGACGGCTGCTGGCGAAGTTCGAGGCCATGTCCTTCGAGATCGCCGAGGATGAATCCAAGTTGGCGCAGTTGGACATGTGGCTGCGCTACACAGCCTGGATGACGGATCAGTTCTATGCCGATCCGGGTTCTTACACCCACAACGATATCAGCCATGCGGTGTCGATCTGCAAACTGGAGGCGCCCCTGCTGGCGCTGGATATCGTCAAGCACAGCATGATGCATCATGGCGCTTTCTCCTTCACGAAGGAGTGTCCTCTGGAACTGGCCTATCGGGGAGTACTTTCCTACGTTGTGGGCGCTGAGGGAACGACCAATATCCAGAAGCTGATCATCGCCCGCGAGAGGATCGGTCAAGAAGCGATTCCATATCGCTAGCGAAGTTCGACCTGCGCTGAGTGTGCGCATAACCGCTAACCATGGTGGCAAAGTAGAGGCATGTCTGAGAAAGTCGACGTTGCCATCGTAGGCGCTGGACTTGCAGGGCTGGGTGCGGCGTATCACCTCGCTGCAGCCGGCCTTGAAGTTCTGGTCGTCGAACGTGGTGACTACCCAGGAAGCAAGAACGTTACCGGTGGCCGGTTGTATCTCCATCCGGTCCGCCCTTATTTCCCCGAATTGTTCGACGAAGCCCACATCGGCGAGGTGCCCTTCGAAGGCCGGGTGATCAAAGAACGTCTGACCATGGCCACAGCAGAGGCAA
>DUET01000025.1 GCA_011192015.1 Anaerolineae bacterium
AGGATTGGCTGCTTCCTCCTTGTGATCGAGGCAGTATGGACCGGCTCTTCTTTGCGTTTGTGAGAGCAGAGTGTCTGTGTGCAGGATAGGATTGGCATGATGAACCCATCAAAGGACGCATTGGATTTCCACGCACGGCAAAGTTTCATGACCGATCCCGGGATCCATGCCGAACGTTTTTCAGAGTTGCCCGATGGCATCCCCGCGCTCTGCAGGGTGGTGCAGGGTTTGTTGATCCACCAATACTGGGCAGGAGCCTATGGCTATTCGATCCCGGAGGATCGCGCCTCCGAGTACCAAATTCGCGACGTCTCCAGCAAGCTGAATAGGATCATCGAACTGGATGATCATCTATTGCACGAAGCGAGACCTCCGGAGCGAAGGATCGTCGGCAACTGCCGCGATTATGCCGTCTTACTGACGGCTATGCTGAGGCACAAGGGCATCCCCGCCCGCACGCGCTGCGGCTTCGCCGCCTACTTCAGACCGGGATGGTATGAAGATCACATGATCTGCGAGGTCTGGAACGCAGATGAGGAGCGCTGGATGTTCGTCGATGCTCAATTGGACGATCTTCAGCGTGAGGCGATGCGTATAGTATTCGATCCTTGCGATCTGCCCAGGGACCAATTTCTCCCCGGCGGGGTGGCTTGGCTGAGGTGCCGTCGTGGCGAGATGGATCCAAACGATTTCGGCTATGGCGATACCGTGGGAGGGATGCCCAACATCCGGGGAAATCTGATTCGAGACATCGCCTTTCTCAACCGGGTCGAAATCCTGGGTTGGGATTCTTGGGGCCTCATCGAGGGGGAGGATGCGGACCTGAACGAGGAAGATCTGGCGCTGCTAGACCAGGCTGCAGCCCTCACGCTCGCCGGAGATGATGGCTTTCAAGAGCTGCGCGCGCTGTACTTGAGGGACATGCGGCTGCGTGTGCCTCCGGTTGTGAGGAGATCGGATGACACCACGTTCACGCTGGAGGACATCCTGAAAGGCGATCCATCGCTGGCGAAACACTTGTGATTGCGGACTTGCGGTTGGCCTGTTTGTGCGCTGCTTGTGCGAAGGCTGCAATCTGTTGACCGATTTCAACCGATGCAGTGGGGAAGGAGGGGAAGCCTCGGTTGAACCCCCAAAACCCTGTTTTCACCTGCGATCGAGAAGGGCTTCTCCAACCACGCGCGGGTTGAAGCAGTCAAACGGGGACCGTATTCCCTCTATGAAGTTTGACCAAAGTGGTACGCGATGTTCCAGGTAGAACTTGATCCGAGGATATGCACGCAATGGTATCGAAGCGGGAAGAAAACCAACCTCGGGATTCCGAGCGAGGTGGTTGAGACCATCATCAGCCCTGGCGCAAGATCTCGTTGCATCGAGGATGACCATGAAATCCATGACTTCTACGCTCATTCTGCTGCTTCTCTTCTCCCTGGTCGTGACCTGCTGCGTACCAGAACCTCCGGTAACACCCACATTTCCGGCAGCTACGCAGCCTTCCCCTCCCACACCCACAGCTACAACGATGCCGGAAGGCATCTCCATCATCGTCAACAACCATGCCGACGAGGGTCCCGGGTCGTTTCGCCAGGCGTTGAATGACGCTCAGCCCGGGGATACGCTTCTCTTTGATCCAGCAACGTTTTCCCCAGAATCCCCGGCGACCATCACGCTCGAAAGTTCACTGCCGCCCCTGGATCAGGGTTACATCACCATCGACGCCAGCGATGCCGGCGTGATCCTGGATGGATCGCTGCTTGCAGGGAACAGTGCCTTTGGTCTCGACATCATCTCCTCCGGAAACACGATCCAAGGCCTTGAGCTCGTAAATTTCTCCGGCTACGCCATCGGGCTCTTTGGAGGAGCGCAGGACAACCTGATTGGTGGCGATCCCCTCCTCGGTGACGGTCCGAACGGGCAGGGGAACTCGATGATCTCGAATGGGGTGGGGATCAATATCTGGGACCCAGAGACCACTCACAACACCATCATGGGTAATTTCATCGGAACCGACGCCCAGGACCAGGCTGGTCTCGGCAATGGCACCGGGATCTACCTCCAGGAGGCCAGTCACCATATGTTGGGTCCAGGCAACACAATCGCCCACAATTGGGAGATCGGCATCGCCATTGCGGGCTCCTCCGCCACCGGCAACACCATCACCCGCAACGATATCCGCGCGAACGCACGTTTCGATATCTGCCTGCAGAACGGTGGCAATCTGGAGCTCCAGCCCCCGATGATCGCCGGCTTCGATCTGGCGGCGGGACGGGTGATGGGGTTCACCTGCGCCGCCTGCACGGTGGAAGTCTTTTCTGCGCAAGGTCACGGGATCCTGATGTTCGAAGGTTCGGCGGAGGCCGATGCCGAGGGCTTTTTCGGGATCACGAACCCAACGCCCTTCCAGGGGGAAAGCCTGACGCTCACGGCCACCGACCCTGCGGGCAACACCAGCAGTTTCGCCCAGCACACCACCGGCGATTCACAACTCGCAGCGCTTCAGAGCAACAACGACAATCCCCTGTCGCGTTTCGTCTCCATGCCTGCGGATCAACTCGATGACAACCGCATCGGCGACATGTCCAGCCTGCACGATGGTTTTGACACCACGGAAGCAGCCAATCTCTACCTGGCTACATCCAACAGCTTCGGACTCACCCACAAGCGCCTCTCCCTCGACTACTTCGATTGGTCCGAAGTGATCGAGGCCGACCCTCCTGCCTACTCGAGGTTCGAGGTGAATCCCGTACACGATCAATTGATCACAGATTTCGTGGAGAGCGGTGTGACGTTGCATTACGGATTGGTCTTCTGGGACGATCAAATCGAGCCGGTGTCGACCGGGTATGCTCGCTTTCGGGACGAGGCGGAGATCGAGCGTTACTTGGAATACGCACGCTTCATCGTACGGCACTTCAAGGGCCGGATTGATTATTACGAGATCCTCAACGAAACCTTCTTCAGCGAATTCAGCCACTTCTCACAGCAGAACATCGAGGTCTCCGATTACATCGAGGTCGTCCGACGTGTGGTGGAGGTGATCCACGCCGAAGATCCCGAGGCCAAGGTGATCGTGGGCTCCGCGCCGGGGATCTTCGATCGGGATTGCGCGGCGTATCAGTTCGCCGTCCTCTCCTCGGACGAGATCATGCCCATCGTGGATGCGGTTGCGTGGCACATGGGTTCCTATCCCATGCCGTTCGGTGGTCCTATTAGCTACCTTTATCAGGTCCCGGAGACTCTCGTTTACATCGAATCCACGGCGCGTGAACATGGCTTCACGGGGGAGTTCATCGCCGAAGAACTCGGCTGGCCAACGGAACACAATCCCAGCCCAAGCACTCCCTGGTTCATGTTTTCGGAGATCCTTGCAGCGAAGTACTACGGGCGCAGCATCCTTGAGCACCAGGCTCGCGGCCACATCACGTCGCTTGCGGGACTGGCTTATGAAGCCGGTTTCCCGAAGATGACGGTGATCTCCAATCTGGCCACGCTGCTGGATCAAGCCGAACCGGTTTCGCTTGATATCAGCCTGGATTCCAGCGTTGACAACATCGATGCGTATGCCTTCGAATACAATGATGGAGGCCTCATGCTGGCCTTGTGGCTGGACGGCTTTGCTTCCGATACAAACGGGATTGCCGTTTCTACCACGGTAACCCTTCCGGAAATCACAGCAAGCGAAGTAACAGGAGTAGATATTCTCTTCAGTATCGAGCAGCTCCTTCGATTCGATCAAACAACGGCGGGTCTCAAGATTCCGGATGTGCTCGTCAGGGATTACCCCATCATCCTGCGCATAGCCACAGAGCCATCTGCGCAACCTTAGTATCGGATGCGCATGGTCTCCGTGGTCTTCGTCATCGTAGTGGGTTGATTGGTGGTTGCTGCCGAACTTCTATTGAATCGCTTTCCAAAGTACACTGGAAGCAATGCGAGATTTCCATATCGAAACCCCCAGGCTGATTCTGCGTCCCATGGAGACCTCCGATCTGGAGGCCTTGTTGGAGATCTTTGGGGATCCGAAGGTCGTGGCTTCCTTCGATACAGAGCCCTTTGATCGTAAGCAGGTGCAGCGCTGGATGCAGCCGAACCTGGAGCATCAGGAAACCTACGGCTACGGCCTCTTCTCGGTCATCGAGAAGGCCGAAGGCATGCTCATCGGGGATTGCGGGCTCGAGCACATGCACTTGCATGGAGAACCGGTCACCGAGCTGGGCTACGACTTCCGCAGCGATCGCTGGAATCAAGGTTACGCCACCGAGGCCGCCTCGGCGGTTCGCGATTATGCCTTCGGGGAACTCGGGATCCCCTCCTTGATCTCCCTCATCCGCGTCGGCAACCAGGCCTCACGTCGTGTGGCCGAGAAGGTCGGCATGCGCCTTATGGAGGAGATCACAATCAACAGAATCCGCTACTGGCACTTTGTCATCCATCGACGAACTGCCTAAAGTAACGGCTCTTCCTGTAGAATAGTCCCATGACAACCTTCGAGCGAAGAACATACGACAAGTTGGGGGAATTCCTGACGGATTTCCGGAGGATCATGGCGCGTCGGAAGGAGATCCGCAGCTTGATGGGGGAGGATGTACTCTCACCTGCCCTGCGCGAGCGCATGATGCTCGCTGTGACGGCGGTTTATGGCTGCCGCTACTGCTCCTTCGCCCACGCCCGCGAGGCACTCTCAAGGGGAGTTTCTCAGGAGGAGATCGAAGCCCTGGGAGAGTGCTTCTTCGAGGGAAGCCCGACCGAAGAGGTTCCGGCTCTGCTCTATGCTCAGCACTGGGCGGAGGCGAATGGAGAACCGGATGCGGCTGCTCGAGATCCGATCGTCGCTCGGTATGGGGAGCAGACCGTGGAAGCCATGGAGCTGGCGCTGCGCATGATCCGCATGGGCAATCTCTCCGGGAACACGTGGGATTACTTCCTGCATCGGATCTCGTTTGGGCGGTGGGGCGCCTGGAAGTAGCTGGACGCCATTCCCACAAGTATAAAGGGAGGACAACGCATGGAATCAAACCCCGCTTTCTTCATCGATCCGACAAACGCGCCCAAGCTCGACCAGATGCCGGGCTTGGAGACCACGATCCTCACGGGTCTGCACGGCGAGCGCATGATGATGGTGCTCAACGTCACATTACCTGGTTGCACCGTGCCGATCCACACCCATCCCCACGAGCAGATCGGCATGGTCTATGCCGGGAGGGCGAAGCTGCGCATCGGGGATGAGGAGCGCATCGTCGAGCAGGGGGACTTCTACTGCATTCCCGCCGATGTCCCGCATGGGGACACCTGTCTCGGCGATGATCCTTTCGTGATGCTGGATATCTTCCATCCGGTGCGCGAGGATTTCATAGAGAAAGTCCATGGAGCGGTTGCGGATTGATCCTGTTGGACCGATTTCGTGCTGAGTAAACCTTCAATCCTTTGGATTTGACCCCATGAAGAATGCTGCGAAACCCATACGAACTGCGTCCATCCTGCTCGGCATCACATTGTTGCTGTGGATCCTGGCGTTGCTCTTTCTGTTCAGGATCGTCAACATCTTCCATGCCTACCTGCTGAAGTTCCCTGGTCCGGTCGTCATCTACGGGGTCATGCTGCTATGCCCGGGCGCAGCGATCTATCTCGGCGTGAAGATGATCCGCGCGCGGCAATCACCCAATCTGAGTCGCGCTTTCGTCGCACTAGGTGGATTGCTGGTGCTCGCCTTCGTGGTCGTGATCGGCGTTCCCATGCTTGTGGGCGCAATGACGCCCGGAACGCCGAAGAATCCCACCACGCCCCGGCCGGTGGAGCCGCAGACCGGCCTGCCCGTCTTCCCGGGAGCAGAAGGCTTCGGCACGCAGACCATCGCGGGTCGCGGGGGGAAGGTGATCGAGGTGACCTCACTGGCGGACAGCGGGCCCGGAACACTGCGCGCCGCCCTCGAGGACCCCATGCCGCGCGTGATCGTCTTTCGGGTGGGAGGCATCATCGAGCTGGAGGAGAGCCTCTTCATCGATCATCCCTTCGTGACGGTCGCCGGCCAGACGGCTCCTGGGGGCGGAATCTGCATCAAGAACGCTGGCCTCGTCATCACCACGCATGACGTCCTGATCCAGCACCTGCGTGTGCGCCCCGGCAACGAGGGCGATGTCGAGCCGGAGAACAACGACGCTATCGCCATACTCGGCCAGCATGGTGATCTGGAAGGCACCTACAACGTGGTCATCGATCATGTCTCCACGAGCTGGGGCGAGGACGAGACCATCAGCACCTGGTACGGAGCACACGACGTCACCATCTCCTGGTCCATCATCAGCGAGGCGTTGAACCGCAGCCGCCATCGCAAGGAGACTCACAGCGCCGGTCTCCTGATCGGGGACAGTTCCTACCACGTCTCCGTGCATCACAATCTGCTGGCGCATAACGATTTCCGCAACCCGCTCATCTCCGAAGGCGGCACGCATGACATCGTCAACAACGTGATCTACAACTGGGGTGTGTTGCCAGCAGAGATCCTGGACCTCGATGCGAACACCTTCCTTAACTTCATTGGTAATACCTTCATCCCGGGTCCGTCGACGGTGGAGGGGCCGTACGAGATCCTCTTCAACGAGGGTGATCCCCGCATCTACGTGCTTGACAATCTCAGCCCGCATCGGCCCGATCCCACATGGGACGAGTGGGCGCTGGTCGGCTTCGGATACGGGGAGGCGGGCGTCGCTCCGGGAACCTATCGCAGCCTGAGTCCGTTCATCACGGCCCCCATCGCAGCGTCCAGCGCCAGGATCGCTTATGAGCGCGTGTTGGAAGATGCTGGGGCAACGATTCCACTGCGGGATCCGGTCGACGGGCGGGTGGTGGATGAGGTGCGGCAAAGGACGGGCATGATCATCGACTCGCCGAACGATGTCGGCGGCTATCCCGAACTCGCCGCCGGGATCGCGCCGTTGGACTCCGATCATGACGGCATGCCCGATGATTGGGAGCGGGAGATGGGATTGGATCCGGAGGACGCTTCGGATGGAAGCAGTGATCGGGACGGAGACGGGTATACCAATCTCGAAGAATACCTGCACTTCTTGACGAGTGGTGGTTCATGGGATGGTTGAGGGTTACTCCTGATGCAGGAATCTCACTACGAAAGGTTCGGTTTATCGTTAAACCTGGGCTGAGAGCCTCCGGCGGCTGGACAAAACCTAGCCCCTACAGTATCATTCCACAGTCCGCTTCCAGGCGCTACTCACGGGATGGAATCCGATGTCTCTCGCCTGCAGTTAACATGGTTTCATGAACCGAGGGTGACGATCTGGATGCTGGAATTGAAGGTGGTAGGATGCGAGGGGCGCCTCTGCATGGCGCCCTCGGTATGCGCGTGAGGACATCGCTGTGGTGGGGTCGAACCTCGCCATGATGGATATTTGGAGAACGAAGCGTACGAACAGCAGCACGTGTTGGAGGCC
This sequence comes from Anaerolineae bacterium, assembly GCA_011192015.1. Taxonomy (GTDB): domain Bacteria; phylum Chloroflexota; class Anaerolineae; order Anaerolineales; family E44-bin32; genus W1033. The sequence continues at coordinate 7,446 of DUET01000025.1, forward strand.
CCATGTCGGATCTGGTCAAGGATTTATCCTCTTCCCTGCACGATCAAATCGAAGCCTTCGAGCCTGAATTGGAACTCAAGGAGGTCGGCAATGTCATCGAGGACGGCGATGGCATCGCACGCATCTCTGGGCTCGCCAATGTCCGCTCCCAGGAATTGGTGCAGTTCGAGAACGGCGTGATGGGCATTGCCTTCAACCTCGAGACCGAGAGCGTTGGCGTGATCATCATGGGAGATTACAGCGGAATCGAGGAAGGTATGCTCGTCCGGGGAACCGGACGCATCGTCTCGGTACCTGTGGGTGAGGGCGTTATCGGCCGTGTGGTCAATGCCCTGGGAGCCCCCCTGGATGGCAAGGGGTCCATTCAATTCGAAACCTATTTTCCCGTGGAGCGCATTGCGGCAGGCGTGGTGGAGCGCAAGGACGTGGACACGCCTGTCCAGACGGGCATCAAGGCCATCGATGCCATGACACCCATCGGGCGCGGCCAGCGTGAGCTGATCATCGGCGATCGCCAGACCGGCAAAACCGCCCTGGCCATCGATACGATCATCAACCAGAAGGGCAAGAATCTGATCTGCATCTACGTGGCCATCGGTCAGAAACGCGCCGCGGTGGCGCGAACGGTGGCCGTTCTGGAGCAGCACGGCGCCATGGATCACACCGTGGTGGTGATTGCGGCGGCAGATGAGCCTGCAGCCTTGCAGTACCTTGCGCCTTACGCCGGCTGTGCCATCGGTGAGTATTTCGCCGAACGAGGCCAGGATGCGCTCGTGGTCTACGACGATCTCTCCAAGCATGCCTGGGCCTACCGCCAGGTTTCGCTGCTGCTCCGCCGCCCGCCAGGTCGTGAGGCTTATCCGGGCGACGTCTTCTATCTGCACAGCCGACTGCTGGAACGCGCCGTTCGCCTGGCGGATCGCTTCGTCATCGTCCCTGCGAAAACAGATGGCGAGGCCGATCTCGAACAATCCGTCGACGGCGTGGAGTACAGCGGTCCTCTGGCGGAGCACAACGCCCGGCAAGCTCTGGAAGCGATGAAGGATGCCGCCAAGCATCGTGTCGCCAAGCTGCGCGGATCGGGCGGCTCGCTGACAGCGCTGCCGATCATCGAAACCCTGCTGGGGGACGTTTCGGCCTACATTCCCACCAACGTGATCTCGATCACCGATGGACAGATCTATCTCGAATCCGATCTCTTCAACGCCGGCATCCGTCCGGCGATCAACGCCGGACTGTCGGTCTCGCGCGTGGGTGGCGACGCTCAAACGAAGGCCATGAAGCAGGTAGCAGGCATGCTGCGATTGGACATGGCCTCCTACCGAGAGGTGGCCGCGTTTGCGCAATTTGGCTCCGACCTGGATAAGGCCACACAGGCGCAGCTCGGACGTGGGCAACGCCTGCAGGAGATCCTCAAACAACCGCAATACCAGCCCGTGGACCTGGAGAAGCAGGTGGTTGTGCTCTTCGCAGGCGCGAACGGTTTCACGGACAGCATCCCCGTCGATCAGGTCAAGAACTGGGAGGCTTCAATGCTGCGCAATATGGAGGCCTCCAATCCAGAGATCCTGCGCGACATCGACGCCCATAAGCGGATCACCGATGAAACCGAAGCCAAGCTGCGGGAGGCTCTCGAGACCTTCAACCGCAGCTGGCAGGCGTAAGCCAGGAGGCTGGAGGAAACAAGCATGGCTTCCGCACGTGAGATGCGGCTTCGCATTCGAAGCGTCAACAATATCTCTCAGGTAACACGCGCCTTGCAAGCGGTCAGCGCCAGCCGGGTGCGTAAAGCCGAGCAGCTCGTGCGCGCCACACGTCCCTATGCTTCCAAAGCCTGGCAGGTGCTTCGCCATCTAGCAATCCAACCTGGGCGGGACTACATTCACCCGCTCCTCATGCACCGCGAGACGGTCAAGAAGGTTCTGGTTGTGCTGGTAAGTGGGGACCGCGGTTTGGCTGGCGCTTACAACACGAACGTCATCCGCTATGCGCTTGAATCCTGCAAGGCATCACCAGCGCCGATTTCGTTTGCCGTGGTGGGGCGCAAGGGGCGTGACATGCTTTTTCGCAGGGGGATGAACATCCTTGCCGAATTCAGCGACTTACCGGCGGAGCCCACGTTTGCGGACGTTTCAGCCATCGGGCGCCTGGCAGTTGAGGAGTTCCTGGAAGGGCGCGCCGATCAAGTTTTCCTCATCTACACGGATTTCATTAATTTCCTACGCCAGGATCCCTCGCGTAAATTACTGCTTCCGTTCGAATTGGACGCTGAGCAGATCGCCATCGGGCGTGAGGACTGGGCGCGTGAAAGCGCCAATGAGCACGATGCCTCTGCAGGATCATACATTTATGAGCCCAGCGCGGAGGCGCTGATCGACCGCATCGTGCCACGGTTGACTGAGCTACAGGTGTTTCAAGCCATCCTTGAGTCGCAAGCCAGCGAACATGCGGCGCGCATGGTGGCAATGCGCAACGCAACCGACAATGCCATCGAACTGGTTGGGGCGTTGCGCTTGGAATACAACAAAGCCCGCCAGCAGGCGATCACGAGCGAGATGCTCGACATCGTCGGCGGCGCGGAAGCGATAGGCGAGGCTTAATACGGATTCGGAGGCAAGCATGGCGATTGGATCGAGTGGTCGTGTGGTGGAAGTCCAGGGAGCCGTGGTGGATTGTGAATTCCCACCAGGTGAGCTGCCCGAGATTTACGATGCCATCGAAATCCCCCGGGACGATCAAGAACCACTCGTCCTGGAAGTTCAGCGACATCTGGGTGAACGGCATGTGCGCACCGTGGCCATGGATTCCACGGACGGAATCAAACGCGGCACCGTGGCCAACAACACGGGTGATTCCATCCGGGTTCCTGTCGGCGAGCCCACGCTGGGACGTGTGTTCAACGTGCTGGGGCGTCCGATCGACCGAATGGGTGATGTCGCATCCAGCGACATGTACCCCATCCACCGCAGCGCGCCGACGTTTGAAGATCAATCCACTCGAGTCGAGGTCTTCGAGACGGGCATCAAGGTCATCGACCTGATCGCACCCTTCACCAAGGGCGGCAAGACGGGCATCTTCGGTGGAGCGGGTGTCGGCAAGACGATCATCATTCAGGAGTTGATCCGCTCGATAGCCACGGTCCATAAGGGCAACTCCGTCTTCGCCGGCATCGGTGAGCGCACGCGTGAGGGCACGCAGATGTACCGCGAGATGATCGAATCCGGCGTGCTCAAGGACACGGTCCTTGTTTACGGGCAGATGAACGAACCGCCCGGCGTGCGCCTGCGAGTGGGTTTGACAGCCCTCACCATGGCGGAATATTTCCGCGACCAGGGGCGTGACGTGTTGCTCTTCATCGATAATATCTTCCGCTTCAGTATGTCCGGCTCTGAAGTATCGGCCCTGCTCGGTCGCATGCCGTCGGCGGTGGGATACCAGCCCACTTTGGCCACGGAAATGGGAGAATTGCAGGAGCGCATCACTTCCACGCGTTCCGGCTCGATCACTTCAATGCAGGCGGTTTACGTTCCTGCGGATGACTACTCCGATCCGGCGCCGGTAGCCACCTTCACGCACCTGGACGCCACCATCGCTCTCGAGCGGGCCATCGTCGAGAAGGGCATCTATCCGGCCGTCGATCCGCTGACCTCCACCTCACGCATTCTGGATCCAAACATCGTGGGTGAGGAACACTACTCGGTGGCGCGCGAGGTCCAGCAGGTGCTGCAGCGATACAAGGATCTGCAGGACATCATCGCCATTCTTGGTATCGAGGAACTGAGCGAAGAGGACAAGCACGTCGTTTGGCGGGCACGCAAGATCGAGCGTTTCTTCTCGCAGCCCATGTTCGTGGCTGAACAGTTCACCGGGCAGGAAGGGCGCTACGTGAACCTCAAGGACACCATACAGGGCTTCCGTGAGATCCTGGAAGGCCAGCTTGACGATCTGCCCGAGCAGGCTTTTCACATGGTCGGCACGATCGAGGACGCCCGCAAGAAGGCCGAGGCGTTGGCTGTCTGAGATTTGCATGTAGGAGATTGAAATCACGATGACGTTGCGCTGTGAGATCGCCACCCAGGATAAATTGCTCTATGAGGGACCTGCGGATATCGTGGTAGCTCCCGGAGTGGAGGGTGAGATGGGGATTCTCCCCAATCACGCTCCCCTTCTCACGGCTCTGGATTTCGGCATTTTGAGCGTCCGTCATCGGGACGAGGAGCACGTTTTCACCATCGCCGGAGGCGTGATGGAAGTGCGTCCGGATCTGGTGACCGTGCTGGCGGACATCGGGGAAGACGTGGGCAAGATCGATGTGCAGCGCGCCGAAGCCGCCAGACAACGTGCCGAAAAGATGTTGAAGGAAGGTCCCCCTCGAGACAAGGACGAATACCTGGCCATTGAAGCGGCTTTGAGGCGTTCTAAACTGCGGCTGGATGCCGTGCGGCGCTACCGCCGTGGGCGCATTCGTCCAGGACCAGAAACCACAGAACGAGAGGAAGCGTAGGCAGCATGGCACTATTCGGCAAGGATCTGGGGATCGACTTGGGGACGATCAATACCTTGATCTGTGAGCGCGACGAGATCGTGCTGCATGAGCCCACCATCGTTGCCATCGACATCGACGAATTGAAGATTGTGGAAGTGGGGCAGGCGGCGCGTGAGATGGATGGGAGGGTGCCTGAAGCCATCGAGGTCATGCGCCCGCTGCGCAATGGTGTAATCGCGGATTTCGAAGTCACCCATCGCATGCTGGGGCATTTTGTCGAGAAGGTTTGCGGTCCGGCACGACTGTTCAAGCCGCGCGTGATGATCACGGTTCCTTATGGTGTGACCAGCGTCGAGGGTCGGGCTGTGCATGAAGCCGTGCTGCAGGCAGGCAGCCGAGAAGCGCATCTCATTCAGGAGCCGTTGGCAGCCGCCATCGGTGTAGGTTTGCCGATCGCCACGCCTTCCGGCAACATGGTCGTCAATCTGGGAGGTGGGGCTGTGCAGGCGGCGGTGATCGCCATGACAGGCATCGTGGCTGCAGAGACCGTGCGCATCGGCGGCGCCGCCTTGGATGAGGCCATCGTCAACTATGTGCGCAAGAAGTATGGCTTGATCATCGGGATGCGCATGGCGGAAGAGGCCAAGATCCGCATCGGGGCATCGGTCATCCAGGACGAAGAGCGCACGATGGAGATCCAGGGCCAGGATCAGGTGACCGGCATGCCGAGACCGATCACGCTCAGCACGAGCGAGGTGGTCGAAGCGCTGCAGGAGACCATGCATCTGCAACTCACAGCCATTCGCAAAGTCTTGGAGCTCACCCCACCGGAACTGGCTTCCGACATCATCGATCGGGGCATGGTCATCTGCGGCGGGGGCGCTCTCCTTCGGGGGATGGACCGCTGGTTGACGCGCGAGACCGGCGTGCCGGCTTACTTGGCGGAAGAGCCCGTAGCCTGTGTGGCAAAGGGCGCCTCCAAAGCCCTGACCATGCTGGACCGCTTGCGAAGGATTCTGCCCACCATATAGCCTTGCATGGACGATCCCAGACCGTATGGATAAGCGCGCCTTCGAAGGCGCGCCAACTCGTGGCATGGGGATCGAACTCCAAAAGCTGGTACTCGTCTATCTGGAAAGGTAATAGGTCATGTTCTGCAGGTGCAGGACCGGATCGATATATTCCACACGGACGTGATCAGGAACGGATATGGAGGTGGGGGCGTAGCACAGGATCGCCTCGATACCGGCATTCACCAAGCGTGCGGCCAGGTCCTGAGCAGCCGCAGCGGGGGTGGTCAGCATGGCGATCTTGATACCATGCCTGCGTATCTGCTCCTCCATGACGGCGGTGTCCTGGATCGTGAAGGGACCGGCTTGGGAGCCAATCTTATGCGGGGCGTTGTCGAAGACCATGACGATGCGGAAGCCGCGGTGCAGGAAGCCGCCATAATTCGCCACAGCATGCCCGAGGTCACCGGCTCCCACAAGCGCCGTGTCCCAAACTTGATCGACCTTTAAAATGCGCTGGAGTTGTTCGATGAGGAAGCTGACGTTGTACCCCGTTCCTTGCTTGCCAAACTCGCCGAATTGTGAAAGGTCCTTCCGGATCTGGGCTGAGGAGAATCCCAATCGATCGCCAAGTTCCTGCGAGGATGTGATCTCACGCTGTGCGGCTTTCATCTCGGAAAGCGCCCGGAGATAGAGGGGAATTCGACTGACAACGATTTCAGGCACATGATCGGGCGACATGTCTCCTCCTTTGGATCCCGCAGTGATCGTACTTTCTATCACAAAGAGGGAACAAATGCAATCGGGAGGGAAGTCATCCAACCGGGCATCCAAACCAGCGCAGAGTTGAGGTAGGATTGGTTCATGACCGAAGTGCCGGGTTTCATCGATGAAGCACGCATCTACGTTGCCTCCGGAAAGGGCGGCAACGGCATGGTGCATTTCCGGCGTGAAAAGTACGTACCGCGCGGCGGACCGGATGGCGGGGATGGGGGGAAGGGGGGAGACATCGTTCTCGAAGTACGAGAAACGCTGAACACGCTCTCTCACTTCCGAAGCCGAAGGCGCTTCGAGGCCGAAAAGGGTGGCAATGGGGGTGGAAATCGCAAGACCGGGCGTGATGGCGCGGACGTCATCATTCCCCTGCCTCCTGGAACGATCGTACGCCATGACGAAACCGGCGACCTGCTCGCCGACATGGTGCATCCTGAGGAGCGATTGGTTCTGATGCGCGGAGGAAGAGGGGGGCGGGGCAACGCGCGATTTGCCACTTCCCGCAATCAGGCACCCCGCATGGCGGAAAAGGGCGCGCCGGGCGAAAGCGCTTGGTTGAAGCTTGAGCTGCGGCTGATCGCCGATGTGGGCATCGTTGGGTTGCCCAATGCCGGCAAGTCCACGCTTCTGGCAGCCGTGACCAACGCCCAACCCAAGATCGCTGCCTATCCCTTCACAACCCTGCAGCCGAATCTAGGCGTCGCCGATCTGGATCGGGAGACCAGCCTGATTCTGGCGGATATCCCCGGTTTGATCGAAGGAGCGCATAAGGGACTTGGCCTGGGGACGGCCTTCCTGCGGCACATCCAGAGGACCAAAGTGCTCATCCATGTACTCGACGGTGGTTCGGAAGATCCCCTGGCGGATTTCTCCCAGGTGAATACGGAATTGGCACTTTTCGATGAACAATTGGCACGCAAGCCGCAAGTCGCGGCCATCAACAAGATCGATCTCCCCGAGGTCAAGGAGCGGATTCCAGAGATCCAGCGTGCGTTCGAAATGAAGGGGGTGCGTCCTCTGGCAATCTCCGCATTGGCGCGCTCCGGACTGCGCGATCTGCTCAAGGCTGCGCTCCATCTACTGCAAACCAGCGGGATCGAACCGGTCGAGGAAGTCCTTCCGGAATACCGAGCCGAACCGGATGCCGTGGCGTATGAAATCCTGCGTGATCCGGATGGCGCCTGGCGCGTGACCGGCAGAGCCATCGAGCGGGCTGCGAAGATGACCTATTGGGAGTATGATGAGGCCGTGCGGCGCTTCCAACGTCTGCTGGAACATGTCGGTGTTGAGGACGATCTGCGCCAGGCGGGTGTGAAAGAGGGGGACATCGTTCGCATCGGAGAGTATGAACTCGAATGGCAGGATTGATCGGCGTATTCGGCGGCACCTTTGATCCTCCCCATCTCGGACACACGATCCTTGCGCATGAAAGCGTTCATGCGTTCGATTTGGAGAAGGTGCTCTGGGTGCTGACTGAAATGCCACCTCACAAACCCGATCATCCGATCACACCTCTGGGAATTCGTGAGGAGATGCTTCAAGTTGCCATCCAGGGATTTCCCGCGTTTGAGCTCTCACGCGTGGACATCGATAGACCGGGTCCTCATTTTGCGGAGGGCACTCTGCGCTGCTTGCGGGAATCTGCCCCCGAAACCCGCTATGCCTACTTGATGGGGGAAGATTCTCTGCGTGATCTTCCAACCTGGCATGCACCCTTGGAGTTCATCGCGCTATGCGACATGTTGGTGGTAATGCATCGTGCCGATATCGGCGTCGATCTCGGTGCGCTGGAGGAAGTTCTGCCGGGGATTCGTGACAAGGTACAATTCTCGAAGGCTCCGAAGGTGGACATTGCCGCCAGCGATATCCGGAAACGTGTGCGCAACGATCTGCCCTATGAACATCTCGTTCATCATGAGGTCGCAAGGATCATCCGCAGGCATCAACTCTATCGCTGAGCCCTTCTCAGATCCCCAGCGTCATTCTCGAATGCAGACAATCCAACTTCGAATGGAGGAACGCTCCTGGGACTACTTGCGCGGTTGCGGGTGGAGATGGAGCAGCCGCAGGGTGAGCACTTCATGCGGTCGGAGCTCCATGCAAACTCGATGCTGATCTTGAATCTCGATTGGAGCGAGGTTGGTCTCGTCCATGCGCGCTTGCCAAGCTGCGGAGAGCGGCAGCAAGGTTTGAAGGGTTGCCCGCTGAGGGGCATCGGTCAGGTTGACGATGCGCACGATCACCCCTTCGCCATCCTCAGCGATCTTCACAGCCGAGATGCCAAGCTCTGCAGGTTGGATCTGCAGGAACGACGCCTGGGGAGAGAGCACTGCCGCCTTTTGCCGGCAGCCAACGGCGCGCATCGAGCTCTGGAAGGCCTCCGCCTGGATGCGGGCCAGGGACACGCCATCCGCAAAGGGGATCAAGCTCAGATCGAAGGAGTGCTCTCCAGATGACTGACCCCCCGGAACCGGAAGCTGAGGTCCGGCTCCTCCGTTGCGTGTAGCCAAATCATCACGCGAGAGCCACCCGAACGAGCGTAGCAGGGTGATGGCGATCTTTCCGTCCTCGGAGACACTGGCCTCACGCAGGCCGCGAGCAACAACCATCAACCCCCGACCGTCCTGACCGACAGCAGCGAACGAGCGCATGGGCTGTTCGGCAGCGGGTTGTTCGATCCAATCGGACCCGCCCGGTTGAACGCTGGTTGGTCGGCGAACGATCTCGAAATGTCCGTCGTAGAAGGCGGTGTCGCAGGCAATGGATGTGGGGAAGAGGAGGCGCAGACGATGATCCTTGGCAGTATTATGAACCTTGATTTGGAGGTCGGCGCGTGGGACACCCTCGAGCAGTCTCGCTTGGATGGTGATGGGAAGATCCAGATCGGGTGGTTTGCGGGATCGTCGATCCGGCTCGAGTTCCGCCGGCAAACGCATGATCATCTCAGCTTCCAGAATTTGCCCCAATCCATCTTCGATGCGCCGAACGCGAATGGGTCCGTGAGGACCGGTGATGGGTTCGTCCCCCTCCACTGAGCAGAATGTATAGCTATCTCCACGATCGCCCTGATCGCTGAATTGCAGCAGACCGGGGAAGGTCTGACCGCTTTGTTTATCCTTGAACGTGAGCGTGCCATCCTTTTCGATGCTGAGCATCAGAAGCTCGTTCTCGATCCTGTTCCCTTCACCAATCTTCGGATCGCTGCGCGGCTGCTCAGCGGGGCGCAGCATGTATGCACGGTATCCATAGGCGGGTATGTCCGAGGCCAGCATTTCGAGAATCACGATGGTTGTAAAGCGTGCCTGTAAGCGGAAATTGGTGACGTTTTCGACGTCCATCAATCGCTGCACTTCGACCAATCCCTCTTGCAGCGACTCCGCCTTTGGCGGGGCATCTTCGGCGACTACGACATCGATGACAGCTTGGTCGCCGTGCCGCGTCACGGCGACGGACTGGATCGAGAGGCCGAGCACCTTGCCATCCTGGACCATGGCCAGCATGCCCAGCAGGGAATCGGGATCCAGTTCCATGTCTGCCAGCGACCGGGCTTGGTGGCTGCGGATCACGTAGGGCACGAGGTTGCCCGAAGCATCGACGATCTCGAAGGGATCCAGTCCGGCAGGGAGCTCGAGTTGTGCGCTGGCTACGTCCGTGCGTGGACCCTGGGTGGGATTGAAGACCACCAATCCACCACCAGCTCCTGCAGTATCGAATGCGGACATGTCGACAACATCTGCGAGAGCGGTCAAGCTTTGACGAGTGATCTCCTCCCCAATTTGCGCTACGCCATCGAAGCGCGGGCGCATTTCCTCATGGACTTGATCGATGGAACAGCCGCAGATCGAATCGTGGGGATGGCATTGCATGAGCAGACGCCAGGCCTTCTGAAGCAATGCTGAGGGGCGGCGTACGCGTGGAACTGCAAGGTGACCTGTCCAAACCATGGAGTCCGGCGTCTCCCCGCAGATCACCTCCGCCCAGGCGGAGAAGGGCTCCGCCCATTGCTCCAGCAGAGTCTCGCAGTGATGGTTGCGATGCTTGATCCACACACGGCTGGAGAACACGCCGGCCAGCAGGTGATGCCGCTTGGGATTGCGCATCTCGCCCTGCAGCACGGGCAGTTCCAAACCGCGGGTTTGGATTTCCTGCTCCACCGCCTGCATGTAATTCGGTAAGGTGGAAAGTTTGAGCGTTTCGCTTTGATTTGCATAGACATCGATCAGGGAAGCGATCTCGGCTTGAGGTTCGTGGTGATCGGTTCCGTTGAGCAGGAGGATGTTTTCACAGGCGCAATGCGGGTGCAGCGAATCACGCCGCTCCTGGATGAAGTCCGAAAAAGTTTCATCGTTGGCTGTGGGTGCTCGGGCGGCGTTGTCGTATCCGTCGCGCAGATAGGCGGTGAGAACTCTCGATCCGTCCGGTGACTCCCACCAGATCTCGCAGGGCTCATCGGCCAGACCACGACGGAAGGCGGCTTTGTGGATGCCAAAACCTTGCAAGATCTGCGGCATCTGTCCGATATGGCCAAAGGGATCCGGAAGGTATCCGATGTCCATCCGCTTTGCGTAGCGCGCGCAGTCGGCTTTGCCCTGCAGAAGATTGCGAATGAGCGCTTCAGGACTCACCAGGAACTCGTCCGGCAGCACATACCACGGTCCGATCAGGAGGCGTCCGGAGCGCACGCGCTCCTCGATTTCTGCTTTGCGTTGGGGGCGGATTTGGAGGTAGTCATCGAGGACGATCGTCTGGCCGTCCAGCATGAAATGCTTGAAAAGGGGGTCCTGGTCGAAGATGTCAAGCAGCAGATCGACCAGATGAACCAGGCGAATGCGCGAGACCTCGAACGGCAGGTACCATTCCCGGTCCCAATGGGTGTGGGGTACAAAGTGTATGGTGGACATGGGATTTAATAGGACCCTTTTTCTGGATCGAGTCTACAGGTTGCGCACAGTTATCGCTGGACCTGTCAACAGCAGCATGCGGTTATGAATGCTCGCTTGGAGATCCAGAAGCAATGGGACGAGAGCTGTCCGCGCACCATTCGGACCACGATCCTGCGTACAAACGCGTTCCGTGTATTCCAGCATGCTCCAGGGCCAGCATGTTGTGGCTTGCGGTGACACCCGAACCACAGTACACGATCACGTTCTCGGGTGCAGCCCCGGCGAGTTGCGTCTCGAATTCATCCTTGAGTATTTCCGAAGGCTTGAAGCGTCCTTCAGTGTCCAGGTTATCCTGCCAAAACCGGTTGCGTGCTCCGGGAATGCGGCCTGCGACCGGATCCCGGGGTTCCTGCTCTCCCCGGTACCGCTCAGGAGAACGAGAATCCAGCAGGAGTACATCGGCATCCTCGAGGTTCGCCAGAACCTGCTCAGCCTTTATGAGCATTCCGGGGCGGGGAGCAGGTTGGAAGGTACTCGATGGTCGGTCCTCACGCCCCGACCGCATGGGAAAACCTTCACGTTTCCAGGCGTCGATACCACCGTCGAGCACGGCTGCGGCATCATGCCCCAGGAATCGCAAGGACCACCATAATCGTGCTGCAAAGGGGCCTCCGGCATCGTCATAGGCGACGACTTGTGTGCTCTCGTTGATCCCTATTCGCGAGAACAGAGCGCTCATATCTTGGACGGAGGGAAGAGGATGACGCCCGTTGAAGCCATCCATCGGAGCGGTGAGGTCATGATCCAGGTCGACGTATACTGCGCCGGGAATGTGCGCCTCATGATACGCACTTTGGCTCCAATCCGGCTTGTCCAAGTCGAAACGGCAATCTACGATCAGCCAATCGGGGTCATTGAGATGGTGTTGTAGATCTTGCACGGAGATGAGCGTGGTGTATTCCATGGAGATGATCCTGTTGTGATGAAATGTGTCGCTTTGGGTTCTGTAGATGCGTCGATCCCCTCGATACGCGCTACAACGGATGTTGGATCCACCAGAATCTGCTTTATGGGTGAGATCCTTTCCTCATCCGGATGCAACTGGCAGCCCGATATCATTCTTCGGTCTTGGGTTCTTCCTTCTTCCGGATTCTGGAAGCTTCCTGGCGGAGGCGTTCGAGTGAAACCCGATTCGTGTGGCGGCAGCGGTTGCATCGTACGTCGTAGTGTTTTCCACCCTCCTCTTCCAGGGCTTGCAAGACGAATGCAATCTCGTCCTGCTTGATGGACATGGTGGCACCGCATCGATAACATCTGACTTGCATACGTATCCTCCTGTCCTGAATTCTACCTTGAAGTTCAGGACTCCTACGCGGAATTGCCTCGCAAACTCCGGCTTGAGGCCACGACGATCCCCGCTAGAATTAGCACACCACCGACAAGCATCAAGGCGGTGGGTTGTTCCCCCAGCAGCAGGAAGGCAAGGATCGTCGATCCAATCGGTTCACCGAGAACAGTGATCGAGACATAGGCAGCCGAGAGATAGCGCAGCGCCCAATTATAGGTCGAGTGGGCGACGAGCTGCGGCAGCAAGGCCAGCATCAAGAACCAGAAGTAAGCTTCCGGTGCGTAGCCTAGGGGGGATTGTCCTGCGCCGAACATGATGCCGATCAGAACGATGGCGGCTGTGCCATAGGTCAGGTTGAGGTAAACCAGGAGGGGGATGTGCGGCCTGAGTTTCTTGCCGATGAGGATGTAGCCTGCACCTGCAAGAGCCCCCATGAGTGCAAGCAGATCGCCTTTGATGGCCGAACCGCGGACGAAATCAGCAAACGGGGGGCACTGTAATCCAGCCTGCCAGGTGCAGGCATCGCTGAGACCCACGATCACCGATCCGATCAGCGCCAAACCCAGGCCGATGCCGATCGTGGGCGTGAGTGATTCACCCAGGATCCATGGTGCGAGCAGAGCTACGAAGAGCGGCATCATGGAGACCAGGACCACGGAACTGGCAACGGTCGTGTATTCGAGAGACGTGATCCATGTGGCGAAGTGGATGGCCAGGAAAAATCCAGAGAGCATTGCCAACCAGATTTGCCGCCTGTTGAGATGGCGCAGGGCTGCACGCTGCTTGGTCAGCGTGAACGGTAAAAGGATCAGGGTTGCGATGCTCAGGCGGAATGCAGCGATGACCAACGAGGGAGCGAGTGCCTGCGCAAACCGGATGAAGATCGACGAAGTCGAGGCGGCAAAGAAGGCGACCAGGATGCCCAACAGGGGGTGGATGGCCGGACGAGGGTTTGATTCCATCGATTGCTACCTCATGCCGTTCTGAAAACGGTTCCAGCTTGACACATCTCGAATCAGCCGTCTACAATGAGAATCGATCGCCGGACATGTTCATGCCCATGGCGCCAGGAATGGATCGTAGTAGATTTGAACTCCGTGGTCAACCTGAATCGCTATATTCCCAAGGACGCTGTAAAAGGAGGAGATCTAAAGATGGCACATACACTTCCCCCATTGCCATACGCATACGATGCGTTGGAGCCCCATTATGATGCCCAGACGCTGGAAATCCATCATGGCAAGCATCACGCGGCATACGTTCGGAACCTGAACACTGCCCTCGAGGGGCATCCAGCGGAAATGGCCAAATCGATCGATGAACTGCTTGGAGACCTGGACGCTGTTCCTGAAGCGATCCGAACCGCTGTCCGAAACCATGGTGGTGGGCATGCCAATCATGCTCTTTTCTGGACGATCATGGCGCCGGGAGGAGGCGGAAAACCCTCAGGGAGCCTGGCCAAAGCGATCGACAAGGCGTTCGGTAGTTACGATGAATTCAAGGACGAACTATCCCTCAGCGCAGCCAAGCAGTTCGGTAGCGGTTGGGCGTGGTTGGTGGTGGATGCATCGGAAGGATTGAAGATCCTTTCGACCTCCAATCAGATCACACCGGTCTCTGTGGGTCAGAAGCCGTTGATCACGCTTGATGTTTGGGAACATGCTTATTATCTCAAATATCAAAACCGCCGAGCGGAATGGATCGCTGCCTGGTGGAACCTGGTCCATTGGGATGAGATAGCGAAACGCTACGAAGAAGCCATGTTCTAGAATCACGTCATCCGGTCCAGCGAAGTGGAGGAGGATTGCACGATGACTCACATCATCACAAGCCTGTGTCTGCGTGATTCCTCTTGCGTGGATGTGTGTCCTGTCGAGTGTATCGTGCCTGGTGAGCCGGTCGATGAATGGCCCTGGTTCTACGTCGATCCGGATACGTGTATCGATTGCGGAGCTTGTATCACCGAATGTCCGTTTGAAGCCATCTTTCCTGAAGAAGAGGTCCCGGCAGCCTTCGTGGCCAAGGCGGATCAGGTTCAAAGCATGCCCGAGGGCAGTTCTGGATTTGACCAGGCCTATGAGGGCGAAAACGAGCATGGAGTACCTGTGCATTTGAAGGCCACACGAGTGCTCGAAGAGGGTCAGGTGATCGATCTGACCGGTGATATACAGGCCAACTATGACTACTTCGCATCAGGACCAGGTTACGCATCGATGGAGACTTGATGGAGTTATGCGGACAAAAAGCGGGTCTGTCCCCGAGCAGGGAACAGACCCGCCTTGCTTTTCGTGCGACAAACTGACCTGCTTAGGATGAACTCTCCATCGTTGAGGACGATTTGGGGAAAGTTCTCCTTCGATTCCGTCGGAAGGTATCGAGCAGGGACCAACTCCCTTCACCTGCAACGCGGATATCCCGTCTCTGGTATTGCCACCAAGAAAGCAAAACGAAGAGCAGCGCGAATCCCAACAGTCCAGCAACCCAATTCCAATTCAAGCCATTGAGTGCATCTCCACCCTGGTAGTACTTCAGCGGTAGGAAATCCGCGATCGGTTGGAGATCCTCATTGATGCTCGCAAAACCGTTGATGAAGAAGCTTGCTACGAGCAGGATTCCCGTGACCATCGCCGCACTTCGTCGCGACGGGAGCAACATGCTCATCAGCAAAGCCAGAGAGGTAAAGAGAAGCAGGATGGCCAGCAAGGAGAGAAACGGGAGGAACAATTCACCCCAATGGATCGAAAAGGACTCAGTCGTCAGGCTGGGGATCCCGATTCCGAGCCAGGCGATGATGATGATGGATATCAATGTCAGAAAAACCGAAAGCACGCGACCAATAAAGAAGGAGGTGCGGCTCAAGGGGTAGCCCATGATGAGATCGAGCGTGCCGTTTTCTTCATCCCCTACGATCAACCCACTTCCAGCGATGATGCCATAGATCCCCAGGATGAGCGGCATGTACGAAAAATATTCAATGCCCAGGAAACCGGAGGGGGAGGCGATTTCCGAGAAATCCCCGAAGAAGGCAATGAGCTCGGGTGGGTACATCTCAAGGAGCTGGTTGAGCTGCTCCTGCTGATCGGCGAGAATGTCGAAGATCGGTATGATCATCAATCCGAGGGCAAACAAACCCAATCCCCAACCCAGGATTGCGCCACGTGAGCGGCGGAAGGTATGGCGGAAGATGGTGCCCATCTAGCTCACCTCCTCTTTCTCCGTTTCGTAGTACGTCATGAAGATCGATTCGAGCGATGGCCGCGTGGTTTGCATGTCGACGACGGGGTAGCTGCCGAGGGCTTTGATGAGTGTATCCATGTCGCCGGTGATCTGCAGTTCGACCGTGGTGTGATTATCCTGGCTGAGCAGCGAAACACCGGGAAGTTGGATCAAGGCTGAGATATCAACCGGCTCGCGGAACGTGATCAGGGCTCGACGTAGGGCACGTGTGAGCAATTCTGCGACGTCGACGACTTCGACCACCACGCCTTCGCGGATGATGTTTACCTGGTCGGCAACAGCTTCCACCTCGGTGATGTTGTGGGAGGAGAAGAATACCGTGGCGCCATCCGCTCGCGCTTCCTTGATGAGCCGCAGCACCTCACGCTGCATGAGGGGATCGAGGCCGCCGGTGGGCTCATCGAGCATCAGGATCTCCGGACGATGCATCATCGCCTGGATCACACCAACTTTCTTCTTGTTCCCGCTGGATAGATTCTTGATGGGGCGCTTGATATCGAGGTCGAATCGCTCCACGAGCTGCTCGATATAGCTCCATTCGGCCTGCTTTTGGCGCAATGCGTTGAAGAAGCGCAGCGCACCCTCAGCAGTCATGTTGTCGTCCAGGTGCAGCTCGCCGGGCAGGTAGCCTACCAGCGATCGCGCGGCAACGGGATCGGCTTGAGGATCGATCCCGGCGACTTTGATCGTGCCTCCGTTGGGGCGGATCATGTCCAGCATGCAGCGGATGGTGGTCGTCTTACCCGCACCGTTGGGTCCCAGGAAGCCTGCGATGCTGCCACGCTTCACACTCAAATCAACTCCGAACAGGGCTTGAACTCTGCCGTAAGATTTGGTCAATGCTTGTGTATGAATCGCGAGGGGTTCGGCCATGGGTTTCTCCTTTGAATGCATGCAGGGGAGTGCGATGACCTTGAAAGTGATGATTAATTCCTTACCAACAAAAGGATTATAGCCAAACTGCACTGGCCCTCAACCCGCAACACCCGGACATCCATCTGACACTTGACTGCCCTCCCCGATTCCCAAGGGAAAGGGATCAGGAGGCATGGTGCCGACGGTGTTTGTGAAACCTTCAGCTGTGTGCGGGGTTTTACGATCTGAGCAGCACTATCGAAGGGAGATGGATTTCATGCAGGTTCTGGCGAGGTTGGCTGTACTCGCAGCGACATATCTTCTTGGTTCACTGCCACTCGGTTTCCTGATCGTCAAAATCCTAACGGGCAAGGATGTGCGCAGGGAACACAGCGGACGCACCGGCGGTACGAACGTCATGCGATCAGCTGGTTTTGCGGCGGGTTTTATCACAGCGGTGGGAGATGTCCTCAAAGGGGCTGCTGCGGTTTGGATTGCCATGATCTTGGCTCCTGAGGTGTATTGGATGCATGCGGCAGCAGGTTTGTTGGTGATCCTGGGACACAACTATTCCATCTTTCTCATCGAGCGGGTGGATGGCAAGTGGAGATTGCGTGGGGGAGCTGGAGGAGGCCCATCCACGGGAGCCGCTCTGGGTCTCTGGCCCCCGAGCATCGCGATCATCATCCCCTTGGGACTCATCATGCTCTTCGGAGTGGGATACGCATCGTTAGCAACGATCAGCGTAGGGCTGTTGGAGGTGGTGATCTTCAGCTTGAGAGCCATGCTCGGTATCGGTCCTTGGGAGTACGCAGGATTCGGCTTGCTTGCACTGGTGATCCTGCTGTGGAGTCTGCGGCCGAATATCAGTCGGTTGATAAGGGGCGAGGAACGCTTGGTTGGCTGGCGGGCGAAAGCCAACCAAGCCGACGAGCCCTCGTGAAGATTCGCTCACAAGGGGTCCTGATAGGGATGCATCCATTCTCATGAAGAGAATGGATGCTGCTTGTTGACGAGATGTTCTCCGATCAGGTGGCGAAGACGATGACGATCAGGGAGAGAACGGTCAGAATGGCGAACTCCAGGGTTTTGCTTCTGGTGATGCCTTCCTTTTGATGGGCGATGATGAAACCCTCTCCGAGATAGGTCGCTAAACCCAGGACCATTGCCAGCTTGATGGCCGTGATGGGCCAATAGTGCAATCCCCAGGCTAATTCGGCGGTTACAAGACCGATGAGCAGCGCGTACTGCCACACGCGCACTCCCGGCAATCCCAGGCGCAACAACCTCCATGCAACGGCTGAGCTGCATAGCATCACGATCGGCACGCCGTAGACAGCGCGCATACCAACGGCGCGCACGGCAAACAAGGCTCCACTCAAGAGCAGATAGGCAAGGATACGCAGACCGAGCGCGGCCACGGCATAGCGAGGATCTGCCGGATCGAAAACGATGTATTCCGCCACCAGGACGGCGATCAGGAGTCCAGCTGCCAGGGCGAGGCCGATCCCCAATCCCACTCCCAAGGGAACACGTGCGAGGATGGCACCTAAACCCAGGGTGGCCAACCACGGCATCACCCAGTGTTCGAACGTGGATTGTTGAGTTCTGGCTTGTGGGTGGGATTGCATCAACCAGGCTGCGCCGGCACTGGTCAACCCGGCTGCAAGCGAGAGCATCACGAACTGCGTGTCGATTTCAAAACGAACCAGCAGCCCGAGGACGGAGAATTCGGTGAAGATCGTCGGCAGGACCACCAGGCGCGTAAGCGCATAGGATAGCAGAACCAGAGCGGCCATGACGCTCAGATGATCGCGGTCGGGATTTGGGAGTTCGCGGTTCACGTGCGCATTCTAGCACAAGAGTCACAAACCCCAACTGCGCTATGAGCTTGCTGGTATGGATCGATGGGTTGGTGCAGGCATCCATATAGGAGGAGAGATGGGGGGAGAACAAACGGGCGCGGAGTACAGAGCAACTGTATAATAGTCTCCATGCTGCTACTCATCGGACTGCTTGGGTGGATCCTGGGCGGCGTGATCAATGCATTGGCCGACAGCCTTCCCCATCTTCGGAAACCGCGACTGCCGCGCTGCATACACTGTGGGGCGCAACGGACCCCGGCGGCTTGGCTGGGCATCACGGCATGGCCCTTGGGTGCCTGGCGATGCCCCGAATGCGAGAAACCGCGCGGACTACGGGCCGTGATTGTGGAAGGGATTGCCATTGCGGGCGCCGTGCTGCTCCATCTGTACGATCCATCGGCGATTTCCTTCTGGACTGGCCTGCTGGTGGGGTTTGTATTCTTGCTGATCACCGTGATCGATATCGAGCATCGCCTGATTCTGGAAGTGGTCTCGCTGCCCTCGATGGCAGTTTTCGGGATCATCGGGATCCTGAGGCCGGATTTTGGATGGTGGAAAACGCTGCTGGGTGGATTGGTGGGATTCGGCATCGTGCTCGGGCTCTTCTTCCTGGGAAGCTTTTTCGCACGATGGGTTGCGCTGAGGCGAGAGCAGGAATTGGATGAGGTTGCCTTCGGCTTCGGCGATGTTATGCTGGCTGGTTTGATCGGATTGATCGTTGGATGGCCGGGAGTGGTCGTTGCCATTTTGTTGGGTGTTTTCACCGCCGGCGCATTCAGTTTGATCTACATCCTGATCACGATACTGAGACGGCAATACTCGCCCTTCAGGGCCATCCCCTACGGTCCGTTTCTCATTCTAGGAGCGGCGTTCATCTATTATGGTGGTGCAGAACTGCTGCAGGCTGCCTATGGATTGTAGACGTTCGATACGCTGATTGCGGCAGCGAGCAGAACATGCTGTGCTGAGGGAGCTATGGCGAAACCAGAATCCGCTCGGGAGAGAGCATTGTCGTAGTCACTGTCGAATACCTTGCGGATTGAAAGGCTTACCTGAATCAACACGAGCTGGCAGATCTCCGCCAGCTCGCTGGTCTTCTGTGTCAGATCAGCCTGAGGCTCTTGCTGGTTTTCTTCGGAACCATTGACGCCATTCCCGGTTCTCCCAAACCACCAGGATGGGAGCGGCGTTGAAGATCGAGGAATAGGTCCCGCTGAGCACTCCGATGAGGAGGATGGTCACGAAGTGGCGAGTGGTCACTCCGCCGAGCAGGAGCAGAGCCAGCAACGTGAGCATAACGGTGAGCTGCGTATTGATCGAGCGATCCAGAGTCTGCACGATGGAGTGATTGACCAGCGTCTCGTAATCCAGTCGGCGATAGGTGCGTTGATTCTCGCGGATGCGATCGAAGACGACGATGGAATCGTGCACCGAGAAACCGATCACGGTGAGCAAGGCAGTCAGGAAGAGCGCGTCGACCTCCCAACCCAGGAAATGACCCAGGATCGCCTCCACGCCCACAACGACCGCCACATCATGCAGCATGGCCAGGATGGCGGCAAAACCGTAGCGGAAGGCGTTGGGAACCTTGCGAAAGGCCCAGGTGATGTAGCCCAGGATTCCGATGGCTGCCAATCCAACCGCGCCTGCAGCGCGCTCGGCTACTTCAGCACCGACGGAAGGTCCAACGGATTCGAAGCGCAGTTCCTCAATCGGGCCTCCGAAGCGCGCTTCCATCTCATCCAGCAGCTCGTATTTTATCTCGTCATCGATCTCCTTGCTGCGAGCGAGGATCCCATCCTCTCCGGCACTCTGCACGATGGGATCTCCGATGTTGAATTCCTGGTACAGCGCTACAACATCTGCTGGCGGTGGAGCATCCCCAGAGAGGAAACGCACCTCGAGCAGGCTGCCTCCGGTGAAATCGATCGCCAGGGGCAATCCCCAGAGGATCAGGGCGATCAATCCCGGAATGATCACAAGAAGCGAGAAGCCGAAGTACCAGTAACGTCTGCCTACGATGTTCAGCATGATGCGCTCCTAGATACCAAACCAGCGCGGGTGGTCAGCGATCTTGATGTTGTCGAGGACGATGTGCAGGAATGTGCGCGTCACCGTGATGGCTGTGAACAAGCTTACGAGCACGCCCAAGGCCAGGGTTAGGGAGAAGCCCTTGACGATGCTGGCGCCGAAGGTGTTCCCAAACCAGTACAGGATGCCGCACGTGATGAGCGTGGAAAGATTGGAATCACGGATCGACGGCCAGGCGCGTGAGAAGCCGAGATCAATTGCCTGACGCAGGCGAAGCCCGGAACGGAGCTCTTCTTTCATGCGTTCGAAGATGAGCACGTTGGCGTCCACGGCCACGCCGAGGGATAGCACGAAGCCGGCAATGCCCGGCAGGGTCAGCGTCACGGGTATGAGTTTGAACAGAGAGAAGGTGATCACAGCGTACACGAGCAGGGCAAGGTCGGCAAGCAAACCGGGCAGGCGGTAGTAGAGCGCCATGAAGACCATCACCACCAGAAGCCCCACAAAGCCGGCGATGGTGCTCTTACGCAAAGAGTCCTGACCCAATGTGGGCCCGACGCTCTTGGTTTCCACTGTTACGAGCGCAACCGGGAGGGAACCATAGCGCAAGGTGACCGCCAGGTTGTTGGCTTCTTCGGCCGAGAATTGTCCTTCGATGTATCCGCTTCCTGTGGTGATGGGGGTGCTGATCTTCGGGGCGGCAATGAGGCGCTTATCGAGCACAATGCCGAGGATTTCGCCAACATGGTTGGTGGTGTAATCACCAAAAATGTCGCTTCCTTCATCGGTGAGATCGAAGGCGACGATGAGTTCATTGGTTGTCTGATCGCGACTCACATAGGCGTTCTTGATGATTGCCCCAGTCATCACCGTGGTATAGACAGGGGTGGTGGGAGCGGGGCTCTCCGTTGGCTCTGCAGATCCCTCGCCGGTAACGGGTGTCGGCTCTGCGGTGGCTTCTGGAGCACCGGGTATCACGAAACCAGGAGAGGTTTCGGGAGTTGGTGTGGGTTGCGCTGAGTCGTCGTCGGTCTCCGTTTCCGGGACTCTGCCGGTTAGGTAATCCGTTTCGACGATCGTTCCGCTGGGAATGAATTCATTGGCCGGGATCTGGATGAATTCCAGAAGCCCGGTTTCCTTGATCACGCCCACAGCATCTTCTGGATTGCCAATTCCGGGCAACTCGACCAGAATGCGGTTCGATCCTGCAACCTGAACGAGCGGCTCGCTGACACCCAGGGCGTTCACACGTCGCTCGATGATGTCACGCGCGGTCTGCATCTGTTCGGCCGACACGTCCTCGCCAGGCGGCAGATCGGCCTCCAACAGTACCTGGAGCCCTCCCTGCAAATCCAAACCTTGCACGATTTTGATATCTCGATGGTAGGAGCCGATGTGAATGCCGGGGTTGGTAGGTAGAACCACCCAAATCGCAGCGGCGACGATGATCAAGATTGGAATGAGCCAACGGGTGTAGCTTCGAGACATGGGATCGCATTCCTCCGGAGGTCATGAAAAACCAGCCGCTCCTCGGCTGCAATTGCCGGAGGGCTGGCGAGGCGATTATACCCGCGAAGCAGGAAGCTGTCCAATTCGTACTTTCCGGCCGCGTGGGAAACTCGTGATTTGGGATCCAGGCATGCTGCTGGGGCTGTTTCTCGAAAGGGATTTCGGAGCAGGCTGCCGAGGGGAGCCTCCAGGATGCTAGATCAAGCCCTCCAGGGCTTGTACGGCGTGGGTGAGGATCTCATCCGGTGTAAGACCGTCGGTAAGAATGTAGATCTCACAATACTCACGCGCGTGCCGGAGACGATGGATTTGCTCGGCGTGATCCTTGAGGTTCCAATCCAGTCGTTTCCGTTGGTTGCAAGATTCGAAGGATGCATCCAAATAGATCAGGATATCCGGTTTGGATACCACCTGCCACATATTGGGAACGTAGGAGTGTTCTTGTGCGATTTGATGGGCGTTGAAATGCCTTGCGCTCAACCCAGCGGCGAGCGTCGATTTTCCCGCTCCACACGGACCGACGATGGCGATGCGCGGGTGTGATGGTTCTACCGCACCGGGCATCTTTACTCCATTGCGAAACTACAGAGGCATGCTCACAGTTAGAAGACGGTTTTGTTTTTCGCTGCGAGGCAACACGGTACCGACGAGCACGCTGATGTCGTCACTGGGACGTCCGTCATCGAGCTCCACAGCCACATCGAGAAGGTGATTCGCCCACAGCAGCGGATCCACGAATTCATCGTCGAGCAATTCCTGCACGCAACCGATGATTTGCATGGGCCGTCCCCGCCTATCGCCGGCATGGACGAGCCCGTCGGTGAATACGATCGCTGTGAGACCCAGATTCAACGGAACCTCACAGATCGAAGGGCGAATGTTCTGACGTGATCCGACGGCTTCCGATGGAGAATCCAAGGTACGAATCTTGCTATCATCGATGAGTACGACCGGAGCGGGATTGTTGCGTGTGATCACCAGGCTGCGACTGGCAAGATCGACGGAAAGGATGTTCAGCGTAGCCACGACCTTGCCTGAGCGGTACGTGAACAAATAATCCGATGCCGCGCGCGCTGCAGCCCCATCGCGAACGCCATCCGCCAACAGACTGATGGCTTTGCGCGTGACGACATTGGAGATTGCCTTTGCCGATTTGCCGGATCGCTGGCCATCGGCGAGGACAAAGGACAGACCTCCGGACGGACGCTCGATCATCTCCAGCGTATCGCCGCTTTCGGATGTGGCGTATTTCCCCACCTTGGCGGCAGCAACTCGAAACTCCATGCACGCTATTCTACATCTTGCGAATAACCAAGTCCACTCGCCATACGCGATGGCTACATGATCGAGGGAGTTTTCGGTTCTCGAAGGGGATCCGTGTGATCAGTAGATGTGAACGCGCGTGCCCAATCCGACAGCACTCATCTCAGTGGGGGCGATGAGCGGCAGCGCCCAACGATAGAGCCATTTGGCGTCCTGGTTGCGCATATTGATGCAACCGTGGCTGAGGGGGCGACCGAAATCGGAATGCCAGTACGTGCCATGGAAAGCCATGCCGTAGGAGTGGAAGAACGACACCCAGGGAACGCCGGGGAGCTCGTAGGCGAATAGGTTGGAGGTCAAATGACAATTTCCCATGTGCCGCAATGGGAATTTTCGATCCACGACGAAGACACCCGAGGGCGTGATGGTCGGAATACCGTTGACTCCGGGTTCTGTGTTCGGGATCCCACTGGATATGCGGGTGCGAAAAACCAATCGGCCGGATTCGAAGGCACGCAACTCCTGCTGAGTTAAGTCCACTTCGATACGTTTTTCGTTCTTGGGAACATCCGGAGAAATGGGAGTGAGTTCGCTGTAGGGAACGCGCCGGAAGTGCTCCGCGCGAGCGAAGTATCGGACCTTGAGAATGTCATCCAGCAAGCCATACCATGTTCGACCGTCGGCGCCCTGCACAATCTCTTCGACCCATGCCGTTGACTCGTAGTAAAGGCGATAGTAGGGGGTCGATGTGGGGTCCGGCCGGCTATAGGATCGACTGTAGGGAACACAGACTTCGAAGAGCGAACCGCCTTCCCGGATGTAGGTTTCCGGTTTCTGGGGATTCCATCGTACCGTTTGAATGCAACCCGAATGCACATAGCCATTGGGCGTACGAAACCAGAGCGGGTTGTGGTTGGGGCCATCGTCTGCTCTTTCGCTGGAGAGCAAAGTCAGCAATTCGTCCCGCCAAATCCAGGCCAGGCGTTTGGATCCGAAGGACGGCTCGCTATAGAGGCCGATCCACGCAATCGTGACACGCCCCAGACCGATGGGAGATTGCTCGAAGGCTGGAGGCATGGGGCGCATTGCCACAGCGCATGCAGAAAGTGCGCTGATCTTTAGGAAATCACGACGTTGGAGTTTGGAGTTCATGGATTCAGATTACCGAATACCCTCACGTTCTACAATGGTTCATCCTACCCCCTTCTTCGTCATCCTGTGCAGGTTCTCCGATCGACTGACTAAGTGATCGCCGTCTCACGGATGTCGATCAAAGCTTCCACGACGGGTTTGACGGCCTTTTCCAGGGCTTTCTTGGTTACACCCGCAACCTTGAGCGTGACGGATCGATTTTCGGAACTCTCTCCCAGGAATTGACCCATGGCAACAATGTTGCCCTTGATATCTGCAATCGCAGTCGTGAGCTTCATCAACTCTCCGGGTGTGTTTCGCAACAAGGCGGTGATTCGTACCCCAGGTTCTCGTGCCCCGAGCAGTTCCAGGAAGATCTTGAACAGATCGGTCTCTGTGATGATGCCGACTAATTCCTCTCCACGCATGACGGGAAGACCGCCAATCTTGTGATCTGCCATGATACGGGCGGCTTCTTCAATCGGAGTATCCTCATTGACCGTGATGACCTCACTCGTCATGACCTCATCAACGGTTATGCGTGTCAGCAGGTAGTTCAACTCCCAAACACTCAGACTGGTCACGTCGGAGGGTTCGGCGTGCAAGAGATCCCTTTCGGAAACGATGCCGATCATCTTGCCTTGGGGGTTTACGACCGGAAGGCGGCGGATGCTCTCTTGGCGTATCAGTTGGAGGGCATCGTGAATGGGCATATCGGATTGAACGGTGACAACCGGGTGAGACATGCGTTTTTCAACAAGCATGGATTACCTCCTTCATTGTGACAGTTTCATTGTACCCGCAGATCGATGGAGATGTGACCTGACTTCATGCTTGGAGCCGCATGGTATAATCGCGCTCGTTTTACACGAGGAAGAAACTCCTTCGCCTTGCGTGTTTCTGGTAGAGATGCTTAAACACGATTCGAACGTGCAGCCATGCAGGTGAGGGTGGTTGTACAACCCGCCTGCGGTTCCGAATCCTGGAAAGGTATGTACTCGTTTGATGATTCCGTGTGTAACGGTCATGGAGAATGCATAGAATAGAAAGGAAGGCCGCGAAACGTGCGTTTGTTCGTCGCCATCGAATTACCGACTGACCTTCGCCGTCTTCTGGAGGAGCACAGCGACACACTCTCCTCCATGATCCATACGAGGATCATTCGATGGGTTCGACCTGAGGGCATTCATCTAACCTTGAAATTCCTGGGAGATGTTTCCGACGGGAAACTGGAAGCTGTAAAAGCAGCCGTAAGGACCGTCGGACCTCACTTCTCGCCTTTCGAGTACTCCGTAGGAAATTTGGGTTGTTTCCCGAACGCACGACGGCCGCGTGTGATTTGGGTTGGTGTGCAGGAGCCGTCAGGGAGGCTGAAAGCTCTCCAGGCCGAGATCGAACAAGCATACCAAACCCTGGGATTCGAGAAGGAACGGCGGTCCTTCCATCCCCATCTGACCTTGGGGAGGGTCCGTCGTGGAGTGAGCCATGCAGAGCATCAGGCTGTAGCGGATGCGATCATAAATGTGGCGCCTATCTCCTTGGGAGATTATCGGGTAGAGGAGATCTGTCTCTACCGGAGTGAACTCAAGCCCACAGGAGCTGTCTACACCAAATTGCTTGTGGTTCGCTTGGAGAAACCATCATGACGGTTGTGCGACCAAGAGTAGTATCCTTGATCGGCGGGTCGGCATGCACACCCAGCCAAGCGCAAGATGCTGAGGCAGTAGGACGTTTGCTGGCTGAAAGGGGTATCATTCTTGTCTGTGGAGGACGAACGGGGGTGATGGAAGCTGCATGTCGAGGGGCTGTGGAGGTCGGGGGCACTACGATTGGTATCCTCCCAGGAGATTCTCCCTCCGAGGGGAATCCATACTTGACGGTGGCGCTTCCTACCGGGCTTGGTCATGCACGCAATATGCTGGTTGTCTTGGCTGGAGAAGCCGTGATCGCCATCGGTGGAGGTCCAGGGACCCTTTCGGAGATCGGTTTCGCCTTGAAGGTTAAGCGCAGAGTGATCGCGCTGGATAGCTGGACTGCATCGGATTTCGCTGGAGACCAAGCGCCCATCCTAACCGCCCAAAGTCCTGAAGATGCGGTGGAATTCGCGCTGGCGAAAGAGGTGTGAACTGAGTGAACAACCTGAATCGAAAATCGAATCCGCCCGAAAACTAGCGCATGCGATCTTGGACATTCTGGATGAAACCAAGGGCGAGGACATCATGATCCTCGACCTGGTTGAGGTGTGCTCATTTACCGACTTCTTCGTCCTCAGCACGGGCAGCACGGAGCGGATGCTGGATGCCTTGGCAGATACGGTCCGTAGTACCCTGAAGAAGCAGCATGGGCTGGGTGTGGTGAAGATCGAAGGGGATGCGCAAAGTGGTTGGATCCTTCTCGATTACGGAAACGTGATCGTGCACCTTTTCTCGCAAGACCTGCGAAAATACTACAACCTCGAGGATCTCTGGCGGGAAGGAAAGATCCTGATACGGATTCAATAAGTGCGGAAGCGAACCGCTCGCCTTTGCGAGCGTTGTCTCGATTGGATCTCGAACTATGGTGAATGAAGACGTCAACGCAACCAGCGGAAACCGATAACAACAAAAACCTGGAGTATGCCCAAGTGGATGAACAAAAGGTTCGTACCGAGGAATTCCAAGTAAGCGGCGAGAAGCTAGTAGCCAAGATCAAAGAGCTTGTTCATGAAGGCAACATTCGACGCATCACGATCAAGGATCAAGACGGCAGCACACTGATCGTGATCCCTCTGACCTTGGGTGTGGTTGGCGCCATCATCATCCCCGTTTGGGCGGCCATTGGTGCCATCGCGGCATTGGTCGCAAACTTGACGATCGTCATCGAACGAATCGAGTAATAGATCGGCAATACGCGAAGTTGGCTTCCCGGGCATAAAACGATCTGGGATTCCCGAACTCCATTCCCATGCTCCTAATCCCCTGGCTCCTGGTCAAAGCAGGAAGCAGGGGATTGCTTGTTTCAGCGGTGATGGACCAAGATGCGAGAAGAATCAGTTATGAGGGCGGTTCCGAAGCCACCATTCTGCCAGCTGCTCTGTGGCTGGTCCCAGCAGGGTTTCATCGACATAGGGCGAGAGGGGAGTGGCTTCCATGTTGATCTCGACGAGGCGGGCGCCTGCGTTTCGAGCAACAAGGGGGATGGCTGCCGCAGGGTGCACAATAGCGGAGGTGCCGATGATGAGCATCAGTCTGGATCGCGCCGCGGCTTGTTGCGCCTTTTGAAGGATTTTGATATCGAGCGACTCGCCAAACCAGACCACGTCGGGTCTGGCGGGTTCACCGCATGCGGGGCAGGCGGGGACTGGCTCCGGAACGGGAGCGCGTCTGTCTTCCCAACGCTCTTCGCAGGCTGAGCACCGCAGTCGCCAGATGGAGCCATGCAGTTCCAGGACATTTTGGCTGCCGGCGGCGTAATGTAGGCCGTCAATGTTCTGCGTGATCAACGTGTAGTCGGGGATCAGGTGCTCGATCTCCGCGAGCGTCTTGTGGGCTTGATTGGGCATGCAATTGGCAACCATCTCGCGCCGCCAATTGTAGAAACGCCAGACCAGTTCCGGATCGCGCTGGAACGACTCGGGGGTTGCCAGATCCACGGCGCGATACTTTTCCCACAATCCTCCGTCCCCTCGGAAGGTGGGAATGCCGCTCTCTGCTGATATGCCGGCTCCTGTGAGGACGACGAAGGGCTCGAGGTCTATCCCGGTCATCAAGATGCGCGTCTCGTTCGATCCCGTCAAACGTTTTCAAAGATCCAGCGGTCTGTATCCCGAGACCACTGGATCAGCTCCCTCTCTTGGAACCACAACTCGATCTCCACCTTGGCCGTTTCCTGCCCATCCGAAGCATGGGTCAGGTTTCGACCGATCTCGAGAGCGAAATCATGCCGGATGGAGCCTGTTTGCGCCTCGGTTGGGCGTGTGGCGCCCATCGTTTGGCGAACCGCAGCTATGGCTCCGGGTCCCTCCCACACCATGGCCATGACGGGAGCAGAAGTGATGTAATCAATGAGCCCATCGTAAAAAGGCTTGCCTTTGTGTATGGCATAGTGTTTTTCAGCAAGTTCGCGATCAACGATCTGAAACTTGGCGGCGATAAGACGCAATCCCCGTCTTTCAAGTCGCCGAATGGTCTCACCGATCAAACCTCGCTGGACACCATCCGGCTTGACTAGCACGAGCGTTTGTTCCAAGGAGCCCTCCATCTTAAGGCGAACTCGGGCATGATCCCGAGTTCGGTGATGGTGCATTTCCGGTGGTAAATGCTCAAACGCGCTTGAGACCTCGCTGATAGGCTTTCATGGCTTCGGGCAACCGGTCGGCTTTCATGTGGGCATCCCCCAACACTTTCCAGAAGCTTGAGGCGTCGGGATGCAATTCCAAAGCCTTTTGTAAACTCTCGATAACCTTGGGTACAAGATACCTGCCCTTGACCAGCATGCCATAAACCTGTGTTGCGGTTTGGATATCACCGGCTCTAGCCGCCGACCATGCGCTCTGGAGTAGAGAAGCCGCATCTTGTTCGGTGAGTTTCGAACCAGATACATGTTTGGGAGGAATGGTTGGTTGTTCGGGTGTGCTAGGTTCAGCCTCGAAAGGTGTCTTGGTTATGATCACCTCGGCTTCACTGACAGCCTCGGCTTCACTGACAGCCTCGGCTTCAACGGGTTCCAACTCGCTGGGGATCTCCGCTTCCCTGGAAGCTTCTGCGAGGATCGGTTCTGCATCGACCGGGGTTTCGGCTTCGACGGGTTCCAACTCGTCGGGGATCTCTGCTTCTGTGGGAACTTCTGCGGCGATCGGCTCTGCATCGACCGGGGCTGCAACTTCGATGGATTCCCTTTCGCCGGGAATCTCCGCTTCGCCGCGTGCCTCTGTGATTGACGGCTCTGCCTCCGCAGTGGGTTCAGGTGTGAGGGATTCGAATTCGGTGGAGGACGGAATCTCACCAGGTGCTTCAGCTGAAAGCGGTTCTGAGACCTCATCCTCGCGGGCGATCTCGCTGGTACGAAATTCATCCTCACTGAGGATCCCGGTTGGCTCTGTAAGTCTTTCAACTTCCCTGAAGAGTTTCTGTGTGATTGTCTCGTCCTCATCGTCGGTTTCCATAGAAGGCAAGGCTTCAGACATCTCA
Source organism: Anaerolineae bacterium (assembly GCA_011192015.1). Taxonomy (GTDB): domain Bacteria; phylum Chloroflexota; class Anaerolineae; order Anaerolineales; family E44-bin32; genus W1033. The sequence continues at coordinate 37,006 of DUET01000025.1, forward strand.
TGCAACCACGTAGGAACCTCAGGGAAATCATCCAGGTGATCTTCGGGCAGCGCTGCTTCGGAGATCGCTTCCGCGAGATGACGCAGCCGATCAATACTTTCTTGATCTGGTTCCTCGGACTCAAGTGCTTCCCTGTCATCAGGAAGCGGCCCCAGCGGACGAGTAACCTTGGAAGGATCGAATTCCTCCTGCCAGCCATGGAGGTCTGGTGAATCCGGCAGCGCTTCCGTACCAGGGATTAGATCCTCAATCCCATAATCTGGGATCTCTTCATCATCGGGAAGCGGTCCCAGCGGACGAGTAACCTTGGAAGGATCGAATTCCGGTTGCCATCCAACCAATTCCTGCGCTTCGGCAGGAGCTTCAGTTTCGGGGGCTTCGGAGGAAATTGATTGGACCCAAGAAGGTGGTTCAATTGTGGGGAGAGGTTTCTCCTCTTCATCACCAGTTTCAAGATCGAAATCAGCTTCTTGGGGGATCTCTTGGATCAACGTTTCCTCATCGAATTCCTCAGAGATTTCACGAAGCCAAGTCGGCGGTTCTTCAGGGACGAAGGTGGATTCATCCTCCACCTCAGATGGCATCTCTTCTGCACTGATCTCTCTCAAGCGATCGAGACTCTTATCATCTTCTTCCTTCTTTTCCAATGCAGCAGCTTCTGCGAAGCCATCAAGCCAGGAGATATCTTCTTGCTTCTGTGGAAGCATTTCAGAATCAGGTGTTTCACTGTCGGGTACTTCTGATTCGGCGGTTTCTTCTTGGGTCGCTCTTTCCCCCAACCAACCGATGATTGTTTCCGATGCGCCAGGTTCAGGCCCGTCAAGCCAGCTTGGAAGCTCCTGGACTTGACGTTCCGCGGTCTCGGAATCCAGGATGACTTCTTCAGGCTCCTCTTCCTCGATAGGGGCATCTGTTTCATCTTCTGCAAATTGAGATTGGACAGATTCCAGGCTGCTGTCGCGCATTTCATCGGTCACACCCCTCAACCAGCCGGGCAAGCTGCCTGTTCTAGAGGGTTGTTCCCCATCCTGCGCACCAGCTTCTCCCATTCTCGCCTCAGGGGGAGCCATGTCCCGCAACCATTCCGGAATCTCTGCAGGTTTGATTTCGTCCTCTTCAAGCACACCGTGTTCGAGGTCTTCCAGTTCTTCGTCTGTAAAGGAAAGTCGTTCCTCCCTGATCTCACCTTCGGCTTCATCCCAACCGATATCCCGCATCCAGTCGGGGATCGTGGTGTCATCTTGAGGCACATCCTGAGTAAACGGGTCGGTTTTGATCCGTTCGGCCTCATCGGATTCAGGGATGTCGGAGTTTGATACGAAATCCTGCCACGAAGAAGCGTCTTCTTCCGGCTCCTCATCCGTGGCCAGTTCCTCGCCGAGTGAAGATGTCCAATCCGGTTTCTTGTGCAAGAAATCCGATATATCTTGCCCTGGAATATATTCCAATTTCTCGATCGTGATGCTCTCGGCATCCACACGGGCAACATCATCCATGGCTGATTCGATGAAAGCGGTGTAAGGATCCAGCGCCGCCACACGGCGTAAGTACACTGCGCCGTCTTCCGATTTTTGATCGCTTTGCATCACAGCTGCCATGATGCGGTTGGCTACTAGGCAATGGGGAAGATCTGTGAGGATCTTGTTGCAGATATCCGCGGCTTTGCGAGGCTCGTTGGTGAGCCAGTACATCTCCGCCAACAGGACTTGCAAATCGGGGCGGTTGGGATCCTCCTGTAGTGCGGCGTTCAATTCAGCAATTGCCTGTGGATAGAGATCGCCGTTGGCGTACATATGCGCGAGCGCTCCCCGAGTCAGGCGGATTTTCAGGGGTTCGATCGAATCACGAATGCCAAACAGGCGCTTCAATTCCTGCTGGATGACTTGATTGGCAGGATTGGTTTCGAAGGCGCGTTCCATGTGCCATATGGCCGAGTCCAAATTACCGTCATCCTCTCGGATGACAGACATGGCAACATGAGCCACATAGTCCCTCGGCTCGGCAGAAAGTACCCGTTGGAAGATGTCGGAAGCGTCGCCGTAGCGCTTAGCTTCCAAGTAGGCTTTGCCTAACAGTCGGTAGAAATCGATATCTTTGGGATAGATCTGGAGTACGTGGCGGCAATGAGCAATTGCCTCATCCAGCCGGTCGAGCTCAATGAGGGATTCGATCTCTTTTGCATACGATCGCAATGCAATTTCTGCCATACACAATCCCTATTAGGAGTATGCCGTAGATGACAGGATTGCGCAAGAGTATTTCGGTTCGATCAAAATTACGTCCATGCAGGCATGATTAATCATGGGATTCGGTGTTGGTTATGGTAAGTTTCGACGCTACCGGATAGGGCTACCGCACTTGCTAGCGCATATTATGGAGGGATAGGACTGTATCAATCAGGGCATCCGTGTCAGGTTCTGGATAGGGCGCTGAGCCCATCGGATCGCTTGGAAGAGTGGCGAGTCGCAATCCCTGGATGATGGCCATCGCACTGTAGACGATGGCTTTCGGATCATATCCTCCCTCCAAGACCACAAACACCTTCCCTGGGCAATGTTCTTGCACGATCTGTGCCAACATGGTAGCTATCTGGTAGTAGCCAGCACTCGTGAGCTGCAATCCGGCAAGGGGATCGCGCCAATGCGCATCGAATCCCGCTGAAACCAGCATCACATCCGGAGAGAAGCGATTCGCCAGCGGATGGACCACACGCCGCAAGACGTTTTCAAAGACCTCATCCCCTGCACGCGCAGGCAGGGGTATATTGACCACGCTGTTCTCCCCTTCTTCTGTCCCTGTGTCGTGCAGCATACCGGTTCCGGGATAGATTCCGGATTGATGTGTAGATAGGTAGAGGATATCCGGATCGTTCTCGAGAATTTCCTGGGTCCCATTTCCATGATGCACATCGATGTCCACGATCATCACACGCTGGAAACCTCGCTCTTGGGCATGCCGGGCAGCGATGGCGATATTGTTGAGCAGACAGAATCCCATAGCCCTTGTCGCCGTGGCGTGGTGACCTGGAGGTCTGACGAGGGCGAAGCCTCCCTGCGCTTGCCCAAGCAGGACCGCATCAAGTACGTTCAACGTGCCGCCAGCGGATAGAAAGGCCGCCTCATAGGACGCCGGCGTGACATAAGTGGGGGCGTAATCGACATAGGCCGGTCCTTTCCCCACGACTTCCTGCAATGCTTCCAGGTAACTGGGATGGTGCACGCTGCTGACGACATCCATCGAGGCCGGAGAGCTTTGAACCTCCAGCAAGTGCTGTTCCCCGGCCAGTTTCTCCAATAAATCGAAATGCTGGAAGCGGCCAGCATTCTCGGGATGACCGGCATAGTCATGTTCGGGAGATGGGACGATGGTATAAGCGAAGTTCGGTTCCTTTGAAACTGACATAGGAAATCACCATTCTGCTCTTGGAAAGCCGCGTTTATTTCGCGAGCGCGTTGTTCGTTCTGAGGCATGATCTATCGGCCTCGGGAGTCGTCGCCGCCTAATCAACTTCGGCATCGGAATCAAGCCCATCGACTCCGCGATTCCTTGGCGGATCAGGCTCGACGAATTACACCATTCTTCCATTGAATATAACGGCTGTGATTACACTTGCCAAGGCCCTCAGACGCAGCATGGGATCACGCGGAATATGGTTTAGGTTTGGATGTGCTGGGGTTGCGCGCGTTGCTGAGGAGGGGGATGGTTGGAATCAGTGATTGGGCTCCCATTCCAATTTCTTGATCTCAATGCTCTCTTCATCCACAAGAGCGGCATCATCCATGGGGGATTCGATGAACGTGGTGTAGGGATCCAGAGCCGCTAGACGGCGCAGATATACCGTACTGGCATTGGAATTCCCGTTGGTTTTATTCACTGCAGCCATGATGCGGTTGGCTGTCATACAGTGAGGAAGCGTTTCGAGGATTTCCGTGCATACCTCGGCTGCTCTGGTGATATCTTTGGTAAGCCAATACATTTCCGCCAGCAGGACTTGAAGGTCGGGTCGATTGGGGTCTTCCTGCAATGCAGCATGTAGTTCTGCTATCGCCTGTGTGTAGAGATCCCCGCTGGCGTACATATGCGCAAGAGCGCCCCGCGTCAGACGGATTTTCAGAGGCTCAAACTCATCGCGGATGCCGATCAGGCGTTTTAATTCCTTCTGGATCACCTGGTTGGATGGATTGGTTTCGAAGGCACGCTCCATGTGCCATATGGCCGTGTCGATATTGCCTTCATCCTCACGGATGACAGACATGGCGACATGTGCCAAGTAGTCTGTGGGTTCCGCAGAAAGCACCCGCTGGAAGATGTCGGAAGCTTCACCGAAGCGTTTGGCTTCCAAGTAGGCTTTGCCCAACAACCGGTAGGAATCGACATATTTGGGATAAATCTGAAGGATGTGGCGGCAATGGGCGATAGCCTCATCCAGCCGCTCAAGCTCGATGAGGACTTCGATCCCCTTCGCGTATGATCGCAACGTGATCACGTCCATACACAATCTCAATTCCGAGTATGCCGCAGTTGATGGGCCAGTTCAATAGCAATTGGGTTTGATTTATATTATGTCAAGTAAATTTATGGAAGTGAGTACAAAAGAGCGTTCAAGGTACTCGAAATGCTCATTTCGACCGTCTGCGCAGGGAGAAAACTCCCACGATGGTTTCGGTGGAAGCAGGGAGAATTACATCGGGATGGGCATTCTTTTCAGCTGCCGATTGCATAGGTAACCTACGGACAATCGCTTCGCTTGCGCCATCTCTGGACGAATCTTCCGGAATGAGCAGAGCCTGGCAGTCGCCAGGCTCTGGATACTGCTACAGGATGGAAACGAGTTATTCGTTGGTTTCCTGCTCCTTGGGTAGGATCGAGGGTGTGGGTTGCTTGCTTCGCCATATGGACCATACCAAACCTGCGACAAGCACAATCACGATGGCCCATCCGCCCACACCGAGTTTCTCGTATTGGACGATAATCGGGGCGATGATCACCGAGACCAGGTTGACCACCTTGATCATCGGATTCAGGGCTGGTCCGGCGGTGTCCTTCATCGGATCACCGACCGTATCCCCGACCACCCCCGCAACGTGTCGTTCAGAACCCTTGCCCAGGTTCTTGGCAGGATCGGAAGGCTCATCCTCGATTAGCTTCTTGGCGTTATCCCATGCGCCGCCGGCGTTGTTCATGAAGACGGCCAGCAATTGCCCAGACAGGATAATGCCCGCCAGGAAACCACCGAGCGCTTCCACCTTGAGCAACATGCCCACCAGGATCGGAACCAGCACGCCTAGCAGCGCCAGGGGGACGAGCTCCTTCTGCGCTGCCTGTGTCGAGATGGTGACAGCCCGGGTGTAGTCTGGTTGAGCCTTGCCCTCCAACACGCCGAGTTTGAATTGCCGTCGAACCTCCTCGATGATCAATGCCGATGCGCGGCTTACGGCATTGATGGCAAAGGAGGAGAAGAGCCAGGGCAGGGCGCCGCCGATGAGCATGCCCACGAACACCTGCGGTATGTCCACGCGAATGCCTACGGATTGAATGCGTAGAGCCTCGTCGATTCCTAGAAGCGCCTGGGCGCGGGTGACATCCACCAGGTAGGAGCCGAAGAGGGCTACAGCGGCAATGACCGCCGATCCAATCGCCACGCCTTTCGTGATGGCTTTGGTGGTGTTGCCCACGGCATCCAGATCGGCCATGATCTTGCGGGCTTGCACGCTCTCCTCATCGGTGTCCTCGTGCCATGCCATCTCGCCGATGCCGTTGGCGTTGTCGGCAATCGGACCAAAGGAATCCATGGCGACGTTGTTGCCGGTGAGCGTGAGCATGCCGATGCCGGTCATGGCGACGCCGTAGAGCGTGAAAGTGATCTGCTCCGCGGCGCTGAGACCGGGGGTCGTTCCAAAGATCAGGATCGAGGCCACAATGGTGATGGCGATCACGATGATCGACCACACGCTGGACTCATAACCAGCCGCGATGCCCGAGAGAATCGTGGTCGCTGGTCCGGTATCTGCAGCCTTCTTGATCTCCTGCACGGGAGCGCTGTGGCTTCCGGTGAAGTATTCGGTCAACCGGTCGATGAAGATGGCCAGCAGCACACCGACCGTGGTTGTCGCAAACGGACGCCACCAGCCGCCGAGAATGTCGGGCATGTAGAAGTAGGCCACCAGACCAAAGAGCACGATCGAGATGGCAGCTGAGGAGAGGAAGCCTCGGAAGATGGCCCGCATGGCGTTGCCGCTCTTGCCAGAACCGCCTTTGACGGCGTAGGTGCCGATGATCGAGGACAGCACACCGATGCCGCGAACGAGCAGCGGATAGATGATCCAATGCAGATCGCCGGTGATGTGCCAGAGAGCCAGCCCCAGGATCAAGCCGGATACAATTGTGACCTCGTAGGATTCGAAGATGTCGGCGGCCATGCCGGCGCAATCGCCGACATTGTCGCCAACCAGGTCGGCTATCACAGCGGGGTTGCGAGGATCGTCCTCGGGAATTCCGGCTTCGATCTTCCCCACCAGGTCAGCGCCGACATCGGCAGCCTTCGTGAAGATGCCCCCGCCCACGCGCATGAACAGCGCAAGCAGCGTGCCTCCAAAGCCGAATCCCAGCAGGGCATCCGGAGCGGCGATGCCGAAGACGATGAAGATGATCGTTCCTCCGGCAAGTCCCAAACCATCGGTGAGCATCCCCGTGATCGTTCCTGCTCGATAGGCGATGCGCAGCGCATCCCCGAAGGAACGGCGTGCTGCGGAGGCCACGCGTACATTGCCTTGCACGGCCATGCGCATGCCGATCTGGCCGACGATCAAACTGAAGGTTGCGCCCATCACGAAGGCAATCGCGCGTCCCAATCCGACCTGCAGACGGATGCTGGCTTCGGACTGACCCGCAAAACGGATCATGGCTTCTTCCGTGGGGGGCACGATGTAGACAGAGAGAAAGAGTGCGACAGTCAGCAGCGCGATCAGGGGCAGGATCGAACGCAATTGACGGCGTAGATAGGCATCCGCGCCGACGCGAATTGCGTTCCAAACCTCCTGCATCTTGGACGTGCCTTTGTCCTCGCGAAGGATCTGTGATCGCAAAAAGACCGCGTAGAGCAAGCCCAGGAGCGCGACTCCGAACACGGCCCAAATGGCGATGGCTTCAAACGTCTCTAAACCTGGCATCAAATACATGAATCCGTAATCCTCCTGCTTCGGTGTTGCTCCATTCCATGGAGCGGAGCGATTGTACTGGTCGCATTTCGTCATGTCAAGCTGGGCGGGATCGGGCGGGATTCAGTGACAGATTGCTTCTTGACATTGGGGTGGAGTTTTCTGTATAGTGTTCACCGTAGTTTTGTTTCGTGTTGTACTTCAACGCGAAGCACATGCAACCTCAATCGCGGTTGGTGTGCTTCTTCTTCATGCTTGGGCAGGATGGACCGAACTCAAATCGTAAGGAATGCAGATGATACAGGTTGAATCTCTAACCAAACTGTACGGTTCGCATGTCGCCATCCAGGATGTGAGTTTTAAGGCGAAAAAGGGGGAGATCCTCGGTCTTCTGGGGCCGAATGGAGCCGGAAAAACCACTACCATGCGCATCCTGACAGCCTACATGCCGCCCACAGAAGGATCAGCCAGCATCGCCGGTTTCGATGTGGTTGCTCAATCACTGGACGTGCGCCGTCGTGTGGGCTACATGCCTGAAACCGTCCCGCTCTACCCGGAGATGTCGGTCGTCGAGTATCTCGCCTACATGGGAGCGCTTCGACGTGTTGAGGACATCGATGAGCGCATCGAAACCGTCGTGGAAGAGGTGGGATTGGTGGAGCGTTCCCAGAGTTTCATCGGGAACCTATCCAAGGGGCTTCGGCAGCGTGTCGGCTTGGCTCAGGCGCTGCTGCACGAGCCCGATGTGTTGATCCTGGATGAACCAACCATCGGGTTGGACCCAGCCCAGATCATCGAAGTCCGCAAGCTCATCCAGGAACTCGGACGCAAACGGACCGTGGTGCTGTCCACCCACATCCTGCCCGAGGCGCAGCAGGTTTGCGATCGGGTTCTGATCCTCAACAAGGGCAGAATCGTCGCAAAAGGCACGCCGGCGGATTTACAGAAACAACTCGAAGGTGTCGATCGATTTGTCGTGCAGGCCGGTTGTAAGAGTTCGAAGTTGCTCAAGCTTTTCAAGGACATACCAGGGGTGAGTGAGGTTCAGAAGGGGCTGCAGGAAGGCATGATTGAGGTCTCCAGTGAAGGAGGCCAGGATTTACGGCCGCTGTTCGCTCGGCGCGTTGTGGAAGCCGGGATCGATCTCTTGGAGATCCGTTCCACCGGATTGGATCTGGAGAAGATCTTCGTGAAGCTTACGAAAGATGATATTCAAACTGGGGAGGAGCAGTAGCCGATGCGCAATGTATGGATTATCGCTCGAAGGGAATTCCGGCATTACTTCGTCTCCCCGCTCGCATATGCTGTGCTGACCATGGTCTTTCTCATCCTTGGCGGGATCTTCTTCATCAACATCTACGTTGGGATGCAGATGGGGGGGATCAGCCCGGATGGACGCATCGTTATCCAACCCTTGGTCACGATCTTACTCTTCGCCACACCGGCTCTTACCATGAGGCTGTTAGCGGATGAGCAGCGCATGGGGACCATGGAATTGTTGCTCACCGCTCCCGTTCGAGATTGGGAGTTGGTGGTCGGCAAATGGCTCGGTTCCTTCTTCTTCATGCTGCTCATCTTGGCAACCACGTGGATCTATCCCTTCATTCTCGACTTGATGACCGACCCGGGGATCGATCAGGGTATGCTGGTTTCGGCTTATGTAGGTTTGACATTCATGGTCGCCAGCATGTTGGCGATGGGAGTGCTGATTTCCTCTCTCTTCAAGAACCAGGTCCCGGCGTTCTTTGCCACGCTGGGATTGCTGCTCTTCCTATGGATCTTGGGCGGATTTGCAGGCAGCGGAGGGAACCCCGTAACGCGCTACTTGAGTTTCCTCGGTCACTTCTATGACAACCTCTTCCGGGGCGTGCTGCATCTGACTGATCTGATCTACTACCTGAGTCTCACCATCCTGGCGCTGTTCCTCGGGACACAGGCGGTGGAAGCAAGGAGGTGGCGATGAAGATCCATCGAGGGCGTGCCGCCTTGGTATGTTACATCGTGGCGATTGTGGCACTGCTGGCTGCAGGAGCTTGGTACGTCGTGAACCGGCAGTTTGACATCTACCTGCAGATCGGTTTGGGATTGGGCGTGATCGGGATTGCGGCCGGGATCTTGTTCGATCCCCAGCGCGTTCGCAAGGCCCTCACCGGGCGAAGAGCGCGCTACGGCAGCAATGCCCTGCTGTTTACCCTGGCCGCCATCGGCATCCTCGTTATCATCAACTTCCTGGCATACAACAATCCAGCTCGTTTGGATCTGACGGAAGACAGCCTCTACTCGCTTTCGGATGAGACCATCCTCGCCATCTCAGAGCTATCCCAAGATGTGGAAATCAAGGGCTTCTTCACGCCCGATCTCGAAGGACGGCAGGAGGCGATTCGGCCGTTGTTGGACGAGTACCGCATCGAGAGTCAGGGGAGGGTGCAGTACGAGTTCATCGATCCGATCGAGAACATCGCTGCCACAGAGCTATACGGTGTGACCTATGATGGTTCTCTGGTGGTCATCGTTGGTGAGGCTACGGAGATCATCCAATACCAATATGCGGAGGAGCGGGAAATCACTTCCGCGATTGTCCGTCTGACCAATCCGGGCGAACGCGTGGTCTACTTCCTGACCGGACATGGTGAGCGTGATCTGGAAGACACGGACCGAACGGGCTACAGCCAGTTGAAGAGCGTGCTTGAGAACAAGAATTACACCGTCTCGCAGCTCAACCTTCTCGCTGAACCGGAGATCCCCGAGGATGCCCTGGTGATCATCATCGCAGGCCCTTCATCCGCAATCACGCAAGGCGAAGTCGATCTCCTGCGCGAGAGCGAGGTAGCAGTCATCTACCTGCAGGATCCAAACTACGATTTGGATGCGGGTAACGATACATTCCCGCTGGTGGAGTATTTCACATCCTCATGGGGCCTCGTCCTGCATGATGATCTGATCATCGATAGTTATTCCCTCTCTGGAACCACAGTCTATCAGTTCGAATATGGGGATCATGTGATCACCGAACGGCTGCATTCGTTGGCGAGCTACTTCTCCGACGCACGCAGCCTGGAGATCATCGCGCCCTTGGATTCCCTGCTGCGGCAGACGGCACTGGTCGTGACCGGCAGCCATACCTGGGGAGAGACCGACCTGGAGACCCTCATCCAGGAACACGCCGCAAACTTCAATCCCGATGAAGATTTCATAGGCCCCCTGTATGTGGCGGCTGTGGCTGAGAACTCGCTGAATGGATCCAAGGTGGTTCTCTTTGGTGACTCGGATTTCGCCGCCAATGGGAATTTTGGGGAATTTGGCAACGGCGATCTGATTATCAACAGCATCGATTGGGCATCCGGCCAAGAAGATCTGATCGATCTCACACCGAAGGAATACACGAGCCGTTATGTGGTCCTTCCCAATGTTCGCACGTTGGGTTTGATCTTCCTGGTCTCGGTCATCGTCATCCCCGGAACCGTTATCGGGCTTGGCATCTCAACATGGTTGCAACGCCGCAAGGTTGTCTAGGAGCGCAGAGCGATGATTCGGCGAACGACTTGGATTACATTGGCGGTGTTCATCGTTCTGCTGGGTTTTGCGATCTGGTGGACGAATTTCCGACCGGAGAGACCGGAAGACGTTGCCCTCGCGACTCCAACGCCACTATGGTCTCTGACAGCCGCTGATGTGGCGATGTTGCGTGTGGAGGATCCCACAAGTGGGGAGGCCGTCGAGTTGCACAGGGATGCCGATGAATTTTGGGTGCTCGTAGAACCCGTGGCAGGAGCAGCAGACGTTTCGCGGGTGGAATCTGCCGTATCCTGGTTGGAAGCACCTGTGCCGACGCGAACTTTGGATCAGGTTGACGATCTCGCACTCTATGGATTGACAGAACCACGAAGGGTCGTGGAAGTAGCACTGAAGGATGGTAGCAGTCTGATCTTGAATGTGGGAAGGGAGGCTCCCACCGGTTCAGTGGCCTATGTTCATGTGGACGATCGACCTGAGATTCACACGATGAGCATCTATGCCCTCGATACGGTGCTTGATCTGCTGAGCGAGATTCCCTTGCTTGCGCCCACTCCCACATCGACATCCATTCCAACGGAAGTCCCAACGGAAACCGAAGCAACGGAAACGCCTACTGTGGAGGCGACAGCGACACCTTGAGCTAGCCACCATTGGCTGCAGGACCCGCGTGGCTTGCTGATGGAGTCGAGCGCGCTCCATCGGGTGACTTGTTGGCGCATCCCCCGATTCGATGATTGATTTCACCAATTTTTCGCAGTATTCTGAGAGTGATGATGGCTAGGAAATCCAAAGGAACCCAACGTCTTTCAACCAAGCAGGTTGTAGAAGACATGGAAAAAGAGAGCCTGGAGGAAACCAGGGTGGATGAGACCACGGTTGTTGAGGAGCAACCGGGGATCGAAGCGCTTATCGATCTCGGGCGGCAGCGTGGGTACGTGACCTACGACGACATCCTCCATGCGTTTCCCGAAGTGGAGCGGGACATCGATCAACTCGAGGATGCGTTTGCTGCGTTGATGGCCGCCGGTGTGATGTATGTGGACGATGCTGACGAGGTGGAAACGATCTCTGTGGAAGATCCTGTTGCAGAGAAGGATGAGCAACCTGAAGAGGCGGGTCTGGAAGCCATCGACGCCGATGATAGCGTTGGCCTGTATCTCAAAGAGGTGGGGAGAGTTCCCCTTCTAACGGCAAACGAGGAAGTGCAGCTGGCCAAGCGTATCGAGCGCGGCCGCAAGGCGCGGGAGAGGCTGGCAAGCGACCCGGTTTCTGCAAAGGAGCGCCTCGAGCTGCGCATGCAGATCGAAGATGGATGGGCCGCTCGTGAGCATCTGGTTACGGCCAACTCAAGGCTCGTGATCAGCGTGGCCAAGAAATACATGGGGCGCGGCGTTCCCTTCCTCGATCTGATCCAAGAGGGCAACATCGGTTTGATCCGGGCTACGAAGAAGTTCGATTACCGCCGGGGTCATAAATTCTCCACCTATGCCACATGGTGGATTCGCCAGGCGGTCACTCGCGCCATCGCCGATCAGGGGCGCACGATCCGTGTGCCGGTGCATATGGGCGATCAGATCAATAAGCTGCTGCGCCTCTCGCATCAGCTGACTCAGAAACTGGGGCGCGATCCCTCCACGGAGGAACTAGCCGAGGTTCTGGAAGTGCATCCCAAGAAGGTGGAGAACATGATCCAGGTGGCTCGTCGCCCGCTTTCTCTGGAGACGCCCACAGACGACGAAGAAGATTCGGTGCTGGGCGATTTCGTGGAAGATGAGGAAGCCGCCGAGCCTGCCGAATTGGCCACCCAGCATCTGCTGCGCGAACAATTAAAGGATGTCCTCAACCGCCTGCCGCCACGCGAAGTACGCATCCTGCAGTTGAGGTACGGCCTGCTGGATGGCAAGAGCTACACGCTGGAGGAGGTGGGGCATAAGATGGGCGTGACGCGTGAGCGCGTGCGCCAGATCGAAGCCCAAGCTCTCAGCAGGCTTCGCCATCCCGATCACAAACGCGTGCTCGTGGATTACCTGCGGAGCTGATCCTCCACACCATAACTTTCCCACCAACCGAACTCTGATTGAATCCCATTTCATTTGTGATTCCACCGAGATCCGTTCGCATGCGCTTCTCGATTGCGTCGAAGACGCCTCGGAGCCTGTTGCCCCTACAGGTGAGGGGCGGTTTTCTGGAGGGAGGGAATCCAGAAGGATGAAAGTTGGACCGAGAGCATTGCGCATAGCCATGAAGAACAAAGGGATCTTGCGGTGAATGCGGGCTTTGTCAATCGAGGGCGCTTCTTGCGTAGATCAGCATGCCTTCACTGCCGTACATGTCGGTGGGGATGGTCTCGATGCGCGTGTACATGTGCTCGAATTCGGGATCGCGCAGCAGGGTGTGGCGGCCATAGACCTCGAGTATGACCAGGTAATCGGGCTCGAGATCCGTGATCAGGCGTGTAGGAATGGCGTAATTGATCTCATAGTCGGCTGCGGGGAGGGGGTAGTAGCGCGTGGCTTCGGTGGAGATCAGACCGACCGTATCGAGGATGGGCGCGTCGGTCAGGTAGCCCAACGTGCCGATATCGCCTGCAGCCAGGACCTGACCAGGTTGGATCTCATCCACCAGAGCGATAGCTACCTGTTCGTACAGTAATTCAAGACGAATGAAAGCCATCTCGGGAGCGGGGCGATCAGGACCGTGATCCGGATGCAGTCTCCAGGTGCGGAGCGAAAGCGCCACGGCCAGCGCTGCGAAAACGGTCGTCAGATGGTGGAACTTCAGGCTGCGCCCCAGACGTTCGATCCCCAGAAAGACTCCCAGGAAGAACATCGGCAAGGGCGGGACGAGATACCAGCGGAAGAGCAGCGGGTTGGCCAGCGCGAACACGGCGAAGTAGATCCAGGGATAGGAGAGCATGGGCCAGGTTTCCGGTTGGCGGCGGATGATCTCCAAACTGCCGATGACATGCAGAACAGGGTACAGCAACAACCCGGCTCCGATCCACCACAGACCGAAGGTCTCGTGCGCCAAAAACGGCGTGGCATAGTGCTGAAGCAGACGCACCAGACCGGCTTCTGGCGGCAGGAGGTAGGCAGCGGTTTTGGCTGTGATCGAATGGGGGATCGGATTGCCATAGAACCAGAAGCCAAAGGCGGCCCATGCGAGAAGGGGTAGGGTGAAGGCTGCAATCTCCCCGAGTGAGATGCGTATGGGCTTGCGGTTGAAACGACCTTCCGGAAGGGTTTGCCGCAACCGTTCGAGCACGAGCGGGCCCACGAGGAGCAGTGAGTCGGGGCGCGTGAGTAGACAAAGGCTTGCCAGGAGAGCGGTCGGTTTTGGGCATCGAGAGACATACATGTACAATGTAGCCATCATGAGAGCGATCAGGACACTGGTCTCCATGCCTCCGATGGCGAAGGTGACTGAGAAAGGCGCCACGGCCCACACGAACGCCGCTGCCAGACCCGCGTTGCGGCGATCGAGGCGATCTGCCATTCGTATGAACAGCCAGCAGGTGATCCCATCGGCGAGTGTGTTGAGCAACCATGCGATCATGGGTAGGGGAGCTTGGCTCCCACCGCTCACCGATCCCAGACCTGTGAGGATCAAGGCGTACAGGGGGGAAGTCGTGCCCAGGACGGCTTCACCGGGGTTGTATACCAACCCCGCGCCTCCGAGCACATTGCGAGCATAGCGGAAGGTGATGTAGGCATCATCCACGATGCGGGGTCCGGGGATGAGACGGACCCCGACTGCAAGCAGGATGACGAGGATCTCGACGTGGATTCTGAACTTTCGCACGCGCGGATTATACAGGCATCGAAAGAGAGCGGAAAGTCCGGCAGGATATCCCTTCCCTGGGGATGGACCGTGCTGGGCGTTGCGCTGCTGGCGGTAGTGTGGAAGATCGTGCTGCTTGCCCTGGATGCCTTCCCCTTCAACGCCGATGAGGCCATCGTGGGTTTGATGGCGCGTCACATCCTGCAGGGGCGCTGGCCGGTGTTCTTCTACGGCCAAGCCTACATGGGGAGTCTGGATGCGACTCTGGTGGCAGGCGCCTTTGGCGTTATTGGTGCGAAGGTGATCGCCATTCGTGCCGTGCAGTGCCTGCTCTACATGGGCACGGTGGCAACGACCATGATCCTGGTCCGGCAGGGATTGGGTTCCAGGAGGGCAGCGATTGCTGCCGGATTGTTGATGGCCCTGCCCCCCGTCAACGCCACGCTGTACTCGACAGTCTCGCTCGGTGGGTACGGAGAAGCGCTGCTTATAGGCAACCTTCTCCTGATGCTGAGCCTTTCGATTCGACAGCGGCCGGCAAGGATTTGGCCGTTCTTCGTCTGGGGATTGCTGGCGGGATTGGGCTTCTGGACCTTCGGACTCAGCCTGGTGTACATCCTTCCAACGGGGTTCTTGCTCCTGGCTTCCCTTTGGCAAAGCAAGGAGAGGCGAGCGTTATCCGCAGCGGTTATCGTTGCTGGAATACTCGTTGGCGCCGGTCCATGGATCGGGCATGCGTTGGTGGAGGGGCTCGGCCCCCTTATGGCTGAACTTGGTGGTTCGGCCATCGATGTGGGAAATGGCGGGAACCCCATTTGGAGCCGTTTGTCGAATGCGCTGCTCTTCGGTTCGACCGTCACCATAGGACTGCGGCCTCCTTGGGAGGTGAGTTGGCTGGCATTGCCGCTGGCACCGCTGGCGCTGGCTTTCTGGGGAGGTGTATTGATCCATACTTTCTCCTCCCTGCGCGCGCCGGATCAAAGCGGTCGAGGCTGGGAACTGCGCTGGCTGCTGCTCGGCGTGGCTGCTGTGTTGTTTCTGGGCTTCCTGTTGACGCCCTTTGGCGGTGATCCCTCGGGCCGCTACTTTGTACCTCTGGTAGTGCCGATGGCGATCTTGGGGGCAGATTTCGTGGAGAGGTTGTGTTTGCGAACCGGCAGAGGGGCGGTGTACGGTCTGCTGGCCATTCCGCTGATCTTCCATCTCTGGGGGACCTTTCAAGCGCTTGCCGAAAGCCCGACCGGCCTGACGACCCAGTTCGATCCCATAACCTGGATTGATCGTGACCATGATGCCGAGTTGATCACGTTCCTGGAACAAAACGGCGAGCGGTACGGCTACACAAACTACTGGGTCGCTTATCCGCTGGCGTTCCTCTCGGACGAGCAGTTCATCTTCGTACCCATGCTTCCATACCATCAGGATTTCCGTTATACAGAACGTGACAACCGCTATCCACCCTACGATGAGCTCGTGGAGGCAGCTTCCCAAGCTGCCTACATCACGACCCATCATCTCGAGCTCGACGAGCAACTGCGGGCGGCTTTTTCGGATTTGGAAGTCACCTGGCAGGAAGCGAAGATCGGCGATTACCAGATCTTCTACGCATTTTCGGAGAGGATTTCCCCTCACGAAATCGGGTTGGGGGTCAATCTGCCGTGAGCTTCCCTCTGAGCGAAAGCGACCTCCATCCAGAACCATCCCTGACTTCTCAGTTGCCTCAGCGTCGAAATTGGCGCAGAATGGTTCATCCATGATGCATGCAAATCTGGAGGTCGGATAGGAGAGGCTTCCGAAGAGAGGAAACCCTTGAGCTTCCGGCGATTCATTTTGATCCTCACATTGCTGGCGATCCTGATCATGGCGGCGCGTGTGTCGGTAGACACCGACACATGGTGGCATCTGCGCGCCGGATCGTGGATGGTTGAGAACGGCAGCATCCTGAGAACCGATCCCTTCAGCCTGACGCGCCAGGGGCAGGATTGGATCTATCCCGGGTGGTTGGCGCAGGTGGCGTTGTTCGGCGTTTACCAAGCCATGGGGTATGCGGGCTTGAATCTCTTTACGGCCCTGATGGTCGTCCTTGCCCTGAGTCTTCTATGGCCGGCGATGGACGGTCCACCTCTGATGAAGGCTTTTGTGCTGGTGCTTGCGGCGACGGCTTCCGGGGTCTATTGGGCGGCGCGCCCGCACATTCTCTCGTTCGTCTTTTCGGCGGCCTTTCTATTGATCCTCGAACATGTCCAACGCGGCAGGCTGCGCCTGCTGTGGGTGCTACCGCCGCTGATGGCGCTCTGGGTGAACGTGCATGGGGGTTTCGCCTTCGGCTTCATGTTCCTGGTGTTGGTTCTGGCAGGTGAGGTAGTCGATCTGCTTATCGACATCGGGCCACGAAAGCGAAGATTGGCCGAGGCTTGGCAAGCGCGAAAATCAATCATCCTTGGTCTGGTGCTCGTGGGATTGGGCTGCGCCTTGGCCTGCATGCTCAATCCTCATGGTCCGCAGATGCTGCTCTATCCGTTCAAGACGGTTTCCATCGGTGTGCTGAGAGAATACATCCAGGAGTGGCAATCCCCTGATTTCCATCAATTGGAGCTGCAGCCTTTCCTGCTGATGCTGTTCCTGAGCATGGGCGCCCTGGCGCTTTCTCCACGCCGGAAGACAGCCGCAGAAATGCTGCTGCTCTTCGTGCTGGCGGCCATGAGTCTCGTTGCGGCGCGCAACATTGCCCAATTTGCCCTCATCGGAGCCATCGTCCTGGCGAGGCATGTTCATGCAGTCCTCGATCCACTGCTCAGCGATCTTCCCAAAGGGAAGCAGGTCCCTGAACGACTCGCTCGAACCATCAACATCCTCTTGCTGTTGCTCGCTGCTGCGTTGGCAGTCATCAAGATTGCCTCCGTGAGCACGGTCGAGATCAACCAGCAGGCGATCGATGATCGTCACCCCACGCAAGCCGTGGCGTATCTTCAGGATCATCTTCCTGAGGGACCGCTCCTCAATTCCTACAACTGGGGAGGTTACGTGGTCTGGGAACTCTATCCCGACTATCTGAGTTTCGTCGACGGTCGCACAGATCTATTCGATGACGAGATCCTCAATGACTACCTTCGTGTGTGGCGAACGGATCCGTATTGGGAAGGTGTATTGGAGAGATGGGACATCCGTCTGACCCTGCTTGAACCTGAAGCCCCCTTGAACGATGCGCTGTTGAATCGAGGTTGGCAGCAGCTCTATGCGGATGAACAGGCCGTCGTCCTGGCGTGGGATGGCAGCGAATGAGAAAGGCTTTTCTTCCTACCATCCTCGCATTCTTCATCGTTGCAGCCTTCGTGATCACGATCCTTGCCACGCATGCTTGGGATCCGATGGCCTTCGTGCTGGAGCGGCCTGGCGATGTTCCCGACGATCAGACATGGGGTATCGGCTACGATGGGCAGCAAGCTTATGCCATCGCCGTGGATCCATTGGGGGCATCATCCAAGCTGGATCATCCTGCCTATCGCTACCAGCGAATTCTCTATCCGATGCTTGCACGCATCCTTGTATTGGGTGTCGAGGATTTGATCCCTTGGAGTTTACTCGTCGTGAACATGCTGGCGGCGTGCGCCGGCGTGTTCTTCGTATCGCAGCTGCTCATCGAACGCGGCGTCAGCGTTTGGTGGGCGCTGGTGCCTCTCCTCTCGTTCAACTATCTGATCAGCATGCGTTTGGATTTGAACGAGCCGCTGGCTTACGCCCTTGCCCTGGGAGGTCTTTGGGCCTTCGAGCGCAAGCGAATGGGCTGGGCGTTGGTGGCATTTGGTCTGGCTGGGTTGGCGCGGGAAGCCGCGCTTGTGTTTCCGATCGGTTTGGTGCTCTGGTTGTGGCTGAAGCGGAGATGGCGCTCCGGGGCGGCCATCCTTGCTGCAAGCGCCTTGCCCTATGTGGGCTGGGCGCTATGGGTGTCTCGTTGGTTGGGGAAATCCCCCTTTGCGACTACACTGGCAAAACCGCTGGTCATTCCCTTCGCAGGGCTCTTCGTCATGGAAGGCGTCGAAGGCAGGGTGATGGTCGGGATTTGGGCTGTCCTTCCAGCGCTGATCGGAGGCGCGGCGGGATTGGTGCATTTGATGCGGAATCGATCTGCATTGGAATCCCCGGAAGGATTACTCGTACTGACCAACGCCGCACTTATCGCCATACTGCCTTCGCCGACTTGGGTGGATGCATTGGCGGTACTTCGCCTGGGTGTTGGATTGATGATCGCGCTCCTGCTTTGGTTGGCGAGAGCGCGCCCGTCATGGCTGCTTTTCACTGCCGGTTTGTGGGGACCTTCGCTGCTGCTTCTGTTCATGATCCCGGGGTTCATACGATGAACAAGTTCAGGAATCCATCAGCGAAGTCAAGGAATGGAGCGGACGCATATCTGCCCATGCTCAGCTTGCTGTGTGTGCGCTTCGTCATGCTGGCTGCGCTGCCCTTCGAGACCTTGATTTCCTATGGGGATTATCATCACTTCTTCAAACTTGCCCGTTTGAGCGCAGAGGGGGGCGGTCTGCCGTTTATCGGCCATTGGATCGAATTCCCTCCGCTGTTCCCGTATCTCTCCCTGGCCATCGAGCGCCTCGTCAACGGACAGTTGCATGCCTATGTGTACTCCATTGCTCTTTTGATGCTCGTCTTTGATCTGGGCAATCTTTGGCTCTTCTCGCGCCTGATCCAACGCGTTGCGGGCGAATTGCGTGGTGAGCGGATGACCTGGCTTTACATGGTGTTCCTCTCGCTGCCCGCCTTTGGATGGTGGACGTTCGAGCCCATGGCGGTGTTCCTCATGCTGCTCTCGCTGTGGTTGATCCTGGAACGCAGACCGCTGGGCGCGGGATTGGCAGCAGGCTTCGGTTTCCTGACAAAGCTGTTTCCGGTGCTTTCCGTAGTGGTTGCCTGGCGGTTTCGTTCCAGACATATGGCGATCTGGACCACATTGACAGCTGTCGTGGTTATCGTGGCAGTGTTGGGGACGTTGTTTGCGGTCAATCCAAGCATGGCGAGCGCCTCGCTGCGTTCACAGCTCAACAAGGGATCATGGGAGACCGTCTGGGCATTGATTGATGGTAATTTCGGTACCGGCACTTTCGGCCCCCTGCAGGAACGATTGGATCCCGACTTCGCGCTTCAACCGATCGGGAAACCGGCCAGGATCCCGCTCTGGATTCCCACGCTTGTGGCTGGATTGATCTTGCTTTGGATCTTCATCCGGGCGAAATCAGTCGACGATCGATCGGCCTTCCCCTTTCTGGTATGCTTCTGGTGTATCCTCTTGCTCTGGTCGCGCGGTTGGAGCCCGCAGTGGGTTGCTTATTTAATCCCGCTCCTGTTTCTCTGTTTTTCCCAAAACCGTGCGCTGATCTATGGAGTAAGCTTGATCATGATCGCTTTGCTCGAGTGGCCGGTCTTACTCTCCCGCGGGCGCTTCGATCTACTCTGGCTGCCGATCATCGTACGAACCTTGTTGCTGGTCATGATGGCGGTGGAAAGTGGCTGGTCCGTTTTCCGGAAACCGGAATGGACCTAGCAAGGAGCCCAACTTGCGTGCATTGAGATTCCTGCAGTTTCGAAGGATGATTCCCGTTTTCATCGTCCTGATGTTGCTGGCTTTGGGAATAGCGAACTACCAATTTGCGGTTCGTGCTTTGGGCGGTAACGATTTCCTGCCAGGGTGGGTGGCGGCACGCCAGTGGTTATCGGAAAGCTTCAATCCCTACGAGCCGGCGGTCAGCCAAGAAGCCCAGGAGATGATCTATGGTCGTCCTGCCAATCCGGAGGATGGGGAGACCCAGGCATTGTTTCTTTATCCACTCTGGGCGATGATCCTTTACGTCCCTCTCAGCCTGCTTCCGTACCCTTTGGCGCTGGCTCTGTGGATGACGATCCTCGAGTTGGGATTGCCGTTCCTCATGTGGTTGGGAACGCGTTTCTTCCGATGGAAGCCATCGCCACGCATGCTTGTGGCATTGATGGTGTTTCCGATCGTCTGCTACCACGGCATTCGCTCGATTGTGATTGGGCAATTTGCCGTGGTTGAAATGCTGCTGATCGTTGCATCGCTGTTGGCAATCCAACGCCGCCAGGATGTGTTGGGAGGGGTGCTGCTGGCGCTGACGTTGATCAAACCGCAGCTATCGCTCCCGCTTATGCTCTTCATCCTCCTTTGGTCGATATCCGCGGGCAGATGGCGCCTTCTGACCACAACGCTTCTCGTTCCCATCCTGCTGCTTGTGATTTCCATTTTGGTGAACCGGGAATGGATTCTCTGGTGGCTGCGTTCGATTGTGCGCTTTGTTGAATACGTGGACATTCGGCCTCCGATCCTGGCCATCGGAGCTAATCTCTCCACCATCGGTTTCTGGGTGGCCTTGGGACTAATGATCGTGCTTGTGATCTTCATGATCCTGCAGTGGTTCAGAGCTTTCGATAAAACGGATCACTGGTTCCAATGGACAACATCGCTGACGCTTGTGATCACAAGCCTGATCACGATACGAACCACAACAGCCAATCTCGTTTTGACCATCCCTGCGTTGATCCTCATCCTCAAGGTGTGGCTGGATCGTAAGAAGGAAGCGGGAACACGAACGGCTTGGATTGTAGCTTCGGTGTTGATGGCGATCATCTGGCTGCTTTTCTTTGTGATCCCCCAGGGGCCATTTGAACATCCCATACTCTATCTACCACTTCCGCTGTTTGCATTCATTGGCTTGTTGTGGTCGAGATGGTGGATCACAAGCGGGCCTGGCGCCTTGATCGATTCCGAACCGCTTGTGTGGGTTTGAAATCCAGGCGGTGGGATCGTGCTCCTGAATTCATCATGACCATCGATGCAGCGAGTGTTGTGTCCCATCCGTCTGCTCTTCCCGCTGTATCGAATAGCAAGTAATATCCCGTTCGCTGCGCAAGGTATCGGATGTCATAGGATCCAGACCCACTTTCCCGCCCGCATGCCTGGGGGCGTTTTTCGTTGCAGATAATCCCGGCAAGGGCGAATGTCCGAGTTGGCGCTGGATTGGACGAAGATCGTGTGCTTCAGAATCTCGGTATTGCGCAAAGGAGATCGACAACGGCATTCCAGCCTGAAACAAGCATCTGAATTGCTTTGGTCATTGGGCGGAGAACATGTACTATAGTGAGGAATCCGTACTGTTCTTGGGTTTCCAGGATGATATGCAGAATGATGCTCGAAGCTCGATATCCAGGGAACATGGCATGCACGATAGTTATCCCAATTCTCATGAGAGGGGACTCTCAGTTCGTGTCCTTCGATGCCGATCCTTCACTCGAATTGCCAGGCTGGAAGGTTGCGATTTTCAAGGGTGTATTCCATGAGCCATGAAACGAGACCACAAGGTGCGCGTGCTGGGCTAGAAACGGCGTGGATCCTGATCAGTGTGCTTTGGGGCATTATGGTCTTCCTGGCCTACTATGTGGTGCACAAACCGGTGACGATCGATGAGGCGGTGGCCGTGGCCCGCCTGGCCCTGATCCTCCTCGGATGGTTAGGAACGATCGCCCTGGCCAATCTGATCGGGCAGGCGATCCAACCTCTTCTGGCGTATCTGCGCGAGAGGACTGCCTTGGCCTTGCGGACTGGCTTCGGACTTGCCGTGCTGGGGTACTTCCTGCTTGCCTTGGGTGCGGTCCGTGGGTACTGGCCGCTCGTGACCTGGATTGTGACGGGGGTGGCCCTACCGATTGCCCTGCCTAAACTGATCTCGGATATTCGCACATCATTGCCCATCCGTCCCCACACCAACATCCAGCGCGCATTGGCAGCTTTTACGGTCCTCATGCTGGTCATCGCCTTCCTGCTCGCGTTGGCTCCACCAACGGCATGGGATTCGCTCGTGTACCATCTTACAGGTCCCAAGCTGTATTTACAGGAAAGGGGATTGCATCATGATCTGGATCTTCCCTATTTGGGATTTCCCCAAGCGGGAGCGATGCTCTTCCTGTGGGGTCAGATGCTGGTGGGACCGGAGCTGGCCCAATTGATCCATCTGACGTTCGTGATCCTGACCTTGATGCTCCTCTCGCATATGGTCAGAACCTTCTCACAGACGAGCCGTTGGTTGACGGCGGCCCTGCTTCTGGGTGTTCCCACAGCGGTCATGCTGGCCTCCTGGGCTTATGTCGAGTGGATCACCATGTTCGCTGTGTTGGCAAGTTTCCTGCTCATCCGGGAGGAAGGCGGGGGCGCTTCTGCTGGAAAGCAGGGGGATCGATGGCGGTTGTGGATGATGGCTCTGGCAGGCTTCTTCGCCGCCATGGCGTTCAACGCCAAGTACACCGCCATCGGCGCTCTTCTGGGTTTGGTGGCGGTGGTCCTGCTGGAGCGGCGTTCATGGCGAGGTTTGGGCGTGTTCATCGGTGTGGCTGTTTTGTCCGTCCTGCCCTACTTGCTGAAGAATCTGGTGCTCACAGGGAACCCGGTCTATCCCTTCTTCTTGGATGGAAAGTTCTGGGACAGCGCGCGTGCCTATTGGTACAGTCGTGGGGGAACGGGCTTGACACTCCTGCAACTGCTCATCTCTCCATGGGAAGCGACGATCTTCGGCTTGGAGGGGGGAGTGGTGGTGGGGCATGCTCCTTATAGCGCCACGGTTGGCCCGGCTTTATTGGCTTTGATGCCGCTCCTGGCGCTGCGTTTCCGCCAACGCAACCAGGAAACGCGACGATTGCTGCGTGCCTTGCTGCTGCTTTGCGGAATTGCCTTCATCGTCTGGATCGTACAATGCGCCTCCTCGCTCCTGCTGGTTCAGACGCGCCTGCTTTTCCCGATCCTGCCGCTGGCGGCAATCCTCGCAGGAGTGGGTTTTGATAGTTTGTCCGAGAAGGGGCGATGGACGCGGCTGGTTCACCTCATCTTTGGCACGCTGATCGGCGTGATGCTGGCGTTGAATGCCTTTGAGGGGATCATCCATGCTGTGGAGGCTTCCCCGGTACGAGTCTTGCTTGGTTTGGATACGGAGGCTGAATATCTGGCTTCACATCTGGGTGAGCATGCTTATGTGATGGCGGATGTCAATCAACTTCCGGAGGGAGCGCGCATCCGGTTCCTTTGGGAACCAAGAAGCTATTACTGTGCTGGTCATGTGATCTGCGAACCGGATGCTTTGCTCGATCGCTGGTGGCATGATCACCAGCAGTTGGCGAATCCCGGCGAGATTGCAGAGAGTTGGCGCGCAGAGGGGGTCACGCATGTCCTCATCTTCCACGCCGGCAGCCAGGCTGTCCGAGCGGAGGGCTTCGATCCTCTCAACGAAGATGCCTGGGATGCGTTGGATGAATTCATGGAAGCGCATTTGGTGAAGCTGACGCTGCGGGACGGCGGCTACGCGATTTACGCTCTGCGTCAGTGAAACCAGGCTCAGTGTCCTGCAACGATGAATCGATGAGGCGATCCGTACAATGTCTGAACAAGGCGTTTGTATGGCAGCGATGATGAGAAAAGCCTTGAGAGAGCCCTGGATCTTGATCCTGATCCTGCTTGTGGCGCTGCTTGTGCGTCTGCCATGCCTGACGAGCAGGCCGCTTTGGTACGACGAGGCGTTCTCGGTGCTTTTCTCGAGCCAGGGACCATCGGCGATGGCATACGGAACGCTCACGCAGGAAGCAGGAGTTGCTGCGGACATCCATCCCCTGGGCTACTACACGTTGCTCTGGCTTTGGGCAAAGATCGTGGGAACCACTCCCTTTGCCGTTCGCTCCCTTTCCCTGATACTCGGTCTGGGGATCGTCGCACTGGGGTATGGGCTGGCGAGAGAGCTATTTAGCGAGCGCATCGCCATGCTGGCAGGATGGGTGCTGGCGTTCTCGCCTTTTCAAGTGCATTACGCTCAAGAAGCACGCATGTACGCCCTGTTGGCTTTGTTCATGCTCGGGGCTACGCTGGCCTTCTGGCATGCACTACATGGCGGTTCGAACTGGTTATGGCTGGCTTTTTCCATGCTGGCTGCTGCTGGCATGTATGTACACAATCTGGCGGCTCTCTATTTGGTCTGTCTGGCACTCACGCCGTTGTTTCTCTGTCGATGGAGAGCTCTGGGAAAGACCGTGCTGGCTGGCTTGGGTGCCATTTGCCTCTACCTGCCTTGGCTGCTGCGTCTGCCCAGTCAAGTGGCACGTTTGCAGTGGGCATATTGGATCGAGCCTCCAAGATTGACCGAACTGGTGCGGACGTTGCTGGTCTTCGTCTCCTATCTTCCCCTGCAACGATGGCTATTGCCGATTGTCTTGTTCTTGGGCATCCTGATGGTTGTCGTTGGGTGTTGGGCGACCCTGCGCGCTTTGAGAACCGTGGGGAGAAGTGGAAGGCGGGCGGTATGGCTGGTTGGTCTTTCAGGGGGGCCGGTGCTGTTGATGTTCTTGGTTTCTCAATGGCAGCCCATCTATCTCGAGAGGGCGATGCTACCCGCAGGAGCGATCTTCACCATCTGGCTGGCGTGGTGCTTAGGAACTCCTGTGCTGCCCTTGCCCGCCCGGCGGGTTGCTTGGTTGGCGCTGGGCTTGGCTTTCGTGGTGGGATTGTTCTCGCACTTTTCGTATCTCGGGTTTCCATACGCTCCCTTTGGGGAAGTCAACGCATTGTTGCGCGAACAAGCAACGAGCGGGGAGATCGTACTGCACAGCAACAAGATCACTGCCTTACCCGCAGCCTATGACGATCCAGAAATCGAACACCGCTATCTTGCGGATCCGCAAGGAACGGGATCGGATACGCTGGCTCCTGCCACACAGCTTGTGTTGGGCATGATAGCGGATGATGACGCCGCCGGTGCTGTGGGAAGTAGTCCAGGAGTATGGTTCGTCATCTTCTCTCGGGAGATCGAGGATTATCTTGTTCTTGGATTGGAAGAACATCCTGCTCTGGGATGGCTGCAATCGGAGTTCGAGTGCAGAGATGAGTATGCGTTTGGGGAACTTCATGTCTACCACTTCATACGATAGCCGAAGCGTGAGACCTCAAGGATGAACATGAGCCGGCGTCGATGGATCGTGCTGCTTATGTTGGGACTGTGTGTCGCAGGTTTGGGAGCCGTGTGGGTGCAAGCGCCCGGTTACATGGATGCCGACTACTACCAAGCCACGGCGGAACGTCTCGCCTCAGGGCAAGGTTTCACGGAACCCTTTCTTTGGAACTACCTGGATGACCCCAACGAAATACCGCATCCATCGCATATGTACTGGATGCCGCTGACGAGCCTCGTTGCTGCAGCACCGATGGCCATCTTTGGGATCGGTTTTCGCATTGCCCAGATTCCCTTCATTCTGCTGACCGCCGCATTGCCCTTGCTGACAGCGTCCACGGCTCTGCACCTGGGAATGGGGGAGCGCAAGGCATGGTTGGCGGGTTTGTTGGCTTGCACTTCTGGATTCTATCTGCCGTATTTCGTGACTACGGATAATTTCTCGATCTTTGCCGTTGTAGGAAGCGCTGCGCTTTGGATGATGGCGGTGGCTGTGCAACGACCGGCTGCGCATCGATGGATTCTCATTGGTGCGTTTGTTGGTTTGGCGCACATGGCGCGGGCAGATGGCTTGCTGCTATTGGTTCCAGCCATGCTCGCTGTCTGGTATGCCGGAGACAGGCGTTTCTCGGCTGCGGTACTCGTTCTGGTGGGGTATGGGGTGCTGATGGCGCCTTGGTGGACGCGCAACATCCTGCTTCTGGGGACCCCGTTACCGCAGGGAGCGAGCCGGTCGATCTGGCTGGTGCGCTACGATGAGCTTTATTCCTATCCGGCTTCGATCCTCACCCCGGAACGTTGGTGGAGTGCCGGGTGGCAGAAGCTACTCCAGGCGCGAGGTCAAGCCTTGCTATCCAATTTACAGAGCCTCCTGGCGGTGAATGGTTATGTGTTCCTTGCACCGCTGATGATCGTGGGCATCCAACGCGGTTGGAAGCGACCTCTCGTTCGCATAGCCATGACCTATCTCATCCTGCTCATGATCGTTATGAGCCTGGTCTTCCCGCATATCGGCGCTCGTGGTGGTTTCTTCCATTCCAGCGCGGCTCTGATGCCTGTGCTCTGGGTCCTGGCTGTAGAAGGTTTGGAGAGGATCGTCTCCTGGGCAGGGGAGAGGCGTGGCTGGGTACCCGAACAATCCTTGGTCGTTTTCAATACGGCAGCGATCGCGCTGGGGGCGGCTCTGGCATTGTTCGTTTATTGGGGGCGTGTGATCGGTCCTGATCCATCGCAGCCTGTTTGGTCATCATCGGATGCGCTCTACAGCGATGTCGGAGAACAGCTGAAAGCACTCGATCCCGAGCCGGGGATCGTTGCCGTGAACAATCCGCCAGGTTTTTACCGAGCCACTGACCTTGAAGCGGTTGTCATCCCGAACGGAAATCCCGAAACCCTGTATCAAGTTGTCGAACGATACGACGTGGAGTGGATTATCCTCGAGGCCAATCATCCAGAAGCGCTGCAGGATTTCTACGCATTGGGCGTGGATATCGATTGGCTCGAAACCGTGGTTACGCTTGCCGACCGTGAGGATCAAGCGGTGCACCTGATGCGCGTTCGGGCTTCTGAGGGGATGCCATGACGATCCAAGAGCGGCGCAGGACCCAAGGATTGAATTTGGGATTGGTGTTGGCGATCGTTCTGTCGATCGGCTTCTACCTGTGGATGAGTTGGCGAACACTCGGACTTGCATTCCCCCTGGACGATGCATGGATCCATCAGAGCTACGCCCGCAACCTCGCGCTGCGGGGCGAATGGGCTTTTCTGCCCGGCCAACCCAGCGCGGGCTCCACGTCCCCTCTTTGGGCGGCGGTCCTGGCCGGGGGGCATGCCTTGGGATTGGATCCTCGGGCTTGGACCTATGGCATGGGCACGATCCTGCTTGGGATCACAGCCTGGCTTGGCGCGCGGTGGGTTTCCCAACGTCAAGGGAGTGAGCGCTCCTGGCATTGGCTGGCCGCGTTGCTGCTGGTCTTCGAATGGCACTTGGTTTGGGCCGCGATTTCTGGAATGGAAGTGCCTGCGATGGCCTTGTTGGTCGTCGTTGTCCTCTACGCGCTGGATGGGAACCGCTGGCGAGCTCTCTTCATCGGCTTCCTGATCGGCTTGGGCGTTTGGCTGCGTCCGGATGCGGTGCTGCTCGCTTTGGCTGCGGCTTGGGTAATCATGACGCGCGAACGTTTCCAAATCAGGAGGATCCTGAAGGCTTTTGGTGGACTGCTGCTCGGGATGGCGCTTCCCATCGCGCCCTATTTAGTCTTCAATCGCTTACTCTCTGGCGCATGGTGGCCAACAACGTTTTACGCCAAGCAGGCAGAGTATGCCATACTCCGGCAAACGCCTCTGCTGCAACGAGTGGTCGAGCAAGCCGGTCTGCCTTTGGTGGGCGTGATTGCGCTGCTGCTTCCGGGCATCGTGCTCGGTGGGGTGAGGGCGATCCGCAGTCGGCAGTGGTTTCGGTTCGCCCCCTTGCTTTGGGTTTGTCTGCATCTGGGAGCATATGCCCTGCGTCTCCCACTGGACTACCACTACCAGCATGGCCGCTACGCCATGCCAACGGTACCGATATTGCTCATCTTGGGAGTGGAAGGTCTCCTGGGATGGTTACAGCTAGATACAGAGACTGTGTATAAAAGGGTTATCTCACGCGCATGGCTGGCGAGTGTCATCATTGTCGCGGCCATTTTCTGGTTCCTTGGCGCGCAAGCCTACGCACGCGACGTAGCCATCATCGAGAGTGAAATGGTGGCCACGGCACATTGGGTACGAGAGAACACCCATGAGGATGATCTCATTGCAGCTCACGATATCGGCGCCATGGGGTACTTCGGAGAGCGCGAGATTTTAGACCTTGCAGGTCTTGTGGATCCGATCGTGATTCCATACATTCGAGACGAACAGGCGTTGGAAGCCTTGTTGGATGCGCAACAGGCTGACTATCTTGTAACTTTTCCTGGTTGGTACCCACAATTGATCTCCGGAGGGACGCAAGTATTCACTACGAACGGCTCCTTCAGCCCTTTGGCGGGTGGTGAAAACATGACCGTGTATCTTTGGCGAAAATAGGTGTTTGCTCCTATTGACTTGACTATGCTATACTCGCCGCAAGTGCCAAAGAAAGGAAAAATCATGGATGATATAGATATCATAATCGTTGATGATCATCCTCTCTTTCGCGAGGGGGTGCGCAATGTTATCGAGGCAGAAGATGATCTAAATGTAGTGGGTGAAGCCGTGAGCGGCGATCAAGCGCTTGATACGATACGGCGGCACAATCCTCAGGTTGCATTGATTGATATCAACCTGCCGGTGGTCAACGGTATTCAAGTCACGCGTCAGATCGTGTCTGAAAAGCTTTCCACAGTGGTTGTATTACTGACCGCATACGATGATGTGGAACAGGTCCTGCATGCATTCCGCGCAGGAGCGGCGGCCTATTGCTCGAAGGATGTTGAAGCCGGTAAGCTTGTAGATGTTATCCGTCAAGTTGCCCGAGGGAATTTCGTTGTTGGTGATCTGATCTATGATCGCGAGGGTCTAGAAAACTGGCTAGAGAAGGGCGTGGAGACAGTTCGGCGACCCCATCTCCAGGGCGAACTACCGCCCTATGCACCTCTTTCCCCGCGTGAGATGGAAATCCTGCAATATGTAACCCGGGGGATGAGCAATAAAGAAATCGCAGTGCGATTGGGGATCAGCCATCAGACCGTGAAGAATCATATGACATCCATTCTGCATAAGCTGGATGTCGAAGACCGTACGCAAGCGGCTGTTTACGCTTTGCGGCATGGGTGGGTGCGTCTTCAAGACACGCGCAAATGAGAAGAAGGGCTCATGGCCGAAACGGAAGGCAGTAAACCGACCAATGCGATAGAGGATTTTATCGCTACTACGAAGCAGGAATTGGAAAAAGTCCATAGTCAGATAGATGAAATCAATCTGCTGATTGAACAAAGCCAAGGTGAAGTGGAGAAGCTCGTTGAGCGCAATGCCAGCATCACAGCCGAGGTCCACTTCCTTCAAAGCAATTTCGATACGGTTCCCAGAGACGACATCCGCTCTACATACGAGGCTGCTCAAGACGCTCAGCAGCGTCTCTTTACCATGCGTGGGCAGGTCGAGAAGCTCGCGAGCGACAAGAAGATCCTCGAGCGCTTCGCTGAATTCTTGAACCGCACGGCCAGCATTTTCGACAGCACACAGGGTTTGACCACATCCAGTGCTGCGATTGCATCGGATTCGGTAATCGAGCAGATCATCGCTGCTCAGGAGGAAGAGCGGAGGATGATCACGCGCCAGATCCATGATGGTCCAGCACAGGGGCTCTCCAACTTCATCCTGCAAGCTGAAATTGCATTGCGTTTACTCGACATCGATCAAGATAAAGCGCGTCAGGAAATTGCCAATCTACAGCAAACAGCCGGCGCAACGTTTTCGCAATTACGCGATTTCATCTTCGATCTTCGTCCGATGATGCTCGACGATCTGGGACTGATTCCCACCATACGCCGCTATGTGGATGCCATTCAGGAGAAATCGGGAATGAGCATCAGCCTGGTGGTGACAGGTTCTGAACGCCGTCTGGATTCGCATCGCGAAGTGCTGATCTTCCGCGCGGTTCAGGATGCGTTAGCCAACGTACGGGATTTTGCCCAGGCCACACAGACAAAGATAACGGTTGACATCGGGGAGAGGTTGGTACGCACAACCATCGAAGACAATGGCAGTGGTTTCGATCCACAAACGATAAACTCCAATGAGGACATAGGTCAGGGAGGTGGATTGCGTAAGCTCCGTGATCGCATCAATATGGTTGGCGGTACCATCGATGTACAAAGTAATCCTGGCCAAGGCAGTCGTGTCATTTTTGCCATCCCCACAACTGGCTGAACTTTCCAAGTTCAGATCGGAAAACTCTGTGTTCAGCCAGAGCGTCCTCGCTTTCCCATATCGGATATTTGTCCTATTGCTATGTTTTCCTTTTAATCCCTATAATGTGGTCAGCCTGCATCCGACAGGCAAATCTTTAAAAGGAAGGTGGTGAGTTAGATGCTGTACGCTCCGAAAGAGAAAGGCCAGGGCCTCGTAGAGTACGCCTTGATTCTTGTTTTGGTCGCGGTCGTCGTGATTGTCATTCTGGCATTGCTTGGCC
Organism: Anaerolineae bacterium; assembly: GCA_011192015.1. Classification (GTDB taxonomy): domain Bacteria; phylum Chloroflexota; class Anaerolineae; order Anaerolineales; family E44-bin32; genus W1033. The sequence continues at coordinate 67,614 of DUET01000025.1, forward strand.
CTGCTATCGGCAACGTTTTCAGCAACATCATTTCAAACATCTAAACAAGCCAGTATGAAATTTGAATCGGGATTTACGACCACCTGGCGATGGCACGGGGCCCTATCCCAAATAGGGCTCCGTGTCTGAATCGAAACAGATATGCGATCGGGAGAATACCCCGATGGCGCATCTCTTGACATTTGATTCGGAACCGGTATCATTGCCTCACAGATTTGAAGGCTGCGAGAGTGGATCCTAGAGGTAGAAAGAAGGAGGCATCATGCGTCGTGGAAGAGTATTGATCCTACTTGCATTCGTTCTGATATTAGGGGCGGTTGCTATATACCTCGTGATGAATAGGTTGGGTGGTGACGGTGATGCGGGGACCGAAGGCGGCACTCCGGAGCCTGGTACAGATCTGGGACTGATCGTAACATCAGCCCAAGCGATTACTCGAGGTTCAACCATCGTCGAAGAGAACCTGGCGCTATCACCCTTCCCCGTGGAATTGATCGATGCCAATATGATCACAGATACGTCTTTGGTTATCGGCAAGATCGCACGCATGGACATTGCTCAAGGTGTGACCATCACTCCAAACATGATCACAGATCATCCCGGTGATCTCGTGTTTGTGAGTTCAGAAGCCGCTCTTTCCATTCCGCCTGGATACACCGCCATGGCCATTCCGATGAACCGTCTCTCGGGTGTGGCCTATGCGCTGCGCGCTGGTGACAGGGTCGATGTGCTCATCGCATTCTTGGTGGTCGATCTGGATGCGGAATTTCAAACCGTTCTGCCCAATCTGACAGGAGTTTTTGTCTCTCCTGGGAGCCCGAGTGTTAGCACCCCAGTTTATTTGACGGCATCGAACGATCAGCAATCAACTGAATTGGGGCGAATCGAAACGGAACCGGTAACAGGGCAGTTGCTTTACATCCTTCCACGAGGGGAACAAAGACCACGCTTGGTTACACAGCGTTTGATCGAGAATGCCACTGTACTGCATGTGGGGAATTTCCCGCTGGAAAGCCAGGCAACTGCCGAGGCTGCTCAGGGTGTGGGGGCACCTGCTCAACCGACAGGACAGGATGCAGCCCCTGCAGGACCCGCACCTCCGGACATTGTAACCTTGATCGTCACGCCTCAGGATGCGCTGGCCCTCAATTGGGCTCTCAAGGCGCGAGCGGATCTGATGCTCACTCTAAGGGGGCCTGGGGACAAGATGCTGACGGAAACCACCAGCGTCACATTCCAATATCTGCTTGAGAATTATCGCATTGCAATTCCCACATCTTTGCCCTACGGTCTTGAACCGGCGGTGCTTGAGGCGACAAATCCATCCCTATCGGAGGGCAGTACTGCAGAGTGAACTAGCCAATGGGGGATGATTGAGGGAATGGAGGCCTTGATGGTTACTAACGCGGAAGATTCCATCCGCGTTCTCATCGTTGATGATATCGCTGAAACAAGAGAGAACCTGCGCAAGCTGCTCCAATTTGAATCCGACGTCAATGTCGTAGGCGCAGCTCGCACGGGCGAAGAAGGTATCCAACAGGCACGCGATCTGTTGCCGGATGTCATCCTGATGGACATCAACATGCCGGACATGGACGGCATCACGGCAACGCAAGCGATAATCAAAGAGGTGCCGTTTGCTCAAATTGTGATCCTCTCTGTCCAGAGCGATGCCAATTACATGCGGCGCGCGATGCAGGCAGGAGCACGAGATTTTATCCCCAAACCTCCATCCGGGGATGAGTTGATTTCAACAATCCGATCGGTAGCCGTGCGGGCGCGTGAACAACGGGAGAAATACACCAAGCCTGCACCGCAAGCGGCCGTGGCGGGCCCTGGTCTTCGCGGCGCAACCGCATTCGATCGGCAAGGAAAGCTTATCGCCATATATAGTTCCAAGGGCGGCGTAGGTTGCACAACCCTGTTATCCAACATGGCTGTAGGATTGCATTCCGACCAAACGCCCACGGTGTTGGTGGATACAAGTCTGCAATTTGGCGATGTGTCCGTGTTCTTAAACATGCAAATCAAAACGAGCATTGTGGATCTCGCGATGCATATCGAAGAGCTGGATCGCGAATTGCTGGATGACGTGCTCATGGTGCACGAGTGTGGATTGCGAATATTGGCTGCTCCCCCGCGTCCGGAATTGGCCGACGAGATTACAGCCGAGCACATCCGCAAGATCCTGCAATCATTGAAGCGCACCTTTCCCTATGTGCTCGTCGATACCAGTTCGACCATGGACGATATCACCCTGGCCGTTCTGGACAGCGCGGATCTGCTGATCACGGTGGCCACACCGGATATTCCAGCTATCAAAGATGCCCGCCTGCTCTTCGATCTGTTGGCGGTATTGGACTTTCCGACAAGCAAAGTGATGTTTGTGCTCAACAAGATGGACCGGCGGACGGGCATCACGGCTGAAGCCGTGGCGGAAAATCTCAAATGCGACGTGGATGGATGGATCCCGGCAGAGGAGCGTTTGGTGACCACTTCCATCAATCGTGGAGAACCTCTCTTGATGGGAGACACCAATCGACCGCCGGCGAAGAATATTCTCGAGCTACTCGGTATGGTTGAGGAACGGATCAGCGTCAACGAGCAGGAAGAAGTGGATTTGGACCAACTCAGCCCCAGAAGATTAATCGGGCGTTAGCGTGACTGACGCCGGGTGTGACGGTATGGAGGTCATCAGTGTCATTGCTGAAGCGCATTGAAAAAGGACATACGCAAAGCTCAGGCGCAGAGGATGCCGGAGAATCCTCTGGAGGAACTTCCCGCCTAACATCCTTGAATGCCCGGCGTGTATCACCCCCTGGCGGCAAACAACGCGAGACATACTTCGATCTGAAGAACAGGGTTCAGAATAAGCTCCTTGCCGAAATCGATCCGTCTATGGATGTGAGCCGGACAGCAGATGTACGCAGAACGATCGAAGAATTATTCGAGAGCATTTTATCGGAAGAGAAGATCGTTCTATCGCGTCCAGAGCGTCGTCGCCTATTTGAGCAGATCGTCCATGAGATCTTGGGATTGGGACCATTGGAGCCGTTGCTGGAAGATGAGGGCATCACGGAAGTCATGGTTAACGGAGCCAAGAACATCTACATCGAACGCGCCGGCAAGATATCCCGGGTAGGCGCAACATTCGAGACCGATGACCACTTGATGCGCATCATCGACCGCATCGTGGCTCCCCTGGGCAGGCGCATTGATGAATCCAGCCCCTATGTCGATGCAAGGCTCGCGGATGGGTCACGTGTCAATGCTGTGATCCCTCCGATTTCTCTCGTCGGTCCTGTCCTGACGATCCGAAAATTCTCGCGCAATCCGATCACGATCGAGCAGTTGATCGAATACGGAACGATTACGAACGAGTCGATCGAGTTCCTGAAAGCCTGTGTTATCTCTCGCGTCAACACGATCATCTCCGGCGGCACTGGTTCCGGAAAGACCACGTTGCTGAACGTTCTCTCGCAGTACATTCCCCCTGACGAACGCATCGTGACGATCGAGGATGCGGCGGAAATTCAGCTGCGCCAGGAACATGTCGTGTCTCTGGAGAAACGGCCCCCCAACATCGAGGGCAGGGGTGAGGTAACCATCCAGAATCTGGTCGTGAATTCATTGCGCATGAGACCTGATCGCATCATCGTGGGAGAGATCCGTGATGCTGCAGCCCTTGACATGCTGCAAGCGATGAACACTGGTCATGACGGTTCTCTGACAACGGCGCACTCCAACAGCCCACGCGATACCCTTACGCGCATCGAAACCATGACCCTCATGGCAGGTGTTGAACTCCCCGTACGCGCCATCCGAGAGCAGATCGCCTCAGCGCTTGACCTGGTTGTACACCTGGAACGTATGCGGGATGGAACACGACGAGTGACCAATATCACCGAAATCCAGGGTATGGAGGGGGACATGATCACGATGATGGACCTCTTCGTTTTTGAACAAACCGGTATCGAGGATGGTCGAGTCATCGGTCGATTGAGACCCACAGGTTTGCGGCCAAAATTCCTGGATAGGATCGAAGCCTCCGGCATCGTATTACCGGCTACGATTTTCGGCGTGGGAGAGCGAAAGCGGTTCTAGACAATGTGGACAACCGTTCTTTTGACCAGCGCAGGTTTGGGCCTGGTTTTGCTCATCATAGGTATTATTACAACCTTTCTGGGGCGTCGGTCCGTTGTCGATGAGAGGTTGGGCCAAGTTTCTGAAACGGTTGAAACTGGGGCTCTGCGAACTGCGATCGATGACGAAGCACCCGAGCGCGTCAGTCCGATCCGGGAGTTCATCTCCCGATTGGGAGAGGGCACGGCTCGTTACGAAGCCATCGCTCAGAGACTGGCAAGCGCGGATATCAAATTACGTCCCGGTGAATACATCTTTTCAATTCCGTTGATCGCACTCATCGTGGGCGCCTTGGGAGCCTTAATCGGGCGCTCGCTGGTCTTCGGAATCGCGTTAGCCATCGTTGGCGCCTTCCTGCCATCCCTGTATGTGCGCCGTGCTCGATCCGCACGGTTGAAGGCATTCAACAACCAGTTGAGCGACATGCTCAATCTGATGGTCAATGGTTTACGGGCTGGCTATTCGACTCTGATGGCCATGGAAGCCGTAAGTAAGGAATTACCCTCTCCAATCTCGGATGAATTCCGACGCGTCGTGCAGGAAGTTCAGCTCGGCATCCCCCTTGAGGAAGCCTTGGACCATCTCGTTCGACGCATCCACAGTGATGACCTCGACATGATTATCACGGCGATCAACGTGCAGCGTGAGTCCGGTGGTAACCTGGCCGAGATATTCGACAACATCTCGCATACCATTCGTGAGCGCGTTCGGATCCGAGGTGAGATCCAAGCGCTCACAGCCATGGGGCGCGCTACAGCTTGGGTCATTTCGTTGATGCCCGTTGCTCTTGTAGGCGCACTGTTTCTCATCAATCGACCTTACGTGATGCTGTTCTTCAATCCCGAAACCCGCGGTTGTGGCATCCCGATGCTTGTCATTGTGGTCATCATGGTCGGAACGGGTATCACCATCGTGCAGAAGATCGTGAACATCGATATCTAGCGTTGCGTCGTCAATTGGGGTTTGGTATTCACGCTCGATACAGCAGGATGGACTATTCCTGCGGAGTAGAAACAGGAAGAATCATATGTGGACCATAGGCATCTTAGCATTTGCGGTCATCATGGCGATTGTGCTGGTCATTGCAGCGCTGAGGGCGCCGGAACCCACTGATCCCGTTACACAGCGTTTGGTCGAATATAGTGGTCGGGATGATGTGATGACGCTCGAAGAAATCGAGCTCTCTCAGGGTTTCTACGACCGGATCGTACTGCCCATGTTGAATCATATCGGCCGAATCGTCTTGCGCTTCACGCCACAAGCCACGCTGGAGAGCGCCAGAAAGCGTTTGGAGATGGCCGGGAATCCGATGCGTCTCGAACCTGGTTTCTTCCTGGCGATGCGAATCATGCTTGCCATCATGCTCGGTGGCGTGGTGTTCTTCGTCTTTGCAGTCAGCAGGAGGAATTGGGGTCAGGGATTGCTGCTTACAGGCTTGTTTCTGGCGCTGGGATTTGTCCTGCCCGATATGTGGTTGACGGGACGTATCAAAAGCCGCCAACAAGAAACCTTCAGATCCATGCCGGATGCGCTAGATCTTCTGACCATCAGTGTAGAAGCGGGATTGGGCTTCGATGCCGCCATGGCTCATGTGTCTGAGAAGTGGGAAGATGTCCTTTCCCTGGAATTCGGTCGCGTGCTGCGTGAGATTCGTTTGGGCAAGACCCGGCGGCAGGCGCTGCGTGCGATGGCCGACCGGCTTGGTGTTCCAGAGATGACCAGTTTCGTAGCAGCTGTGATCCAGTCGGAGCAATTGGGCGTGAGCATGGGCACGGTGCTGCGGGTCCAATCCGACCAAATGCGTGTTCGAAGACGGCAGATGGCAGAAGAAGAGGCGCAGAGGGCTCCGGTCAAGATCGTCTTTCCCATTGGTCTGCTGATCTTCCCATCCTTGCTCATCATTTTGCTCGGACCTGCGGCGCTGCAAATGCTGACCTCACCGATGGGAGCGATGTTCCGTTAGCCTCCGTAACTAGAAAACCTCGCTTCACCAGGGGGATAGGGATGCCATGACTGCTACGATTCCCTGTCTAGTCAGGAAATTCTGGCAATCTGGACTCGATTTACTCTTCCCTCCACGTTGTGCCGGCTGTGGAATTCCAGGAACGGTTTGGTGCGCCACTTGTGACGACCGGTTGATCAAGCTACGGGCAAGAATCTGTCCGCTCTGTGGAGGCAGGCTGCCTCGTTCCGGCATATGTCGCAACTGCAGCACGAACCCACTGCCGCTTCCTGTGCGTTCCTATGCTCTGTACGAAGGTCCCTTAACCCGCGCCCTGCTGCAACTCAAATACCGACCCAATCGGCGTCTGGCTGAGACAATGGCAGTTTGGTTGACGAGCTTGTTCCAGCGGGAGGGTTGGAGCGCTTCCATGGTTGTTGCGGTCCCTCTCGCAGTTTCCCGTCTGCGTCAGCGAGGGTATAATCAAGTTACCTTGATCGCCTCAGCTTTAGCCAGGATGCTTGAGTTGCCCTATGATGCAAAAGCGCTGCGACGCATCCGAGATACTCCTTCCCAGGTTGGACTCAACCCAACAGAGCGATGGAACAACGTTTCAGGAGCCTTCAGGTCTTACCTCTCAAACGGATCCTCACAGACGGTGCTCCTGGTGGACGACCTCTTCACCACCGGCGCTACGATGGCCGCTTGTGCATCCGCTTTGAAGGCAAGCGGGGTGAAGAATCTCATGGGATTGACTGTTGCACGCGCACGTTAGTTTCCTAATCACGAATTTCAAGGAGAGATAATGGCAGTCAAAGTGGTAATCAACACTCACAATCTCGATCTGAGTGACCGACTGCGAGATTATGTCACGAGCAAAGTGTCGAAGCTCGATCGGTACCTGGATGTACTCGAAGAAGCCAAGGTCGATCTTTCCTATGCCAAGACGGCACGAGATGCGAACGACCGTCAGGTGGCTCAATTGACGGTACGTGGAAGAGGCGTGCTGCTGCGGGCGGAGGAGCGCACGGATGACATCTTCGCCTCCGTGGACGCGGTGTTGGATAAGATCAGCCGTCAGATTGAACGTTATAAGGGGCGCCGCTGGCGCAAACGAGGAGACGGGCGCACGGCCACGGATGCAGGAAGCAGAGCTATAGCCATGGAGGAGGAGGCCGAACCCGAGGAAACGATTGTGCGGCGGAAACAGTTCCTGCTCACACCCATGGATGTGGAGGAAGCCATTGATCAGATGGAACTGCTCAGCCATGATCAATTCTTCGTGTTCCTGAACGCCGATACCAATCAAACCAATATCCTGTATCGGCGACGAGACGGAACTCTGGGGCTCATCGAAACAGAGATCGGATAATCCATCGGATACATCCTTGCCAGTATCCAATAACAGACACACCATGAAGACGACCATCCCCGCCATTGTCATGACGCCTCCTTCGGGCTCCTCCCGAGCCGAGCAGTGGATGGCCCTTGGCCGCCGGGCGGCAACCCTCGATTTACTTTCCCTACTCATAAATCATGAGGCAATCGATCCCGTCTTCGTAATGGCCGCGGGAGATCGGGACCGGGAAGCGTTTACCTCTGCGGGAGCGGTAGCACTGGAGGAGCAAGCCGAGCCCTTCCATTTCGGCAGAGCCCTGGCGGGATTTACCGAGCATGGAGGGTTTGACAGCTTGGCGTATTTCGGTGGCGCAAGTGCGCCCCTGCTGCAGGAGGGTCTCCTCCATCAAGCCGTCGAGCGCCTGCACCGAACAAAAGGGCCAACGGCAGTCGTCAACAATCTGCATTCCACAGATTGGGCGCTGCTCAATTCCGCCCAGGCTCTCTCGGATTTGATCGAACAGCTTCCAGCGGACAATCCCCTGGGTTGGGTTCTCGAGCGGAAAGCCGGGTTTGATGTGCACGCACTCGAACCCTGTGCCGCCACCCAGGTCGACTTGGATACCCCGGCGGATTTGATCCTGCTGCTGGACCATCCTCATTTGGGTGAAAGGTTGGCATCGTTTCTACTGAAATCGCCGGGTTTCCTGAGGCAGCGTGTTGAAAGATTGCGAGAGATTCTCTCTTCGTATGGGAGCACGTTGATTGTGATCGGAAGATCGTCTTCCAACGCTTGGATGCTGCTCGAGCGGAAAACACAGATCTGGGTGCGGATGTTCGTCGAGGAACGGGGCATGTCTGCCAGCGGACGTCTGCAACGGGGGGAGGTGCGATCCCTGCTGGCGGCAATGCTCGAGGGTATGGGACCTGAAACCTTCGTCGAGGAGCTTTCTTCGCTGGGTGATGCGGTGTTGTGGGATAGTCGTGTTTGGATGGCACACCGTGGCCCATTTCCCTCACCGGCCGACCGCTTCGCTGCAGATCTCGGATGGGTGGATCAGATTGCGGATCCAGCATTGCGTCGATTGACCTACGCAGTCAATCATGCTTCCATTCCGATCATCACCGGCGGACATGGTGTGGTTTCCGGGGGCGTGTATGCGCTGGTTGAGGGAATGAAGGGGGACTGAATTACCAGCCTTCGAGGAACTGGCGCCAGTCCTGATTCTTTGTGAGGTGTGTGCCGTAGAGGTAGACAGCCGTTGGGCGTGGTTCGGATGGTCGGTGAAGCAGGTGCATCCGGGCTTCCCCCAGCGTTCGGCCGCCCTTTTTCGTGTTGCATGAAGCGCAAGCCGTGACGAGATTCGCCCAGCTGTGATCGCCGCCTCGATGCCGTGGGATCACATGATCGATCGTCAGAAGAGCAGCCTTAGCCCCACAGTATTGGCAACGGTACTGATCGCGTCTGAAGAGTTCGCGTTTGCTGAGACGAACGCGAGGATGTGGGCGTTTGATCATGTAGTCCAGGCGGATCACGGAGGGTCGAGGGTAGAGTTCGCGCACCGTGCGCACGAAGCCGCGGCCGTTCAAGAGCATTTCGGCTCTCCCACCGAGCATCAGGCCCAGGGCACGTTTCGTGGAGCAGACGTTCAGCGGTTCGAAATTGGCATTCAAAACCAGCACCGGCGTGTTCATGCTCTCGTCCTCAACTTGGCAGAGATTATATCACTCGGCTCTCGCTCCGCAAGTTAGTGGATTTACATAAAGAAAGAGCCCCGGTTTCGTGAGCAGAAACCGGGGCTGTGATCGTGTTTGGCGAGGTTAAACGAACCGCTTCCGGATCTCAGCGCTGACGAAGTCCAGGATCGCAACCGTGATGGCAATGAACCAGACTGCGATACCTGCTGCACGATAATCCAGGAGTTTGATCCACTGATAGAGCAGGAAGCCGATGCCGCCGCCACCTACCATGCCGATGATGGTCGACATGCGAACATTGATGTCCCATCGATAGATCGTGAAGGAGACAAATGGAGGAATGATCTGTGGGATTACGCCATAAACGACCGTCTGCAGCCAATTGGCGCCCGTCGCTTGGATGGCTTCGATCGGCCCGGGATCGATGCTCTCGATGGCCTCGGAGTAGAGCTTGCCCAGCGCTGCGATGCTGTGCACGGTGAGTGCCAGGATGCCGGCAAAGGGACCGAGGCCGACGATAATCGTCGCGATGACGGCCCAGATCAGGGGTTCGATCGATCGTACAATGTTGAGCACGCCTCGTACGAGGTAGTAGATGATGACGGTGATCCAGGAAGCCGACATCAGGTTTCGGGCCGCCAGGAAACTGATCGGAACTGAAAAGACAATCCCGAAGCATGTCGCCATCATGCCCAGAAAGATGGTCTCGATCATGTGGCTGATGGCGAGTTTCAGCTCCGTGCTCGCCTGGGCTTCACCCAGCGAGGCGACCTGCTGACCGAAGACAGCCCAATATTGGAATTCCCCCACATCTGTCGGCAGGAGCCGATAGGGCATGATGATATCGATCTCGAAGCCTCCCTCATCATCGCTCATGACCGAGATGTACTCACCGCCCTGACGCTGACGGAACTCGTTCCCGATGGGGTCCTCCCACATGATATCGACTTCCATGTTGGGGATGAAGTTGCCTCCGATGAGGTGCAGGGGGCTTCCCTCGGGACCTTGTTGCACCGAGAGAACACCACACGTGGGATCGGAGATCACGTAAGCCTCATCCGGGAGTATCTCACTTTGCGCTGGTGGATTCTCCGAGCAGGGGATTTCAATAATCGCCTCGCCGCGAATCAGCTCCTCTGGCCTTTCGATCGCTCGTGACCATGGCCACATGACCTGACTGAGTCTGTATCTGCCCTCATCCAGACCGGTTATGAAACGAACCAAGTTGATGTCGCTGAGCTGCCATCCCAGGAAGAAGAACAGTACGGCGATCAAGATGAACAGTCCAGCAGCATTCCGTTCGACGCCCCTTATAAGGAAGTAGGCGTCGATCGAGGCGAGAATCATGAAGATGATTGCGAGGATCAGAATGAATAGCAGCATCGGTTCGAGCCGTATCCCCTTCAGAAAGATGGGTACGAAGCCCGTGTCGCGTGGAGCCGCCTCGACGAAGCGCCAAACGATAAGCCCGCCGATGGTGGCATAGCTAGCCAGCATTAGGAGGGCTCGGCGAATTTTCCTCGCGAATAGCTGCCCGAGTCCAGGCAGGAAGAAGGTCAGAATCGCTACAACAATTGCTTGAATGGGATTTGGACGAGGTTGTATCGGAGGGGATGGTTTGGGTTCAATCACCAGATTACTCCTCATGCGTCTTGGATAATTCCACCAATGGATTCTCCAACGCGTTCTGCTTCCTGCCCGTAGATGTCCTTGAATTCAGCGTCTGTCATCGCTCGAATATCTCTTGCGCTGCCTCGATAGACAATCCTGCCTTCGTGTAGGCCGATCACGGTCGTGGCGTAGCGCTGGACTAGATCCAGGTAGTGCAGACTGCAGAGGATCGAGATGCGATCTTCTCTATTCAACCTTTCCAATTGCTGAAGGATCGAGTGAGCCAATACGGGGTCGAGGCTGGCCACGGGTTCGTCCGCAAGGATCAACTTGGGTTGCTGCATCAGTGCTCGGGCAATGCCCACACGCTGCTGCTGCCCGCCGCTCAACTCATCGGCTCGTTTGCTTGCTTGTTCGGGGATTCCCAGACGCTCCAAAGCTTGATGTGCTAACTTCATATCTCCTTTGGAAAACCTCCCCATCACACTCAGTCGGATTGGTGTGTAGCCGAGTCTTCCAGCGAGGACATTGGTGAGAACGGAAGACCGTTTGACGAGGTTGAAATGCTGGAAGATCATACCAATGGATCGCCTTGTCTCTCGTAATTCCTTGCCTTTCAGCTTGGCCAGATCGATGCCGTTCCAAATGATCTCACCCTCAGTCGGATCGATCAGGCGGTTGATGCAGCGGAGCAAGGTCGATTTTCCCGAACCGCTCAGCCCGATGACGACCATGAATTCCCCATCCGGCAGTTTGAAACTCACATCGCGCAAGGCAACGGTTCCATCGTCATAGATCTTGGTGAGATTGTGGACTTCAAGCATGTACGACCTCTCTGAAAAAACGCGGGAGGACAGGAGTTGTCCTCCCGCGTCGTCAGTCTTGCTGACTACTGACTTTCGCAGCGCTCTTTCTACTCGATATCGGCTGCCGAGACGCCATTGGCATCCAGGAACTGGCGGAAACCATCGTAGAAATCATCGCCTTGAAGCTCCAGACCACCCCACTGATAGGCGGTATCAAGAGCCTCCTGCCCTGCCTCAGTTTCGGCGAGTGCCAGGAGAGCCGTATTGATCTGATCGGCCAAATCCTGCGGGAAGTCTGTCTGATACTGAACACCGTCGTTGGGGATTCCTGTGAAGGTCTCGATGACCACAACGGCATCCATCACATCGGGGTATTCATCTTCGATGCGAGTGCGGGCGTCGATGTAGGAGCCACCGAGATCACATTGTCCGGTGTACACTCCCGCAACATTGGCATCGTGTGAATTGGTGTCGATGATCTCCAGATCGGTGTCCGGATCGATACCAGCGCCCTTGAGCAGAATGCTCGGGATGATCCAGCTGCTCGTGCTGGTCTCATCACCACGGCAGTAGGTCTTGCCGGCCATTTGATCCAGGCTCGTGAGACCCGAATCGGCGTGGACGAAGATCTGGCCGGAGTAGGTTGGGTCGCCATAGCGGGTGGCAACGAGCTGTGCTGCAACACAACCCTGATCCGCGGCAACGATGTAGGAGAAGGTATTCAGTGATGCCATGTGGGCATTCGGCGGCGAACTGCAGAGAGCCTCAATGGCTGCTGCATTCGACGTGGCGACATACGTGTCGATCACCAAGCCGGTTTCCTGAAAGATCAAATCAGCCATGGCCTCGCCACCGGCGGCGACGCGTTCCATCTCACCGGATGGCACGAATACCCAGATGATCGGGTTTTCTTCCGTGCCCAGCGGTGCTTTGACGAACAGGCCGCAGGAGCTCAGGAGCATGCTTGCCACGAGCACGAGGCCTAGTGCAACTGTGTAGAACAATCGCTTCTTATGCATCATCTTCTCTTCCTTTTAGTCTGAGATTGCATGTAGCATTGGCTCTGGCGGTATCGGATAGAATTCTGTGATTGTCTTCGCGTTTCACCTCCTAGAAGTAGTTTGACGGACAGATCATAGCGCGGTTTTTCAACATGCGCAAGCAGTTGCGATCTTGTCCATGGTGGGTGTGAGGGTTACAATTCCACGTTATGACCGATGCCCACACCTTCCAGGATGCTCTGGACTATCTCTACAGTTTTGCGGATTATAGCAAGAAACGCACGTACCGCTACTCGGCAGAAGTCTTTGACCTGCAGCGCGTGCATGACCTGCTGCATGTGCTTGGAGATCCACAGGACCAATTCGCCAGCTTCCACATAGCCGGCACGAAGGGGAAGGGGTCCGTTTCAGCGTTGATTGCTGCGGCTTTGGATGCTGCAGGATACCGAACGGGGCTTTATACCTCACCTCATCTCCGACACTTCACCGAACGCATTCGCATCGGAGATGCGGATATCCCAGAGCAGGAAGTTGCAGATCTGGTGTTCGAAATCCGAGATAGGGCCGAGGGCATCACCGGCCTCACAACTTACGAATGGATCACAGCACTGGGTTTCCTGTATTTCGCCCGACAGGAAGTCGATTTGGCTGTGGTAGAGGTCGGTTTAGGGGGCAGGTTGGATGCGACCAATGTTCTCGATCCGATGGTGGTGGTAATCACGTCTCTTTCCTACGATCACATGCACCTTCTGGGAGATAGTCTCTCGGATATCGCACGTGAAAAAGCGGGCATCATCAAACCCGATGTGCCGATCGTGCTCGCTCCTCAGCAGTATGAAGCCGAACGTGTGGTGGAGGATATCGCCCGGGAGCTGAATGCTCCTCTCGTGCGTGTGGGGAAGGATTGGCTCTACGCACCCGGTACGCACGATCTCCATCGGCAGAATCTCTTCATCTGGCCGGATGACGAACAACCGCTCATGGACGCCTATGTGGAATCAGGCGGCATGGAGGAATGGGTTCCGCCGCGTTTTGAGATCCCCCTGTTGGGCTACCATCAAGTCATCAACGCGACGGTGGCCTACGCAAGCCTCCGGGTTGCCCGGGATACGAAATTGAAGGTCGAGGACGAGGCCATTCGAGAAGGATTTCGATCTGTCCACTGGCCGGGGCGCTTCCAGGTCCTGAGTGAATCACCGACCGTAGTCATCGACAGCGCGCACAATCGGGATTCAGCGCTAAAGTTGCGCATTGCGTTGGATGACTATTTCCCGGGTCAGCTGGTTACACTCGTGTTTGGCGCCTCTACGGATAAGGACATTTCCGGGATGTTTGCCGACCTGCTGCCGCGGGTTTCTCGCCTGGTTGTTACTCAGGCAGAGCATCCCCGAGCCGCCGATCTTCATTCTCTGGCAGTCTTGGCACACGGTTTCGCCTTACGCGTCGAAACGGTCACTCCTGTGGCGAAGGCGCTCGAACATGCGATCTCGATCGCTCGACCGGGGGAAGTGGTAGTTGTTGCAGGCAGCATATTTGTGGCAGGCGAATCGCTGGCAGCCTGGGAAGAGATTCGGAAGAAGATGCCCCTGGTGACCACCGAAAGGCAGTGATCATGGACACGATCATGCGATGGCCGTACCTACCCGCCGAATTGGGCGATCCGATGAGCAGGCGGGCGGACGAGCTCTACGATGTCGATGACGCGCCGATGGATGAGGATGGCTTGATCACGCTCTCGGTTTTCCCCCTGCGAGATGTCGTGCTTTTCCCCAACATGGTCACCCCACTTTTCGTCACCAGCGAACAAACGTTGGAAGCCATCGATGAAGCCACCCATAACAGGGAGACCCTGATCGCCGTCGCCCAGAAGGATCCCAGCGAGAAGGAACCGAACGCGAGCGACCTCTACTCCGTCGGCACGGAAATCGCCGTCAGTCGCCTGATGCACATTCCCGACGGCTCAACGTCCGTCTTGACGCAGGGTAGGCGGCGTGCGCAGATCGTCGAATACTTCCTGGATGGAACCCGTCTGCGGGCGCGAGCACGACCCGTGGTGGAGGATGCCAAGCGCACGAATGAAACCCTGGCGCTGAGACGGGCCGTGCTGACGTTGTTCGAGCGCTGCGTGCGTTTGAATCGCAGCCTGCCGGAAGAGGCCTATGTCTACGCAGTCAACATCGACGATCCCGGTTGGCTGGCTGATCTGATCGCTTCGGCGTTGAGCTTGAGCATACCTGAGCGCCAAGTCATCCTGGAGAAATTCGATCCGGTCGAGCGTTTGCAGTACATCAGTACCTTGCTGGGGAAGGAACTCGATGTCCTCGAACTTGAAGACCAGATCCAAACCCAGGTGCAGAGCGAAGTCGATCGCTCTCAGCGCGAGCTCTATCTACGGGAGCGTATGCGCGCCATCCAAACCGAACTTGGCGAAACCGACCTGAGGACTCAGGAACTGAGCGAAATGCGTTCCAGAATCAAGCACTGCTCATTACCGGAAGAGGTCGAAGTTCGCGCGCTGCGGGAGGTGCAGCGGCTCAGCCAGATGCAGGCCATGGCTCCGGAAGCCGGCATCATCCGGACTTATCTGGAATGGCTGATGGAGCTGCCGTGGACGCAGATGACCAAGGACAATCTCGACGTCCAGCATGCAGAGACGGTGCTCGATGCCAAACACTATGGTTTGCAGAAAGCCAAGGAACGTATCCTTGAGTACATTGCCGTGCGCAGTTTGGCTCCTCAGAAGACACGCCAACCCATTCTGTGCTTCGTGGGTCCACCCGGGACAGGCAAAACGTCCCTAGGCCAGTCGATCGCAGATGCCCTGGGACGAAAATTCGTCCGTGTTTCGCTGGGGGGCGTGCGCGATGAGGCGGAGATCCGGGGACACCGCAGAACCTATGTTGGGGCGCTGCCGGGCCGAATCCTGCAAATCATGCGACGTGCTGGGGTCGTGAATCCACTTTTCATGCTGGATGAGATCGATAAACTGGGAGTGGACTTTCGAGGAGATCCGGCTTCGGCGTTGCTTGAAGTCCTGGATCCTGAGCAGAATCATGCCTTCTCAGATCATTATCTGGAATTGCCGTATGACCTTTCGAAAGTGATGTTCATCACGACGGCCAATACGGTGGATCCGATCCCACCTGCGCTCCTGGATCGCATGGAGGTGATCAAGTTCTCGGGATACATCGAGGAGGAGAAACTGATCATCGCCAAGAGATTCCTCATCCCGAGGCAGTTGGAACAGAGCGGTCTTGGCGAGAATGAAGTCGCCATGAGCGAGGCGACGTTGAAGGCCATCATTCGTGAGTACACGTGGGAAGCCGGCGTGCGCAACTTGGAACGCGAGATCGGCAAGACCTTCCGCAAAGTGACCCGCAAGAAGGCCGAGGGGCGGAAGGCTCCCAAACGCATCACCCCCTCGATGCTGGCGAATCTGTTGGGACCGCCCGAAATCACACCTCACACCGCAGAGACCGAGGACCAGGTGGGAACAGCCACGGCTCTGGCTTGGACCGAAAGCGGTGGCGACAGCATGAGCGTTGAAGTGCTGCTTGTCGAAGGCAAGGGAGGATTGCAGATCACCGGCCAATTGGGAGACGTGATGCAGGAATCGGCTCAGGCGGCGTTATCCTATGTCAAGTCACGCGCCGATGATCTGGCAATCGACATCGAACGTTTCGAGAAGATGGACGTTCACCTGCATGTCCCTGAAGGCTCGATTCCCAAGGACGGTCCCAGCGCCGGTATCACGATGGCGATAGCGCTGGCCTCTGCGTTGACCGAACGCCCGGTTCATCATGATGTCGCCATGACCGGGGAAATCACCCTTCGCGGAAG
>DUET01000026.1 GCA_011192015.1 Anaerolineae bacterium
CCCCGACCCGCCCGCCTGCGGCGACACCCACGCCGGCGCTCACGGTGCACATTCATGACCTCCACCTGAAGGAACGCAAATACGAAAAGGATGGGGATGATTGGCAAGCCGTGGTCAAGATCTACGTTATGGATGGTGAAGGTGATCCCGTAGAACATGCGGAAGTGATAGGCAATTGGAATACTAATGGCGATGTGTTAATCGCTTCATGCACTTCAAAAAAGAACGGCGATTGCGATCTGAAGAGCGGATGGATCCCGCCATCTGAGTCAACAACCTTCACCGTGACGGAAATCGAATATTTCCCCTACATGTACACTCCAGCGGACAATGAAGTGCCGTCATGGATTACGGTGGATTACGTACCAAAATATCCTTGATGAAGACAATACTTGAGAAATGGAAGCGATGTGCAGCACGGGTATCCGGAAAACCCATAAAGGCATCCAATCCAGTATTACACATGAAATCGGTCCTATTGACGCTGGTATGTGCAGAAGGTTAGACTTTCATATATAAGGAAATTGGATCAACATCTTGCATCCAAGCAATAACAGCAGAAGGACCATCTTTGATCCGGTCCTACTTAGTGTTGGGGGGGTGCAAACCCCAAAAAAAACGAAGTTCGTGAATTTCGCGCGGATGCGTGGAGATGAAGGATTCGGGAATGCGTGCCGGACCAAGAAAATTTAGGTATCAACGCGGGCAGAGCTTCGTTGAACTGGCTCTCTTCTTCCCCATCATTTTACTCATGCTGGTGATCATGATCGACGCCGGCTTTCTGATGTATCACTATTTGACCCTCCTGGACGCCACGCGCGAGGGCGCACGTTATGGCGCTTCGATCGACCCGTTCCTCAATCCCGATATCTACGAGCGAATCTGCAACGGCATCGTCATGCCGTTGGCCCAGGATGTGCTCATCGACGCGGATCCGGAAGGTCTCGATGTGGTGATATCGATCTTCTCCGTTGGCACTTCCGGTTTGGGAGTTCCTGAGGTCAAAGCCCGTTACCCGGACGACGATGGATGGTCGCTAAACAATGAGGGAGGGCGAACGGGCACGATTCGGACGTCCGTGTTCAGCGTCGCGGATGTGAACACACGTCTGCAAGGCATGCCCGGATCTCCCGACACAGGCGTCTTGCTCGTCGAAATATGGTTTGATGATCGCACCATGATCAGTGTGCCGTTCATCTCTGCGGCAACGAGCCTGGATCCGATTCGCCTTCACGCATACACGTTCATGCCGATCACCAAGGCAACGCCCTGAGGTGGTTATGAGAGAGCTTTGGAGATTACGACAGCTTTGGATGCACATTCGAGGCAAGGTGCAGCGAGGTCGCACGAAAGGGCAATCGCTGGCCATCTTCGCCATCAGCTTCCTGGGCCTGGCGGTCACCCTGGGCTTGGCCATCGATATCGGTGCGATCTACGTACAATACGACCACCTCAGGCGCGCCGTGGATGCCGCCGCGCTTTCGGCCGCCGCCCAATATCGCCAGGGCACTTCCAGCTCGGAGATGGAACTGGCGGCCAAGGAATTTCTCGCCCTCAACAACATCGATCCGGATCACCTGACGGTGCACGTTTGGAATTGTGAACAGGTGCACGCCGGAGTTACAGGCATCGATCAACGCTTCATCGATGCCTGCCCTTCTCAAAGTTCTCTCAACCAGCGCAAGCTGGTTTGGGTTCAAGCCTCGGTGGATTCGCAGGTGTTCTTTCTCAACCTGATCGGCGTCGAAACCGTCGAACTGACGACCAACGCCATCGCGGAAGGAGCTCCTCTGGATCTGATTCTGGTTCTGGATACCTCGAGTTCGATGACCTATGATGCCGCCTGCGGTGATGGCGATAACGATGATCCTGACGACGACAACGTCGTGGATGACGGCTGCGGCGAGCTCGACCTGCCCGGTGCAAGAGCCTGCGGTCCGGTCCCCTACGAGGGAAACGGGGTGGACGACGACAACGACGGCATCGTGGATGACGGCTGCCCCGCGGGCCCCAATCCCGTCGTCTTTCCGCCGGTCGCCGGCGCACACGCCGACGATTACTATCGCAACGAAGCCATCTGCAATGCCAGCGCCCCACTGACCGGATTCCCACCCGGAGCGCAGACCGCCTGCCAGCCATTCGAAGACATGCGCTACGCGGCGAAGCAGTTCATCGGGCAGATGTTCAGCCCGTTTGACCACGTCGGCCTGATCACCTTCGCGCAAACGGCAACGATGAACCAATCCATCAACACGCCGAACTCGATCACACAGGCTCTGACCGAACTCGATCTGCTGCGCGTGAGCGCGGATCCCTCCAGGACGGTGGCCTGCACCTATCATACGCTGGGAGATCCTTCGGAGTGCACATCGACCAACATCGGGGGCGGCCTGAAGCTCGCTGCCATCGATTTCTCCAACGGCAGGGACGATGCGCTGTGGGTTGCGGTCCTGCTCACCGACGGCGCCGCGAACGCCAGCGACGACATCAACGGCGATGGTCACCCCAACGATTACTGCCCATCGTCGACCTGGCCGCGGCCTTTCTGCCGAGACTCTTCCGCCACCTCGCGACACGTCCTCGGAGATCCGGAAACGGACTATGATACGAGCGATTTCGCCTACGACTGGGTCGATTTCCTGGGGTTGCTTCCAACCAGCGGCCAGGGCGTCGTCCTGTTCAGCATCGGCCTGGGGCCGAACACGGTATGCACGGGCGGGGTATACTCCGCTCCCGTGGGTAATGGCCTTCCCGGCTGCAGCCCCCCCTACACACAGGGCGATGCAAACGCCGGCGAGGTGTTCTTGAGGCACCTCTCCGATGTGGGCGACAACGGGACCATCGACGCCCCTCTCGATCCGTGCTACTCGGGAGGCGTTCCACGTGCTCTGGGGGAATCTTGCGGGAACTACTACTTCGCCCCCACGGGAGCCGATCTGCTGGGGATCCTTCAGGCCATCGCCTACCGGATCTTCACAAGGTTGACCTGATGCAGCGACCACGAAGGCGCGAGGGAAGGATGATGAAGACGGTGCGAGGGTGGGTCTCCAAAATTCGGGGACAATCCATGACCGAGTTCATGCTCGCGCTGCCCATCATGCTGCTGATGATGTTCGGCATCGTCGAACTGGCGCGCCTGGTGCAGGCATGGCTTGCGGTGGAAAACGCGGCGCGCTTCGGTGCTCGCTACGCCGTCACCGGTGATTACGACCCGGCGTATTGCGCGGATGCCAACCTGGCCCTGGGTTGGCCGACCGAAGTGTATGACGGCTTCAATGGGGATCCGATCGATTGCGTGGTTCCCCGGGCCGCCGATCCCATCAACTATGTTGAACGCACATCCATGCTGGTCGATTGGGCTCGACTGCCATCCATTCGCGACGCGGCGCAGGCGGGCGTGGCAGGCGCGTGGATCGACGAGGATGCGGAATTTGACGAGCCCGGCTTCCTGGAAATTGTGATCTGCAGCCATCCCAGCAATCTCACGCCCGAAAACCTGCAGGAGGCTCCCGCAACGATTCCTGTCTGCAATCCCGTGGATCATCCCGGAGATCCGGGCAACCCGGTCCGCGTCATCGTCTTCCTCAATCATCCCCTGATCGTCCCCTTCCTGGGACCGAGCTGGCCGCATCTCTCGATCGTCGGTGACCGCGAGATGATCGTGGAGACCTTCCGCACGCCGCGCGCGCTGGGAGCGCCCATGCCGCTCGTTACGGCGACATCTGTCCCTACGGCCGCAAACACAGCCACGGCGATACCCTGCGACGGCCTCGCCTTCATGAGCGATTGGCGTCTGGTGATGAGTGGAAACTTCAAGCATCTGGAGATCGACATCACCAACCAATCCGGATTCAATGCCACAATCGACCGTCTCATTTTCAATTGGAGCAACTATGAGTCGAATGCGCCTGATCAGCATGTGGATAAAATCTTCCTCCACCTAAAGTCCTGGGATGGAGAATTCTATGCATCCCCCTTGGACACCGGAACAGGTCTGGACGACGATCTCGCTGACGGTGAAAGCGCGACGATCATCGTGATCTTCGGTGACAATGACGGCGATTGGGCTGAGACGGATTACGTGTCCGGGGATTTCGGCGTGATCCTGCAATGGACCAACGGCTGCAGCTTGACCAAGCATGTCACGGTCATTCCCGCCGTGGATACGCCCACGCCCGAACCGCCCACCGCCACACCGACCATCGATCCGGCCTGCATCGGCCTGTCCTTCCAGAATGATTGGCAATTGGTGATGGATGGCGATACCAAGCTGCTGCAGATCAATGTCAGCAACAACACGGGCGACGACGTCACCCTCGATCGCGCCATCTTCGTTTGGAACAATTATCTCGATTACGCGCCCTACCAGAGCGTGAAGGAGATCAAGTTCGAAGGTGCCAAGATCTTCCGCGGGCCGGCCTCCTTTTCACCGGTGAGCAGCGGTTGGGGTGTGAACGAGGATCTCGATGATGGACAAACCAAGACGCTCGAGATCAAGTTCGATGAAAAGGACGGATTGTGGTCGGAGACGGATTACGGTCCCGGGGATTTCGGCGTGACGTTACAGTTCACCAACGGCTGCATCCTGGAGAGGCCGGTCACAGTCTATAACCGTCCGACAGTCACGCCCACCCCGCTGGGCGCGGAATGCAACGGGCTCTCGTATGTCAATGACTGGCAATTCATCATGGATCACGATAAAAAGGTATTGGAGATCGATGTGAATAATGCCTCGGGCAGCAATGTCAAGCTCGAGGATGCGGTCTTCTACTGGGGGAACTACGATGCGCGCGCCCCCAGCCAGTGCGTCAAGGAAATCAAGTTCGAAGGGGATAAAATCCTTGATGTCAAGGATTACGACTCGCCGACCTACACCGGTGGAGATGAAAACCGGAAACTGGACGACGGCGATACGAAGACCTTCCAGGTAAAGTTCGATTTGAAGGACGGCGATTGGTCGGAGACGGACTACGAACCCGGCGACTTCGGCGTGCGGCTGGATTTCGACAACGGCTGCAGTCTCTTCAAGCCCGTCAGCATCACCGATCGCCCCACCGTCACGCCCAGGCCTCCCATCCCTTCCGGTCCGGAAGGGGAGATCTGGTATCGCGGCACGACCAACCCGGAGGTATGGACGCACGTGGAATGGCACACCAATCCCGACGGCTCGGTGACGACCACAGTCACATTCAGCAAGAACTTCGTCGACAACACCTACGGGAGCAACGCCATCGGCTGGGATGATGGGCACACGTTCGGTGAATTGGTCGCCTCCGATCACGTGCAAATCGCGTTCAAGGGCTTGGATGGATCGACCTTCTTCGACGCCAAGTTCGACTACATCACGGGGGCCGGAGGATGCTATGCCTCGATGGGCGTCAGCGGAGGCGATGGCAAGCTCTACGTGGGCGATGCAAGCTGGCTGAGAAGCACCCGAGTCTCCCTGGCGGAGAACTTATGCACGCTTGGATGCCGAGAAACCAGCGATTCCCCGGCCACGGATGAGAACTACACGCCGTCTGCAGAATGCCCGGGGTGGGATTACAACGTCTGGTATGAGATCACCCTCGAGCCGGACGCCTTTCCAGAAGGATTCGGCTACCCGCTGCTCACCAACATCCATGCCAGCCCGTCCAAGACCGGCATGAACACCGAGCCCGTCAGCCCGGGCGGCACGCCAACGCCGGTAAATCCCCCCACCCCGACGCCCACGGAGTACATCTGCTCGGACTGCTGACCCAACCATCGACTTCCTGCTGGATCGATGAAAACCATCACCGGCGCGAGCTCCAACGCCGGTGATTTTCCTTCCTGGATGGTGGATCCACGAAGACCGAGAGAATTAAGTACTAGTGATTTTTCGGTAAGAAAAAGGTAAGATATTCGTACCAATCGAACGGGCTAAATCGCTGAAAGGCGATGACGCAAAGCTACAGGGTCTAAGGCTCCTCGGAGCTAGGACAGCCAGCTGCCGAATTGGTGCGGTTTTTCTGTACCGGGTGGAGATTCCTTCTGTGAATCCGTGGCAAGCGGTTGTCCGCAAGCCACGGATTCTTGCGTAGGAAGCGTTTCTTCGATCGCTACCAGGTTCACAAGACGCAGAAACGCTTCGGGGAACTGAAGTACAGGGAAGGCTCCAAGCCATCGCTCATCGTAGCTTCATAGGACCGATCGGGAGTTGCGAGCGAAGAGGCAAGGGGTACTGGAATGAACAAGGTGCGAAGATTGATCTCCAAGATCCGCCGCGGGCAAGCCACGACAGAGTTCATGCTTGCACTGCCCATCATGATGATCATGCTGGTGGGCGTCATCGAACTGGCGCGCCTGGTCCAGGCGTGGCTGGCGGTGGAAAACGCGGCGCGCTTCGGTGCCCGCTACGCCGTCACCGGCGATTTCGACACGACGTACTGCGAGGACGCGAACCTGGCCCTGGGTTGGCCGACCGATGTGTACGACGGCTACAACGGGGATCCGATCGACTGCATCGTGCCCCGGGGTGCGGATCCCATCAATTACCTCGAGCGCACATCCATGCTCGTCGATTGGGCGCGGCTGCCCTCCATCCGCGACGCCGCCCTTTCCGGATCGGCAGGTGCGATGATCGATGATGATGCCACGTACAGCGATCCCGGCTACATGGATATCGTGACTTGCAGCTATCCCAGTAATCTGACCGAAACCGACTACAACCAGGATCCGATCGCACCGCCGCAATGCAATCCCGTGGACGATCCCGGGGACCCGGGCAACCCCGTCCGCATCACGGTCTTTCACAACCACTCCCTGATCATTCCCTTCTTAGGTCCGGGCTGGCCGCACATCACGATCGTCGGTACCCGCGAGATGATCGTGGAGACGTTCCGCTCCCCGCGCGTGATGGGCGCACCCATGCCGCTCCTCACGGCGACACTTCCTGCGACCAACACGAGCACACCGTATCTCACCGAGACGCCCTGGGGAGGATTCCCCACATCGACGGAAACGCCTCTCTTCAACACCAACACGCCCACGATCACGCAGACACCGTCTCCCACACCGACCATCAATCCGGCCTGCATCGGCCTGGAATTCGCAAACGATTGGCAATTGATCTCGAATGGGGATGAGAAGCTGTTGACCATCGAAGTCAGCAACGATACCGACGCCAAGGTCACACTGGATCATGCCCTCTTCCTCTGGGAAAACTACTCCATGTACGTGCCGTACCAGAACGTGAAGGAGATTAAGTTTGAGGATAAGAAAATCTTCAGCGGCCATGACTATACGTCGCCGACAAGCACCGGATGGGGTGTTTATGAAGACCTAGACGTAAATGAAACCAAGACCTTCCGGGTCAAGTTCGATGTCAAGGATGGGCCATGGTCGGAGACGGATTACCAACCCGGGGATTTCGGCGCCATCCTCACGTTCATGAACGGCTGTGTGATCGAGAAACCGGTCACGATTCACGACCGCCCGACCGTCACGCCCACGCCCCAGGGTGCGGAATGCACTGGGATCGAATACGTCAACGATTGGCAGTTGATCTCGAATGACAACGAAAAGCTGCTGTCGATCGACGTGATGAACTCAACGGGCTCGGACGTAAAACTCATGGATGCCGTCTTCTATTGGGGCAACTTCGATGCGGTATCCCCGTGGCAGGCTGTCAAGGAAATCAAGTTTGATAAAGACAAGATCCTCGGCGTCAAGGATTACGATTCCCCCACGTACACCGGCGGCAATGAGAACCGGACCTTGAAGAACGACGAGACCAAGACCTTCCTGGTCAAGTTCGAAGTTAAGGACGGGCCATGGGAGAATACAGACTTTACTCCCGGTGATTTCGGCGTGAGGCTGGAATTCGACAACGGCTGCAGTCTCTTCAAACCCGTCACCGTCACCGATCGTCCCACCGTCACACCCACGCCCCCCATCCAACCCGGCCCCGAAGGCGTGATTTGGTATTACGGCTACATGAACACCTACGTGTGGGCGAAGGTGGAATGGCACACCAATCCCGACGGCTCGATCACCACCCGGGTCACCTTCAGCAGAACCTTCGTCGACAACACCTACGGCGAAAACGCGATCGGCTGGCCCAGCGGACACACGTTCGGCGACCTGTCCGGCTCCGATCATGTGCGCATCGCCTTCAAGGGCATGGACCGGGCGACCTACTTCGATGCCAAGTTCGACTACATCACGGGTGCCGGGACGTGCTATTCATCCCTGGGTGTTACGGGGGGTGACGGCAAACTGTACTTGGGCGACGTCGCCGACGTGCTCGAAACGCGGTCCTCTCTGGTCGAGAACCTGTGTGTGCTGGGATGCAAGGAGACCAGTAATTCCCCGCCCACAGACGAGAATTACACGCCTTCTGCGGAGTGCCCCGGGTGGGATTACTACGTCTGGTATGAAATGACCCTCGATGCATCCGCCTTCGAACCCGTCGGTTTTGGTTACCCGCTACTCACGGAAATCCATGCCAGCCCGTCCAAGACCGGCATGAATTCCGAGCCTGTGGGCCCTGGCGCTCCCACACCGGTGAATTCCCCCACCCCGACGCCGACGGAGTACATCTGCTCGGATTGCTGATCCATCGTTCGGCTCCCCGAAGGAAATTTCCAAACCATCGCCGGCGTGAAGACAAGCGCCGGCGATTTCATTTGCCTTGAATCAAGGAAGTATCCATTCTTGATTCTCGATGATGCGCGAGTTCCGAAGGACAAATCCCGACCAGCCCAGATCAATGGGCTGGTCTTTGCTTCCGTGGCGAAACGTTGCGCGTAAGACGAAATGGATGACGGCAACATCCTTTCCACCCGGGGAAAACCGGGAATGGGGTACTAGATAGTTTTCAGTTAGTTAATGGTATGGTATTAGTAAGTTTACCGAGAAGACTATGCCCTTTTCCATGGTACAAGGATACGAAAATTCCTCGCCCATGACATGAGCTGTCAAAGAGAAGGCAAAGCCGGAGGCCTGGGGTGGGAAAGCATTTTGGACCGCAAACGAAGTTCAGCCGCAGATCGAAGCGTCTGCGTTCGAAGGGTCAGAGCTTGATTGAATTCGGCCTGGCGCTTCCACTGCTTCTATTTGTCATCCTCGGATTGATCGAGACAGCGCGCTTGGTTTACACCTACAGCGCAGTCACGACGGCCAGCCGTGAGGGAGCGCGATACGGCTTTTCACTCGGCGTCAATGGCATGGGCGTTCCACACTACCAGGACTGCGGCGGAATCCGCGAAGCGGCGATGGCGCTTACGAGCATCGCCGGGATCGAAGAAGCCGGCATTGTGATCTCCTACGACGGCGGTCCGGGAACAGCCGTCATCTCATCCTGCCCACTACCGTCGGCGGAAACAGGAACTCGCATCCTGGTGAAGGTCACGACCTCCTATAAGCCGATCGTACCGCTTGTTAATCTGCCGCCGATCGAGGTCACCTCGACCTCCAAACGCACCCTGCTTGTGAACATCGACGCGGTTCAGTGAGCGCAAGCCGGAGGGGATTCAAAATGGGCGAAGAGCGTGAACGCGGGCAGAGCTTGGTTGAAATGGCGACCGGTTTGATCTTCTTGCTGATGATGCTGGCTGGGATCGTCGATGCGGGGCGCGCGCTGTTTGCGAGAGCGGCCTTGCTGGACGCCGCCGAAGAAGGTGCCCTCTACGGTTCCTATCAACCTGCCGATGTAAGCGGGATTGAAAGCCGCATCCGAGATATTACAGACGGTCCGGTGGATTTTTCCGATCTAGATGCCGTCAAGGTGTCGGTGTCTTACGCGGGCAATGCGTGTGCGGGGCATCTCCTGAGCGTCAACGTGAGCTACGATTTCATGATCACCACTCCATTCGTGGGCACGATCCTGGGAAGCCAGATCTTCCCGCTCTCCGCATCGTCCGAAAGCCTGATCCTGTCCCCAAAATGCGATTGATCGGCAATCCTTTCATGAAGCCGTGGAACCATGAGGTGCAGTAAGATGAGGCGAAGGTGCAGGCAAGAATCCGGTCAGGCGGCGGTGCTAATCATGCTGGCGTTGGCCGGTCTGATTGCGTTTGCCGCCCTGGCCATCGATGCTGGGAGGTTGTACGCCGAAAGACGCCATGCCCAGAACGCAGCGGACAACGCAGCGCTGGCGGCCTCGAGAGCGATGTGCCTCGGAGAAAACTACACGAGCGCAGCCATGCTGCTCGCCATCCAAAACGGCTATGACAACGACGGCGAAGGCGACATCGTGACTGTCAACAATCCTCCCACCACCGGCCCCTACACAGGCAATGCGAACTACATCGAGGTCACCATCGTCTCCAATTTCCCCGCCGCTTTGATCCATATCATCCGACCCGGAGGCCTGCAGATCACGGCACGCGCCGTGAGCATGTGCTTCCTCGGGCCTGGGAGCGGCGTGCCCGCCATCTACGCCGGATCAGAGACCTGCGTCTCCACCCTGCTCTGGTCCGGTGAGACGGGCTTGATCCAGGGCGGATTTCACAGCAACAACGACCCTCAAATCACCGGACAAGACCTCTTCGTTATCGGCGCGTCCAGCTTTGTATCCAGCATACATACGGATTATGACAAGGTCACCTTCGACCCTCCGCCGCCAGGAAACCCGATGCAGTCGAGAGTCGTAGAAGATCCTTTGGATTTAAACCTTGAAGATTACGCGCCGGGAGGATCCAGGGCCGCCATCGCACAGTCTGCTGGACAATACGTCTACCGCGACGGCAACATCGACATCAACTGGCTGAAACATAACGGCTATTACGTGGATGCAACCGACACGATTCTGGATGGACTGTACTACGCGACCGGCAACATCACCATCACCGGCACCGGAGTGATCGGGAATGCGGTCACGCTCGTAGCCGAAGGCGGTATCTGGTATCGGGGCCCATACCAGATCATCAGCGCCTATATGGATGATCTACTGGCGTTCAGTGCGGAGGCCTTCGCAAACGACGCCACCGCCTGCAACACGCCGGTGATCCGATTCTCCCACAGCGATGGTGTGTATCAGGGCAATGTCTACGCCCCCCACGGCCTGATCAATGTCTCGGGATCGGACATCCAGTTTTTCGGCAGCTTGATCGGCTATGATGTCACAGTGACTGGATCGGGTGTCTCGGTCATCACGCCTGGTGGATACGTTCCACCTCCACCGGGAAGGATCGAGATCTCGGAATAGCACTCGTGAAAAGGATTGGAGGGTAAAGAGAATTCCTTTCGACCGTTGAGACAACTTAAGAATCGCGATCCATCCCTACTCCCCGCACCAACCCAACACATGGAACCGACCGGTGATCCCCCCGACACCGGTCGGTTTCGTTGTGGAAGCTCCCGAGATGTGAAAAGCAGGCTGCGTGCCACCACCCCCATCCCGCAAACTGTGCAGTATTTGCCCACGCGCGCTCGGGTGTTGGAATTTGCCATCGAGTTGCATGACAAGGCGTCGGGCTCGATGCTCCCCGATTGGCTCGCCGATTGGCGTCGATCATGCGAGAATCGCGTTCGCAGCATGGATGGGGCAGCATGCCTTCAAGCCAGGCTTGATTCCCTTACGGAAGAGGGGGCTTCGGGGAGCTGGATCTCGAAGTGGGGGAACGGCAGGAAGCTCACCAAACGCAGACTCGCGGCTGACACGAGCGTTTGTTACTCGTCTCCCTCATCTTCTGGCAGATGGCGCTCTAAGAGGCGTGAGATTTCCCTGGCGTCGTCGCAGGGAATGCCGACCACCTCTCCCTTGCGGGTCACGATTCGTAACACCTCATCGGTATGCCATATCGACATCGCGAACCCGCCAAGGCGCAAGTCCGCAATGCAGCTCCAGGGCAGCTTCCTCACGAAGGGGAAGAAGCCGACTCGCAGAACCCGGCCGTCGAAATCGATTCGATACCCCGTGAGCGATCCAAGCAGCACGACCCCGATCGGGGAAAACAGCGCAACCATGATCCACTTGATGGGCCCCCAGATCAGCGCCTCGGGTCGTGCCAACACCCAAACGACCGTCCACAAGGACCAGATGGCGAAGAGGCCCAGGAACAAGGGCAGACGGACGGAATAGCGTCGTTGAAGCATGGGTTCACCTCGGAGCCATACGGCAATCATCGCGATTGGACTGCTGCCGCTTCCATCAGTCTACAGGGTCGCATCGTTCTTCACAACAAACCCTGCCGTCCTTCCTGGGCGCCTCCACGCGTCGTGGCCACACCCGGCAGGATCGGTAATCACACCCGCCCGCCGCTCGGGGATCCAGCCCGGCTTCAACCAACAACCCGAGACCCGGCCAAGGCCGGATCCCGGGTTCGAAGTTCGATGATGGTTTCAACCCCGATGGGGGCGATCATCGATGATGTGCCTGATCTAGGCTGATTTGGCCTCGACCTCAGCAGGGGCGGTGGAGGCAGTCTTCGACAAGGCATTCTTGATCAACACGAAGAATGCTCCGGTTCCGATCACCACAACCAAGATCAAGAACAGAATCCCAAGGATGGGGATGGCTCGTAGAACCTCGTAGAGGAAGAGGCCGATGCCCAACGCTCCGACATGGTGCCAGTAGTTTTCAAAGCTGAGCTTGCTGAGCTGTCCGAGAATCCAACGACCCGCCACGTAACTGATAACCACCTTGGTGGCCAAACTCGTGAGAATTCCGAAGAGCGTGAGCAAGCCGAAGAAGGATAGACTGCTGATCGAGATCATTTCACCGGTAAGGTTGCCCAACGTGATCAAGCCGACAAAGATGGAAACACCTAGCAACACGAAGAAGATCACAGACACCACCGGGATGTAGAGCAGATAGACCAGGATACCCCAGAGCGTGTCCATCCCTGCGTTGCTCTTCACTTCCTCCACGGCCTTCAAGAATGTGCCCCTCATCAGCCAGAGGACGAGCATGCCCACCAGCATCAAGGCGATGAACTCGCCTACGCGACGGAGGATGCCCCGCAGGATGAAATATGCGGGATCGATGTCAATTTCGATCGTCGGTTCCTGGATGGATTCCATCGGGGTTACGCGGATACTCAGCTCGCCGCCAACGAGGTCTTCATCCACGACATACCCCGGATCGAGCATTTGGACAAAGGGCACTCCGGGTGCCCAGACATTGAAGGTCGTGTCGAAATCCCCCGTTGTTTCTCCAACCTGGACAACCACATCGCCGCCGACGGGTCCGGATATCTCGAGGGCAACGAGTCCGGCTGTGATGTCGCGATCCACTGTACCGTCCAGGATCATCTGGTAGCCCCCACCGTAGATGCTGCGATCGACCCGGCTGTTTTCCATTGCCTGGAAGCTGAAGCCTCCGAAATAGACATTGCGACGGATGGAGGCGTTGTCTTCGAGGGTCAGATTGTAGCCAGCAAGGATCAGGGAGCCCTCAACGTTGCCGCTGACTGTTACAGCCGCTCCTGCAGCGAAGACATTGCCCTCCACCTCACCGGAAATGACCACGTTCTCGCCTGCAGCAAACAGGTCCCCCTCAACGGTGCCGGCAACGAGAATGTCATCTCCAGCGATGAACAGGTCATCTTCGACGACCTCATCTTCCCCCAGGGTGGCATCCGGATCGCCTTCGATGTATTCCCCGGCATAGACAGCCAAAGGGATGGAAAGGGCGAGCAAGAGAACCAGACTGACCGTAGCTGTAAGGATCCATGCCCATTTCCGTGCGTTCTTCTTCATACTCATTTTCCTGCTCCTTCTGCCGTTCGAGATGGGATTTGGCATAACAATGGCAATATATGGGAAGATCTCCAAGGCCCGCGATGGGCACCTTTCACTCAACATCGCCGTTGCAAGATGTCCTGCAACGGCGACGTGTGCCATGAAATGCAATTGCCGTATTCTATCACAAGGCCTGGAAGTTTCCATTCCGGCAGGCCCTCTCCTGGATGCCCAGTCCCAAACCACCGAAGCCCTTCTCCATCCCTCCCTTGACATCTTGCCGTTTTGTGCTATTATTATTCCATATTCCCGATATTACGGGATTGCGAGATAGTTTGTCCCAACCTGCAGCGCTGATCCATGCAATGGATACGCGCTCAAGGAGTGGCCCATGAAGACCGTCGTCATCACCGGCGGCAGCCAGGGGATCGGCCTGGAATTCGTCCGCCAATACCTGGAGAGAGGCTTTCATGTCTTTGCTGCCAGCCGAAATGCCCAACGGACCGAGGGCTTGCATCAGCTGCGGAAAGCACATGCCGACCGTCTTTCCGCCCATGCGCTGGACGTGCGCGATGAGCAGTCGCGCCGAGATTTCCACGAGGCCATTTCGACGCAGATGACATCCCTGGATCTGCTCATCAACAACGCCGGGATCATCTCGGGCAACGAGGAATCGCCCCTCCCCTTCGGAGCGCTTGAACAGCAGGGATTGGCGAAAGTCTTCCTGGTGAACGCCATCGCACCACTCATGCTGACGGAATGCCTCTTCTCCTTGCTCTGCAAGGGTGTCGATCCTGTTATCGTGAACATCACCTCGGACAACGGAAGCATAGCCAGGAACCATCAGCGGGGAAAGTTCGGCTATTCCGCCAGCAAAGCGGCCCTGAACATGATCACGAAGATCCTGTCCCTCGAGCTCCGCGATCAGGGGATCAAGGTCGTTGCACTCCACCCCGGCTGGGTCAAGACACCCATGACCCAACATGAAGCCGCCCCCTTGGACCCCCAGGAATCCGTGCGGGGAATGATCCGGGTGATCGAATCGTTGGATACGAGGGACAGCGGCAGCTTTCTGGACTGGAAGGGGGAGCGAATCCCGTGGTAGTTGCCATTCAGAACAAGTCCCTTCGACAGAAGACATGGAGTCTCGCATGCAAAGGGGATTGAGAAGTTTCATCATCATATGGATCGGTCAGTTCGCCTCCCTGTTCGGTTCTGCTCTGACTCGCTTTGCCATCACGGTGTGGATCTACCAGAAAACCGGATCGGCCACGGCTTTGACCACCGGTGGATTCTTCGCCATGGCCCCGACTTTCTTGCTGCTACCCATTGGTGGCGCTTTAGCCGATCGATTGGATCGCAAGAAGGTCATGATCGCCGCAGACCTAACCGGGGGGCTATGCACCGTTTTCATGCTCTCGCTCTACCTGAACGGCAATCTCCAGATCTGGCACATCTACCTCACTAACGTCATCCTCTCGGCCGTCGAGGCCTTCCAATACCCCGCCTTCACCGCCGCTACCGCGATGATCGTACCGAAGGAACATTTCGCACGAGTGAGCGGCATGCGCGATCTGGCCGGCAACGCCTCCCGCATCTTCGCCCCCCTGCTGGCAGGCGCCCTTCTGGCGATCCTCGATCTCTCCCAGTTCATGATCATCGACCTGATCACGCTCTCCATCGCCCTCCTCACCCTGACCATGGTCGCCATCCCCAAACCGACGCAAACGGAAGAAAGCAAAAGGGCTCAGGCCAACCTGCTCCAGGATGTCACCTATGGGTTCAAGTTCATCTGGAAACGCCCAAGCCTGGTGATCCTGCAGTCCATCCTGTTGACCCTCAACTTCCTCTACACCATGGGAAACATGCTCATACCAGCCATGATCCTCTCCCGCACGAACAACAACGAGCTGATCCTGGGAAGTGTCCAGGCGGTGATGAGCGCCGGGGCGCTGGCCGGTGGATTGCTGATCAGCATCTGGGGAGGCAGCAAGCGTAAGATCAAGACCGTGCTGATGGCCCAGGTGCTCACCGCAATAGTCGGCAGGGTGTGGTTCGGTCTGGGGTACGATACCCTCTCCTGGCTGTTGCCATCGTTCTTCGTGTTCTTCTTCATCCCCATCAGCAACGGTTCCACAGCCGCGATCTGGTTGGCCAAAACCCCGCCAGACGTGCAGGGGCGTGTGTTTGCCACGCGGCGCTTCGCCGCTCAGTTCTGCCTGCCCCTCTCGGCGCTCCTGGCAGGCCCACTGGCCGAGCGCGTGTTCGAACCGGCCATGATGCCGGGAGGCGCCCTGGCCTCGCTGTTTGGAAACGTGCTGCATACAGGCGTGGGAGCCGGGATCTCCCTGATGATGCTCCTCAGCGGGATCATTGGCGCCGCGGTCAGCCTGCTGGTATACGTCATTCCTCTCGTCTGGCGAGTGGATGAAATCCTCCCGGATCACATCGCGGAACCTTCTTCCCTAATTCCCGAAAAAACGGTAGACTCGGACGTAGGCGTAAAGGCTCCAGAAGGAGCTGCATCCCCGGCCGATTGACGGAAGGAACCCCACTCATGCTGGACAGCCCGCGTCATCCCCAACCATCCCAGGTGATTGTGGACATCGCTCCCACGATCAACGCCCTCCACAGTCTCTCCTCTATCGCCGATGCCCGTGATAGTCCGGGCATCGGCTCATGGGCCGCGGAGACGCGCGAGAAGCTCTCCGAAGAGGAATGGGAGAACCATCTCATCCTCATGAAGTGGATCGGCGCGGAGGCCCTGATCAACATCCTCCCCGGCGAGGAACCTCGTTCCAGCTTCCCAGCGTATCTGCATGCGCTCTCGGCCATCCCCCCGGAAGTGCTGCGGGATGAATTGTTCAACTGGATGACTTCACGCGAAAGTGCGCGCTTGAATTTCAAGATCCATCCCGCAGTGACAAACCCCAGACAATTGCTGGAATCGCGCGAGGCCTTTCTGGATGCGTATACGAAACCCGAGAAACCCCCGGAGGAAAACCAAACCGCCATTCGGGTCTTCGATCTCCTAAGCGATCCTCCCGCGTTGAAAGATCTGGTCCTGAATCACTTGACCCTCATCTGGGAAACCCACTTGAAGGAAGAGTGGGATCGCCGCTTGCCAGAACTGGAGGAGGCCGTTGAGGGCTACAAGCAGATCAACGTGTCCGGGATGAGCCACTTTGAAGTCATCGAAGCGATCACCCGGCGCAACGTCCGGGGCGTCTTCCGGCCGGAGGTTCTGCAGGAGATCGATGTTCTGCGCTTCATTCCCTCCCCCCACAGCGGGCCATACATCTTGAAGACGGGCGATGGTGAGGAATTGCAAATCACCTTCGGAGCGTATCAGCTCGGCGAGCGGGTAAGAGGCATTGGAGCGCTTGAAGGCACCCAAGTGGTGGATCGATTGAAGGCTCTTGGCGACGAGACGCGATTGGAGATCCTCCGCGCTCTCAAAGCGGAAGGGGAATTACGAACCCAGGAAATCATCGATCGTTTTGCGTTGAGTAAATCGGCCGCCTCCAGGCACATGCGCCAGCTCGTTGCCACAGGGATTGTGGATGTCCGCACAGACGAGGACGGCTTGAGCAAGTTCTACCGGCTCAACCAGGCATTTGTGGGTCAGTTTCAGGAGATGCTGGGAAAGCTGCTGGGGTGATTGTAATCACGACGGAAACACAGAAATTCCATGCGATTGGGTAAAGGCTCGAGAAGCAGGATTTGCATGGTTCAAACCCTGGACAGCTGCGTTGATTGAAACGCAGCTGTCCTCATCATCCCTCAACACCCATCGGGGTTTGATCGGGAAAATTCGATTCGGTTCCCTGCAAATCACGCAGGCGTTTTCCTTGCGAGATGCCTTGAGCTGCCGATTCGGAATGGTCAGGAAAACCGGCTTGCGCCTAAACGATTGCCCATAGAATACCCATCCATCAGTGGCAGTAATAGAGGTCATTGTAGGCTTCAACGACCATCACGGGCGAGTTGCCGATGCTGTCGATCCTCCCATGGGCTTCCACGCAATCTCCTGCATCGACCTCGAAATACCATCCATAACTGACGACGTAGAAGCTGTTCGCTTCGCCGCTGAAGGTGATGAAGAACGCACCCTGGTTGCTGTCCCACCACGCTCCATGGATTTCCCCCCACACGCAGAGGGAATCACCGGCATCGGAAACTGTGATCTCCGTCCAATGCCTGCATCTCGACGGATCCTCCGTGGGCGTACGCGTTGGCAGGCGCGGCCTGGGGGTGTTTGTCGGGCGCCTCGTCGCAGTCGCCGTTGCTGTGGGAAGGGGCGTTTCCGTGGGAGTGGGCGTTTCCGTGGGAACCGGCGTTTCGGTTGCCATCAGCGAACTGAATAACCCGCAGGCCGTGATCAACATGGCGATCAAGGTCAAGCCAGCAACCTTGATCAGATATGAGCGTGATGCGTCGGGCATGTTTTCCCTCCATGGTATCTGGAACTTACGCGCGGCACCGCTGCCGTGGATGCTCTTCGACTTCGATGATGGATTGATACCGCTGGGTATACCCATCAAGGAAACTTCAAGGGGAGTGGTTTCACGACCGAACCTATTCGAGACTACTGCCAGCCTTGGAGTGATAGTTGCTGCTTGCCGAATCCCCCCATGAGTGCCGACCCTGGATCCTTGTTACTCCTCGATGCAGGAGGCAAGTTGCCAATGCTTAGATGATAGCATCTGATTTTCAAGCATGCAAAGGATCTGCGGTCGCATCATGATCGGAAAAATCCCTTCTGATCCTGGCACCACAAAAGGGTTAGTCCTTTGGGAGCACGTCTTTCCCCACCAGCCCAAGCTTCCTGATCCACGCTTCAGGCAAGTATCTGCCGAGTGGAGAGCATATCACGCGCCCTGCGCTGCTCCATCAGCTCCAGCATCGTAAGCCCGAAGCTTTCCGATTGTGCTAAGATTGCAGATATTGATCTCCTCGGGAAGCATCGGGCAATCCGCGAACTTTGATCATTCGATCCAGGGACTGCAAAAAATCGTCGAACAGAACACTGTCCTTGATATCCCTCAGTGGGTCGGAAGGAAAAAGGAGATCGCAGCCATCGTCGTAGCGGATGAAGACAACCTGGATATGCGACAATAAATCCCCCACCTGCCCCCTGCAGGTGCGCTCCAGCACTGAAAACCTTCCACTGCGGGAACCAGCGCTGAGTTTGGTCTTGCACCGTTGGTCTTCCTACAAGTTGAAGGGAGAAAAGGATCAGAAGGAATACGATCCAGCAAGAACAGCATCCAAGGGGACCAAAATCCCCGAAGGACGGCTTTTATATGTGCCGGATACGAAGAGGGGATGAGCAAAGGGAAAGGAAATGAAGAGATTCTATGATTTTCGAAACCTGAGAGGTGATCTCATTGGCGGTTTGGTGGCGGGAATTGTAGCCCTGCCACTTGCCCTTGCCTTCGGTGTGCAATCCGGGCTGGGAGCAGTTTCCGGCTTGTACGGCGCAATTGCCATCGGCGTGTTGGCAGCGATCTTTGGTGGCACGGCCACACAGGCCAGCGGCCCCACTGGACCGATGACAGTTATCTCGGCCGCGTTGATCACGGAAGCCATCGATTACGCTGGAAGCCCAGAGAGCGCCATGGGTATCATTCTCCTGACATTCTTCCTCTGCGGTGCATTCCAGATCCTGTTCGGGGTGTTGAATATCGCCAGGTACATCAAATTTCTGCCCTACCCCGTAATCTCAGGTTTTATGAGCGGCGTAGGACTGATCATCGTGCTGCTGCAGATCTTCCCCTTCGCCGGGGTGACGGCCCCCAAGAATACCCTGGCTGTGATCACCGAAATCCCGCGCCTGTTCACGGATCTGAATATCTATGCCCTCCTCCTGGGCGAGTTTACTGTACTGGTTTACTACTTGTTCCCCAGGATCACCAAGGCCGTCCCCAGCGCCTTGGTCGCGCTTATCTCAGCAACCCTGATCGCATTCTTCCTGCGATTGGATGTGCCATTGATCGGGGACATTCCCTCAGGGCTGCCCTCCCTGCAGATCAATCAATTCCTGAATATTGATGCCGGTGCCTACCTGTTGATCGCCGAGTACGCCCTGGTGTTAGCGGTATTGGGTTCGATTGACTCCCTGCTTACATCCGTGATCGCAGACAATATCACGAAAACCAAACACAACAGCAATCGGGAGCTGATCGGACAAGGCATCGGCAACATGGCCGCAGCTCTGATCGGAGGCATCCCAGGAGCGGGGGCGACCAAAGGAACCGTGGTCAACATCAACGCCGGCGGCAGGACCCGGCTCTCCGGCACCATTCACGGATTGTTCTTGCTGGCGGTCCTGCTGGGACTGGGCAGGCTTGCAGCGTATATTCCCCTCTCCGTCCTGGCAGGCATCCTGATACCGATCGGATTCGCCATCGTCGATAGGAAGGGATTCCGGCATCTCGCCCGGGTCCCGAAGGCCGACGCCGTTGTGCTGATCCTGGTTTTCCTGGTGACCACCTTTGGAAGCTTGATCCAGGCCGTTGGCCTGGGCATCATCCTGGCTTCGCTGCTCTTTATGAAAAGGGCCAGCGATCTGGCAGAACAGGGCACAGCGGTCACAGCTCTCTCCGGAATCGACGGTGAAGAGCGATGGTCTGACGAACAGTTGGAATATCCCGGTCTGCGAAATTGCGTCTATGTCAAACATCTCTATGGACCGATGTTCTTCGGCTTTACATCCCACTTTCAGGAACTGATCCGCAATCTCGATGTCGGCATCTGCTCTCTGGTCATCCGCATGGATCGAGTCCCCCACATGGACCAATCCGGTCTGTACGCCATGGAAGAGGCCATTCTCGACTTGAGTAGAAAAGGTGTGAAAATCCTGCTGACAGGCGTTCAGCCTCAGCCTTATGACATGCTGCGGTCGATCGACATCATCCCCGACCTTCTCCCTGAAGATCAGATCTTCGATAGTTTCGAGGCAGGAGTTAAGTGGCTTACCGGCGAGGGCTTGATCAAAGTCAGTGAGGGTAAGTATCAATTGGCCGGCGCATGAACCAGATGCTTGGTAAGAGGATATCTGGAGGGAACATGATCACGCAGACCCAACAGACTCAGGAACAAATGACACCAGAAGTGGCGCTTGAAATGCTGAAGGCTGGCCATCAGCGCTTCCTGGATAAGAAGCAGGCCAAGCGCAATCTTTTGGAACAAATAGAGATCACCAGTTCAGGCCAGTACCCTTTTGCCGTGATCCTGGGCTGCATTGATTCCCGCGTGCCACCAGAGTTGATTTTCGATCTGGGAATCGGCGATGTCTTCAGCATTCGCATTGCCGGCAACTTTGTCAATGAGGATATTCTCGGCTCCATGGAATTTGCCACCAAGGTCATCGGTTCGAAGCACATCCTGGTCCTGGGCCACACCAGTTGTGGCGCGATCCAGGGCGCGAAGGACCAAGTCGAACTCGGAAATCTGACAGGATTGGTCAACAAGCTCCAGCCAGCGGTTGAAGTCCTTCGGAAGAGTAATCCAGATGGAGACCTAAACATCAACCATATCGCGGAGGCCAACGTTCGACTAACGGTTGAGGAGATTCAAAGGAGAAGCCCCATCTTGAAGGAGATGTTGAATAGGAACGAAATCAGCATCTCCGGAGCGATGTATGACGTTGCAACCGGGAAAGTCGAGTTTCTCCAGTGACGGGACCATGGTGATCAGTTTGGAAAATCCATGCCGGCTACGAGCTCATCCTGAAGGTTGATGGGAGCTGTCGGAAAGAAGCATATCCTGCATCGGAATCGGACTGACGATCGGGATGATTGTCGTGTCAGTCATCCCAATCTCCATTGTAAAGTTTCCGCCTGTGCTAAGATTGCGGATACTGATTTCCAGGGGAAGCATCAGGCAATCCGCGAGTTGTGATGATTGAGATACAGGGACTGCAGAAGGTCATCGAACAGAACACCGCCCTCGACATCCCCGAGCTGGTCGTCAGGGAAGGGGAGGTCGCGGCCATCGTCGGATCGGTCGACAGCGGGCAGGACATGCTGCTGCAGATTCTCACCGGCCAGGCGACCTGTTCTGCGGGCTTCGTCCGCATGGCCGGGCTCGACCCGCACGCCGATCGCAACCGTCTGAGCAAAATCGTGGGCGTGATGTTCAAGGAGAGCAACCTCTACGCGAACAGGTCAGCCTATGCCAATCTGGCTGTCTTCGCACGCCTGTACCGGCTCCCGAAGAGCAGGATTGAGGAGATCATCCACATGGTCGGCCTCGCAGATCATGCTTCCATAGAGGCCAATCAGTTGGGATCTTCTCTTGGGCGCCGGCTTGCCTTCGGCAGGGCCATCCTGCATCAGCCCAAGATCCTGATCCTCGGCGATCCCTTCAGCGGCTGCGACGAAGCAACCGTAGCCCTGCTGGGCGACCTTATTCGACAGCATGCAGCCGAAGGCGCTGCAATCTTGGCGCTCTGCGAAGATGCCAGCAACCTTGAATCGATCTGCGATGTCCTCTACCAACTGAGCCATGGCCGCATCGTCAGCTCGCACATCCCGGGCGAAGCGCCATCGCAGAAGATGCCTTTCATGATTCCAGCGAGGTTGGAGGGATCTGTGGCCTTGGTGGATCCAGCCGATATTTTGTACGTCTTCGCTCAGGATGATCGGGCGTTCCTGCAGACCGCCGATGGTGCCATCCCCACCCAGTTCACCCTGACGGATCTCGAGCGCCGCCTGTCTCGAAGCGGTTTCTTCCGCGCCCACCGCAGCTACCTGGTCAACTTGCAGCACGTGGGCGAGGTGATCCCCTTCACGCGCGACAGCTTCACGCTCAAGCTCAAGGACGCCGAAGCCACGCAAATCCCCCTCAGCAAGTCAGCGGCACGAGAATTGCGAGAACTTCTGGGCTACTGACAGAACCCACCTTCGTGGGGAAAATCCCTCATCCACTACAGCTCCCCCCTCATCCACCATCGTACGATGCTCCGCTCCCCCTTTTCCGAGCCTTCTCCGTAATTTGTCACAAACGAACCTTATTGTCTAGTTTTAGGCGATCGAGTCGATGTCGTTCGCCCCTCCCCAGGGGCTGCTCGCCGGGCGCGGAATGCCACTCGCCGGATATTTATTGCAAACATTCTTTCTTTTCACTATGCTGTCTTCGAGAAATTCCACGGGAAGTCGAAACAAGATCGGCTGAAAATCCTGCAAAGAGAGTCACCAGACGGCATTGCACCGATCTACAGGTTCGCTATCGAACCAGGAAACTGGGAGCAAGAGAATGAAAGCGATCGATGTGCAGAATCTGACACGAGACTTTGACGGGCTTCGGGCTGTGGATGATATCAGCTTCCATGTGGAGCCGGGCGAGATCTTCGGTTTCCTGGGTCCCAATGGAGCCGGGAAAAGCACGACCATCCGCATCCTCACCGGACAGCTGCGCCCCACATCCGGATCGGCTTCCGTGATGGGATGGGACGTGGTGGAGCAGCGGCAGCAACTCAAGCCCTTGATCGGGGTCGTCTTTGAAGTCCAGAACCTCTACCTTCGCATGTCTGGGCGTGAGAATCTGCGCTTCGCTGCCCGCCTGTATCGGGTGGACAAGCATAGGGTGGAGGAAGTGCTGGACAGGGTAGGGTTGCTTGACCGAGCCAAGGACACGGTCGAGAATTACTCGAACGGCATGAAGCAGCGCCTGTTGATCGCTCGTGCGCTGCTTCACCGGCCCAAGGTCTTGTTCTTGGATGAACCCACGCGCGGTCTCGACCCCCACGTGGCGCGCGAGATTCGATCGAGGGTTCGTGAACTTGCCCAAGAAGGCATGACCATCTTCCTGACCACGCACTACATGGAAGAGGCCGATCAGCTTTGCCGGCGAGTGGCTTTCATCGATCATGGGAAGATCGCCGCCATCGACACTCCAGAGCAGCTAAAGCTCGATCATGGAGAAAGCGAAGAAGCGACCCTCGAAGATGTATTCATCCGCTTGACGGGAAGTCATCTCAGCCATTGGAGTAAAGGATCATGAATTCCACTAACACCTCTTGGACCGAAACACTGTACAACATCTGGGTCGTGGGCTCGAAGGACATCGTCGATGCTTTGAAACCGAAGACCACGCTGATCAACATCGTTGTGGTCCTCGCGCTGCTGGTGTTCTTCTATTGGATCCTCAGCGTGCGTCCCTTCGATAAGGGTGTCGACGTCGTCGTGGTTCCTGAATCGGGATCCTCCACGTTCGAGGACGATATCGATCTCGGGGATGGTGTATTGATCAGGTTCTTCCCTGTCTCCTCCGTTGAAGAAATGCGGCGCTCGATGGGCTACAGCAACCTGGGCTTGGTCGTGCCCGAGGGCTTCGACGCCGCCCTGGAAGCCGGCGAGCAGCCGGTTCTGACCGGCTACGTGAATTGGTTCCAGCGTTTCAAGATATCCGAGTTGGAGAACCAGTACACAGAGCAGTTTTCGCTCGCGCTGGGCCAGCCGGTGTGCATCGCCATCCAGGGAGAAAGTATCATCCCCCGCACCGGCACACTGGGCAACGAGGCCGCGGTCGCGTTCCACCTGGTCTTCGTGACCTTCTTCATGGTCATCTCGATCGTTCCCTTTCTGATGCTCGATGAACGAAAGACGAAAACCATGGAAGCACTGCTGGTCTCACCGCTGAGCGTCGCGGAAATCGTGCTTGGAAAGGCGCTGGCAGGAATGTTCTATGCCCTGGTCATCGGTGCAGGCTGGTTCCTCTTGAACCATATGTATGTGGTCAACTGGGGAATGGCGCTGCTGGCGTTCATTCTCATCGCGCTGTTTTCGCTTGGGATAAGCCTTCTCATGGGGAGCCTCGTGCACGATCGCATTAAGCTTAGCCTGTACAATCTCCCCGTCACCATCTTGCTCATCGTGCCGGCGTTCTTCGCCCAGGAGTCCAATACCGCTTCTGGATTCAGAGCCTACCTGGAAATTCTGCCCACCGCGGCACTTTCTAGATTGATGAACGCATCCTTGTCCGTCGGTATCACAGGGATTGACCTCTTGAAGGACCTGGCAATAAGCCTGGGCTTCACGGTTCTGATCTTCGCCGCCGTGGTTTGGCTTATTCGGAGATCGGATCGCTGACCATCGCTTCAGGGATCCGTGGATGCAGGCGATCTAGAGAAAGGGATGGATCCATGAAAGCAGAGCGCACTCCGTGGTTGGATGGTTTCACGAACATCTGGATCATCGCCGTCAAAGACATTCGTGACGCTTTCAAGAGTCGCCTGATCCTGTCTTTGATCCTGGTCCTGGGCTTCATGGTGGCCACGCCGAGCCTGATCTCGGTGTTCCTGGTCCAGCCGGACTCGCCAATCGCCGTCTACGATACCGAGGGATCTGAGTTGCTGCAGGCGCTGGAAGATGATCCCGGTTTCACGGTCAGGAAGGCCATCAGCCAGGACAACCTTCTGTTCCTTGTTGGAAGCTCCAGCGTAGGACCGGGCGTGGAAGCCGGGCTTCTGATCCCGGCTGGGTTTGACGCTGGGATGGTCTCGGGGACGCCTCCCGGCATCCAGCTCTATGTGAGCTGGGCAAACCGGGGGGAGCTTCAGAACTTGGAAGTCAGATTGGCCGATCTCGCTTCTGAACTCCTGGGCTTGGACGAACCGTTGTCGATCGAAAGCCAAATCGTGTACCCCTCGACAGGCGGGTTTCAGATGCTGGGGTTCCTTGGGATGACCTCTGTCCTTATCATCACCATGATAGGGCTTTACTTGGTTCCTCATCTTCTCCT
Organism: Anaerolineae bacterium; assembly: GCA_011192015.1. Taxonomy (GTDB): domain Bacteria; phylum Chloroflexota; class Anaerolineae; order Anaerolineales; family E44-bin32; genus W1033. Next base: position 25,396 of record DUET01000026.1, read on the forward strand.
CGAAGAGAAGCACACCAAGACCCTGGATGCCTTGCTTGTCGCTCCAGCCACCATCCGACAGGTGGTCGCGGGAAAGACATTGGCGGGCATGTTTTACATGTTCATCTCCGCCGTCATCGTCTTCCTTGGCTCATGGTCGGCCATCGTGCACTGGGAAGTTGCCGCGCTTTTCGTGCTTGCCGCCGGATTGATCTCGACTGCCATGGGCCTTGTGATCGGCACGTTCTTCGATCGCGGCCAGGATGCGCTGGGGCTGATGATCGTTTTTATCTTCTTGCTCTATGGCGCCTTGATCGTGGACATGGTGGGCTTAGAGATTCCAGGTTTCTTGCAGCCACTGATTGCATGGATTCCCACAACAAGCCTGACGCGCATGCTCTGGTTCTGCTATGCAGAGACGGTCGATTGGGGGCATATGGGGCAGCTTGTGGGCAG
>DUET01000027.1 GCA_011192015.1 Anaerolineae bacterium
CACCGGTGACCAGAGCTCGATCGCAGACCTTTTGAGTTGGATCAAAAGACCTCAAGTCAGAGGGCTTTTACCCAAGATAGGGAAATATTAATGACATCTGTCACTTCGGAGAACAGGGAAAGATTGATTACAGTAAAGTTGGTTGGTACCTGAAGAACCTCATGTTTGAATACAATTAGGACAAGGGTGAAGAATGGGAAAAATTGAGAATCTGATCAGCAAACTTGATACCAGGAGTAATTTGATATTAAATCCAACAATTAAAGATCTAATAAAAATCGGGAAACCCGCTGTAAAGCCCCTCATTCAAGCGCTCTATTCCGATTCCCCTAACGTACGCAATGCCGCTGCCCAAGCCCTGGGACATATTAAGGCCAAAGAAGCAGTGAGGCCATTGATCAAGTTGCTCGATGATCCTGATGAGCTCGTGCCACAAGGAGCCGCTCGAGCGCTAGGAATGATCGAAGACACCAGCGCAGTGGAGCCTTTGATCACGGCGCTCGAGCACGAGAACCTACTCGTTAGAGAACGAGCCGCACTTTCCCTCGGCCAAATTGGTGACGAGCGCGCCATCAAACCTCTGATTGCTGCGATAAGGGAAGGACTTCCATGGAAGTTATCGCAAAAACCTGCAGCGGCTACGAATGTTGATTGGGGGCTATGGACCATGCACCATGATGAATCAATGCGTTCACAAGCGGCAGGCTCACTGATCGCGATTGGCTCTGCAGCCGCAGATGACTTGATCGAAGCGCTCAGTGACCCTAATAGATACGTGCGCGGTTATGCCGTTAGATGCTTGGTGGAATTAGGAGAAACCCGGGCTATCAAACCCCTCAAGAAACTGCTGGATGACGAGGATGAAGAGATTCGTAAGGCTGCAACGATAGCCTTGAAAAGACTAGGAAAAGCATCTTAGGAAATGTACATTTCCGAATAGAGGGAACCTCCAATCACAAAGTGGGCTCTAACGCTTTGTCCCTGGCCTGCCCTTGAAGAACCCAAGGTCAGGCAGGGCAGGCTGACGCTTCGAGATAGTTGTTTCAGGAGCGAAGCTCAGTACCTGAAGGCACCCGAGAGGGTGCCTTCGCCTTTAGAATGCCTCGCAGATTGATTTTCCAGCCGGATATGACTTCTAAGACCATCGCTACAAGAAGGAAATCTGGGGCCGGAAGGTCCCAAGTTTCGGCATTTCAGAGCATAAATACACATTGCATCAAGAGCGCGGCTGAGCAAGAGGAATTTGCCATGGTCGTGTGGGATATCAAGAGCGGAAGCGGGCCAGTTTCAAATGATCTGAGGACGTGCAGTCCGGTAGTTAGAAACCTTTCTTCTTAATACGATTCCAAGAAACTTGAGTCCGAAGATCTATTCATGAACCTTGAACAAGGGCATTAGGCATGCATTTCATAATCTATATAGTTTGTTATTAAGGGCAAGTTGGTGACCAGCTAAATCCCCCGAAGATCGAATCGATCAATTGATAAAGACGCGGGTCATATCTGGCAAGTTCAGCAGGTGTATTGACCCAATTGTGTATACCATCCGATGGCTGTTGCTGGAGGTTCGTACCAAAATAGGATTGCACCCCTTCTGCCCAATACTCCTTCATATTGGATCCGGCGTATGTGTCCACCCAAAGCCCCTCAATTTTCGCAAAATAATACAGAAGCCTCAACCTGGAATCAAAGCCAAACACGGTTCTCCGTAATCCTAGAAGATGGATCGTGTGGGCAAATTCATGAACCGCAATGCTTTCTCCGTGATATCGATCCATGCTCAGGCATAATAAGTTCTCCTCGCCAACTGAAGAGACCCTATCGCTTCCGCTGGCCCCCAAACCTCTAGCTCGGTTATCCCAATACGCGCTGTCCAGATGGGCATATTCTGGGAGGGTAGTTTGATTCTCGAACCTTCCAATAATCGCGAAATATACTCCCAAATCCAAGAATTTATCCCTGACATATGGAATCGGCGCCAATAAATTCTGTAAAATGTAATATGTTTGTTGTAAAGCAAGATCATCCACAGCTGCTGAACTGATAATTGGGATTCCATCCATTTCACAATACTTCTCATAGAAAGGATCGAAGCCTGATTCTATTGGGGGTTTGGTGACCATACATCCACTACGATCTTCATTCGCAACGACATCTATGGTTTGGGGGATTATCACAGGAAGAAAGAAGAGCACTACAACAACTATCAGCATTACAGCAATTAGGAGCTGAGACTTTCTGGATGGTTTTAGTTTTGGAAGCAGCTTATTCATCTTATCTTCCCTACTTTGATTGCCTCACCGAGTTAATATCTATTCATATCTTACTCCAGGATTTGATTATGTTTTTTCATGGGCAAATTGAGTCACTCGTGATAGAGAAAAATACGTCTCCCACTGACTTACTCCTAAACGCTGATCCAGATGGTGACTTACGATAAGGCATGGGGAGAATGCAAACTCACATTCAGTCGGTTGAAGGCTTTTCTTGCCTTGGGCATTTGAGAAAACTTCGTAGTAATCCTATACTGCTTATAATCACTTATCGTCGGGTCCAAAGGAACCTCTAATCACAAGGTTGGTTGAGTAGATTATCCCGACGCTCTGAGATCGCTGTTATTAGAGTGAAATCCATCATCTCAAGGTCCTTGGTTCCCTGGAAGAGCACCAGGACAAGCCCCCACTTGCTGCGTTCGTGGGACTTCGCTCTCCTCCGCTTTGATTCAATGCTTAAGGAATCCAGTTCCCGCTACCTGAAGGCACCCGAAAGGGTGCCCTAGCCTTTCAGAATGCCTCGCAGATTTGCTAATAAAACATGGATATGACTATTATGGGCATCTCTACAAGAAGGGAACCTGGGACCGCTGGGATATCGGCCCAGGCTTCAGAAGGATCTTTGTGGAAGGATACCAACCGCTGATAATGGAGCTGCTCATTTGAACAGAAGAAGTCACGCCGCCGTTCGTACCGGATTTATACTACCGGTGTTCGTGCCACGAAGCCCGCTGACACACCGGTGCGAGAAGGCAGGTTCTCCCGCAGAGAACGCGTGAAAAGGAGATCTGTTCCTCCTACCAAGAAGCACTCGAGTGTGCGGACTTCTGACTTGAGATGCATGGTTCACAATAGGATCTCGATTTCGGGGTGGCCGCAAACGCTCGATGGTTTCTTACCGGCAAGTCGAATCTGCATCATTCATCGGATCAGCATCATAGTTGCCTCTCAGGATAACCTGAAAGCATGGAGCGTCGTTAACAACATAATTCCAAGTACCTTGACCAGGGGGGGAAAGATGGGATATAGAAAGAAGTTTCAAACTCCGGGCCTCCAGAAGGCGCCCGAGAGGGCCCTCAGTTTGCTAATCCATTGACTGTCAGTTCCTCATCAGCGAAAATACCCGGGTGTTGGTTGTGAAGCCATTCTGCGCTGCCAATGGTTCGGCTCATTGTTGGGGTTGATGAACCGCTAGGCCAGCAGAATTGTGGAGGATGCCTTTATCAAAACATGGTGATGAGCATGCGTCGAGTTTACTTCGCTCGTGCGATGGATGGCATTGCAACGGATTGGATTCGCGGTCAGGCTCTTGAAATCGAGGAGATCTTGGCCGCCTTTGGGATTCAAATGCTCGATCCTTATCGGGAGGAAACTGAGGGGGAAACGGGAGAATCCCTCGGAGACAGGGCGCGAGAAATCGTTGAACGCGACTTGGCCCTCCTGCGTAACAGTGATGCAATGCTCATGGATTGTTCGATAGCTGAACACAACTACATTGGCTGCATCTGTGAATTGGTCTATGCGTACCTTTGGAAGATACCGATTGTGGTATTCGTGGGAGATACAGGCAACGAGAAAAGAATCTGGCTCCAGTATCATGCCAGCCACGTATGTAAAAACAGAGATGAAGCGATCACGAAACTGATCCAGATCCTGGAAAATTAAACATGGAACCGCTTCGTTTCCAAAGCGATTGGATTCAATAGAAAGGGCAGGAGAGTTGGTTGGGGAAGAAGTCGAAAACCGGATCGGGCTCTCTTCCGTTCCTCCTGTCCTATGATTGTATAATTCCCATGCTTCGCATATACTAGTCCACCGCAACTCAGACAGCGAACCAATGGTGAATAGCCCATGACCAGATCGGTGCATTCCCAACATCGTGAGTTGAAAGATGAGCGGCTTCCGCTGGGGTCCCGTTTCGGCGTGCTCCGCTTGCGCCGCGTGCGCGAATACCTGACCGGATACTTGATGGTCGCACCCGCGGTGATCCTGATCTTCATCTTCGGGATATTCCCCGTCGGCTTTGCCCTGTATGTCAGCCTGCAGAAATGGCGCCTCAAGCGAGGTGATTTTCTCGGGCTGAAGAATTTCGCGGGTGCGATCGGTAACCTGGCCTATGTGGCTGCCTTCGCATTGGGCATTGCCGCCATCGTTGTCGCAATTCTGCTCGTCATCCGGTTACGCAAGGAAATGCGGGAAAACAAAGACAAAGCCTGGTGGTTGGTTGCCATCGGGCTGCTGCACGCGGCCATGATTGGCAGCTTCGCGCGCTGGTTCGTGCTTCTGCTCCCCGAAGTGCTGGATATCGCCGATAAGATCATCGGCGTGGAGAAGACCCGCGAACTCTTCAACCGGCTGCTCGGTGAGGCGTTCCGCGCAGAGAATGTGCTCCCTGCTTTCTACATCTTCCTGCTGACCCTGGGGTTGTCCATAGCCGGCTATGTGCTCTCCACTCGCGCCTGGCGAAATCCGCGCAACATACCCTACCAGGCCCGCTTCGCGCTGAGCTGGCTCGCTGTTGGACTGGGCATCCTGCTGATCGTCTTCACCGCAAGCCAGGTGATTTCAGCCTATACTGCGGCACTTGACACAGGCGAAGATCCCGGCATCTGGCCTCAGATCATCACCATCAGCTCAGGCATCCTGTTGCTCATCGCTGCCTGGTTCGTATGGCGCTCCGCTCAAGATGCGGACAGCAGCCGGGGCTTCTGGCTCAAGATCCTGAGCGCCTTTGCGCTTCTGGTCGGCGGCTGGCTGCTGATCGGTGAGGTGCCCGTGATCCTTGCCGCCGGCGATGATGATTTATGGATGGGATTGAAGGCCACCATCTTCTACTCCGCAGGTACGGTGCCGTTCCAACTTGGCATTGCGCTCTTCCTGGCCGTTATGCTCTTCCAGAAGCTGCGCGGTTCCGAGCTGTTCCGCATGATGTATTTCCTTACCTACGTGACTCCCACGGTGGCCAGCGCGGCGGTGTTCAGACAGCTGTTCTCCAGCCGTCAATCATCGCTGATCAACCAGATCCTCAAAGTTTTCGGCATGGAACGCCAATTCTGGTTGCAGGAACCCAGCGGCGTCTTTACCATGATCGGGGAAAGTCTCGGCATCAGCGTACCGGAGTGGGCCGCCGGACCCAGCCTGGCGCTGGTGGTGATCATGATATTTTCGATCTGGGTCTATGTGGGCTACGACACGGTTATCTACCTGGCGGGATTGGGGAACATCTCCACCGAACTCATCGAGGCCGCCGAGATCGACGGTGCCGGACGCTGGGCCATCTTTCGCAACGTGATCTTCCCCTTGCTTTCACCCACGACCTACTTTCTATCGCTGATGGCGATCATCGGCACCTTCAAAGCCTTTCAGCATATCTGGGTCCTGCGTAATGAATTAGCACTGCGTACCTCGGACACGTTCAGCGTGACCATCTTCGTCGAGTTCTTCGATAAAGTGCGCTACGGCTATGCCTCGGCACTGGCTTTCGTGCTGCTGGCCATCATTGTTACCTTGACGATCATCAACAATCGTGTTCAGGGATCGAGAGTGTTCTATGGCTGAGATCATTCGCGGCAAACGCACTATGAGTTCGGCAGCCAGGCTGCGGCAGTTGATCGGAAAGATTCTGATCTATATGATTTTAGTCAGTTGGGCCGTGGTGGCGGTCGTGCCGTTTGTGTGGATGCTCTCCACCTCGCTCAAATCCTCTGCCGAAGCACAGGGCGTGCGCTTCTTCCCCACCGAGCTGCACTTCGAAAACTATGTCAACGCCTGGGAAGAGGCTGATTTTGCCGAATACTTCACCAACAGCTTCCAGATTACACTCATCACTCTCGCGGGACAGCTGACCTTCAGCGTGCTGGCGGCTTATGGCTTTGCCCGCATACGATTCCCAGGAAGGGATCTGATCTTCGGCGTGCTGTTGAGTACGATGATGATTCCGGCCATGGTGCTCATCATTCCTAACTTTCTGACCGTAACCTGGTTGGGCCGCATCGGTCCCATCAAGTGGATCAACAATTGGCCGGCGCTGACGGTGCCCTTCATGGGCAATGTCTTCTCGATCTTCCTGCTGCGTCAATTCTTCGCCCAGGTTCCGGACGAGTTGTTCGACGCTGCACAGATCGATGGCGCGGGGCATCTGCGCTTTCTCTGGAAGGTCGTGCTACCGCTGGCGAAAGCCCCACTGATGGTGATTGTGGTGTTATCATTCATCGGGTCCTGGAATGCGCTCGCCTGGCCGATGTTGGTGACGAATTCTCCCGAGTGGAGGCCCATCGCTGTCGGTTTGTTGGCCTTCGTCGATGAGGCCGGGCAACGGTTTGAAATGATGATGGCCGGCGCCACGATCACCATGGTGCCGATCATGATTCTTTACTTCATCACCCAGAAGCAATTCACGGAATCCATCGCCCGCAGCGGCTTGAAAGGCTGAGGGATTAGCGAAGGGAGGTGTCTCATATCCAGCATCCACACCTGGCTGAAATTAGCAGAATCTAAAGTGGATCTTGCAACAATCCTTAGAGGAGGAAAGAGGAATGTCTAGAAAATCGTTTTCATGGGTGCTGCTGCTGGCAATGCTGCTGCCACTGATCGCAGGCGCATGTGCCACACCAACACCAGAGGTCACCGAGCCGCCCGTGACCGGGGCTTTCGAGAACGTCGATCCCAGCGGTCAGACGGTCGTCTTCTGGCATGTTTGGGGGTCCGGCACTCCCAGCGAGGGACTGACGGCCATCGTCGACGATTTCAATGCCACCAATGAGTGGGGCATCACTGTCGAATTGGTCGATCAGGGCCGCTACAGCGACGTTGAGGATTCGATGAACGCCGCCATTCAGTCTGGCGACCTGCCGGACATGGTCGTAGGTTACACCAACGCTCTCGACACATGGTACTCGGTTGGTTCGCTGACGGACATCACGCCCTATGTCGAGGATCCGATTGTCGGCCTCACAGCGGATGATCTTGCCGACTTCTACGAGGGCGTCTGGTCCAACGGCATCGGCTCCGACGGCGCCCGTGTGGGATTCCCGCACGGACAATCGGCGAACGTGCTCTTCTACAACTACACGTGGGGCCAGGAATTGGGCTTTGACGCCGCGCCTGGTACATGGGATGAGTTTGCGGAGCAGGTTTGTGCTGCAACAGACGCCGCAGCCGCCGATGATGATCCGGATAACGACGGCATGGGCGGATTTGTACTCTACCCAGCCGCCGAGAACCTCGTCTCCTGGGTGGGCGCTTTCGGTGAGGATGTCCTCAACGACGATCAAACCGCCTACAGCTTCGACAAGCCTGTCATCCGCGAGGTCATGGGCAACTTGAAGGAGCTCTGGGACGACGGCTGCGCCTTCCCGACCGATAGCTATCCCAATCCTGAGTTCGCAACCCGCAAGGCGCTCATCGTCGCCAGCTCGACCGCCGGCCTGCCCTACCAGGCAGGTGCATTCGAGGACGCGGCCTCCACGGATGAGTGGGGCGTGATTCCGTTCCCAGGCGTAGACGGCATGATGGCGGTCGATTCCTACGCTCAGAACTCGGGTATTGTGGCCACCACACCCGAGAAGATGCTGGCAACCTGGCTCTTCATCAAGTGGTTCACCTCACCTGAGATCAAGGCCACCTGGATCGAGGCCAGCGCCTACCATCCCATTCGGGAAAGCACACTTCCACTGCTTGAGGATTACATCGCAGCCAACCCGCTCTGGTCTGAGGGCATCTCCGTTCTGCCCTATGGTGTTGCTGAGCCCGGATGGTCCTCCTGGGGTAGCGTACGCCGCAGTGTGGGTGACACCTTTGCAGCCATCATTCAGGGTGTGCCTGGAGACATCCCCACCCTGCTGGCTGAGCTGGATGTTACCGCCGCGGAAGCACTGGCAGAGACACAGTAATTCGAGTCTCTTCAAATCACCACAAACGGGCTGTAACCCTCTCCGGTTACAGCCCGTTTTGCTTCCAAGTTGAGCGGCGCAGATTAGGGTGCCAGCGAGAACACCACCACAACGGCATCGTGATCCGATTTCCGCAGCGGGGAATCATCGCCCGGGATCGGCGGCGCGAAATCGGCGTTGGTGCGAAGCACGTCCACACGCAGCAGTCGCGCCATTAAATCCGGCGTGACGAGGATGTGATCCAGCGTCTGCGAGAGACCCTGGTAGATGTACGTGTAGCGTTCATCCGGCGAGAGGCTATCGAAGACATGCTGCAGCCCGATCGCCTCCAACGCTTCAATCGGCGGGGTGTCGTAGAAGGAATTGAGATCCCCCATCACGACGCCGTGGTCGGCCGGATCAGCTATCAGCAGGGATTCCAGCACCTCTGCGTTCCAGGCCGCCTGTGCCGTTCGACGCGGCTCGGTCGCCAGCTCGCCGCCGGAAAGCGCTGTGAAGTGGTTGTTGAGCACATAGAATGTTTCCGTTGCTCCCCCATAACTCACTTCCACGACGATCAGCAGGGGCGGGCGGCTGGTCAAACCCTCCGGTGCGGGGAACTGCTCCACGCGCACCACGTTTGCCCTGTCCCCGCGCACGACATACCCCACATCGATCCCCCGGCTATCGGTGCCTTCAAGCAGAAACGGCTGATAATCGAAGGCCGCCATGGAAGGCAATTCAGCCAGGTCTTCGAGAATCCCAAGGTGCTCCACCTCCTGCAAGCCGACGATCGTCGGAGCTCCAGCGGCCAGGATCGTGTTAGCAATTTTCTCCAGCGCCAGATCATAATCCGCTCGCCTGAGTTCGGGAATATCGGTGGGATTCGGATCCAGGATATCGAACAGGTTCTCGACATTCCAGGTCATCAAACCCAGTTCGTCCTCCCCCAGGGCAGGCAGCGATGGAAGCTCACGATCCTGGGTGGTCACCACTGGATTCTCCAGGGGTTCAATCTTGTATTGCCCGAAGGTGAACGCCAGCGGGCCAAGCAAGCCCTCAACCTGATCGCCTGTCTGGATCACATATGGCAGCGTGGAACGATCGTAGTGCACCATCTCGCTGCCGTCATCCGTCACGATCATCATTCCGCTGGGGCTGTCTCGCCACAGCCTGTCGACTTCGTGATAGGGAAGTACCAGTGTTGCTTCGCCGTACTTCGAAATCGGTGCAACGGCGATCGCCGGACCTTCCACACTCACCAGCATGCCTTCGAGCGCTTCGTAATAGAGCAGCGCATCGGCATTCTCCACGGGGGGATCGAGCTCTACGGCTGGTGGAAGTGTGTAATTCCGGGCTAGAACTACTGCATCTCCCAGATCGGCCAGTCGGATTTGAGTCTCCTGGGAGATTTCACGTACCTGTCCTGTCACCTCGACCAGGTCACCCAACTCGACCGGGAGTGCCAGATCCTCGAGCGTGTACGGCTCTAACAACGGTTCCTGGGAAATGAACAGCCCGGCGGAGGTGGTGTCGACATCATCGGTATCGATTTCCTGGATCCAGAATCCAAACAGTTCGGGGAATACGCCCGTGACGATTCCCTGCGTGGTGAGTGTTTCCAGCTTGTAGGGTGAGATGTCTCCCTCGCCTTGGATGGCCCAGATGGGCACGCCCGTACCGACAAACACGCGCAAGGATCCGTCGGATGTAAAAATCTGGTCCTCCGCCTCGGCGCCATACTGTTCGAAGATGATCGGTTCCAGGACGCCGGGGGCGGTCATTTGGAAATGGATCTCAGCACTTGCCCCATCTCCCTCCAGGGAATCGACGAGCCACTCCATGCTGCCGGCCTGTAGATTGCCCCCATCCAGGATCTCCACTGTGTCTGCAGCCTGGCTTGGTAAAGTGGCATGTACGATAATGTCATTCAAGGTGTCGGCAGCGTGGTTGTAGACCGTCAGGGTGACTGTGAAGGTTTCTCCCGGCAGGACTGAGCTTGGTCCATCTGCCACGACGCGCAGGCCCGGAGGAAAGATTTCGGTCAGATCGGCCTGCAATCGGGGATTCAGGCGAACGGTCGTATCCAGAATCTCCAGGATGCCCACGGCATGATACTGATGGCCGATGTCCACCGGCTCGGAACTCATTTCCGTCAGCTTGTCCAGGTAGAGCGTGAGCAGATTGCCACGATCATCGACGAGATCCACCTCGTAGCTGTAGCTGAACTCCTCGGCCCTGACCGCGGTTCCCTGGATGCCGATGAGCTCGCCGAGTAGAGGCTCTGCCTCGGTGCCCGTCTGCTCGAGCTCGACCTCCCGCGGCTCGATCGGGGAGCCTTCGCCCAGGACGAGTACGTCTTCAGGCAGGGGGATGAGCTCGATCGAACCCCGATAGAGTGCAATGCTTCCTGTAACTTGAACCTGGTCTCCGATTCCCACCACGACCGTCGAAGCGCCATCTGGGACGTAAACCTGTATCCCTCCGCTGTCGTCTTGAAGGTAGAATTTCGTGCCTGTGGATCCGGCATAGAAGCCACCCGTATACATCGTAGCGGTGCCCACGACGGTGATTGTCTCGCCCACCATCTCGCGTGCGATCCCCACTGGGATCACGCCGCCCTCGATGCGCAGCCAATGAGGAGAAGCGAAAGCCGGCCGTGTAACTCCCTCGGCTTCAACATGGGCGCCGCCCACAATCAAGTCGATGTAGCGCCACGGCGCTTCCATGCCGATGGTCAGCGAACGCTCATCCCCAGCCTCGAGTTCGCCAAGGCTCCAGGTGCCAAGACCTTCGAGAATCTCCAGATCCGCTGGTTGATCGGCGATGATCAAGCCCGCAGACAGCGGGAGATAGGCCAGGACCTCGTCGATGGCGTTGTCGGTTTGGTTGTGAACCGTCAGTGTTAGATCGAAGCTGGATCCTGGTTCGACTGCACTCGGTGCATCCAGTTGAATTTGGAGCGGGAGATCGGTCGCCGGTGTCAGAGGACTGCCGGTGTTCTGTGGTGTGGGAGTGGAGGTCAGGATGAAATCCGAAGCGTTATCATCTGTGTCCGAGCCGTTCCCGGCATCTCCGCCGGGGGCGCGTTCCAGGGATTGCCCATTGGCAAGCGCCGGGGCGGCCGTGCCCTCGGTGAAGCTTGCTGGAGCGTTTCCCCAACCCAGCGCGTCAGCGATGCTTCCGTCGGGTTTGCGAAGCATGAAACCCCCGCCGGAAGTGTTCAAGGCTTGCTCAAATCCCGCGTCTGCAGGTAGGCCCAGATCCTGCCCCGCGCGCCCCAGCAAGAAATGGCCATCAGGCGGGATCAGGGTTGTCTCCTGCCATGCGATGACGGGCAGGTCTTGCTCGCTGGTCGACAACCTGTACCACAACGACCAACCATCGAGGTCGGCGATCCCTTCTCCGTCGTTGTAGAGTTCGATGAATTCATAGTTGTTGTTGCCCTGTATACCTGCGATCACCTCGCTGATCAATATACGAACCTCAGAGACCGACACATCCGTCGGTGCAGTCGAACAGGCTCCCGACATCAGCCCCAGTAAAACCAGTATGGCCATCAACCTCTTCTTGTTCATGATTTTCCTCGCATCTTGTCGATCGCCAGCAGTATGTCGAAGTTCAATGCCTCGGATGAAAGAGTATTCTGTTCAGCGACCGAATAATGTCATGCATCCTACACCGATTGCCCCATCGAGAGCAAATTAATACTGGGGATCAACGACTCTTTTCCATCTTTCTTGTATCTGATAAACTGAGAATCCTCATCGTTGGAACAGGAGGAATTAATGGCGGCCAATGCTTCAGGCGAAAACCAGGTTGTGCTCTGCATGCATCACAACGATGCCGATGGACGCTGCTCGGCTGCCATCGTGCGCAGGGCATTGGGGGCTGGGGTTATGATGCGGGAGATGGATTATGAAGTCGTTCCCATCCCATGGGATGACATCGCGGCGGCCGACACGATCTTGATCGTTGATTTTTCCTTCCCGCTGGACCAAATGCAGCGCATGATGAGCACGGCCGAAGTGATCTGGATCGATCATCACAAGAGTTCCCTTGAAGCATTGGCAGATCTGAATGACTTGCCTGGTCTGCGCAATCTGGAAGAGGCGGCTTGTGTGCTTACGTGGAAATTCCTCTTCCCCGATCAGGCCGTTCCCATAGCCGTAAGCTACATCGGAGACCGCGACATATGGCGCTTTGCCTACGAGCATACGGCAGCCTTTTGCGAGGGGCTCTTTCAAGAAGACACGCATCCGTCCAACGACTCCCTTTGGACGCCCCTGCTGGATGGCGACGATGAGCCGGTCCACAGGTTGATCGAGACCGGGGAAATCCTCTATCAAGCGCGCCTGAACCAGATCAAACGCCGGGTAAAGCAGGACGCCTTTGAAGTGCAGTTCGAAGGACACCGCGCGCTGGCGATCAACAGCCGAGGAAGTGGAGATCTTGGGCATGCCATGTGCGATGAGGGTTATGAAGTTGCTTATTGCTACATTGACGGATATCATAATGGGCGCGTGCTCACGAATGTTGCCCTATTCTCGGAGGAAATTGATGTCTCTGTGATCGCCAGCCGTTTTGGCGGCGGGGGACATCCCGGAGCCGCTGGTTTCACCTTCTGGAGAACCGGCAGTCCCTTTCCTGAAGGAGCTGAAGTGAGTTTCAATTGAAATCTGCTTCACTTCCCTGGTGTGAGCGCTGGAACATCCCGCCAGGAGAGTATGCACTGAGAATGAGCAAGAGCGATCGATCGGGAGGCGAAATTCCATGGCAAGCGTGACCTACGAACATGTGACCAAGCGTTTTGACGAAGTCGTTGCGATCAATGATTTCCACATCCATGTCGAAGACAAGGAATTCCTGGTGCTGGTGGGGCCATCCGGATGCGGGAAGACCACCGCCCTTCGCTGCCTGGCAGGATTGGAAGAGGTCACAGAAGGCATCATCAAAATCGGTGATCGCGTGGTCAACGATATTGCTCCCAAGGATCGGGACATCGCCATGGTGTTCCAGTCGTACGCGCTCTATCCACACATGACCGTTTTCGACAATATGGCCTTCGCCCTGAAACTGCGCAGGACACCCAAGGTTGAGATCAGTGAGCGCGTGGCGAGAGCGGCTTCCATCCTGGGCATTGAGGATCTGCTGGACCGCAAACCCAAGCAACTCTCGGGAGGCCAGCGGCAGCGTGTTGCCGTAGGGCGCGCCATCGTACGTGAGCCCAAGGTCTTTCTGCTCGATGAACCTCTCTCCAACCTGGACGCCAAGCTGCGCGTGCAGACCAGGGCTGAGATCAGCAAACTGCATCAAGATCTACAGACGACTTTCATCTACGTAACACACGATCAGGTGGAGGCCATGACCATGGCCACCCGCATTGCCGTGATTGATAAGGGAATCCTGCAACAGATCGATGTTCCTCAAACCCTGTACGATTCTCCTGCGAACAAATTCGTCGCTGGATTCATCGGCTCCCCAGCAATGAATTTCTTCGACGTACATTTGCACAAGCAGAATGGGCGCCTGTACATTGATGCCGGTTCCTTCAATGTCGAGGTCCCTGAGGAAGACTGGGAAACCTACGGTCCCAAGGTGGATAGGCTGGTTATCTTTGGGATCCGTCCCGAGGATATCCACAATCCTCAATTCGCTCCGCAAGACATCATCCCCCAGCTGGTCGAGGCCAAAATCGAGGTCACCGAACTGATGGGGAATGAAACCTTCGTGTATCTGGAAAGCGGAGGTAAAGAATACGTTGCGAGAGTGGACCCACGCTCGCGTTTCGCTCCCGGCGACAAGGTTCAGGTGGCTTTCAACATGGCGAACATTCACATCTTCGATTACGATTCGGAGATAGCCATTCGCTAAGCCCTGAACTTCCATCACTCATCATGAGCTATGAATCAAACTTCATAACTTCGATAACACAAACCGGCCTGGAGAGTAACTCAGAAAGTAGGGGCTGGTCATGGCTTATCTTTACACTATGACCATTCCTGCGTGGAGTGATATGCGTGTTTGACTGTTCCCTTTGCTAATGCGATATCGAAAGCGTTCGGCTCCAACTGGAGAATTGAAAACCTGAGGTCCCGAGTTTGAAGCTTGCACTCCGAAAGGAACATGTGATGGCAAAGAAAAGTACAGTCACGATCATGTTCATACTGGCTACGGTGGCAGTTGTCTCGTGCGGCGGCAGCCAAGAGCCATCAGGTCTGCCTGAACCAACGGCCACCATTTCTCTACCGGCATTCACGGTTTCCACATCGGAACCCACAGCTCCAAGCACGCCTCTCTGTGCCGAGGTGGAGATACCCTCCAGCTCCCCAAGCCCTCAGATACCGGATCAAACCGGTGCTCGTTCTGGCCCCTACATTATGGCGCATTTTATGCCGTGGTATGAAGCGCCTCCGATTGCCAGCAGTTGGGGTCAGCACTGGACGATGAACCACTACCGAACAGAGACTGTAGGAACTGACGGAACCAGACCGATCGCCTCCCACTACTACCCCTTGACCGGTCCCTATGACTCCATGGACGAGGACGTGTTGGCTTATCAGGTGTTGCTGATGAAACTCAGCGGAATCGACGGCGCCATCGTCGATTGGTATGGACACACCAGTCGTTCTGATTACCGCAGCTCACATGTACGCACCGCCGTGCTGTTTCAATACCTGCAGCAAGCTGGGCTGAATTTTGTTATCTGCTATGAGGATCAAACCGTGGGCCACCTCATCAACGATGGCCGACTGTCTACTGAGAACGCCATCGCCCGTGCTCAGGAGGACATGATCGCCATCCAGGAGCGATGGCTTCAGGATGAAACCTACCTGAGGATCGACGGGCAACCTGTCCTGCTGAACTTCGGCCCGCAGTACTTCCGCACCAACGCCGAGTGGAACGAGATCTTCTCCGTGCTTGAAACGCAGCCGTTGTTCTTCACACTCGACAGCCGTATCGGCAGCAGCGCTGCAGGGGCGTTCAACTGGCCTCCGATGCACGAGTCTTGGGAAGGCGTGCTGTCGATGAGCGCCTTGAAGATGCAACTTTCCAATTTCTACCTCAGAGCCAGCTACTGGGAGCACTTCGTAGCCAGCGCATATCCCGGCTTTCACGATATCTATGCCCAGGCTGGAGTGGGGCAGAGCTATGGATTCCTGGACGCAGACGAAGGAGAGACTTTCGCAACCACCCTCGAGCAGGCATTCACCCATAACCCTGATATCGTGCAGCTGGTCACCTGGAACGACTATGGCGAAGGCACGATCATCGAGCCCACCCAGGAGTTCGGCTACCAATACCTGGAGATGGTGCAGGAGGCCAGGCGCCAATGGGTGGACCCGGATTTCCCATTTACCGCTGATGATCTGCGCATCCCACTGCAGATTCTCGAACTGCGGCGATCTCATGCCGGTGATGCCGAAATCGGAGCGCTGCTGGATTCGGCCTACAATCTGGCTCTGAACGGGGATACGTCATCTGCAGCGGCTCTGCTGCAGTGCATTGAATCCCTGCCTTGATGGTATTGAACTACGCATCTCATTGACCTGCCAACAATACCTGCTCCAGCGGCATGAATCGCCGTTACGCATCACCTAAAGATTATAGGTTCGCCTCTCGAGCTGGATGCCCGCCGCGAATTTGTCGCAGGCGTTATGGACGCTGAACCGGAGTTTCTGATTCCTTGGATAGGACTAAAAAATATAGGGCGTTTCCAACTTCTGGAAACGCCCTCTTTTAGTTTACGGGGTCCTGGAATATAGATGCTTACTCCGGGGTTGGGGTTGCGGTTGGTGCCTCGCCCACGACCACGATTTCCACGTAGAAGGGACCGCTGGTAGGAGCCAATCCAAAAGCCATGCCGGATTCGTTCTGCAGCTTCCAGTAGCCGATGTAAGTACCAGGCTCAGAGGGGGCCACCAAGTCGACCGACACATCGACTTCATACCCCGGATAGATCCAATCGTCGGTGAATGCCGATATGGTTGGACCGTCCATCTGGTCCCCACCCACGAAAACCAGTCTGTAGCCGATCGTCCAATTGCAGCTGCCGTTGTTGCGAAGCCGCCAGGTCTTCGTAAAACTCTCCCCGGGATCCATTTCGGTGCCATCCGGTATGGTGATATCATCCACATATCCTGCGATGTTGCAGGGGAACTGCGTTCTCGCTGGTGTCGGTGTCAGCGTTTCCGTTGGAGTCGGGGTGATCGTTGGTGTGGTGGTCGGAGACGGCGTCAACGTTGGAGTGTAGGCCGCGATTTCCGTCTGGGCTGCGTTGGTGGCCGCCAGCGCAGCAGCGGTGGCGGCCTCTGCGACTGCCTGTTCGGATGGACCACAACCAGCAACGACAAGGCTAACGATACCCAAGATCAAGAAACCCAAGCTGCGTTTCATGCTGTGCTTCCTTTGTCATCCCCCACTATGGTGGATGATGTAAGACTTATCCTATCCACCTATTTTAATACCATGTTGTGTAGAGATGTTGATTCATTCGTGTAGATCGTTTTCAGCCGCCCCTGTTGCAACAAAGTAATTGTCTCGGATGTTCTGCCGGTGAGGAGCGACGTTCTCTCCACGCGCATTGTGAAGGGAGAGTATACCCTTTCCCATGCCAACTTGCAGAATTTGATAAACCTCTAACCTGAGGGGCAGAGGTTCGCCTGCCCGGAGTATAGGGATCAAAGGCGTATAGGGCATGATTCCCAAGCTCTGCAGAAGGTCATGGCTGTCCTGTGATCTTCGGCAGTGGCAAAGGATTCGTTCGCAAATATAATATATTCCGAATATTGAATATAGTGGGAGAGATCCAATGGACATTCACTCATGGGTCGCGGATGTCTTCAAGGCGCTGGCACACCCGACCCGCCTGCAGATCCTGGATGTCTTGCTGGAGGAGGGCGAAGCCTGCGTCTGCCACATGGAGGCACGGCTTGGCCGGCGCCAGGCAACCATCTCGCAGCACTTGGCGAAGCTGCGCAAGGCCGGCCTGGTCGAGGATCGCAGGGACGGGCTGAACGTGTTCTATGCCCTTTCCATCAGCGGATTCGAAGCCCTGCTGGACTGTGCCCGTCGGCTGGCAGTCGAAGCCGCGCGCACGGAGGGCGCCGAACTGGAATTTACCCCGATCCGCAAGATCCCCCCGGAACAGTGCAACTGCCCGAAGTGCGAACAGAAGATCGCCCTGGTCGTGGATAACGCCTAGGCGGACATATCGATCACATACCGTTATCGAGGAGAACATGATGGTGCTTTCTATCAAGGTTTTGGGGCCAGGTTGTAAGAACTGCGAACGCGTTGGGCTCCATGCGGCGCAGGCTGTGGAGCAGTGGCAGGCCGACCACCCGGATGTTGAGGTGACGATCGAGAAGATCGCCGACATGGAAAAGTTCCTGGACTACGGGCTGCTATCCACCCCGGGGTTGGTGATCAATGAAAAACTGGTCTCTTCGGGGAAGATCCCGACGAAATCGGACATCGTTGCATGGCTGAACGAAGCTGCGGGGTGATTCCTCTGGGGTTATGGATTTCGGCTGGGCTGGGTATTCACACAGAGTCTGAGGCATAGGTATACACATGGGAGACATTCTTGCAATGGTCGGCACGATGCTCTGGTCCGGCTGGATGAGCCTGCTCGATTACCTGGCCGCGCACGTGCTTCTGTGCCTGCTGCCGGCGTTTGTCATCGCCGGCTACATGAGCGCCATGATCCCGAAAGAGACGATCACCCAGTATCTGGGGCCACGGGCGAAGAAGTGGATCAGCTATCCGGCATCCGCGCTGGGCGGTTTCATCCTGGCGGTGTGCTCGTGCACCATCCTGCCGCTCTTCGCCGGAATCTGGAAGCGTGGGGCGGGTTTGGG
>DUET01000028.1 GCA_011192015.1 Anaerolineae bacterium
CCAGGGCTCTCTAACTCCCTGGATCACATGGGGTATTAGCTCCAGTTTCCCGGAGTTGTCCCCCACTTCGGGGTAGGTCACCTACGTGTTACTCACCCGTTCGCCACTAGGACACCTTCGTACGAATACAAAGGGCCTCGTTCGACTTGCATGTATTAGGCACGCCGCCAGCGTTCATCCTGAGCCAGGATCAAACTCTCCGTAAAGACTTTTCCACGTCCTATGACGTGGGTTTCAGCCATTACTCTGGACTTCTTGCTTGCAGGGCTTCCTATCACTCTTCAGTTGTTAAGGTGCGGTCTTGCAGGCGGGCGTCATCCTACCACCCGCCCCCGGGGGTGTCAAGAGAAGCACACAAATTACCGATGCTCTCTTTTCCCGAACATCGGCCCGGCTGACAGACCTAGCAGGCCTTTGGCCCTGGTCTCTGACGCCTATGACGTCGGTCACTTGTATGGGTCTTCCCGTAGAGACGGGCGAGACCTCCGATGCATTATGGTTCCCCTATTATATCTTCTCTGGATGGGGTGTCAAGGAAATCCGGTATTTTGATGTCCTGCCGCCTGCCAAATTGCGGATCACATCTCACGGCGGCCCTGCAGCGCATCCGATAATGTGCTCACATCGGCATACTCGACATCCCCCCCGGATGGCAATCCACGGGCGATGCGCGTCAGTCGCACCGGCAGTCCCTGCAGGCGGCGCTTCAAGAACATTGCCGTGGCCTCCCCCTCCAAGGTGGGATTCGTGGCCAAGATCACCTCGGCAATCCCGCCCTTTCCGATGCGGGCGGTCAATTCCTCGATGCGCAGATCTTCTGGGCCCACACCTTCCACGGGTGAAAGCGCGCCATGCAGCACATGATAGCGTCCCCGATACTGCCCCGTGCGTTCGATGGCCACGACATCCAGGGGATCCTCGACCACGCAGAGCAGGGAGCCATCCCGCTGAGCATCCTGGCAAATGGCGCAGGGTTCCACCCCGGCCGCTGTGATGTTGAAGCACTGCGAGCAGAAGCTCGTTCCAGCGTGCAGGGCTTCCAGCGCCCGTGCCAGTTCCAAACTCTCCTCGCTCGCAGCCCTCAGCAAGAAGTAGGTCAGTCGTGAAGCTGTCTTGCGGCCGATCCCCGGCAGACGCGCAAACGCTTCGATCAACCGCTCGACTGGTTGTGGGACTGCAACACTCACAGCCGTACCTCCCTAAGATCTCGCCCCCGCCATCGAAAAGCGCGCTCCTGACGATCTATGGGGATCGGTCAGCGGCACGTCATGGATGCACCGCGTTTCACGTTCTCGCCCGATTCAACCCGCCAACGAGGAGGGCTTGAACTCGCATTGCGGTTCATTCCTCCGCCTCATTCTCTATGGGAGAATCCTGTGGCAATTCGGTGACTTGTGCGCCAAGGTCGCGCATCGCGGTGGCCACCATGCCGCCATCCTCTACGGCGAGGGGCGCCGTACTGCTTTCGCCTTGATTCCAACTCTCGGTGAGTACGCAGCGAATCCCCAGAGGCTCCTTCAACGTCTCCTCGATCGCCGCACGCGCAACACGGATGTGCTGTTCCTTCTCCATCTTCTCACGCAACAAATCGCTGGCGAAACCCAAGACCAACACGCTTCCTTCCAAGCCCAGCGGCCGGCCGGAATTGATCAATGCCTGTGATGCCCTGTCCAAACGAAGCGCGGCCGCCAGGATGTCCTTCCAGTGATCGCTTACATACTGAAAGCTCAGCCCGCTTGCGTCCGGGGCATGTCCGGAAGCCGGTCCGGACATCGCCGGCTTGCCCGCATCATTTGATTCTGCATTTGAATCAGGTTTCTTCTGGACCGCTTGTTTCGCTCGCGATTTGGAGGGCTTGGCGGGAGGTCGGTCAGCCGGGGGCGGGTTGGATGGATTGCCGCTTGCAGGCTGCGTCCGCTGCTGGCCCGCATCCACGGTATCGATGAGCGCAATCTCCAGGGGCAATCCCGGCAACCAGGAGGATCTGCCCACAGCGCCTGCCTGGCTGAACGCCGCGATGGCAGCAAGCAATCTGGGCATGGTCAAGGCTTCCGCGTGACGTAGCATCCGCTCGCGCTCGTCATCGCTGGCCTCCACCAATTCGGCTGCGCCCATGTGAACGAGCAGCAACCCACGCAGATAATCCACGACCTGGCGTGAGAACTGCTTCGGATCCGCGCCGGCATCCAAGGCTTGGTTGATGAGCGTCAATCCCTCGGCGCGATCGCCCTTTCCCAGAGCTTCCACCACACCCCGCACGGCCTCACCCGCCGCCGTCCCCAGGATGGTTCTCGCCATGTCGAGCGTCACCTGCTCGCCGGTGGACGTCAGTTGGTCGAGGAGAGAGATTGCGTCCCGCAGACTTCCCGTCGCTTGGCGGGCGATCAACTCCAGGGCTTGATCCTCGACCTCGAAGCCCTCTTCGTTAATCTTGCCCGCCAAGAATTCGATGATAGTAGATACGGGAAGACGGCGGAATTCATGCCGCTGACATCGGGAGAGAACCGTTGCGGGGATCTTGTGGACCTCGGTCGTTGCCAGCACAAAGATCGCATGCCCTGGGGGTTCCTCCAAGGTCTTCAACAGTGCGTTGAAAGCCGCCGTCGAGAGCATGTGGACCTCGTCGATGATGTAGACCTTGAAGCGGCCTTGATTGGGTGCAAAGTTGATGCGATCGCGCAGATCTCGGACATCATCGACGCTCGTATTCGAGGCCGCATCGATCTCCACGAGATCCAGAAATCGCCCTTCGTTGAGGGCTTTGCAGTGTTCGCAGACGTTGCACGGTCTCTCGGCAAGCGATTCATGCAGGCAGTTGACCGCCTTGGCCAGCAAGCGAGCGGTTGTGGTCTTGCCTGTGCCGCGCGGCCCGGAAAAGAGATAGGCATGCGCCACGCGCTCCCCCTTGACCGCATTGCGCAGCGTGAGCAGGATATGATCCTGGCCCACAACTTCGTCCCAAGTTTGTGGTCGCCAACGACGATAAAGCGCTTGTCCCATCTCAACCTCACAGATACCGGCGAGTGTATCAGACGCCCCCTCGAGACGCAAGACAACGACGGACCGAACCGATCCGATCCCGTGCTATAATCCTTCTGAGTTTGTATGGAAGCCAGTGGAGGCTCATATGCCGCAATGGATTCGTGGACCTGAACTGATCATCATTCTCGTAATTGTGGTTCTGCTCTTCGGCGTGGGACGCCTCAGCCGGATCGGCTCCGAGCTCGGACAAGGCATTCGCGAGTTTCGCAAAGAACTCAAAGGGGATGATGAGGGATCGGAAATCCAAACCGAGGATGAGGACTAGACGAAGGAAAACCACACCTGATCAGGACTGCCGTGATCAACAAATCAGGCGGATTGGCCAGATGCCAATTCGCCTGTTCTTCTTTTTATGTTGGAAAGCAGACTACTAGGCATCGGGGATCTGAAGCGTCGACTGCACTTCGCCGGTATCGTCTCTTAGGGTGATCACTTTGCCAGGAGCCCACATGGGCTCATCCAAACCCCAGTACAGATCGATTACGGTATCCTCGCCCTCCTTCGTATGTACCACGATCATCCCCACGGTTCTGAAGCGCAAGGATGGGAACACATAAATACTGCCCTCACCATCATCCATCATCCAACCCGCAAGATTGATTTCCCCGCCTTCATTCAATATGCGCACGCGCTCGCGCTCAAGATCTCCAATCCCCTCGATGCCATGGATGACGACTCCCTGGCTCTCTCCCCCGGAAGGCTCCGTCGCTGTGGGATACTGAGGACCCGTTCTTGGGGTTGCTGTAGGTTCCCCCTCAGCCCCACCTAGGATGGGGATCACGAG
The DNA here is from genome assembly GCA_011192015.1 of Anaerolineae bacterium. Taxonomy (GTDB): domain Bacteria; phylum Chloroflexota; class Anaerolineae; order Anaerolineales; family E44-bin32; genus W1033. The sequence continues at coordinate 3,827 of DUET01000028.1, forward strand.
GACCTGCCCCACAGCGATCCTGTTCGGATCGCGCAATCCGTTGGCGGACATCAGTTCATCCAAAGAAATCCCATGCGCTCTTGCGATCGATGAGAGCGTGTCACCATCCTTCACGGTGTACGTGACCGGTGTCGGAGAAGGAGGCAGAGTCGCCGTGGCAGTGGGCAGGAAGCTGGCGACCCTGGCAAGCACATCCGGCGTTGGCGTCGAGGCCGCAGCCCGACCGCCGGAAACGCCTTGCCAGATGGCCAAGACGATCAGCATTGTGATCGCCGAAACCACAACATTCAGCGCCAAATAGGGCAGGAACTGCCGCCAGGAGGATTTCCGAACCGTCCCCATCGCCGCGGATCATAGCACATGTCATGCCAGAAGGGTACTTATTCCTTTCCCACACACGCTCCCCAAGGGGCTGGACCTTCCTATTAACGATCCCTTCTTAGCCCGTTTCATCGATCATCTAATCCCAGTTTCATCAGCCCTGTTGGGAGAACCCGCGGGCTATAGTAAGATAGCGATACGATGCCTTTCTTGATCGATGGACATAATTTGATCGCCAGCCTTCCGGACATTCAATTGCGTGATCCGGATGATGAAGCTCGATTGATCGAACGACTGTCAGAGTTCTGCGCCCATGTCGGGAAGGAAGCCACGGTGTACTTCGACCGCAGCGCCCTGGGATTGCAGGAACCCGTCCGCCTGGGCAGCGTGACGGCCCGTTTCGTGAGTGAACCGCAAACCGCCGATCAAGCCATTGCCTCCCATCTGCGATATTTGGGTGGCGAAGCGAGCAACTGGACCGTGGTCTCCTCCGACCACGCCGTCCAGCGTGCCGCCAAACATGCTGGAGCCCGCGTCCTCAGCAGCAGGGAATTTTCACACCTGCTGCAACCCGCTCCCCAAAAAACCGAGAAATCCGAAAAACCCTCCGCTCCCGATTCGGAAGAGGAAATTGCAGCCTGGGAACAGTTCTTCCGGAAGAAACGATAACCCCATCCATTCCACTTCCACCTCCCAATCCGCTCCTGGCTTCGATTCAGGTTTTAAGGTATTTCCGGTCTATTTAGTGTTACAATGCATGCGGACGAACCTGGTGTTTTCCCCCAAATAGATACGCGGGTTCGTCCATGGGGATACCCTCTGTCGCTCCTGTGTGCCCCCCCCTACACGGACGACGGAACCCCCGACCAACGTGAGCCGTCGGATGCCCCCCCCACATCCGGCGGCTCGGTTAGTTTTCAAAACCCCAGCAGGAACAACCGCTTCCCGACTCCTCCGATTTGCTGAGATCCGCCTCAGCGGCTACACTAAGCCATCCGCCAGATTCGGCGACAGGGAGGAGATCGTCCAGATGAAATCCCGTCAAGCCCGCCGCCAGAAATTCTTGAACGGCGTCAGGCACTTCAACAAGCACATCTTCAATCGATTCATGCTGCTCATCGCCGGGCGAAAGGGGATCCCCTTCACCGTGCTGCATCACACGGGACGGCGCAGCGGACGTTCGTACAGAACCCCTGTACTGGCAACCTATGTTGAAGAAGCGATCATCATTCCGCTGACGTACGGCGAGCACGTCGATTGGCTTCGCAACATCCTCACCCATGGTGCATGCAGGCTCATGTGGCAAGGGGAGATGATCCCCGCCCATCAACCCACTGTGTTGGAGGCCGAGGCCGGTCTCGCTACGCTCCCCGAAAAACGGCGAGAACAGTTTACGCGCTTCCGAATCGAGAAGTTCCTGCGATTGATCCGCCGCTAGGAGAGCATCCTGCCCGTGGGTCCGAGGAATCTTTTGCCGAAGCGTTGTCAGGTTGGTCCCCAGGAAACGCCGACGAGAAGACGCTCTTTCCTTAGAGACGTTCCGAAAAGTCAGCGAATTCGGTTTCTGCGTGTCATCATGGATACGCAAGATGTGAAATCATAGAAGCATGAGCAAGAAGTACGTTCTTCGCCAATGGAGAAACCATCTCCGGGCACGAGCTACATTCGAGTAAGTTCGATATGGGCAGTTGGGCGTCGATAACCTCGAGGTGCTCCAGAGTGGACGCCCTGTTTCCGAGGAGAGGAGTTCATGGCCGGTTCGATACCACAGATCTTGAAGGCAGCCAGCGCTGCCGGTGATTCAAGTCGATTCCAACGACCGACAAAGGAGAGTATGGCAATGCGCCGTCGTTTAAATCCCGTTCAATCGTTCATCCGCAATCTCGTGCGGCTGATCGTCTTCGTTCCACTCTGGTTGCTGATCGCGCTGCCTGATTTCCAACGCATTTGGTCCGGAGCCGTCTCGGGCGGTGTTCCGACAAGCGCCCTGTTCTGGGGATTCGTCAAGACCATCCTCATCTTCTGGGTGGCCAACATCCTGGCGCGCATGTTCTACGTGTTGCCGGAATGGGAACGCATCGTCCTGCTGCGCTTGGGTAAATCCGTGGGCGCTCGCGGGCCCGGGCTCTTCATCGTGCCGCCGTTCCTCTACTCCGTGGCACGCATCATCGACATCCGCATCACTACCTACGAGGTCAAAGCCACGAAGACCCTCACCAAGGACAACATCCCCGTGGACGTCATCGCGGCTGTCGAGCTTGAGGTTGAAGATCCTGAAAGGGCGGCGATCGCAGTGCGAGATTACTGGAAGACGACGGAATGGGCTTCCATGGAGGGCCTCAAGAGCACCATCGGCGGCAACGATCTCAAGCCGCTGCTCAGCGAGACGGAGCAGATCAGCTCGATGCTCAAGGCAGAGATCGATTCGGCAGCCAAGGATTACGGCATCAACGTGCGCGCCGTGCGCATCACCGACGTCACCGCACCACCCACTCTCATTGAAGAGCTCGCCGTGATCGCACGCGCCGAACGCAGCGCCACTGCCAAGCGCATCCAGGCGGAAGCCGAGAAGGACGTGGCCCAATCCCTCAAGGAAGCCAGCCAGACCCTCTCGTCGCAGGAAGGCACGATGGAATTGCGCCAGATCCAGGCCCTGCTCGAGATGTCCAAGGAAGAGAGCTCGATGATCATCATCTACCCCATGGACAGCCTCGCCGGGCAGGGGATCGCCAACGCAACCGCGGGATCCCGAGCCGGAGTTCTCGATCAAAGTAAGAAATGACCCGCGGGTGGATAAACCATAATCCACAATGCGCACACTCTACAGAACAGGCTGCCGTAATGGCAGCCTGTTTGCATGCTTTCAGGGATGAATCGACCGGAGGAACCTCTCCGTGCCATCTTCAGGGTGGTATCATAACCACGGTCGGGAAAGGAAAGCTCTCAATCGCGAGAGGAGGCGACCAACCATGTCCGATTCATCCTCCTTCGATGAACAGCAGCTCCGAAGCGATGTCATCCAAGCGGCGCGGGCGATGTGGGAGAGAGGCTACGTATCCGGAACCGTCGGCAATATCAGCGCCCGATTGGGAGATACGGATCGGCTTGTGATCACCCCCAGCGGCGCGCCTTATGCAAGCATGCAACCCGAGGATCTGGCGCTGTGCTCTCTGCAATGCGAGCATCTGGCCGGAGAGGCGGGTCCATCCATGGAACTGGCCTTGCATGCTGCCGTGTACTGCGCCCGGCCGGATGTGGGCGCCATCGTCCATTCGCACGCCGTCCACGCCAGCGCCATCGCTGTTTGCGGCGGTGAGATCCCTTTTCTGCTGGATGAAATGGCCTATTCCATCGGCCCAATCAGTATCCCCACAGCAGCCTACGCTCCCAGCGGCACTCAGGAACTGGCCGAGCATGTCGTTGCCGCGCTGGGCAGGGAACGGGTGGCCATTCTAATGGCCAATCATGGCACCCTCGCCGTAGCTCCCGATGTCGCCCAGGCTTTTGCCATCAGCGAGCTGATCGAACGAGCGGCCAAGATTTTCATCCTCGCCAAGATGATCGGCGAGCCCAAGGATCTCACCCAATCAAACACACGGAAGTGAGTGCATCATCCTCCAACAGGATCGACCCGTTCGACATTCTGTATGTATGGCGGAATAGCCAACTGCGGTGAACCGAACACCAATCCCGGATGAGGAGGCAATTGCCTTGACTGAACTCGACGCTATCCAACGCACGCAGGCCCAACCCGCCACGGTCGCTTCGATTCGTGCGGATCTCGAAGTCCTGGGCGTCATACCCGGGATGGTGCTCCTGGTCCACGCCTCGCTCCAATCGCTGGGCTGGGTCTGCGGCGGCGCGGTGTCCGTCATTCTGGCACTCGAAGATGCCCTCGGCTCAGGCGGAACGCTGGTCATGCCCACCCATTCGAGCGACCTTTCCGATCCGCAGCGATGGGCAAATCCTCCCGTGCCGGAGACCTGGTGGGAGACGATCCGCCAGGAGATGCCGCCCTTCGATCCTGATCTGACACCCACCCGCAAGATGGGAATCCTGGCTGAGACCTTCCGCAAGCAGCCCGGGGTTCTACGCAGCGGCAACCCGCAGGCATCGTTTGCAGCATGGGGTAAACACGCCGCGCGGGTAACGCAGAACCACAGCCTGGAATTTAGACTTGGTGAGGCTTCACCCCTGGCCCGGATTTACGAGCTGGATGGATCTGTACTTCTGCTTGGCGTGAGCCATGCCGTCAATACGTCACTCCATCTGGCCGAGACGCGCGCCTCGTATCCAGACAAACGCATCATCACCGGCGGCGCGCCCATCCTGCGCGATGGCGAGAGGATCTGGGCGGAGTTCGAGGAGATCGAGGATGGTCCGGAGGATTTCGAGATTATCGGCAAGGCCTTTGCGCAGGCAACGGACGATCAGGTATGCGGCAAAATCGCTTGCGCAACTGCCATGCTCATGCCGCAGCGCAGTCTGGTTGATTTTGGCGTTCAGTGGATGGAATCAAACCGCGGTCGTCAAGCCGGATAGCAAGCAAGGAGAATGGCGATGAGATTAACGGACATCTGGCGTTCGAATGCCAAACCGACGTTGTCGTTTGAGCTCTTCCCCGCCAGGTCGGAGAAGGCCGCGGTGAACCTCGAGATGACCATCGATGCGTTGGCGGCTCTGGGGCCGGACTTCGTCTCGGTGACCTTCGGCGCCGGTGGATCGACGCGCCAGGGTTCACTCCAGCTCCTGAAGAAGCTCAAGCATGAGAAGGGGCTCGAGATCCTGGCCTACTTCGCCTGCTATGGTCTCGGGCCGGAGGAGATCACCGCTGTTCTGGACGATTATCTGGCCATTGGGGTGGAGAACGTGCTGGCCGTGCGCGGTGATGAGCCGCGCGAGGGAGAGTTCCTCCCGCATCCCGACAGCCTGGCCCATGCCTCCGATCTTGTGGCTTTCATACGCCCCAAGTACGATTTCTGCATCGGCGTGGCAGCCTACCCTGAGGGGCACATCGATGCTCCCAGCGTGGAGCAGGATCTGGAATACCTGAAGCTGAAAGTGGATCAGGGAGCGGACTACATCATCACCAACTACTGCTACGACAACCAGTTCTTCTTCGAGTTCGTCGATCGCTGCCGCCAGGCCGGTATCGAGGTTCCCATCTTGCCGGGCGTGATGCCGATCTACAGCGTCAAGATGATGGAGATGCTGGCCGGCATGTGCGGCGCGACGATCACGGATGAGATCCGTAAGGGCATTGCTGCATTACCCGAGGATGATAAACAGGCGCTGCTTGCATTCGGCATCGAGTTTGGCACGCGCCAGTGTGCTGAACTGCTTCAATCCGGCATGCCCGGCATCCACATCTACACCATGGATCGCAGTCCTTCCTCGCTGGGCATCGTCCAGAATCTGCAAGCCCAAGGACTGCTGTAATCGGCCCGCCATCAGCGAGTGCTTGCCCTGGTTGCTGCCTGGCCTGCAAGACCAGGTTCCAACAATCGTTGAGCGGGACCAGTTTAGGTGCCTGGTTTCGATCACAGGAATTTCGCCAGGTTTTCCTCGATCGAAAGCAGAATGCTTGTTGAACCAATCCCGCTATTTGACATATCTTCCTTTCGCGTTGTATTGTATTTTCGGTGAGGATACAGAACCGCCTCCATCAAGCGCGTAAATCTATAGGCACACATCAGGGCAAGCGGTTCATACCGCGATCCATTGCATCGATTGATTCAAAATCAACACCAATTAAGGAGGAGCAAGCCATGAAGAAGCTCGTGGTTCCATTGGTTGTACTGGTGGTGATCTTGGCTTCGACCCTAGGGTGTGGGACCAGCGGAGGATCGAGAACCGCCACCGAGCGTATAAGCGCTGATGATGGGGGCAGCGTCACCAGCACTGACGGCGCCCTCACGCTCGAAATACCCCCTGGCGCGCTGGCGGAGAACACGCGCATCAGCATCCGTGAAGTGGATCCCGACGATCTACCTGATGAATTCGCTGAAGTCGGCGAGGGCATGGGGTACGAACTGGAACCGGAGGGACTTGTTTTCATCGAACCTGTGACGGTGAGCCTATCACTCGACCCAGAATCACTGGAGGCCGAGGGCGGGGATGGCTATGAGGTCTTTGCCCTGCTTTCCTGGAGCGAGGCGAACGGCGTCGAGCCCTTGGACGCCATGGTCTTGGAAATTTCTGCTGCGGAAGGCGAGGCCACACTCCTGGGTGAGTTGGATCACTTCAGCTTTATTCGTCGCATAAAATCCGGCCTTGAGGTTTCTCTCGAAGAAGTAAACCGCGAACAACCCGTAGGCGGACGTTTCAGCGCGCTTCTCCATATCGTGAACATCTCCGATGGCGTAAATCCTGTGTTCTCGGATGTCCATGGCGCCTTTCACGCCTATGGGACCGTTGGACTTAACGGATCGGGGGATTTTACGGTCGCAGGTGAGATGGGAAAAGACCACTTCGACTTTGAAAGTGGGAACTTCCTTTGCAAGGACACTCCCGGCATCGGGTCCTACGGCGTGCAGGTTCATGCGCTCTATACTTCAGGCGGTGCTCAAAC
>DUET01000029.1 GCA_011192015.1 Anaerolineae bacterium
AGCAGCTGCGTGAGCCCGTCACTCATGCTCTGCAAACCGCCGCCCAGGGAGTCGGACATGCTCTGCAGCCCGCCACGGGAGGCAGGAGCGGCCTCCCCCGTCCCGCCGGTGGTGCCAACGCCGCCTCTCACCCTCCCGGGGCTATGCCAGCCGCCCACAGGAACATACCATCTCGGAGCCGGGGTTTCGGTGAGGGTGGAGAACTTCCAGACCCAGGACTTGTTGATCCCAAAGGCGATGGCATAGGGCAGATAGCGCTCGAACTGATCACCCGCTTCCTGGATGTCGGTGAGCTTGTCGATGCGCATAAGGTATTCCTTGAAGGCCGCCCACCGCGCTGCAGCCTCCGAACCAACCGGCGTCTTGGCCGGCATGTGGCGCGCCGTGAGCAGCATGCTGACGGCCGTGATGCCCAGCGCCACGGCCACACAGATGGCGCTTTGTGTGTATGTCGATAGGATGCTCATGGCCAGGACGCTGCCCCCGCAGGCAAAGGCGATGAATACGAAGGAGATGCCTCGCCACTGATTGCGGACCTGGTCCGGCCTGCGCTTGAAGAACTTGCGTCGTACGAGCTCCTTGTAGAGCTCACGCTCGATGCCGGGCAGCTTGCTGTAGAACTTGTTGCGCAGGTCGCTGAGCGACTTCTCCCGGGACGACCTGGTGAAGATGCCGTCCAGGATATCCTCCTCGAACGTCGTCAGATCTTCCCTGCTCTTGTTTTCCAGGCGGAAGACGTGATCGACGGACTTGGTGTAGAAGAAGCCGGGCTTCTCGACCTCCTCGATGGTCATGTAGCCGCGCCTTGCAAGGTCGACGATCGAAGCGACGATGTCGCGCATGTCGGCCTGCTCATCCACCAGCGTGCCCAACAAACCCGGCGGGGAATCGTCCGGCGGCTCCGTCAGGTATTCCGGCACGGGACCGATCTTGGGATCGCGGCCGCGCACGAACCAGAGCAGATAGACCGCCAGCGGCCCCCCGATGGCAAGAAAGAGCCCGATCGCGACCACACCCAGGTTCACCCAGGGCTTGACCTTGAGATCGTAGAATTCGTCCTGCTCAGCCTGATCCTGCCAGTAGGGTTTCACGGAGGGGATGATGCCGTGCGTGAAGGCAACGCCGATCTCGATGGTTTTGTTTGCCGAGAGCGTGTCCTGAACGACGTAGGTCACGCTGCGTGTGTCGGCGCTCACCTCCCACATCACACGTTCGCCGGCTGAATCGACCTCCAGGAAGCTGGCCCCGGAGGGAAGCCTGACGATCACATTGGAGGCCAGGATGGGGAAATCATGGTTGACCAGGATGGGGAACCACTGCAGGCGATCGCCGTCATCGTGGATGCGGATGGCTCCCTGGACGGTGTAGCTGATGTCGAAGGTCAGGGTCGTGTTCGTCGCCGGGGGGAAATACCAGTGGATGTTCAGCGTGCCGCCCGATGTCTCGGTGTAGAACGTATAGGCCGCTCCCGAATAGCCGTAGCTGTAGTTGCCAACCCCCGCCTGGCTCACGATGACATTGGAGATGCCTTCCGTCTTGTCCATGGGGATGTCGCGATAGCCGAAGGTGAACGTGCCCGATGTGAACGTGATGGTCTGGTGTTCGACCACCTGCAGTTCTCCGCTCGGGAGCACGGTCAGATCGACGTCGAAGCGATCCCAGTAGAGGGTCTTGCTTTGAGCTGAAGCCGCGACGGTAGACGTCAGGCTGATCATCAGCAGGAAGAGTACAGAAAACAGAATCGGTTTCACTCGACGCATGGGGCAACCTCACTCCACAATGGGTGTAAATCATCGACAACCGTAGACAGCATCCCGCCAATGATACATTCAGAGGGCGAAGTTGTCGAGAAGAGCAGCGGATAGCAGCCTGACATGGAGCACCATTCCCGTGGCGTTGACACTTGCCGGTGGGATGAGCCCACGTCGCTCCGGCTGTGCTATGATGGGCGGGCGAGCGATATCCACGCAATCAAGGACGAAGATTCGGCGTTCGCACGATCGGGAGGCGTCATGAAGAGTTATCGCAAGGAACTGTGGTTCCACATCCCCACACGCAGGGAGTTGCGCAATATCACGCCCGAGGTGGACGCCTGCCTGCGCGAAAGCGGCATCCAGGAGGGATTGGCGCTGGTGAACGCCATGCACATCACCGCCTCGGTGTTCATCAACGACGACGAGCGCGGACTGCATCAGGATTACGACGATTGGCTGGAGGAGCTGGCCCCGCATGAACCCATCTCGCAGTACCGCCACAACCGCACCGGCGAGGACAACGGCGACGCACACCTGAAGCGGCAGATCATGGGGCGTGAGGTGGTGGTTGCGGTCACGGAGGGCCGGCTGGACTTCGGCCCTTGGGAGCAGATCTTCTACGGGGAGTTCGACGGCCGCCGTCGAAAACGCGTGCTGGTGAAGATCATCGGGGAGTGATAAGGTTGTAGCCAAACTGTAATAAAGGAGAGCTTGCGATGAGATTGTCACCGCCGAAGAATGCGTCCTGGATCCTGGCCTTCCTGGTCGGCCTGCTGGGGATCGTCGCCCACTACGTCGACATTCCCTTCGTGAGCGACTACGACTTCTGGCTCGTCGTGGCGGGCTACGGCCTGCTCGTGCTGGCGACGCTGTTCCGGGGTATCTAGCGCTCCGAAGCCGGAAACAACCGATCGATCTTAAGCCGCCGGCAGCAGCGCTCCCCGCGTGTCGCCTGCGTGCAGATGGGATTATTCAATCGGGTACCGGAGGCCGGATAGGCGCATAGGGGAAGGGGATTTGAACCCTCGTTTACATTCCAAAGTACTAATTTCGGTAAGAGACGTAAATACATAACCATTCCTCCAAACAGGATCTTCTGGAGAGCGCTGGCGGCATGCTTGCCGCAGGTTGCGCGTCGGAAGATCCATGCAGAACGTTCTGAAGTCCATGGTGTTATGGGAGGAAGAGGGGAATGCATCCACACAGGAAATGGGCGGCGGTCCATTTCCTGTGCTGGGGGAAGGAGAACTCAATATGTCTGAACAGACCGTCTGCCGCCGCTGTGGATATGAGGGTCCTTCGGATGCCCGCTACTGCGCTCACTGCGGGCGCGCGCTGGTACCTCCACGTGAAAGATTTGCGTTGCGCATGAACCGCATTCTGGATCGGCTATCTCCCCTGCACTTGGGTTTGATCGGCCTGGCTCTCTCGGTTCCCATCAGCCTGTTCGCCCATCATCTGCTCGTGATAGAGTTGAGCATCCCGCTTTCGCTCCTTCCCATGGCCCTGGTTCTCGGGGGCGGATTTGCCTACTTGGGCTGGGACTGGCAGATGCAGGCTTCGAGCCGCAGTCATCTTGTGCGTATGCTCTGGGTCTTCGTTGGCATGGGGGTCCTCCTCGCAGCCGTGTGGTTGGTCGACAGGGGATTGCTGACTCTGCTGAGCGACAGGGCTCACATGATTGTGTATGAGATTCCTGGCGTCTATCGCGAGTCATCACCTGGGTACAGACATCTGTCGATTGATTCCAATCTGTCCTACTGGATCGTTGCGCTGCTCTACGGAGCGCTCACCGCCGTAGGAGGATACCTGATCGAGAGAGTATGGTCTGCCAGAGGTGATAGAAGCAGCGCCAGCGCGTGAGATCATTAGTGCTGAATCCGAACTCCTGAGTTGGCATGTGACGAAGTGCAGCCAGGGCCGCTTGTGTTCGTCGTGTGCCCGGGCGCGCGGCTCGTGCCCTCGATCGCTCAACTGGAGGAACGCCTCGCCCGCGAGCAGGAAGCGGCTCCGGCTTCGTGAGCGAGCCAGGAATACGCAACCAAAAGGACCAAGAAGGGAGGACATGCCCATGTCCGTGGAGGAGAACAAAGCGGTCGTGATGCGCTGGAACGAGGAGATCCTGGAGGAGGGGAAACTGGAGGCGTTCGACGAAGTGCTTCACAGGGACTACACCAACCACAGCGGCGCGGAAAGTTCGTGGGCGCCCTTCATTCAGGGAATCGAGCAGGCCAAGGACCATTTCGGGGAGCGATTTCAACGGCCATCGCGATGGAAGGTGTCCGTGGAAGACATCATCGGGGAGGGCGACAAGGTCGTGATCCGGGGGGTCTACTTGCAGGAAGGGAAGCCGGTGGGCAACTTGATTGCCTTCTACCGGTTATCCGAAGGCAAGATCATCGACGACTGGTTCTGTATGAGACAGCTTGAGGATTGATGCATAACGAAACTATTGTGTCGAAATAGTTGTCTGAACCTCGCCTCTTCCAGAAAAACGTTCGTACAAGGAAACTAGGGCGGAGAGGAAAAGGAGAGCGTAATGTACAGTCTTAGATCGATAACAAACAAGCGGATATAAAGTACGAAAATCCTCATCCCACTGCTTCTCGTGGCCGTGGCAGTCGGCGGATGTGCAACGCAACCCCCATCCGCTGTTGCGACAGCCACCCCCACCCCAACCACGCCTGTGACAGCCCCGATAGCCACCGAGATCGTCATCCCACCCACCCATACGTCGACTCCATCTGACCCAACAACGCCCGATGCTCGTGTTGCTGAAATCGAGGCGTTGATGAACGAATACGAGCGGATGAATCTCTTCAGCGGAACCGTACTCGTTGCAGAGGGAGGTGAAGTCATCTATGAAAGGGCGATCGGCTACGCCAATCGCGAGTGGTCGATTCCGAATGCAATCGATACGAGATTCAGGATCGCTTCCCTTTCAAAGCAGTTCACCAAGGTTCTCGTGATGCAACTGGTCGAGGAGGGCAAACTGGGCCTGGACGGGAAGATTGCCTCGTATCTTCCAGATTACACGGGTCCAGGAGCGGATCAGATCACCATCCAACATCTCCTCACGCACCGGTCCGGGATCGTGGGTGAATCGGCGGTCCAGAACCTGGAGCGAATCGAACGCGATTACTACACCCAAGATGAGTTTTTAGAACTCATCCGCGGTTTTGAGCTCCTATCTGAGCCCGGTACGGAGTGGACCTACTCCAACTTTGGATTCTACTTACTGGGCGTGATCCTTGAGCGCGTATCGGGTCAAACCTACGCTGAACTCCTGCAGGAGCGGATCTGTGGTCCCGCGGGAATGACGGACACTTTCCCGGAAGTCACCAGCGACATCATCGAGTGGCGTGCCTCGGGTTACTGGTTCGATGCAGACCGAGGATTCATCCACGATTCCCCGCTCGATATGTCCTTCGTCTTCGGTTATGGACAGCTGCTGTCAACCGTACGAGATCTGTACCGCTTCGACACCGCGCAGCGTGAGGGAACACTGCTCAATGCTGTGAATACACGTGCCATCTATGCGGAAGAATACAGACCGATTGGGGACGGAACTTGCGATGCCTACGTTGTGGAGGACGGGCCAGCCAGCATCAACGGCTTCCGCGCCAGCTCACACAGCTACGTTCGTGAAGATCGTTTTATCGCCGTCATAGAAAATGTTCGCAGCGGTGGTTATTACCTGCCCGGTGTTTTTGAGGTCGGGAGAAATATCGCCGCCATTCTCTTCGGCTGTTCGTACGATCCCCCGGCACCGATTGTAGGTGATTGATCTCGGCCTTGTGGATCATGAAAGATTGTGGATGGAAGCTTGGAAAGAAGTGAAACCAATTTAAAAGTCGGAATTCTTGACCTGGTCATGTTCGTGATCTGCATGGGTGTGCAGCTCGTGCTCTCGATAGCTCATCTGGAGGGGAGCGTCGCTTGCGAGCGGGAAGCGGCTCCTGATTCTTGAGTAGGAAAGCGTTCTACCCTGTATGTTTTGTTGGGAAACCTAACCCATCAAACGCACGTAGGGAAGGTAAAAATGTTCGTAAGAAGAAAAAAGGCTCCCTTGGAAATCCAGGGAGCCTTCGGGTTGGATTCTGCGGTCATTCCGATTCGACACCCACCAGAACGGCGCGCACGACGGTGCGGTACTTGAAACTGTCGGTCTTCTCGTCGTAACGGCGGCAGGTGATCAGGGTGATCCAATCGTAATCTTCATGCCTGGTGATGGCGCTGATGTCCTCAGGATCGGTCCACCAGGAGATGGAGCGTACTTCGTAGATGTACTTCATGCCCCAGGCGTGGATGTAGACTTCCCTGCCCCAGAGCAGCTTGCCCAGGTCCACAAAGGGGCCGGGTTCGCCGTCGGCTTCGTAAACATGGCCTGTAAGGGCGGTATTGCCGGTCCAGGTGGGGAAGGCGGTGCCGTTCAGGTAGCCGATGTCGCCGTCCAACCAGGTCACGTTCCAGCCGGTGGATGTCTGGGGCACGCCGACAATAGGTTGGCTCACGTTAAGCGAGGGGATTTCGAGCACCATGGCGGTGTCCGAATAGGCATTGGAAGCAGGCTGGAGCGGGAGCGTTTGCACCTGCCTGGGGGCAAATCCGGTGTCGGGCAGTATGGGCGTTCCACAGAAATTGAAATCAACGGTTGCGCCGTAGATGTTGTAATCTCCATCCCTGCGATCGTGCCAGAGAACTTTCTCGCAGTGGACGGCTGGATGTCGTTGGTCGGAACCGTCGGTTGTAATCTGGAATTCTTCTCCCGTGGATATCCTGTACCCATAGATGTCCTGGTTGCCATTTCTCATGTCGAACCAGGTCACCAGATCGTAGGAAACCCAGGGGCGGAACTGATCGGCGGGGTCCGTGACGATGGGGAATTCTGTTCCTGTGGCGATGTTGTAACCATAAATATCCCAGTTGCCGTTCCTGTCATCGATCCATGCCACAATATTCCCGTGCACCGCTGGATACCCCTGGTTGCCGGGTTCTAAGCAGATCGGGAATTCGGTTGAAGTGGCAAAATTGTAGCCGTAGATATCCCAATTGCCCATTCCATTCCGCTCATCCCACCACACCGCGTAATTCCCACCGGTTCTGGGAAAGTACTGATGAGCAGCGTTCACCGTGATCGGAAATTCCGTGCTTGTGGACAGCTGATATCCGTAGACATCCCAGTTGCCATTTCGCCAGTCGTTCCACACGACGTAATCGCCCCATATCACGGGCAAGCGTTGATTATTCGGATTCAATGTAATCGGGAACTCCGTTCCCCCGCTCAGACTGTATCCATAGATGTCTGCATTGCCATTTCTCCAGTCATACCAGACGACGGTATCGCCGTAGATCGTCGGGTGTTCCTGGTTGAAGAAGTTGGTAGAGATGGGAAATTCCGTCGAAGTGGACAGATCATATCCATAGATGTCTGCGTTTCCGTTCCGCTGGTCCTGCCAAACCACATAGCGATCATAGACCATGGGGCGCCATTGGGTGTTCACGTCTGTGGTCACCTGGAACTCGGACACGACGCCAGCTGCCAGTGCTATGAGTGTGGTCGTCAGTAGGGAGATCAGAATGAAAATCGCTGGAGCCGTGAGGAGGATTCTTCGCCGCATTGTGTCGCCTTTTCTGGGTATACGCAGATATCTACCCGGCTTCTATGGAGATCAAAAAGCCCGCTCGTTCTCAACCCTGTGCTTGCGATGTGCATTCCTGCACCCAAATATACAATAATCCGATCTTCTGCACAACTCGAATGGGTCTGCCCAGAAATAGCCGCAATCCCATCACTATGCACACTTTCGTAGGTCTTGGATTAACCCTCTCGCATAATAACCCATCACACACCAACAGGTTGCGTTTGAATCGAATCCCTTATGGCACGTACCCCTCGAGATTAGCAAACGTTAAATAGATCCCTTCCACAGGCATCGTCCATTCCCCCCACTCTCCCACCTCCTCCCCCAGAGCCGCTCACGGCTCATGCCGCGTTGCGTGCCATCCATCGAGGGACTACAATACAGGTCAGGTCAGCGGGCTCCCGTGCCTCCGCCAGGACGGCCGCTGAGGAAAATCCATACCTATTGCGATCTTCACGTTTTAAAACATACAAGGAGCGAGAACAGGATTTCCTATGGATAAAACTACCGAATTACTCAAGAAACTGACCGAAGCCAACGGCGTGCCCGGCCACGAGGCCGAAGTGCGCAGCCTTGTCAAGACCTATCTGGAAAAGATCGGCGATCTCTCCCAGGACAATGTCGGGAGCCTGATCTGCACCCTCCCGGATTCCCCGGAAGCGCCGAAGGTGATGCTCGCCGGCCACATGGATGAGATCGGCTTCATGGTCAAGCACATCACCAAGGAGGGCTTCCTGCGCTTCCTGCCCCTGGGCGGCTGGTTCGACCAGGTGCTGCTGGGCCACCGCGTGCTCGTGCAGACGCACAAAGGGCCCGTCGTGGGCGTGATCGGAGCCAAGCCCCCTCACCTGCTGGACCCCGAAGAACGCAAGAAGGTCGTCGAGAAGAAGGACATGTACATCGACATCGGCGCCACCTCGCGTGAGGAGGTGGAAGCAGCGGGTGTGCGCACGGGCGATCCGGTCGTGCCGCAGTCGGACTTCGCCATCCTGGCCAACCCGAAGACATACCTCTGCAAGGCCTTCGATGACCGGGTCGGCACGGCACTCATGATCCAGACGATGCAGGCCATCAAGAAAGACGGTTCGCCCAATCGCCTTGTGGGCGTCGCCACGGTCATGGAGGAGGTCGGCTTGCGCGGCGCCACCACCTCCGTGGACGCCGTCGATCCGGATGTGGCCATCGTGCTCGAATCGGACATCGCCGGCGACGTCCCCGGCATCACGGAGGAACAGTCGGCCGTCAAACTCGGGAAGGGCCCCTCGGTCCTGCTCTACGACCGGCGCATGATCCCCAACCTGAAGCTGCGCGATCTGGTGCTGGCGACCGCCGAGGAGCTGAAGATTCCCCTGCAGACATCCTTGATCGAAGGGGGAGCTACGGATGGCGGCGCGATCCACCTGCACAAGACCGGCGTCCCGACAGTGGTCCTGGGCGTACCGGCGCGCCACATCCATTCACATAGCAGCATCATCCACCGCGAGGATTACGATGGAGCCTTGAAGTTGCTGATTGCCCTGGTCAAGAAGCTGGATGCGGAAACGGTGGCCGGATTCACGGGCTGAACTCCCCCTCAAAGCGCATTGAAATCTCATCCAGAGAATAGAACAGCTCGATGCCCGATATCGTTCCTGCAGGTCATGGGTTTCGGACTAAGAAAATCGGGTGAAGGTCGGGAGATAGGCCGATCTTCACCCGATCGAAATCTCTCTAGATTACGGGGAACACTCACAATAACTTCCCCCAAGCAAGGTTCCGCCCGCTGCTGCGCATTCCGCGGGATCGAACGTGGGGAAGCCCGATCCTCCTTGCGCGACGATTGATTCACATCTGGTCTGCGCGCAACCCATGTCCTGACTCGAGGGGTACCACACGTCCTCCACGTTGGCCAGCCGACAATAACTATCCACCAGCTGGTAGTGCACCGTGAGATCGACGTAGTTGGTCCACTCCGCGAAGGGAACATTCCTGCACTCGAGGATGTATGCATAATCATCCATCGGGGAACAGAACCAACCCGAAACATCCTCTCCCAGATCGATCGCATGCTCGCCCTGCGTATGGCCGAACCAATCACTGGAAAGTCTGAGCTGCATGTCCATTCCCGCCGTGCCGCATGCATAGTCCACACGGTTCAGTTCGTTCAACACCTCGGGGCAGAAATCATCATCGTCATCATCGTCGATCGCTTCGATCTCCGGCATGTCCACCCAACCATCAAACAGCGTGCAGACCTCGAAATCCGGCCCCCAATTGGCGGAAGAAATCGGAGAGGGGTGATAGTGGATGTTGCCCGGTTCCCAATCCGGGGAGTAGTACGCTTCGACCCAAACACGCCTGTCAAACCTGTAGGATTCCTGCAGGTCCACATTTACATAATGCCTGCAGCAGTTCTCGTCCGGCGAGTCCTCGAAGTTGCATTGCACCCAGTAGTTATCGATCGATAGAAGCAATGCATCCAATGCGTCCAATTCGTGCTCGGAATCGAAGCAGATGTCAACGCCGAAGTACTCAACAGTGGTTTGATTGACCGGATTGGTGGCGGTGTGTACGATGCCGATGACGTAGGCGGTGGCGTCGTCGATCTCCACCGCGCATACATCCGGGACCGGCGGTTCGCCTCCAATGATGGGCTCGTCGCCGTCTCCCGGCGGCTCGCCTCCGACGATGGGTTCGTCCTCGCCTTCCGGCCCTCCAGGCTTCTGCTGCCAGTCTCGAATGGCCTGCCACGCATCAATAATTGGCGCCGGCAAGTTCGCTGCCGAATTGACGGGCGGAACCTCCACGATGTTCAGCCAGACCAGCAGGAAGAGAATCAGCAACGTGGCGAACACACCGGCAAATCCCCACAAGCACCCCCACGATCTGCGCCGTTCCGGCGTGACCACGACCACCTGGGGATGTGCCTGCGATTCCGTTTCCGGGATCAGCGGTCGGCCGCATGCCTGGCAGAATTTCGCACTCTCTTTATTCTTGGCTCCACAATGGCTGCATTGCATGGATGCATCTCCTGTTGGCGAGTTTGACTCAACTTCCTAAGCTGCACCTAACTCATATTGGATACCCAAAGAATGTAGGATTATTACTGGAAAGTACACATAATGCAAATCTAACACTCTGGACAAACCTGTTATCAACAATTTCTCCTTCGATCGAACAGCCATGCGATAAGTCCGTGGTACCCGGATGATTCGAGTTTTTCGTTGAGGTTGGCGGACGCGATGTTGAACAAGGTCCACGATAGGGAAAAGACACCCTCTCGGATGCCTTTCAGTATCTGGGAGAAGATTCCCCGGTCTGATCGATCAGGGCATGCGAACCTCCGACCTTCAGGCTATGAGCCTTATGCTGTGTGGAAACGCTTTCCAGCCAGGCTGATCAGAGAGACCATGGTGCCACATCGCAATTCCCGTCGTTCTGCGGTATCCAATAATCCGTTCTGTTGACGCGGTCTTGAAGGCACCTCTCAAGCGACCAAGAGGCTTTCCCCTTAGGGTAGTGGCGGTTCGTCGTTCACCCCGCATGGACTCAGCGGGGAGAACCGCCCCTACGACCTTGATGAAGTCATATCACAACATGGAAATAGTTGGGTTTGAAGCACCGCATTGTTCAGCCATCGGAAGGTATCAATCGGTTCTCGGTCACGCTTGCTATTCCTTTGTACAAATCATCCATCCTTCTCCCTTAGCACCCTCCAAAGCAGTTCGCGCTCCCTCGAGGGAGGCAGGCGCAGGTCCTTCAGATCCTGCGCTCGAAGCAGGCGCTCGCCGGTGGTGTAGAGGAACGTGAAGCGCCGCCAGCGGCGGGAGGGGATGGGCTTCTGGAGCGCCAGCAGCGGCCCCAGCTGGATTTTGTAATAGGGCTCGTCAGCGCGGAGGTGGTCAGGCTCATCGCGCAGCAGCTCAGCACGCGTCACCATCTCGTGGCCGCGCACGGTCGCCAGGTAGCGCACCGACCAGCGCTCCTCACCGAAGGCCTTCGTCTGGTAGAAACCCAGCCAGTCGACGCGCACGGTCTTCGGCGCGGTCTGCAGCGGGATGCGGTACCAACCCAAAAGCCGCGCGATCTGCAGATCGCGCGGCTTGTTCATGACGGCAATCAGGATCAGGTGTTCCGGTCGAACCTGACTCTCGAGCGTCTCGGCCATGAAACCCCCTCCTTGTTTCGAACTCCCCCTTGATTACCGAGCTTGAACGTACGATTTATTTGTGCAAGCCTACTTCCTCGTTGAAGGATTCAATCAAGGCGTCGATCTCCCCGATTTGCCCCTGGATCGTGGTCCAGTAATCCGGCTCGTACCACTGCTCCTGGATCTCCTCGAAGGTCTTGCCCTGCTGCTCGACCCAGGTGAAGTACTTCAGGTTGTGCACCCGCCGCCGGTCGGTGTAGCGCAGCTCGAGCAGGTGGTCGGTGGAGAGCGCCATCAGGTAGCGGGCATAGTCCGCAGCGGCATCGCGCTCCGCATACTCGCCGAACTCCTCATGCATCTCCTTCAGGCGGCTCTGGTAGAGCTCCATCGAGTCGGTCAGCACGGTGAGGACCACGTCGTTCCCGCCGAGCTCGTAGTACTTGGAGAACTTGACGGCCATCTCGAGATTGGCGATGCTCGAGAAGCCGAGCAGATCGAGCTGCTTCACGAAGGCTTCCGGCACGCCCTGTTCAACCAGGTAGGCCTGCCCGGCTGGTTCGTTGAAGAGACGCGCCAGGTTGACAATCACGTTGTCGT
Source organism: Anaerolineae bacterium (assembly GCA_011192015.1). Lineage (GTDB taxonomy): Bacteria > Chloroflexota > Anaerolineae > Anaerolineales > E44-bin32 > W1033. The sequence goes on from DUET01000029.1 coordinate 12,126, forward strand.
CGAGGGCCATGATCATGTCGGTGTTCTTGACGTTGTGGATCCAGGGCACGTGCTTGTCGCCGATGCCCTCGATGCGGTGCGCGCCGAAGCCGTTCTCCAGCAGCGTCGGGCACTGCAGCGCCTCGCCGGCGACGACCTTGCTGGTGGGGAAGATCTGCTTCATGTAGTCGCCGCAGCCAAGCGTGCCGGCCGAGCCGGTGGTGAGCACCACGCCGCGGTAGGCATCCTTGGGACCTAACTCCTTTTCCAGTACCTCTTCCATGGCGTGGCCGGTGACATCATAGTGCCACAGGTAGTTACCGAACTCGTCGAACTGGTTGAAGACGACCACGTCCTCGCGCGTGCGGCGCAGCTCCCAGGTCTTGTCGAAGATCTCCTTCACGTTCGACTCGGAACCCGGGGTGGCGATCACCTCACCAGCGACCGTCGCCAGCCAGTCGAAGCGCTCGCGGCTCATGCCCTCAGGCAGGATGGCGATCGATTCGCAGGCCAGCAGGGTGGCGTCGTAGGCGCCGCCGCGGCAGTAGTTGCCGGTGGAGGGCCAGACGGCCTTGTCCTTGGTGGGATCGAACTGACCGGTGACCAGCCGCGGCACAAGGCAGCCGAAGGTCGCGCCTACCTTGTGTGCGCCGGTGGGGAACCACTTCCCTACCAGGGCAATGATGCGTGCGTCGACGCCCGTGAGCTGCTTCGGAAACTCGATGTAGTTCACGCCACCGAAGCCGCCTCCCTTGGCAACAGGGTCGTTCTTCCACGTGATGCGGTAGAGATTGCGGGAGGTGATATCCCAGAGTCCAATGTCGGCCAGCTCCTGCTTGATCCTGCTGGGGATCAAGCCGGGATCCTTCATCTGCGCGAAGGTGGGGATGATGATGTTGCGTTCGCGTGCGCGCTCAACGGCGCGCTTCATCTTCTTCTTATCTACACTGAGATCGATCATCTTGAACCTACTCCTGATTTCTTTCTGATGAGTCCGAATCGCACGGCGCTTCGCGCACGATGTAAAGCGGCCGCCCCTTGACCTCGTCGTACACGCGTCCCAGGTACTCCCCTAAGATGCCCAGCGAGATCAACTGCACGCCGCCCAGGAAGAGCACGGCGATGAGGGTCGTCGCCTGGCCGAAGAAAGCCTGGCTGCCTGCGAGCCGCAGAGCGATCACAACCGGGATGGCCAGGGCGCTGATGCCGGCGCAGAGAAAACCCAAATAGGTGGCGATCTGCAGGGGGAAATAGGAGAAACCGGTAATGGCGTTGAGCGCCAGGCGCAGCATCTTGCGGAAGGGATACTTCGTCTCGCCAGCCGTGCGCGCCGCGCGTTTGTACGGAACGCCGATCTGGCGAAACCCGACCCACGCCGCCATGCCGCGCGGGAAGCGGTGCTTCTCGGGCATGGCGCGCAGGGCGTCGGCCGCCTTGCGGTCCAGCAGGCGGAAATCGCCCGTGTCCAGCGGAATGTCGACATCGGTGATGCGGTTGATCAGGCGGTAGAAGACGGAGGCCGTGAATTTCTTGAAGAAGGTCTCCCCCTCCCGCTCGGCGCGGACGGCGTAGACCACCTCGTAACCCTCGCGCCACTTTTCCACCAACTCGGG
>DUET01000003.1 GCA_011192015.1 Anaerolineae bacterium
ACCGCGCGGCTTCGATCCGACCTTATGCGCCATGCGTACATGGCCGGAACGTGGCTTTCCGTCGGGCAATGGTCTTCCGACCAGGATTCGATCGCTAGTTGTCATTCCCTTCCCCATAGCGCCGGACCAGGCGGTCGCTCTGTGCTCGGCGCTGCAGCGCCAGCTCGATCAAACGGTCCATCAATTCCGGATAAGCCAATCCACTCGCTTCCCATAGCTTGGGATACATGCTGATCTTGGTGAAGCCGGGTATGGTATTGAGCTCGTTGATGTAGATTCGTTGGGTCTCACGTTCGAGCAGGAAATCCGCTCGCGCCATCCCAGCTCCATCGATCACCTTGAAGGCTTTGATCGCCAGCCTGCGAATTTCTTCGGACGTCACCTCGTCGATGTGTGCAGGGATATGCAGATCGGACGTATCATCGATGTACTTGGCCTCGTAGGAATAGAACTCCGCCCCGGGCACGATCTCACCAGCGATGGAGGCATCGGGTTCTTCATTCCCTAAAACGCTGACTTCGATCTCCTGTGCATCCACACCGCGCTCGACGAGCACCCTCCGGTCGTATTTTGCAGCAGCATGTAATCCCTGCTTGAGTTCTCGGCGGTTGTTTACCTTACTCACTCCGACGGAGGATCCCATATTGGCCGGCTTGGTGAACAGCGGGTAGGGAGCCAATGCTTCCGCCCTGCGAACGCAATCTTCCATATCGTCCTCGATCTGATCCGAACGCAGCACGATGAAATCCACCACAGGGATGTTGTGGACCTGCATCACATCCTTGAAGATGCCCTTATCCATGGCCACCGAGGAGGCCAATACGCCGGCGCCCACATAGGCAATCTCCGCCATTTCAAGCATGCCCTGCAGCGTACCGTCCTCTCCAAAGGAGCCATGCAGAACGGGGAAGACGACGTCCAGTTTGTGCAGGAGGGTCAGTTCGCGCCCCTCTCCCATCGCATAGAGCGCTTCCCACCCTGGTTCGGGAAGGATCATGACTGGTTCCAGATCCTCCAGGTTTCCCTGCTTGAAGGCCTGCAACGCGTTCGTACCGGAGAGCCACCGCCCATCATGTGTGATCCCGATCTGTATGACCTCGTACTTCTTCGGATCAAGAGCATCGATGATGGATGTGGCGGACATGAGAGAGACCTCATGCTCCCCGGAGCGACCTCCAAAGATCACACCCACAACCATCTTTGCCGTCAAGATTGGTCTCCTTCCGCATCCTCAGGCGAACCATGCTTCGAACCCCATTCCCCCAGTAATTGAATCTCGAGATCGAGCTCGACGCCAAATTGAGCGGCGACTTCCTTGCGCACGATGTCGATCAGCTTCCGGGCATCCTCGGCGGTTGCATTCCCAAGGTTTACGAAGAAATTCGCGTGCTTGGGACTGACCTGCATGTCCCCTCGCTGCAAACCCTTCAAACCCGCAGCTTCGATCAACCGACCGGCACTGTCATCAGGTGGATTCTTGAACGTCGATCCCCAACTGGCTCCTTTCGGCTGGGTCTGTTTGCGAAAAGCAGCATGCTCGGCGGCGCTCGCCTTTGCCAGCTCCGTCGTGGAAGGGTGTAGCCGAAATGTCGCTGAGAGCACCACAGCCGCTCCTGGATTCCGCTTAAGCCAGCTATCGCGATAGGCATACTCCAATCGCTCGACAGACCAAGATTCTTTTCCCCCCTTATGTTGCAAGATCTCGGCCAGCATCAAACTCCCGGCGATATCGCTTCCATGCGCCCCTGAGTTTCCGACAACCGCCCCGCCAACGGTTCCGGGAATGGTCGTCGCCCACTCCAACCCGCCCAATCCTCGCTCGACTGCACGGCGCGCCATCGATCCCAACATGGCACCTGATTCAGCCGTAACGCTTGGGCCATCCGATTGCATATCGAAGCTCAAAGCACGCGCTCGATTCAACACCACCACGCCTCGCATCCCCGCGTCGGAGATCAGGATGTTCGAACCCATACCCAGCACTTGAAATGGCGCTTCGCAATCCCAAAGATGACGGACCATCTCCGCCAATTCGTCAGCGCTTTGTGCCTCCAGCAGGAAATCAACCGGACCTCCGATGCGAATCGATGTATAGGGCGCCATCGGCACCGACTCACGCAATCGATCACCAAAGACTTCCCGGAGCGCTTTGGCAAGTGGTGATTGGGTTCTTTTGGAACTCACAACTTTCGCACCCTCTCGATCAAGCGTCCGATCAACTCGGGTTGCACGACTTCCGACTGAATTCCCTTGTCGGATGACTTGGCCGTGGTCCCTATCTTGGTCGCCGCGAGGCGCATCTTCAGCTCCATGCGGCGATCATGTTCAAACAGGCGTTTCTGACTGACCGCCATCTCGATCCTCCCTCCCTCGTAACTTCAAGGCTTGCAGCAGATGGATCACCACCTGGTTGCCGTTTCCGGCACTCAAACTTAAAACCAGGGACTGCGGGCGTACGTGCTCAAGCAGGTATTGAGTGGCCTCCGGGAAATTCGACAGGAAGCGTGCGTCGGAGTGTTGAATGCGTTCGGCTAAAATGGCGCCGCTGATCTCAGCGTCTCGTTCCTCGCGCGCGGCGAAGATGTCCAGCACGATCACATGATCCGCATCGATGAAAGCCCCCACAAGATCGTTGAGCAATGTTTTGGTCCGGGAATAGGTGTGCGGTTGAAACACGGCCCATATCTCGAAATCCGGATAATGCATGCGCGCAGCCGCCAGTGTGCTGGCAATCTCCGTGGGATGGTGAGCGTAATCATCGATCACGATCACATCTTGCTCCCGACCAAGCACCTGGAAGCGCCGCTGGACGCCGTGATATCCGGCCATGGCCTCCAACGCTGTAGGAAGTGGCACGCCGAGGTAATCCGATACCGCCAGAGCCGCCAGGCAGTTGCGTATGTTGTCCTCTCCGGGGAGTAGATTGTGAGCCTTGCCAACCGTCTTCCCCTCGCACAACACACGGAAATCCATGCCTCCGGCCTCGTTGATCGTCAGCGCTTCGGCGCGCCACTTTGCTCCGGATGAAAGCCCGTAGGTCCAGCGCTCCAGACCGGGTTTGGTCAATGCGGATGATCCTGGATCGTCTGCGCAAACCACCAGCAGATCTCGCACAAGCTTCGTGAACGCAGAGAAAGCACGACGCGAATCTTCGGGTTTGGGGAAGCAGTCAGGATGGTCATGCTCCACATTGGTGATCACGGCCACGCTGGGATCCAAGCCCAAGAAGGTCTGCTTGTATTCGTCCGCCTCGATCACGAAGTGTGGTCCGCCACCTGCGCGCGCGTTCGTTCCCATGTCCACCAGCACCGCACCCACAATGAAGCTGGGCCGGATGCCCGCCGACTCGAGCAGCCAGGCGATCAGACCGGTGGTCGTTGATTTTCCATGCGTGCCAGCCACGGCCACCGTCTGGCTGCCGGCTGTCAACTGCTTGAGGAATTCAGGACGCCAGAAGACCCGAATCCCGGCCTCTCGTGCAGCCACCAACTCAGGGTTGTCCTCGGGAATGGCGGAGGAAGCGATGACCAGATCGGGATTCATCAGGTTCTCGGCGCGATGGCCGATCATGATCTCAACGCCGGCTGCTTCCAGTCCAGCGGTGTATTCCGATTCAGCCCTGTCCGATCCTCTCACGCTGTCTCCTCGCTCGAGCATCACTCGAGCAATGGCCGAGATTCCAGATCCACCAATACCCACAAAATGCACGCGCCGTTTCACACGAACACCACGATGATGAACACGAACACCACTCCCACGGCGAAATAGACATGCGGTACGGGAAGAACAGCCGGTGGCAAGAAGGCCATCATGTCTGTGATCTGCTGCGCCATGACGGATCCCGCTTCGGGCTGGACCACCAAATCAGTCGGGTATCCGGCATGATGCAGATAGAACCAAAGCGAACCCATGAGCAAGTAGCCGTTCACAGCACCCAGAACCAAGCCCAGAAGCATGTCCTGCAGGTGTTCTCGTGCCACCTTGTCCCGCAAGAGACGCACGCTCGGTGTCTGATAGCCGAAGAAAGCGAGCAGCGCCAGGAAGCCTCCACGGATCAGGAATTGTGTGCCTCCGGTTTGCATGAACAAGGCGCTGCGATAGGGTTCGACGTAGGTTTCGAGAATCGCGTTCAGAAACAAGCCTAAAACCACCGCGCTGGTGACCAGCAATTCCTTGGCCCAGCCGCGCATGGCTCCAATGATCCCGAACAAGATCACGAATACGGTGAAAACCGAGATCAGGCTAACCATGCCGACCGCCCTTCTCTTGGGCCAGCGACAGCAGCTCTGCGGCTATGGAAGCTGCTGCGTCCGGCTTGGCCAAACGCTGAGCCGCAGCGCTCATTGCCTGCAGCTGATTTCGATCCTTGATCAAATCAAGGATTGTGGGCAGCAACTGGTCCTCGAGGTTCTCATCCATCAAACTCACGGCTGCGCCCTGCGCCACGAGATGCTCCGCATTCACCTTCTGATACCGCCAAGCATGGGGATAGGGCACGAGGATGGATGGCAGGCCAAACAGGGGAAACTCCCCCATGGTGGCAGCCCCCGCACGCGAGACGACCAGATCAGCCGCTCCCAAAGCCGCCCCCATCTCCTCATGCAGGTAGGCGTAAGGATGGTAATTCGGCGCCAGGTGGGAAGGCAGCTCGGTTCGGATTCGCTCCACATCCGGCCAGTCCAATTCGCCGGTGATATGCACGATCTGAGTTGCCTCCAGCAGTTCCGGCAGAATCCGCCACAGCGCATGATTGATCGAGCGAGCGCCGCGGCTGCCCCCAAAGACCAGCAGTACGGGTCGCCCGGGATGCAAACCCAGACCGGGGGCTTTCTTCGAGACATGCTCCATGAGTTCTGGCCGTGTGGGATAGCCGGTCACAACCACATCCTTGCGCCTGGGATAGAAATCACGCGCCCGATCGCTCGTTACCAATACTTTCGCAGCCATACGGCTGACGACTCGCAATGCCAGACCGGGTTCGATATCCGGGACATAGACCACCTTGGGAATGCCTGATCCCGCCAACGCAACCGGTATGGCGACATATCCACCCGTGAAGAAGATGACATCCGGTTGGAAATCCGCGATCACGTTCCGGGCGGCAAACACGCCACGCAGCAGTCGCCACACATTGCCCGGAAGTGCTCGTAAACCAACGCCATGTACCCCAGCCGCTGGTACGGTTGTGAAGCGCACATCGGAGCGACGGACCAGAGAGGCTTCCATGCCTCCCTCGCCGCCTACCCAGAGCACGTCAGCCTTCTCGTCCAGCGCGGCGAGGACGGCCAGGGCGGGATACACGCCTCCGCCGGTCCCCCCCGCTGATACCAACAAGCGCAACTTCTCCTCCTGGTGATTTATCGGGCTCGCGCTTTCTCGAAACGCTCAGCAAGAATCCAACCCCGGTGAGGGTCGTTACCAAGCTTGAACCGCCAAAACTGAAGAAAGGCAGGGCATTGCCCGCGAACGGCAGCATGCCCAGCAGAACCGACATGTTGATCAAGGCCTCGGCCCCGATCCAGAATGTGATACCGCTGGCCAGCAACATCCCCAAGCGATTGGGGGATTCGGTGGCTATGCGAAAACCCCGCCACATGAAGAGACAGAAGAGGACCAAGACCAGCAAAGCTCCCATCAAACCGAGTTCCTCTCCGATCACAGCAAAGATGCTGTCTGTATGCGGTGCGGGCAGCAAGCCGAATTTCGCACGACCAGCTCCCAAACCCTGACCGAACAACCCGCCCTCATAGAACGCCTTCAAGGATTGTTGGACGTGGTAGGAGGCCTTCTCCACGTCCAGCAATCCAGCGCGATAGTCGGCAAATCGGACACGCCCCGTTGTGGTGACCGTCACCAGGAGGACTCCCACAACGGCGCTGCCCAAGGTGATCAAGATCGACTGTGTGAACCTGGCTCCTGCCAACACGAACATCGCCAGCGCCACGGCGCCGATGGTGATGGCTGCGCTCAGATCCGGCTGGGCAAGGATCAAACCTCCCACAATGCCGATGATCATGATCAGCGGCCAGAAGCCATAGCCCCAATTGGGAAGCCTATCGCCCTTCGACTCCATCCACACCGCCAGATAGATGATCAGCGCCAGTTTGGCGAACTCCGAAGGCTGGATGGAACCCCCAACGAACGACCGCCGAGGAATATCGGCGGTGGCCCCACCGATCAACAGCACCGCGATCAAGGCCAGGATGGCGATCACGATGACCGGCAAGGCAAGCTTTCGCAACCATTTCAGCGGCAAACGCGCCGCAACCAGCATGGCAGCAAGCGCCAATCCCAAATTGGTGAGCTGCCTTTGGAATAAAGCCGACGAATCCTGGTGCAGACGCCAAGAGACATCCCAGCTTGCCGAGTAGACCATCACCAAGCCGTAGCTGATCAAACCCAGGAGGATCAGAAGCAGCCAAGGATCAAATCCAAGCCGCCGCATCTTCTGGGAAAAGGAGACCTTGGTGATCTCGCTCGACAACGCCATCCCGTTCATAACGCCAGCACCAGTGCGCGGAAACGCTCCCCGCGTTCTTCGAAATCGATGAATTCATCAAAACTGGTCCCGCCCGGAGCCAGCAGAACCACATCTCCCTCTCGAGCCACACGCACCGCAGCCCGCACGGCTTCCTCCAATCCAGAGCAGAGATCGATGCTCAACGGACGCTCACGATCGGCGACCTTCTGCATGTGGGCATGGATCTTGGAGGCCGCTTCCCCGAATAGGATCAAACGATCCACTCGCTGTGATACCTCATCAGCGAACGTGTTCCACTTCAAGTCCTTGTCCCTGCCTCCAGCGAGCAGCACAATGGGACGATCGAAGGCACGCAGGGCGGCGATGGACCGTTCAGGAGCAGTGGCAATCGAGTCGTTGAACCAATCCGCTCCGTTCAGATTGCGCACGAATTCCAAACGATGCGGAAGCCCCTGGAAACTGCGAACGCCCTCTTCCATGGCCTCCGGCGCAATGCCCATCGCGGCGCAAATGGCGCATGCCGCCGCCACGTTGATCAGATTGTGCTGCCCTCGAAGCTGGATCGCCTGCGTTTCGAATAGCTGGGTTTCCCCCTGCTCATTCCGCAGCCAAACGGATCCACCTCGCACGAAGGTTCCCACTCCCTTCACCTGCGGTTCGAGCCCAAAACTCAGCAAGCGCCCCTTGATTTGTGAGGCGTATGACCAGGCGCCGGGATCCTCCCTTCCCAACACCGCCACATCCTGCGAGGATTGGAAGCGCAGGATGCGTTCCTTGGCGGCGGCATAGGCTTCCATCGTATGATGGCGATCCAGGTGGTTGGGTGTGATATTCAACAGCGCCGCAATATGGGGGCTCATCGACATAATTTCCAACTGAAATGAGGAAAGCTCCATCACGACTCGATCGCCTGCGCCGATCTTGTCGAGATCTTCCAGGAGCGAACGACCGATATTGCCTCCCACCCAAACGCAGCGCCCGGAAGCCTTCGCATCCGCACGCGCCATACTGCCAATCAGAGCCGTTGTCGTACTCTTGCCCGCCGAACCGGTGATACCGATCACGGGTGCAGGACATGCCTGCAGAAAGATCTGGGCATCGTTGGAGAGCTTCACTCCCTTTCGGATGGCCAGTTTCACCAAAGGCGCCTCCAAGGGCACGCCTCCCGAAAGGCAAAGCAGCGCCGTTCCATCGAGCAACTCCGGCGGATGAGCGCCGAAAACGTATTCGATCGGCAGATCCTCCAGCTCCTTCTGCAAATCCATGAAATGCTCCGCCGTCCTGAGATCACTCACCACCACTTGGGCTCCATGGCGGGCGCAATAGCGTGCTATGGCCCCGCCCTGCCGAGCGAAGCCGAGCACCACAATCCGCGCTCCCTGCCAATCCACTTCTTGTATCTGAGAATCCACAAGATCACTCGCCCGGTTCAAACAGATAGGTTCAATTCCTGTTGAATCTCCGCTTCCTCCGTGCCGATCCAGTAGTGGTGTGGCATGACGTTGTGCGCTTCCTTCACCACTACGCCGGAAACCTTGTTCTTCCCGCCGTTGAAGGTCTTCGGATGCACGAGGCAATGTGTGGGCCCATGGCCGTACTTTTCCCGGTAATAGGCCACGGCTTGCTGCACCTTTTCCACGAATGGAGCAGGACTATCGTCGAACCAAAGCATTCCAATCTCCATCTCGCCATGCTCCTTTCAGATGAGGATCAGCCCGATCCCGATCATCGTCGCCAGAAGCGCCACCAACCAAAATCGCTGCACGACCTGCGTTTCGCTCCACCCCATGAGCTCGAAGTGATGATGGATGGGAGCCATCTTGAACAGCCTGCGTCCCTTCGTGAATCTGAAGTACAAAACCTGCAGGATCACACTCAAAACCACGCTCACAGGAATGATGGCGATCACGGGGAGAATCGCCCATTGGCCCGTCATCAGGGCAACTACGGCCAACGTCGCCCCGAGAGAGAGCGATCCGGTATCGCCCATGAAGAGATCGGCTGGGTGGGCGTTGTACCAAAGGAAGGCGAAGAGCGCTCCAACCACGGTGAAGGCGAATCGGACCAGGAAGACCTGTCCCTGGAGAAGAGCAATCACTCCGTAGGCCACAAAGGCCGTTGCTGCAATCATCCCCGCCAAACCATCCAATCCGTCGGTGAGATTGACGGCGTTGCTCGTGCTCACAATCACGAATGCCGCGATGGGCACGTACCAAATGCCAAGCTCGATCTCTCCCAAGTAGATGGGGAGATAAAGGTCGGGTGCGTCCAATCCGTACTTCAAGACCAGGGCTGCTCCGATGGCGATCGCGGCTTGGGCAGGGAATTTCCAACGGGCGCGAATGCCTTCCTTTTGCGAAGTTCGCACACCACGCCAATCATCGAGCGCACCCAGGAAAGCGAATGCCAGCATGGTCATCAATGGAAGTAGAATCGAATTGCCAAAGACATCCAGCTCCGGAAGGATCGATGCCAGATTGAGGACCCCGGTGACAAGCACCACGGATGTCACGACGAGCCAGCCGCCCATTGTGGGTGTTCCCAGCTTGACGAAATGCCGCTGGGGCCCCTCAATTCGGATTTGTTTTCCGATCCGCAGCATGCGGAGAATCCGGATCATCGGCGCTCCCCAGATCACGGTCAGAAGAAACGTGATCCCGCTCAAGGCAAGTGCCATGGCAATTTGACTCATCGCGCCTCCTCGAGAGCAGCGACAATAAGGTCCATGCGCATGCCTCTGGAACCTTTGACCAGCACGACATCCCCCTTGCCGACCTGATGGCGCAGATGCTGGATCGCGGCCTGGCTGTCTTCCAGCGTGACGACTTTGCCCGCCTTCATACCCGCCTGGACAGCTTCGTCAGCAATCCAGCGCGCCCTCTCCCCGACAGTGATGACCTCATCCGCCACCTGTGCAGCCCTTGCCCCAACCATGCGGTGGCCTTTCTCTTCGTAGTCGCCCAATTCCAACATGTCGCCGAGCACAGCCACTCGACGACCATCCAGTTCTGCCAGGAGATTGAGGGCTGCGATCACAGATGGTGGAGCAGCGTTGTAGGTGTCATCCAAGATCAAGGATCCACTGGGACCTCGCACAGCCACTAAGCGAAGTTGCATTCGGCTGTCCTGCAATCCCTCCATGATTTCCTGCCAGGTCAGCCCTTCCACCAAGCCGACAGCCGTGGCACGCAGGGCGGTGTGCACGGAATGCCTGCCCAACAGCGGCACGCGTACATGAACTTCTTCATTTCGGTGATGCATCACGAAGCGCACACCATCCAGACCGAGCCCCTCGATATCGCTGGCCCATAAGTCTGCCTCCGGTGAAAGACCGTAGTACAGAATGCGCGCCTCGGTCTTCTCAGCCATCTGCCGGACCAAAGGTTCGTCATAGTTCAGGATGGCAACGCCATCCGGCGAGGGTGGCAGGTTTTCCACCAATTCCGTCTTTCCCGCCACGATCGCCTCCATGCTTCCAGCCCGCTCCAAGTGGACCTGGCTCAAGTTCGTGATCACGCCAACATGAGGCTGGGCAATACGGCATAGCAACGCGATCTCGCCTGGAACATAGAAACCCATCTCCAGCACAGCACGTTCATGCGCTTCAGACAAGCGCAGGATGCTCAAGGGCAATCCGATCTCGTTGTTCAGATTTCCCGGATTCTTCAAGGTGCGATAGCGTGTCTCCAAAACCGAAGCTGTCAGTTCCTTGGTCGTGGATTTGCCAACACTGCCTGTGATCCCGATCACGCGCACGGGCAGCTGATCACGCCAATCCTGGGCAATGCGCTGCAGAGTCTCGACGGTGCTCTCCACGCGCAGGCAAATCGGCATCTTCAACGCCGCTAATTTCCTTCCGGAAACCGTCTTCCTCATATCCAGGAGAGGCAGCTCGGAGGGCATGTCGCGTTCCACGAGTGCCACAGAGGCGCCTCGCTCGAAAGCTTCCATCACGAAGTCGTGGCCATCCACATGTTCGCCCGGAATGGCAACGAACAACGAGCCGGGAATTACCAGGCGCGAGTCAAGCACCGCATCCGTGATCGGGCTCTTCGCCGAAGGAACCTTTCGTCCTGAGATCGAATGGTAGATTTGCGCTAAGGTCAACATTGCATCCCACCCATCCCTCTATTCGCTCAGGGTCAATGCTGTACGAACCGAATCTGGCGGTATCTCCATCAGCACAACCAATCGTTCCACTACTTCTTCGAATACCGGCGCGGCTACCACAGAACCCCAGGGCGAGTAGGCCGGCTTGTCCAACCGGACAAGCACGATGAAGCTTGGATCGGAGAAATTGGGTGCGGTCCTGATGTACCCCTATTTGTCAAACTTCGGCATCGGCCAGGCTACGGGCATCGATTTGGAGGGTGAGGTGCCGGGATTGCTGCGAACGCCGCGCCATCCGGA
>DUET01000030.1 GCA_011192015.1 Anaerolineae bacterium
CCCAGTTGCCATCTTGCCTGGAAGGCGGCTTTTCGTTGTGTTGTGTAGACCTGCTGAATCGCCTCAGAAAACCATTGTTGAGGCGAATCGATAGGAGGATTTCTTCGTGGTTTAACAAGAAGAAATAGTGTAACATCAGCAAGGCATCCAAAAGGGATGTGTCCGCTTGAGCCGATGGAGCCACGGAGCAATGTCGAAGCTCGTTTTAATTATCGAGGATGAAGAATCCAACATCGATGTCCTGGTCAGCATACTGGATTTGATGCTCAACCATACCAACGTAATCATTGCGCGCGATGGGAGCGAAGGCATTCACATGGCCTATGAGCACGAACCAGACTTGATCTTGATGGACATGAGCCTTCCCAAGCTGGATGGTTGGGAAGCGACCCGCACGCTGAAGAGCAACCCTCGCTTTAAGGACGTGCCCATCCTGGCTTTAACCGCGCACGCCATGATCGGTGATCGAGAGAAAGTATTCGAGGCCGGTTGCAACGACTACTTCACCAAGCCTATTGAGGTTGATGAATTCGTTCGTTTCATCCAATCCTATTTATGTGACGGATGATCCAATAGCCGCTAGGAAGGCAGCATGCGAGCACTTAGAGCGTGGTTGAGCATCGTTAAATCTGTCGGAAGTGGAGCGCGTGCAGGGCGGCAGGGCGGCAAGATCTTTCGCTACTTCGTTTTCAAGGCGCTTTCCGATGTGGGCTTCCTCGAATACCTTGCAGTTCCACGGACCTATGGCGAGCTGATTGCCGAATTCGGATTTGAGGATGGCGAATACTTCCAGGGCTTATTGAACACTTTGATCAACGATAATCAAAATCTGATCATCCAGAACAACAAGCAATACATTCGAAATCATGAAGCCGCCATGCCCGATTTGGAGACCATCATGCAGAAGACCCACCATCGCGTGCAGCCCATGATGCTGATGGCAGAAGCGTTGTCAGAGAACATCATCATGCGCTTGCGAGCAGAGCGTCTGGGACTTCCAGGGGTATTCGAGCGTGATGAGCATCGGGTAGTGAACATGTTCAATGAATTGCTCGGTACCGCCTTCTACTCGATCGTACGGGCAGGATGCTTCGATTACCTCAAGCGTGAGGAACGGCAAGGGCTGGTTGGCAAGCAGCTGCTGGAAATTGGCTGCGGCAATGGACTGGAAACTGCAGAAATCTGGCTGCTCACAAAGGGCAAGGTACACATCACAGCCGCCGACGCTGTGCCGGGAATGCTGCAACTGGCGGAGAAGCAGTTCGAGCAATACTTGGATCAGATCCAGCCGAAGCATCCAGAAGTTACCGCTGAAAACAGACCTGGATTCAAGTTGGCCAATGCCACGAATCTGCCATTCGACGACAACTCGTTCGACGCCGTGCTTTGCTTCTTCGTGCTTCATTGGACCGCCGATCCGGCGACTGCGATCAAGGAAGCCGTGCGTGTTGTGCGCCCAGGAGGACTGGTTTTCGGCGCTCAGTCGTATAAACCCTACACGAATCCCTATTTAAACCTCGTTGTCCGCAGCAGCCGCAATTCGTATGGATTCTTCTGGAAGGAAGACATCCAGCGCTGGTTTTCCGATTGTGGCTGGGAACTCGACATGATCACACCGGCTGGCATATTTCGTGCACGGAACCTAACAAATTGATAGGGGGACCAAGGAGCAGGAGAGGGTTTGAGATCCTCCCTGGCAATCAAAGATGAAACGTCCCGATCCATTTGTGACCAGATCCCCCTATGAGGAAATCAGGATTGCCCGCCGCATACGTCTGGTAATCGGGGTTTGCAACATCTCGATGCTCATCGTCATCCCGATAGCCATCGCGGCAGGTTTCATCCTTCTTCCGCTCAAAACGGCATACAGTTTGCTCGCCTTTTGCCTCTGCTTCGGAATAGCCCCGATAGGCTTCCTGGCCAAGAAAATTGCGCAAAGAGGGCATCCCGATCCGGCCAGCTACATCTTCATCATCTACCTCTTGATCATCCTGGGTGTAAATACGCTCCTCTTGAGCGGGCTGATGCGGATCCTGGCCCCGATGTTCATTCTGCTCATCGTGATCACCGGCTTGATGATGAAGCCCAACCGCAACTACCTGATCGCCATCCTGGCGACCGTGATCTACATCGGCATCCGGATTCTCACAACCGGCGGTTATGAATTTCCTATCGAATTGCCCTCTGCTTCGATGGACGCCTTTGTCATCTTCCTGGAGGTGATGGCGCTTGCTTTTGTAGCGTTTATCAATGTGCTTTCCATACGCGATCTGGAACGCGCTTTGGAAGACGCCACCTACGAGCAAGTGCAGCTCAATCGAGCGCTCCAGCAGGCCAGCGACCGAAAATCCCAGTTTACCGCGCGCACCAGCCATGAACTGCGAACCCCACTGAGCGCCATCCTGGCTTTCTCCGACCTGGCTCTGCGCGGAACCTACGGCCCGCTGAATGAAAAGCTGCAGAATGCCATGCAGCACGTGGTCAACAGCGCCCGGCACTTGAACAACGTGATCAACGACCTGCTCGACCTTTCCAAGATCGAAGCCGGCTTGCTCGAAATCGTCGATGAACCCTACGAGCTGGCCGAGGTTGTCAAGACGGTGAAAAGCTCCTTCTTGCCGATGGCGGAGATGAAAGACCTCCCCTGCGAGGTGTGGGTGTCGCCCGAGATGCCGGCATGGCTGAAGGGAGACAGCGAGCGCGTCACGCAAGTGATCGTCAACCTGGCCGGCAATGCCGTGAAATTCACCGAGCAGGGCCGGGTGGAGATCCGCATCGAACCCATGGGCAGATCGAAATGGCTGATCCGCGTGCGCGATACGGGCATTGGCATTCCCGAGGATCAGTTCAAGGACATCTTCGAAGCCTATCGGCAGCTGGGGAAGAGTCGTTCCGATTCGATCGCGCAAGGCACCGGGTTGGGGCTGGCGATCACGCGCAACCTGGTGCAGTTGATGGGCGGGGAGATCGATCTGGAGAGCGAACTGGGCGTCGGCACGACGTTCGAGGTCACGCTTCCGCTGCGCGCAGCGAAACCTGTGGAGAACAAGGTTGAGGATAGGCTCGAACCTGCCACATAAGCAGGCCCGGCTGAGGCGACCCGGCGCCTGCCCTTTTGGAACTCACAGAGCCCCGAG
>DUET01000031.1 GCA_011192015.1 Anaerolineae bacterium
GCGATGGCGGCTATTCAGCGATGGGGGCGTACAGATCCAGGACAAACTCGGCGTCCGGAGGCGATTCAGGAAGGCTCTCCTCCAACCACTGGTGGCGAGCAACCTTGTACTTGCTGTCCTCCTTCCAGGCGACGAGTTTCTTCCACGTGGCACCGATCACTTCGAAGTCCCCCTTGGGGACAACACATTTCGTGACCGCGTAGAGACCGCCTTCGAAATCGAAGATCTTCTCATCGGCTTCTGCTTCTCGATCGGGTTCCACCACGATCCAAACCTCGTAGCCGTAGTTCGGGCTTCCGGCGGACGGGTTGGGGTTGTTGAAGCCAAAGATGCGATGTTTCTTTCGGTCATCGAGCAAGCCCCTCGGCTTTGCCCAGGCATTGAGCTTGTCAAAGGCAAGTTGTTCTGGATTTTCTCCGAAACCCAGGAAGCTGGCCACTCGCATGGGCTTGAGATCGACAATGCGTACATCGAGATCACTCATGACACTTTCTCCTTCTGAGATCGGTTTATGTAGATGCATCATGCATTCCTTGTCGACACCTACACTATGCATCGATATCCCTGACACCTGCTGTCAGGAATTTCTGATAGAATGGCGAGGGCCGGATACGAAGGGATACGCATGCGCGCAGATCGTTTGTTATCCATCCTGCTTCTGCTCCAGAGCCGAGGGAAGATGACGGCTCTGGAGTTGAGCGAGCGATTGGAAGTCTCCGAACGGACCATCTATCGGGACATGGAGGCGCTGAGCATCGCCGGCGTTCCCGTGTATGGCGAACCAGGACCCGAAGGAGGCTATGCCCTGGTCGAGCGTTATCGAACCGATCTCACGGGATTGACGGAGAAGGAACTGCGCGCCCTCTTCATGCTCAGCGTCCCGGCTCCTCTGGACGAATTGGGCATGAGCGAAGAACTCCGGGCGGCTCTGCTGAAGCTGTCGGCTGCATTGCCAGACGCCCATCGCCAGGAGCAGGAGAGGATCGGCCAGCGATTTCATCTGGATTCAACTTGGTGGCGCCAGGCCGAAGAACCGGTGCCCCACCTGCAAACCATCCACCAGGCCGTACTGCAGAATCGCAAACTGCATGTGAAGTACCACCCATTCTTCACAACGGTATTGGAGCGCCTTGTTGCACCGTTTGGGCTTGTAGCCAAAGCAGGGATCTGGTACTTGGTGAGCGAGCGGAAGGGTGCCATGCACGTACGGCGAGTATCCAGCTACACGGATGTGAGCATGGCTGAGGAATCCTTCGAAAGGCCAACGGATTTCGATCTGGCTGCGTTCTGGGAGGCGTGGTCCAGCCGTTATGAGCGGCTTCTGTCTGTATTCACCGCCACCGTGCGCGTGGCTGAGGAATTCATCCCCGAACTCCCCAGGCACTTCGGTCAGAGTATCCACACCAAGCTGGAAGAAACAAAACAACCGGATTCGGAAGGATGGATACAGTTACAATTACAGTTCGATTCGTTCGAGACCGCCAGGTCACGCCTGCTTGGCCTTGGGCGCAGCGTGAAAGTGATCGAGCCCGAGGCTTTACGACGAAGCGTGCTCGACTATGCCGAGCAGATCGTCTCCCTGTATGAGAATGGATGAGGTCTCCTGCAGATCAATCATCCCCTTGAGCATGTTCAAGATGGATGGGGTACCATCATGAAGGAATTGCACAGAAGATGGATCGTCAGCTTGATGCTTCCGCTTGTGTTCCTGGTTGGTTTCCCCATGGCAGTGATCGTCCTGAAGGACACAAATCGCATCCCCTGGCTTGCGGCCCATCCGCTGAACATCTTGTCCATGATCTGCGGCATTCTGGTTGGTCTCCTGGGGTTGTGGCTATTGATCGCAACCATTCCCCTCTATCTGAGGTTGACTGCAGGCACGAACATGCCCTGGGAACCGGCGCCGGAGCTGATTATCGAAGGCGTGTACAGGTACGTCCGCAATCCCATGCACATGGGCGTCTTCTTGGTCATGTTGGGAGAGGGGCTTGCTCTCAGGTCGAAAGGGATGCTGAGCTTCGCATTGGTCGCCGCGTTATTGCATCTCTTCTATATTCCTCTTTCGGAGGAACGTGGCTTGGAGAGACGTTTCGGCCAGGCGTACCGCGACTATAAAGCCCAGGTTCCCCGATGGATCCCGCGATGGACCCCCTGGATACCAGAGGGGAAAAAACAAGAACCATTCTCGTAGCCAGACATGGTTCCACTCACGATACGGTGAATCCCGGTCAGGTTGACGCCCGTCGTGTTGATCGACCCCGCTATCTTCCAGGAACTTGCTGGAATGTGGATTGGAGAAGGAAAGCATGGGTAAAAGGATCATACCCTTCGTAACAAGTTTCACCCTCCTCGCCGTATTGGCATGCGGATCTACCGGGCTTGGGCCAGCAACTGTTACGCCGGGCGTCAACAGTGTGACAATCCCCGCGCTGGAAATGGGGCTATCTTCAGTCCCCGATGAATACCGGAACATCTACGACAGCATATCCAGCAACTTGGATCAGGTGGAAGCCTTCCTGGCTGGGAGGGGAGAAGGCCAATTCGCCGGCACGACCTTCGGCGCCGAATTGATCATCGCTAACGGAAACCGGGGTGTAGCGCTGCTGCAGCCGGAAACGATGACCGCCGTCCAGCAGTTTCTTGACCAATTGACGCTGATCGGCGTTGGCGGTGTCACGCTTCAGATCCCCGATCCCCTGTTCAACCCCGATTTCCCTCGTTCTGAAGAGTATATAGAGTTTTTCCGTGAAGTCGTCGAGCAGGTGCGGAGCAGGGATTTGAGGCTGTTGATAGAATCCGGGCCTGCTTTCGCGGATCCCCAGTATTCGAGGGTGCAGTACGATTGGTCTCATTTAACGCTGGATCAGTTCTTCCAAATGAGGGGAGATCAGCTGCGTCTGATCGCGGCTGAATTGCGGCCGGATTACCTTTCCCTTGGCAATGAACCCGGCACGCAGATGATGCTCACCGACCTCACGTTCACCATCCATGACTACTTGAACTTTGTCAGCGGAGTTGCTACGAGTATCGATCGCTCGAGCGGCATCCTGCTGGGAGCCGGTGCAGGAAGCTGGGAGGATCCGGCTTATTTAGAATGGTTGATGGAAGAACCATCGCTGGACTTCCTCAACATCCACATCTATCCGCTGTCAAGCAGCCGGGCTGACTTCGTCGAACGCGCCGCGGAGGTAGCCGCTGCGGCGCGTGAACGGGGGATGAGGGTCGTCATCGGGGAAGCGTGGCTCTACAAAGCCACAGCGCAGGAAATCGACCAGTTCATACCTTATCAGGATGTCTACGCCCGGGATGTCTACAGCTTCTGGCAGCCGCTCGATATCCGCTTCATCGAGGCCATTGTCGAATTTGCGCTTGATGAGCAACTCGAGTACGTGTCGTTCTTCTGGTGCGGGTTTTTCTTCAGCTACCTGGAATATGACGAGACGATACGGGATTTGTCTCCTGTGGAGTTGTATCTGCGGTTGAACCAGGCGCAGTACGCCAACATCGTGGCAGGCACCCTGACGGAAACCGGAAGGGCCTACCAGGCATTGCTGGATCGCATGGTGGATCCGTAACGCAATTTTTTATGGGTTTTAATGAGCCACGGTTTTCAAGACAAGCACCTGCCGTGAGCTTCCAGCTTAGACGCCGCTTTCGATCAGACCCTCCAACACATCCCCGAGCAGAACGTCCACCAAGCCCGGTCGAACGAGGGACATCAGGATCTTCCCCATCGTTCGCGGGGAGTAGGGCATGTCGTTTTTGACCCATTGCAGCACGAGTGCATACGTCGATCCCGTCAGGCTGGCCATGGCAAAGTCGGCGATATGCGGGGGAAATTCGCGCGGCGCTGGATCCAGCCGGAAGGCTCCGAACACAACACGGATGTACTCCTGAAGCCGGTCCATCACCAGGTGCGTGATTTCATCTTCCGACTCGGATATCAACCGGATCAGTGTGGAATTGCTTTGTAGCTGCTCGAACAGAATTGCAGCCAGCTTGTCTTGCTCTTCAAGATCGAGGAAGGGTTCGATTTCAAGCATGTACTGCTCGAAGATCTTGTCCATGTGGCTGAGCAGCAGATCCTCCCTCGAGCGGAAGTGGAGATAAAAAGTCGGCCGTGCCAGACCCGCACGCTCCGCGATCTCGGTCACGTGGATCTTGCGGAAGGGCTTTTCCGCCATCAACGCCAGCAATGCGTCCTGGAGCATTCTGCGGGTGCGAATCACGCGCCGATCGGTCGAACCACTCATAGACATTTCTCCGTTTCTGTCAATTACTTGACGCGGGATCAAGTTGCGCCTTGACAGTTGAGCCGCCTCATTTTACGATGTTTTGGTGATTTTGGCTACACCTGTAATATAACATACAGATGTCTATAACGGAGTGAAAGAGATTTGGCAGCATATAATCGATCCTTCGCGGAGCGAATTCCGCTGGTCATTCTCAAGGATGTGTGCAAGACCTACCACACCAACGCCGGGGACGTGCTGGCGTTGAAGAACATCCGCGTCACGATCGAGCGCAATTCTTTTGTGGGGGTCATTGGACGCTCGGGGGCCGGGAAATCCACGCTGATCAATATGCTGACCGGCATCGACGGGGTCACCAGCGGCGAGGTGTGGATCGATGGTGTTCTCATCAATACGCTCAACGAAGATGAGATGGCTCAGTGGCGGGGCAAGAACATCGGGGTGGTGTATCAATCCTTCGAGCTGCTCAACCAGCTGACCGTCCTAGAGAACGTGATGCTTCCCATGGATTTCGTCGGAAATTTTCGCTCTGGGGCAAGCCGACAAGCCGCGATGGAGCTGCTGGCACAGGTTGAAATCGCGGAACATGCCCACAAACCACCGACGAAGGTCTCGGGTGGTCAGCAGCAACGTGTCGCCATCGCCCGGGCGTTGGCGAACGATCCCCAGATCATCATTGCCGATGAACCCACCGGCAGCCTTGATTCGAGCACCAGCGAAACCATCATCCAGATCTTTGAAGCTTTTGTCCATCGGGGGAAAACGGTGGTCATGGCCACCCATGACACCACCCTCTCCAATCGTTTCTCCCACGTCCTGCACATCATGGATGGGGAGATTGCCAACGACTCGCAGCGCAGAAGGGTGACACGAGATGATGTCTGAGCTGCGGAACGGTTTCATCCAACTGCAGGATCTGACCAAGATCTACCAAACCGAGGCTGGGGATTTTCTGGCGCTGGACAGCATCAACCTGGTGTTCCACGAGCGCGAGTTCACCAGCGTGGTCGGGCGTTCGGGCAGTGGAAAGTCCACGCTGATGAACATGATCACCGGCATCGACAAACCCACCAGGGGGCGGGTCGTCATCCAGGGCAGGGAAGTCCAATCTTTGAAAGAGAACCAGATGGCCCGCTGGCGAGGGCGCAATCTGGGGATCATCTTCCAGTTCTACCAATTGTTGCCGGTGTTGACCTTGCTGGAGAATGTCATGCTGCCGATGCAACTGGCTGGATTGGGCACGCTGGCCCAACAGGCAAGGCGCGCCTACGCGTTGCTGAAGCTGGTAGGCGTTGCGGAACACTGGAAGAAACGGCCATCCATGGTTTCGGGCGGCCAGCAGCAGAGCACGGCCATCGCGCGTGCCCTGGCGAACGACCCGCCCATCTTGATTGCAGACGAACCCACCGGCAACCTGGGCACCCGCGCCGGTGCAAACATCATGCGCATTTTCCAGAATCTCGCTGCTCAGGGGAAGACCATCATCATGGTCACGCATGATCGTGAACTCGCTGGTCATGCACAACGCACACTCACCATTGAAGACGGAAGGATCACCAACGACACCAATGGGCTCGAAGGGGCTCGCTCCATGAGGGCGGACCTGAATGTATCCTTCAGAGGCAACCAGCTATGATCCGACCGCGCTGGGCGAAGGTACTGGGCGATTTCTGGGATAACAAAGCCCGATCCTTCTTGGTGATCGCCTCCATCGGCGTCGGAGTCTTCGCTGTGGGGATGATCGCCGTGGGCTATAGCGTGTTACCTGCCGGGTTGAGGGAAACCTACACCGGATCCAATCCAGCAAACATCACGCTGCGCACCTACCCCTTCAACCAAGAACTGCTGAAACGCATACGCCAGGTGGATGGAATCCGGATGGTGGAAGGACGCTGCACGGTTTCCGTGGAGGCACGCGCCGCAGGGTCGTCGAATGCCTGGGAGGAGATGATGCTGATCGTGGTGGAGGATTTCAGCGACATGCGCATCAATCTCCTCACACCAGCTTCCGGCGCAACCGTCCCCCCCGATCGGACGATGCTGCTGCTCGATGCTTCCCAGCCCCTGCTCGGGGTTGGCCTGGGCGACAGCCTGGAAATCAGGCTGGAGGACGAAACCCTCCGCAACCTGCCCGTCAGCGGGATTTCGAACGACTTCTCGGCTGGCATCGAGCTTACCTTCAATCCGCGAGTTGGGTACGTCACTTTGGATACCCTGGAGTACCTGCATGCGGGCCGATTCTTCGATACGCTGATTGTGGTGGTCGATGGCGATGGCGACGACATGCAGCATATTGCTTCCGTGGCCGCGCGTTTGATCGAGGAGGTGGAAGATTCCGGTCGTGTGGTCTTCAGCAGCGAACTCAGCGGTACGAGTGAGCATCCGTACGCCAACTACATCGATGCCCTGATCGGCATCCTGGCGCTGCTCGGTTTGTTGGGTGTCGTCTTGAGCAGCTTTCTGATCATCAACACGATGAACGCGCTCATGGCTCAGCAACTGCGCCAGATCGGGGTGATGAAGCTCGTCGGCGCACGCCGCTGGCAGATCATCGGCATGTACTTGGCTCTGGTAATGTTCTTCGGCTTCGTGGGATGGATACTCGCCATCCCCGCCTCCGCCTACGGCGGTCATCGCATCAGCATGATGACCGTTGAAATGCTCAACGGGCGGCTGACAACCGAGACGCAGGTGCCGCTGATACCCTGGGTGATCGCGCTGCAGGCAATCCTGGCCTTCGCGATCCCGTTGGCGGCAGCGGTGGTTCCGATCTTTCGTGGAGCCGGGGTTACCGTTCAGAGAGCGCTCAGCGGTACGCTGATACGCCAGACAGGCAAGGACACGTGGATCGATCGGCGGTTGGCAAGGGTGCGCCGGGCGCGCGGGATCATGCTTCTGGCCATTCGCAACACCTTCCGCCGCGCCGGTCGGTTGGCGCTCACGTTGTTCACGCTCTCCCTGGGCGGCGCGATTTTCATCGCCGTTTTCAACGTGCAGGTATCCCTGGAGAAGCAGACCGACCGCATCGTGGCTTATGCCAACGCGGATGTCTACCTGCAGTTCGATAGGCCGTATCCGATCGAGGAAATCCGGAGAGAGCTCAACGCCTTTGCGGGCGTCACGCATGTGGAGGCCTGGCAGATCACCACCGCGCAATTCGAGGTAGGCCAGAAGATCGAGGCCATCACCTTGATGGCCCCCCCCGACGACACGCTGATCGTCGATCCCGTCTCCACCAGTGGTAGGTGGGTCGTGCCGGAAGATCAGATGGCTTTGGTGGTCAATGAGGCCTTCCTGAATGACTTCCCGGACTTAAAACCCGGGGATCCACTCGAACTCACGATAAACGGCGAGCAGGACGAATGGACGGTTGTGGGACTGTTTCACTATACAGGCATGGATTACAAAATTGCCTATACCAACTTCGACACCCTATCGAGTTTGCTGAACACCACCACCCACGCTGCCAGCTACCGCATCGTGACGGACGAACATACGCTGGCTTATCAGCAAGCGATGGCTCATGCCCTGGCGTCCCATTTTGATGACCGCGGGTATGCGCTTTCCAGCACCACGCCGCTCCAGGTCAGGATCGAGGAAGCCACCGACAAGCTTGACATGATCATCTTTGTGCTCCTCGTGCAGGCTTCGCTCACCGGGGTGGTGGGCAGCATCGGACTGAGCGGAACGTTGAGCCTCAACGTACTTGAGCGTACGGCGGAGATTGGCATCCTGCGAGCGATTGGCGCTCACGATCGCCTCGTTTCCCGCCTGGTCATCTATGAGGGCATGTTCATCGGTCTGCTGAGCTATCTGATCGGCGCGCTGCTCGCCTTGCCCATCACGAAACTGCTGAGCGATGTGGTCAATCTGGCGATCTTCCAGACATCGGTCGCATTCGAGGTCACCAGCCGCGGTTTCTTGATCTGGCTTGGTGTCATGGTCGTCTTGGCCACGATCGCCAGCCTCAGTCCGGCGCGCAATGCCACCCGGCTGACGATCCGGGAAGTGCTGGCCTATGAATAAGCAACCGAGTGGAAGATTGGCACAGCAAGTCTGCCGTGGTACGTTCTAGAAGTAGGATCCATGGAGGTGCTGCAATGCATAAAGCTCTTGCGACTGCGATCCTTTGCGCCTTGGTCATCGTGCCGTTTGGCCTGACGGGATGCTCTCTGCTCGTTTCAGGATCCGAAGCCACCCCTGAACTGGCAGGACCTGTGGTTGTTGACGATCGCGTCATCGCCGATGGTGTGGTTATTCCGGGCGAATTCATTCATCTGGCGTTCCTTGCCTCTGGAGAGGTGATCGAGGTCGCGGTGGAAGAGGGCGACCAGGTTAGCAGTGGAGCGATCCTTGCCAGGTTGGGTGGGGCCGAAGGCTTGCTGGCTGAAAAGGAGGCGGCACGCCTGGAATTGCTGCTCGCCCAGCAGGCCCAGGATGATCTCGAGCGATTCGCCGGTTTGGAGACACAGCAGGCATTGCAGGCCGTCCTGGATGCACGCCTGAGCGTCGTTGCTGCCCAGGCGGCCTGGGATGCGTTCGATCATGAGGCGTACGAGGATGACCTGAGTGATGCCCGTGAGGATACCCTCGCCGCACAGGAGGACCTCGACGAAGCGCTTGAAATCCTCGCTCAACATGAGGATTTGGATCAGGATGACCCGACGCGGCAGCGTTATGAGGACGATGTTTCCGAGGCGCGCGAGACATACAACGAAGCGCTGGGGGAGCAGGAGCAGCTTGAAGTCGCATATGGGCAGCTGGAACTCAATCTGGCTGCTGCTCAGGAACGGCTGGCTGCGGCGGAAGCTGAATATGCAGATCGCGAGAGCGGACCCGACGCCGATTCGATGCAACAACTCCAAGCACAGATCGAAGCCCTCGAAGCCAGCGTGGAGGCGCTGGATGCAGGCCTGGAGAAGCTGACCCTCACAGCGCCCTTCGACGGCATCGTTGTCCGGGTCGATGTGCAGGAGTGGGAGACGGTCGTAGCCGGTGTGCCTGTAGTGACCGTAGCCGATTTATCCACCTGGGTTGTCGAGACTGATGATTTGAATGAGCTGGAAGTCGTGCGCGTGCAGGAAGGACAGCGCGTATCCCTGACTCCGGAAGCCCTTCCTGAATCAACCATACTCGGAACGGTCGAGCGCATCGGTTTGATGGCAACCGTATGGCAGGGCGACATCACCTACACCGTGCGCATTCGCCTCGAACCATCTGAACTGCCGCTGCGGTGGGGAATGACGGTCACGGCCTATTTTGATGAGTGACCAGGCGGATGCTCCAACGGGGACGGGATGGGATCCATGGTCCTGGCAATCGATAATTGGAGAAGAATTCCCATCGGCGCGATAATCCGACACTAAGGGACCGGATCTCATGAAGGTCGATAGCGTTATGGGAAGCCCGCTGTAGAGAGAGTATGCATGGAAGACAACTGCGTTCCCTACCGGAGAAGAGCACTTTATCTGCTGCTCACTCTGCCCATGATCGTCCTGTACGCTGTGATTGCTGCCTATCTCTGGCGCGCCAGCCTGACCTTCTTCATCGTCTATCTCGTGCTGTTCGTGGTCGTGGCCTTCGCGCAGAGTTATGTTTGTGTGTATCTGCGGTGTCCGTATGTGGGCAGATTCGCGCCTTGTGTCGGCGGCTTCTGCCTGCCCTCCAGCCAGATTGCTCGCTGGTTTAAGAACGTCAGGCGATCGGAGGGGATCTACAACGTCGTGGTGACCATCGCGTTTGCGGCATTCTTGGGGATCATCTTGCTGCCCATCTACTTCCTGGCGCTGCGGGGCGTCGTTTACCTGTTGGCTTATCTGGGCATCGTCCTGCTGTATGCCATCGGCTTTCTGGGCTGGATTTGTCCGGTATGTGGTACACGGCATGTGTGTCCGGGAGGGCAGGCTTCGACGCAATTGATCGAAGTCTTCCGCAGGAAGGGAGTTTCGCCGAAGGAATAACCTCTTGAGCCGGTCGAACGGACGCCGTCGCATAGGATTGCTGGTTGGACATCGAAGCTATGGCGGTGGTGAGCATGGCTGAGCAACAAGCCGTGATCCATACCGCATGAAACGGCTGACCACGAATTCAAGGGAGCTGCCAATGAACGCCAAGACGAAGATCGGCATCGTGATTTGTGATCGCTACCGCCGCTGTGCGGGCGGCAAGTGCCTGCGCTCAATGAGGAACAGGGAAGGCGCCTTCCGCATCTACGGCGATCGTGAACTCGAATTAGTGGGCTACACGAGTTGCGACGGGTGTCCAGGAGGCAACATCGAGTATGCGGGCGATGAGATGGTGAAGAACGGCGCGGAGGTCATCCATCTCGCCACCGGATTGGTGGTCGGCTATCCCCCGTGCCCCTACATCGAAACCTTCAAGGCCTTTCTGGAAGCGCGCTATCCGGTTAAAGTGGTCATCGGCACGCATCCCATTCCTAAGAAGTACTTGGACATGCATGCGAAACTGGGAACGTGGGAAGATCCTGCGTGGGAACCATTGGTCGCGCCGACCATGAGTGATGCCGATACGCGAGCAAGCTACGACTGAGCTGGATCGAGCGCAATTTTATAATCCAAGCGAGGCCGATTCGCGAATACCGCACGATGGTGATCTTGCAAGCGTGCATTGTTTGATCGCATCGCACCAGCATTTGCATCCGGCAACGACCCAGATACAATTCCATCAGCGTTTGGAACCAGGATATCAATTTTCCAAACCAATGTGTGATCATTACGGCTCTGAACTTCGCTATAGGACTTTGAATCCACCAGCCAATTCCACCATGGTTGTATGGCACCGGCCGATGGATCGGGTGTTTGCCCACATACGCATCCACGCAGCAATCCGTACCTGAGTCTCTTGCGTCACTCCTGGCAAAGCCGTGAGCTTCCGTCCCTGCTAACGACGGTGAAGGCAAGGAGAATAGGGAACCCTGATGAGGAAACGCGTGGTCGTTTCAGATCGCATGCAGACGGGATATGTCTACTTCCTCACGGAACCCGAAGGACAGCATTTTCATCCCGATTTTCAACCGCAGCTCGCGCCCAAGGAGATGTTGGAGCTGGGCGTGTTTGGTGGAAAATACATGACCGACTGCGCTGCGGAATTTCCCGAGGACTGGTTCGAGAACGCCAAACTCTGTCCCCAACGTCATGATCCCGATCTGAACTACTTCGGTGTCAATGCATCCCAACCACTTGCGGAATGGAGGCGCAAGGGCTGGATCCATGAGGACGATCCGCGCGGTTGGTTCCAATGGTATTGCCGCTATTACCTGGGGCGCCGAGGCGAGGATGATGATCGCCAAATCAAACGCTGGCGTGCCATGCGCCGTCATATCGGACAGATCTGGAAAAACTGTCAACCTGGCGATCTGAGCTGCCGCCGGAAGCAGCGGCAGGCGCTCTTGCATTGGGCCTACGATTCCCGCAAACTCTGAGGCCCGCAGTTTCCTGGATCAGGATGATTAGAGCCATGCCGGACGATACTCTCAACCATCCACGCATTCTGCTGACCGGGGCGACAGGCTATGTCGGCGGACGGTTGCTGCAGGAGTTGGAGCCGCGCGGCTATTCCATCCGCTGTCTGGCTCGACGCCCTGAGGCCCTTCAATCGAAAGTGGGGCCTTCCACGCAGGTCGTCAAGGGTGATGTCCTGGATCTCGCCGGCCTGAAACCTGCGTTGCGCGGTGTCGATGCAGCCTACTACTTGATTCACTCCATGGGCTCACCAGGGGCTTTTGAGGAGAACGATCGGATTGCGGCGGATAACTTCGGTGAAGCTGCGAAGCAGGCGGGCGTAAAGCGCATCATCTATCTGGGGGGATTGGGACAGGATGACGAATCGCTTTCCCCTCATCTTCGGAGCCGGCAGGAGGTCGGGCATATCCTGCGCCGATCCGGCGTCCCGGTTCTCGAGTTCCGCGCCTCCATCGTGCTCGGATCCGGAAGTCTCTCGTTTGAGATGATCCGTTCGCTGGTGGAAAAGCTGCCGATCATGGTCACGCCCAAATGGGTTTCCGTGTGCGCACAGCCGATTGCCATCGAGGACTTGATCGCCTATCTGACGGCTGCTTTGCAAGTGCAGCAGTCGGAATGTCGCGTGTATGAAATCGGTGGGGCGGACCAGGTCTCCTATGCAGACATCATGCGCGCCTATGCAAAGGAGCGGAACTTGCGCATCCGCATGATCCCCGTGCCTGTTCTAACGCCCTACCTTTCCAGCCTGTGGTTGGGGCTGGTAACGCCTCTGTACGCGCGCATCGGGAGGAAATTGATCGAGAGCATTGTGCATCCAACTGTGGTCGAGGATGATTCTGCACGCCAGGTCTTCGGCATCCATCCGATGGGCGTGGAGGCGGCCATTCGCCGCGCGCTTGCGTACGAGGACGGGGAATTCGCAGCAACGCGTTGGTCGGATGCGTTTTCATCTTCGGGCGAACCGCCTTCATGGTTTGGTGTGAATTTCGGCTCCCGTGTGGTCGATTCCCGAACGACACAAGTGAATTGCTCGCCGGAAGCTGCCTTCAAGCCCATCCAGAGAATCGGTGGCGAAACGGGTTGGTACGCCTATGATTGGCTATGGGGATTGCGGGGCTTTCTGGATTTACTCGTGGGGGGCGTGGGCATGCGGAGGGGAAGGGCGCGTCCGGATGTTCTGCGTGTGGGGGACACCGTCGATTTCTGGCGGGTTGAGGAGATCGAATCCAATCACCTCCTGCGGCTGGCGGCAGAGATGAAACTGCCGGGTCGTGCTTGGCTGGAATTCGAGGTGACGGGAACTGGCTCCTCATCTATCATTCGCCAAACAGCGATCTTCGACCCAGTAGGTTTATTAGGGCGCATGTACTGGTATGGGTTGTATCCCATCCATCAGTTGGTGTTTGCGGGCATGTTGCGTGGGATCGCAAATCAGGCACTGCGCTTATCCGAATCTGCTCGTCCAACATAGCGGCTGTAGGCGGTTGCCCGATTTGGGATATCGTTGGGCATGGAAGGGAAAATATCATGAAGAAACCAGATCGTAATGCGCTTCTCGCAATCCTTGTTGTCATCTTGATCGGCTTCGGGGTTGCCCTGGCCGGGAGCCAGGGGGGCGCCAGCGTATTGGGGATCCCCATCTTTGCGCTCTCGGTCGGGATTGCCTTCCTGTTTCAATGGCTGGCCTTCATCCCGGCTTTCATCCTGCAGAGCGAGAAATTCTTCGACCTCACCGGGAGTCTGACCTACATCACAGTGGCGGTCACCGCTGTGTTGCTGAGCCCGGTGGTCGACGGGCGGTCGATCCTGCTGATGGCCTTGGTGGTGGTTTGGGCGCTGCGATTGGGCACCTTTCTCGTTCGGCGCATTCAGAAGGCGGGAAAGGACGCCCGTTTTGATGAACTCAAGCCATCCTTCTTCCGCTTCCTGAGCACCTGGACGCTGCAGGGATTGTGGGTGACCTTCACGATCGCTGCAGCGCTTGCGGCCATCACCACAGCAACCCGCCAACCTCTGGGCATCTTTGCCTTGATCGGCTTACTGATTTGGGCTTTGGGTTTTTCGATCGAAGCCGTGGCCGACGCCCAGAAGAGCCGCTTCCGAGCCGATCCCAACAACCGGGGCAAATTCATTCAAACGGGGTTGTGGTCCAGGTCCCGCCATCCTAACTACTTCGGTGAGATCGTGATCTGGATCGGTGTGGCCATCATCGCCGTCCCCGTGCTCCGTGGTTGGCAGTGGGTCACGCTCATCTCACCGGTCTTTGTCATCCTGCTGCTCACGCGCATCAGC
>DUET01000032.1 GCA_011192015.1 Anaerolineae bacterium
CCCGTCGCTATCGAGATTCTCCCAGAGGATGGAACTCGTCGCCGGGTAGCTGCAGTTTCCGCCGGTGTTGTTGGCGATGATCGAGTTGCGGATCTCGATCGTGTCCGGTCCGGAGAGCAGCGCCATGCCGGGCGAGCCGCCGACGTTCTCGGTGATCGTCGTGTAGGACATGACGGTGATCTCGCCGCCGTTCAGGATGGCTGAGCCACCGAGCAGGACGGTGGAGTTGCCGGAGAAGGTGCTGTTGGAGATGGCTAGTCTTGCGGTGTAGCCGTTTTCGACAGCCCCACCGGTCTCGGTGGCGGTGTTGTTGGCGAAGGTGCTCTGGGTGATGGTCACGCTGGAGAGGCTGTAGAGCCCGCCGCCGCGCTCGCCGGCTACGCCCTCGACATCCGCGCCGTTGTTCTGGAACGTGCTTGTGCTGATGGTCATGCCGTTGGCCACGGTGTTGTAGACGCCGCCCCCGACCTTGGCGTGGTTGCCGTCGATCACCACCCCGTAGAGGGAGGTGCGGTTGTCGTTGTAGATCGCGCCGCCGGCGTTGGGCGCGGTTTCACCGGTGGTAACCGCATGCGCCAGGCCGTTCGCCAGGGTCACGTCGTGGAGCGTGAGCATGCCCACGTTGGAGACGTGGAAGATGCGGAAGGCAGGGGTGCCCTCGGCGTAGCTGCGCTGGATGGTGGCCCCGTTGCCGTTGATCTCGATCGTGGAGACGATCGAGGGAAGCCCGTTGGCGCCGTCGGTGAAGTTGTCCGCGCTCGTGAGCTCGTACACGCAGCCCGGCACGAGATCGATGATGTCATCCGTGGCCGGGGTGCTGTTGGCGGTATTGATGTCCGCGATCAGGGCTGCAGCCGAGCACGGAGCGGGGGTCGGGGTGCATCCACCACAGGCGAAAAGCAGCACGACTGCGGCTGTGAACAGGCCCCATCGCAGAACGCTTCTCTTGTACGGTCTCATGGCTCTCTCTCCCTGGCTTCTGCTATTCGATTGGCTTAACGGGTTGAATGCTTTGTGTTGGAATCCGATCGGGATTCGCCCGATCGATTTCCCCCCGGTGCGGATACGCCTCGTTATTATAGTGCAGATCGCGGATGTGAAGTGGGCTTGGAGTGGGTTGGGTCCGGTTCGCTTCCTTCGCGGCGGATCATTTGGGGAAATCCCTTGAAGCGCTCCTTCCCGGGGATGTGCCTCCGTCCAGGGGAGGGCTTACCCGCCGCGGCTGCCCCTCGCTCTGTGGTTCCGGCGCTGTCGCCGCGCTGCTCGACATGGATAAGCCTCGACGATTGTTCTCCACGCCCCCTTGTTGTAAACTGGTGCTGGTTTGTCAACCCAGGGGGTGCTTGTGGCATCCCTCCTTTTCTAACCAATGCGTGAGAACATCCTCATAGAATTCTGCCCATGGGGATCGCAAGCGCATTGCTTCTGTTAAACGCACGTATCGGGGATGCTACGAGTTGAGAATTCCTCACAGCATGCTCGGGGTGGAGGATGAGGGAGTTTGGTTCCGTATAGTCTATGTTTGACCGTAAAACTTAATCGTTCTAAGGTTTAACCAGATTGGCTGGAGAACTGATGATTAAAATCGAAGTGAATGAGAACGGCCTGGTGGCGGATTTTTTCACCGACCCATCAACTGAGCAAAGGAAAACAATAATCCTGTTGGGGGGATCAGAAGGGGGAAAATCGTGGAGCAGGATTCGAAGACCTATTGAGTTGTTGGTTCAGCGAGGATATTCATTGTTATCGCTCGCATATTTCCAATCGAAAGGCTTACCAAGCACCTTAGAAGAAATCCCCTTGGAGTATTATGGAAAAGCATTCGATTGGTTGTCTAATCAAGAGGGGATAGTACCTAACGAGTATGCGATCTTAGGGGGATCGAAAGGATCTGAAGCCGCATTATTACTTGGCAGTAAATACCGCCAGGTAAAGGCTGTGATTGCTTTTTCACCGAGCAGCGTTGTATGGCAAGGTATCCCTGCCAATCGGTTCGAAATTTCAAAAGATGTCAAGTCGTCCTGGTCTTTTAAAGGAGAAGGCCTGCCATTTCTAGCCTACCCATCCTCGATCAATAAATGGGATTTGATATTCTTGCGACTTAGAAGAATGCATGAGGACGCTCTCCAGAACACTTCGATCGCAAGAGATGTAGCGATTCCAGTAGAGAATATTCAAGGACCAATATTGCTTGTTTCGGGTGAGCGCGACCGTCTTTGGCCGGCCACCCACATGAGCGATCAAATCATGACCCGTTTGCAATCAAAGGGTTTCGATTACCCGTATGAGCATCTTTCATTCAATAGCGGCCACAACGGGATCGTCATGAACAGAAGTAGCTGGCGAAGGATATTCGGCTTCTTAGAAGAGCACTTTGTATAGATCGTGTTTAGCGGACCAACCAATCGCTGGAGCAGACCTGGGTTTCAACTAAATATGACTAGCGTTGGTTTATGATCGGATTTGAGAGCGGGTCGCTCAGCGCTGACATCAGCTGTTTCTGAAACCGGGATTTTTGAAGGATCACCCTTGTCAGGAGGTCGATGATGGGAAAGGAAACAAGGCTATTTAAAAGTGAAGAACGGAAAAGCCGAGCGGAATTGAGTGCTTTCGTACACCAACTGGCTGACAAGATCACGGAAGGCCAGGTCGTGCTACGCCAGGGTCAAGAGGAGATCATACTCCAACTCCCCCAAAGTTTGATCCTCGAAGTGCAGGTAGAGGATGAAGACAAAGGAGCAAAGGGTATCCAGCACAGTCTGGAAGTTGAAATCAAGTGGTTTGATGACGAGCAAGAAGGCCCCCTGGAGTTGGGATAGAGGCTGCATGTTCTGACCTCTCACCTCGAGTCCGTTATGCGTAGAAGCCAAAGGAAGCCTGCTTGAGGAAGCGAACGCCTCGACTTCGATCAACAATCAACCTCTGGAGATTGAGCCATGACGAACGAACAACCCTCGTGGCCTGAAGAACGCATCACCTTGGACGCCGCCTCCCGGTGGGTTGTTTCAGCCTGTAGGCAGGAGGTGGATGCACCGGAAATCCTCCAGATCAAACGGTGGGGCGTGACGGCGCGCTTCGGAAGTGTCGTTCTCAAGGCCAGTTTCATTCCGCTGTTCCCGCAGGTGATCGACGTGCATGCCCTTCTCGAAAGGATCGTGCCTGAAGGCGCACCGCGATTGATGGCGAGCGAGATGGTGGACGGCCAGCTCTGGACGCTCTTCGAGCACCTTCAAGGGCCCACCGCCGAGGAGGTGGGAACGACAGGGGCGCTCGAGGCTACAGCGCGCGAGCTCGCACGGGTTCAGGCGGCCGTCGCCAAGATGGATCTCACGCGCTTGCCGATGATCGACGTGCGCAGCGTGCCGGGCGCCCTACTCGAGGACGATCTGTCGGACCAGCCCGTGGAGCTGGTCCAGTGGCTGCAGGACGCGCAGCCGTCGCTCCATCTCGACGCGCAAGCGCTGGCTGATGTCCCCCTGTCGCTCGATCACCCCGACGTCAACGCCAGCAATGCGATCATGCAGGATAATGGGCGCGCCATACTGCTCGACTGGGAGGAAACGACCGCTGGCTGTCCGCTCTTCAGCCTCGACCGGCTTCTAAATGAGGCGCACGAATTCTCCGCCGTAGAGACCGTGGTGGCTGCGTATCTCGACACCTTTTGCGCCTGCCGATCGGACCAGGTTGAGCGTGCGATGCGTCTCGTGCCATTGAAGCTCGCCCTCGAGAACCGCGCCTACGCTCGGGCTTTGGATTGGCCAAACCCACACACTCGCCTGACCACACTGCTGCTGGAGTTGGCTCAGAAGCGATCCATGCAGGGTTCCCTGAATATCTGGCTTTCGGATCTCCTTGCAGCGTAGGCACGATTGCCCATGGAACGCTTCCGTATCGCGCTTGACCATGCAATGGAGCTGCTGCAACTTGAGCCAGGTCGCACAGAGAGCATCAGCGTGATGCGCTGCATGATTCCTACGGATGACGGGGGCAGGAATCAAAGCAAAAGGAGGAAATCATGGAACAGAATCGCGCCATGCAGTTGATGGCACAAGGTTACGTTTGATCGGAATCCGTCCTTCTGGCCGTGTGCCAGGAATTCGAGATCGAGACGGGGAACGATGTCTTTCCCCAGATCGCCAGCGCCTTTGCAGGAGGGATCGGCAATACAGGTGCTGTCTGTGGTGCTGTGGTCGGTGCCGTGATGGCGATGGGTCTCAAGCAGGGGCGGAGTGAGACGATGGAGGAAATGCTGGGCAAGGTGGCGATGGCGGGGGAGTTTCGTCGCCGCTTCGAAGCCGAGATGGGGAACATCGGCTGCCGTGAACTGACAGGGTTGGATCTGAGCGTGGAGCAGGATGTGAAGCAGCTGATGAACAGCGATGTGCCGCAGAAGGTTTGTTTTCCGGCGGTAGGGGCAGCCTACCGGTTGGTCGTCGAGCTGCTGCAAGAAACCGAGTCGTGAGGCGCGCGGGGGGTTTGTGCTCAACGCCTTCACGCGAGCAGCTCGAATCCTATGCCAGGAAGTGCACCCTGGTGGTTCTTCCGCCCAAAGCTGACACGCAACAGGACGGCTCCTGCTCCCGAGCGTTCATGCCACCTAATAACTCGCTGCAGCTGCCCCGCGCCAAACGTATTCCGGATGAAAGTGTCTTGGTAGTGCGACTCAACACAACGTCTTCAAGACTTGGAACTCCGTACGAAGTACCTGCTTGTGCCCGATCCTCGGCAAACACTATAATCCTCTTGGTTCCCCACATCCGATCCATTCCGGAGACCCCATGCCTGATGAACCCGTGATTCGCACCTGGGATCTGACCAAGCAGTTCAAGAGCACGATCGCCGTGGACAACCTCACGATGGAGGTGCCTCGCGGCGAGGTGTTCGGCTTCCTCGGCCCCAACGGCGCCGGGAAGACCACGACCATCGCCATGCTGCTCGGGCTCATCCACCCGACGGCAGGCGGAGCCGAGGTGCTGGGCTGCGACATACGTAAGGGGCTGCGTCCGGCGTTGCGGCGCACCGGGGCGACCATCGAGAACCCGGCGTTCTACCCCTACCTCACCGGGCGCGACAACCTGCGCGTGGCTGCGCTGAGCAGCGGCGGCGCCGGCATCGAAAGGATCGACGCGGTCCTGGAGCGGGTCGGGTTGGCCGGGCGCGGCAGCGATCTCTTCAAGGTCTACTCGACCGGCATGAAGCAGCGGCTGGCGCTTGCGGCGGCGCTGCTCCACGATCCCGAGTTCTTGATCCTCGACGAACCGACCAACGGTCTCGACCCGGCCGGCATCCAGGAGACGCGCACGATGCTGCGGCGGATGGTCGACGAGCAGGGCAAGAGCGTCTTCCTCTCGAGCCATCTCCTGCACGAGGTGCAGCAGGTCTGCGATCGGGTTGTGATCATCGATCGCGGGCACGTGATTGCCCAGGGGCGCGTGGACGAACTGCTCCGCCAACAGGAAGCGATCGAGATCGAGCTGATCGAATCGGAGATCGAGCAGGCCGAGGCGATCCTGCGCGGACTGGATTGGGTGGATGCCGTCCGCCGGGAGGACCTGCGCCTGCATCTGACCGCTCCAGCGGACCGCTCGCGCCAGATCGCCGAAGCCCTGGCCGCCTCGGAGGTGTACCCGACCCAGCTGGTGCGAACCTCGAGCACGCTGGAGGATCTCTTCCTCTCCCTCACCCGGGACAACGATCATGCGTGAGGGGTTGGACCTCATCCGGGCGGAGCTCCTCAAGATCAGCCGGCGGAAGATCAGCTGGGCCCTGCTGGCCGTGCTCGTGATCGCCAGCGTTCTGCATGCGCGCGGGCTGCGGGCCGAGTTTCTGGATTACCGCCAGGCGCAGGAAACCGGCATCGGGCGCTTCGATCAGGGGATCGCGCCGGAGGTCGCAGTTGCCACGACCGCCGACCTGGCGCGGCGCATGTCGTTTCCGGATGTGCTGGATGAGGTATGGTCGACCACCGATTTCTGGGGCCTGTTCGCCTTGATGATCCTGGCAGCGCTGCAGGCCGGCGAGGAGTTCGATCACGGGACCGTCCGCACGCTGCTGCTGCGCGGCATGCCGCGCGGGGTCTGGCCTGCGGCTAAGCTCGTCGCGCTGGCGACCGCGGCGGCGATCGTGTGGGGGGTCCTGGCGGTCACCATCCTCCCCATCGGCCTTTGGACCGAGGCCCAGGTCGGAGGAAACGGAGGGCTCTCGGCGGTCGACGTGCCCCAATGGGGAGCCTTCACAGGGAGGCTGGCGCTCTCCTGGCTGACGACGATCCCGTACATGGCCTTCTCGATCTGGGCCGCCACGGCTGCCCGCGGCGCCGGTCCTGCACTGGCGCTCGGGCTCGGTGGGCG
>DUET01000033.1 GCA_011192015.1 Anaerolineae bacterium
CAGCGTTACGGCAAGGAGATCGCCTTCTGCGGCGCGATTGACACCCACCGAGTCCTACCTCATGGTACTCCCGAGGAGGTGCGGCAAGAGGTGCGGCGTGTAATCCATCACCTGGGCCCCGGGGGCGGCTACATGGTTGGTGCCGTGCATACGATCATGGATGATGTTCCGGCCGAAAACATCCTTGCCATGGTGGATGCGGTTGATGAATTCGGGTGGTATCCTCTGGAACTATGAAAATGCTTCCCCCTTGAAGGGGAAATGCAGTGTTGAACAGGTCCATCAGTCCGAGAAGAAAGTTCGCGTGATGAAATCCATGTCCAATGACTTAGCTGCGATAAGCTGGTAATCGAAAGGAATGAAGACAAATGACCGAATCACCACTTGATCTTGCCAAACTGTTTTCGGCCGTGACGGATGCCTTGAGTGAGAAACAGGATTTACTCAACGAAGAAGACCATTACAACAACAACCACGGGGACAACATGGTTTCGATCTTCGACACGATCACCAAGGCTGTGAGCAAGAAGAAGAGGGCGGATGCGGGGGAAGCCTTTTCCTACGCCAGTCGGATGGTGAAGGAGAAGCACACCAGTGGATCATCCCAGGCTTACGCCCAGGCGCTGGCACAGGCGGCTGATACGTTCAAATCCAAGCAGGTCACGCCGGAAAACGCCTTTGGGCTCATCCAGACGCTGCTTGGGGGAGGCGCGCCTGCAGCCGATACGGGCGGGGATATCCTGGGATCGCTGCTCAGCGGGCTTGCCGGAGGACAGCAGACGGGTTCCGATGGCGCTCTCGACGCTGGAGATCTGTTATCCGCAGGGATGGCATTCTTGCAGGCAAGGCAGGAAGGCGATTCTGCAGCCGAAGCTATAATCCAGGCGGTCGTATCCGGCGGTGCGCTCGGAAGCTCGAGCCACCGATCAACATCCGGTCAATTGATCGGCAACACGCTCATGAAGCTGCTGGGAGGATTGGGGAATTAGAAGAGACACCGATTGGGCAATGAGATCGCCTCTCGGAAATTCTTGGATCTGATGAGGGATCGATCGGAGACTTCCTAAGCTTCCAGGATCTCTTGAAAATCCTGGGGAAGGGGAGCTTCGAAGCGCTGTGTTTCACCGCTCCCGGGATGTTCGAGAGTCAACGCACAGGCATGCAGCCCCAGGCGTTCCATGAGGCTGTGTGCAGGGTGATCGCGGTCGCCGTAGAGTGCATCCCCTACCACCGGAAAACCCTTTGCGGCTAAATGGGCTCGGATCTGATGCGGTCGGCCCGTCTTGGGGATTGCTTCCACAAGCGTATGCTCTCCGAACCTGCACAACACGCGGAAGGATGTTTCTGCGGATTTTCCTCGACGCGTGTCGATGATGGTGCGATGGCGACGGTCTCCATCCGCTCGCAACTTCAACTTCACGACCCGTTCCTTCCAGGGGGGATCGCCCGCAACCAGCGCGTTGTACACCTTGACGATCTGGCGTTGTTCGAACTGGACGTTCAAAGCCCGATGTGCTTCAGCCGTGCGAGCCAGCGCCAGGACCCCGCTGCACTCCCGATCCAAACGATGCACGATCCACAAACGGCCGAAGGTGGGTTCAAGCACGGATCGCAGGTGCGGCTTCTGGGAATCGTAGCCATCCGGCAGGCTGAGCAGTCCGGCAGGTTTGTTCACCACCAGGAGCTGCGCGTCCTTCCAAAGCACCATGCCGTGCGCATCGTATGGCAAGCTCGTTTCTCCTCACGGAATCCCCATTCAGGGCATGCATTTCGTATAACAAATTTGGCTCAACGTTGAGACGCAGGTAGCGTTGTGATTCATCCAGGACGTGCTGCCCCCCTGCCGGCTTCCACCGCAGCCAGGTTCGCTTCGGCATATGCGGGCTGCATCTTCAAGGCCTCACACAGGGCATCCAATTCAAGGATGCCCAGATCGCGCAGAACTTCACCGACCGCCATGATCGGCCAGAACTCCTTCCGCATGGCGTGTTTCCCGGCCTGGCTGAAGTCCAATTCCATCTTCCGACCCGGAACCTCGATGGGAGCCAAAGTGGCGTGGGTATAAACCACCGCCTCGGATCCGAGAGAGGGGAGTCTGGTTTGAGCCTTCTTCAAGCCCTCAGGAGAGAGGATCACGACCACGTCGGGCGCTTCGATTCCTGTGAAGAAAATCTCTTCCGTGCTCAGGATAACTACCGCAACGGAATGCCCCTTCTTCACGGTGACCGGATAATCCTGGCGCATGCTTGCCCAGAGACCGGAGAGCACGGCCGCGCGGCAGAACGCCGATGCGGCTGTGCCCACCCGCGTTCCTGCTGCGCCGGCGAACACGAAGCTCATCCTGCGCGGCAGGGCATGGCTGAAGCTGGGTTCCAAGGGAACAGGCGGCATGGCCGGTTCCCCAGAGCGTTCCTTCGCTCTCTCCTGCAGCGTTCGGCTGTACTCGGGTCGGGTCTCGTCCTTCAAAACGCCCGAAGCCAGGTTGAGTTCGGTCATCGTGGTTTCGAGCGACTTGCGGCTGAAACGATTGAAGGGAACGTAGTAGGACGTGCACAGTTCCCAGATATCGATCAACGAGAAACCTTCGTTGCGGATGGCGCGTACGATCAGATCGGAGAGCTGCTTGTCGAAGGAGGTCGTGCGGGCGACGAAGCTGGCGCCGTTGAGGGCCACGGTCGAGGCGATGTCCAGCGGGCGCTCTAAATTCCCCTGGCGCGTGGTTGAGGTGACGCCGCCCATGGGGGTAGTCACGGAGTGCTCGCCGCCGGTCATGCCGTAATTCAGATTGTTGAAAACCAGCACGGTCACGCCGATGTTGCGTCGTGCGGCGTTGATCAGATGATGCCCTCCGATGCCGCAACCACCGTCCCCGATGAGCACGATCGGTTTCATGTCCGGATTGGCCAGCTTGATCCCCGAGGCATAGGTCACAGAGCGGCCGTGCAGCCCGTGGAAGGCGTTCGTGTTGAAGAACCGGTCGGAGAGACCGCAGCATCCGATGTCGGTCACGATCACCATTTTCCGAGGGTCGAGCTGCAGTTCCACGAGGGCCTTGTTGAGTTGATCCAGGATCGGACCGTGGCCGCATCCGGGGCAGAATGGATAGGGAAGCATGCTCTCATTCAAGTACGTCGCAAGACCTTGATCGCTCATCGCATGCCTCCCCGCTCGAGGATCTGGGCAGGCGCAATCAAATCTCCGTCCACACGATGGATGCCGACCACCTCTTGATCGTCCCGCGCCAGGCGCTCGATCTCGCGCCGGTATTGCCCCAGGTTCAGTTCAGCAACGAGGATGCGCTTCATGCCGGCCATCGCTTCCAACAGGGCTTTCTCGGGTACCGGCCAGAGGGAGATCACGGTGGCCGAGGAGACCTTGCCGCCGCGTTCACGCCAAGCCAACAACGCCTCTTTCGTTGCTCGAGCCGTGATCCCATAGCTGATCAGCAAGGTGTCGGCGCCTTCCTGCGCGTCCAAATCGAGCCGGGCGATCTCGTCCACATGGGAATCGATCTTCGCCGCCAGGTGGCGGTTGAGCCGATCCACGGTAATCGGATCCTTGCTCAAGTAACCGTATTCATCGTGGGAGGAGGTCGTAAAACGAAGGATGTGCTTCCCACCAAACGGGGAAAAGGTGGGGATTGCTTCGAGCGCTTCCACACGGTAGGGCATGAAGTCCCAATCTTCCGGTGCCGGTTTGCGCTCTCGAACCGGAACCTTCTTCAAACTGGCAGTATCCACCGTCGCGCTTGCCAGCACGGTTTCCTTATCTGTGGCCAGCAGGACCGGCACCCGGAAGCGCTCAGCCAGATCGAAGGCTTGCATCGTCAGGGAGTAACAATCCTGCACGCAGGTCGGCGCCAGCACGATGAGCGGGTAGCCCCCGGATGTCCCCCAGCGCAGGAATTGGATGTCGCCCTGGGCCGTAGTGGTCGCGCCTCCGGTTGCGGGCCCCATGCGCTGGCAGTCGACGATCACCAGCGGCACTTCCCCCATGATGGCCAGGCCGATGTTTTCACTGTAGAGGCTGATCCCGGGGCCGCTGGTAGCCGTCATGGCTCTGGCGCCGGTCATCGCCGCCGAGATGCAGAAGCCGATCGAGGCGATCTCATCCTCGCCTTGGATGGCGACGCCGCCCACCTTGGGCAGCTCGCGGACCATGTGCAGCAGGATCGGTGTGGCCGGTGTGATGGGGTAACCCGCAAAGAAATCGCATCCAGCGTGGATGGCGCCTCTGGCGATCGCTTCGGCGCCCGTCATGAATTCACGCATGCACAACTCCTGGCAAGCCGGTTCTCTTTCGAAGTTCGCAGGGAGGACTTTCAGAGCTTTCCGGTCATCGGCCTGCTCCACCAAGTGTAGTCCGCTGGAGCCTTGCTGAAAAGGGTGGCAACCGGTTTCCCTGTTCCACCCGGCCATCCCTGCTCATGCTGCACATCGCCTGATTTGTAGTACCCTTGGAGCCGGTATGCCAACCCTGCTTTTCAGGGATCCCCGAGGAGGTCTGATCATGGAGCTTCGAATCGGCTATATTGGCCTGGGGTTGATGGGCAAGCCCATGGCCCGAAATCTGCTCAAGGCCGGCTATGCTCTCACCGTCCACAACCGCAGTCAGGCTGCGGTCGAGGAGCTTGTCGGCGAAGGCGCGGCGCGGGCCGACACGCCGCGCGCCGTGGCTGAGGCCAGTGATGTCGTCTTCACCAATCTCCCGGATTCACCCGATGTCGAAAGCGTGGTTCTGGGAGCGGACGGCATCCACGAGGGCGCCTCGCCGGGTATGGTCTTCATCGACAACAGCACCATCAAACCGGAGACGGCCCGCAAGATCGCCGAGGCCTTGGCGCGGCAGGAAGTCGATGCCCTCGATGCGCCCGTCTCCGGCGGAGATGTCGGCGCAAAGGCGGGTACGCTCGCCATCATGGTCGGTGGGCCCAAGAACGCCTTCGAGCGCGTGCTTCCCGTCCTGCAGGCCATCGGCAAGACCATCACCTATGTCGGGGAGAGTGGCGCAGGTCAGGTGGCCAAGGCCTGCAATCAGATCATGGTCGCTGCCCAGATGGTCGCCATGGGGGAATTG
Organism: Anaerolineae bacterium; assembly: GCA_011192015.1. Lineage (GTDB taxonomy): Bacteria > Chloroflexota > Anaerolineae > Anaerolineales > E44-bin32 > W1033. Next base: position 5,077 of record DUET01000033.1, read on the forward strand.
CTGCTCTTGGCGCAGCGCACCGGCGTTGATCCTCGCCGCGTGATCGAGGCCATCCAGGGCGGTGCCGCGCAGTGCTGGACCCTGGATGTCAAACCCGAGCGTCTTTTCGCGGGCAATCGTCAACCCGGCTTCAAGGCGCACATGATGCACAAGGATCTGGGGATCGTGCTGGATACGGCTCGTGCTTACG
>DUET01000034.1 GCA_011192015.1 Anaerolineae bacterium
ATCCAGCGGTCTGGCGTTGAAATTCAGCAGCGCAACGACGAAACCGACCAGGCCGAGGAACCAAAGGATCAGGCCCAAGGTGAACACAGTATGTTGGGTATACAAAGGAGTGAAGATGGCCAGTACGAACCATGCCAGGATGAAGATCTTTCCGCCTGCACTGAGCTGCCTTTCCTTGCGGCTCCATTTGGATCGGTCGTAGAGGCGGGCCACGACCTGGCGTTTGAAGATCAGCAGCAGAATCCCGTACACAGCATTGTATGAAGCCAGGAGGATCCACCCGTTCCATAGACCCAGCTCAAGCCGAGGTAGGAGTTCCATGCGTTCACCTCTTTGTGAGGGTATACACGATTTCGTCTGACGATGAAGGTTTTTTCAGTTGCCGGTCTGCCGGAGGTATCAGATCCAACGGCGGACCTGAGATTTATATTCCTGCCATGCCTCTGGGAATTGAACTTCAAGCATGCGTTCTTCCATGCGGATGAAACCAACATCCATCAGGATTACGAAGGCAAGGATGACGGGATAGGGCGAGATCGATCCCAGCAGCACGGCTACACCCAACAGGACCAGAACGAATCCGAGATACATCGGGTGCCGGCTGAGGCCGAACACGCCGTCTGTAACCAACGCGTTGGACTCGTCGAACGGTTTCACAGTGGTGTTGTATTCTTTGAAGGCGCGATCGGCGAGCAGATTCAGAGCCACACCGGGAACCAGCAGCAACAAGCCGACAAGGTTCAGGGGAGAATCGATGATTCTGCCGATGGGAGCAAAGAAATGCAGCAGAATGATGGCGATCAACGCAATGAGGAGGTAGGTTGTTGGCATGATCTTCTTGGGCATGATGCTATCCTCCAAATCAGCAGCTGCGATGGATTAATGGGTGATGGGGGCGCATTCCCGAAATCGTTCCCCTTTGTTTTCTGAACAGATGGATCATAACTCCCATACCGTATCTATACAACACCCGCATATCGGAGTCGTTTCCGAGGGCGAACAGCCATCACCTTCAGTTTTCTACAGAGCGGGATCGGGAGATCGCCACTTGGTTCCCCAATCTCCGCTGCATACCGGAATTCATGAGTGAACAACGGATGGATCACTCATCAATGGTCGATCTGCCGGGAGCGGCAGATCGGAAACGTGTCATGCCCGATCCACCGCCCATCTCGAAGACCATGCTATCGGCCTCGCATATGCTGCAAACTTGGCCCGGTTTCCAATCCAATCGAAGCGGTTCGGTTTTGCTGATCCCTGACACTTTCGGTGTGGCTTGGATCCTATTCCCGAGTCATGGCAGTGCCGCACTTCGGGCATTTGCGGTCGTAGCAGGGCTGGCCGACGACGTGCGAGACCGTGTGGCCACAATCCGGGCAGATACAATTTCCTCCAGGACCTGCAGCAGCAGGCCCGCCCATCCGCCCCCGACCACTCCCGCGACCGCCGCCACGGCCGCGGCCGCCCCCTCTTCCTCTACCAAAACCCATGACACTTACTCCTTTCCTGCTCCCCCTGTTTGCTGAATGCCCTCACCGCAGACAGCGGAGGACAACTGCATTTCACAAGGTTCAATGATGCTTGCCACGGTCCTCACAATCATGTCTGCGATCATGATCCCTGTGGCTGTGATCGTCTTGATCCCGGCATGGAGCAGCACCGCGTAGGACGCCATCCAGGTAGTTATCAAGCGCTTGGCGGGCTGTTCCCATCGCTCCGGTTGCTGTGGCAATGCCGAAATCCTGGAAGAAACCGATAGCGCGGCGGCCCATGCCTCCGCTGATCATCACATCCGCGCCCTGGCTCTGGATGAAGGTCGGTACCATGCCGGGTTGGTGGCTGGTGAAGTACGGATTTTCGACGATCTCCTGACCTGTGATCTCGCCATCCTCAACATCCACGAGCAGGAAGTAGGGACAGCGCCCGAAGTGATGGCTGACCATGCCTTCCAATCCTCTGTTGTCCTCTGCCGCAATTGCTATTCTCATCGATCAGTTCTCCTCATTCAACATTTGCGTAAGATCTTCTGATGCTAGATACCCCTCCACACGGATATACTGGCCGGTCACACCGGGCACCGTGGCCACGGCTTCCTTGATCTGCGAAGCCAGGTAGACGGCCAACGGGCAAAGGGGCGAAGAAGGTCGAAATGTGTAGCTTACATACCCCTCCGCATCGACTTCAAGCTGTTGCACCAGTTGCATGCGCATGACGTCCGCATTGGTTTCCGGATCGATCACCAGGCGCAGGCGTTCGACGATCATCTCGCGCAGCTCGGATTCATCTGCTACGGTCATCATGCCACCTCCTCGAGGCGATCCGCCACGCGCGCCCAGAGTTCCTTCAAGGCGCGACTGGCCTTACTTTTGGGAACATGGGCCGTCACGGGTTCTCCTTTCACCATGGCTTCAGTTACCGCGAGGTCGAAAGGAATGTGCTTCAACACTTCCAGGCCGTGATCGAGGCAATACTGCTCGATGTCCTCGGATCCCTTCGGATGCAGGTCGGCCTTGTTGATACAAACGAGCGAACGGATTCCGAAGTGTTCGGTGGTGTCGAGAATGCGCTTCATATCGTGCACGCCGGCCGCGGTTGGCTCCGTGACGATCAGCGCCAGATCCGCGCCAGAAGCAGCGGAGATCACGGGACAGCCGATCCCCGGGGGGCCGTCGACGAGCACCAGTGGGTACTCATGATCGAGCCCGAAGAGACGCGCCTGCTGCTTGATCAGTGTCACCAGCTTGCCTGAATTCTCCTGCGCCGGAAAGAGCGCAGCGTGGAACAGAGGGCCGAAACGCGTGTCGGATTGAAACCATTTCCCGGCAAGCTGGTCTTCCATTTGGATGGCTTCATCCGGACAGGCGTACATGCAGGATGCACAACCCTCACACCCCATGTCGTCCACACGGTAGAGACCGTTGGAGGCGATGATGGCATCGAAGCGGCAAACCTCAGCGCATAGGCCGCAGCCCGTGCAGGACCCGGGTGAGATCACCGCTGCCTGGCCTGACCAGAACTCTTCCTCGGAAACCTGACGAGGATCGAGGACCAATTCCAGGTTGGCGGCATCGACGTCCGCATCCGCCAGCACGGCACGGATCTTCGGTGCACCTTGCGCCGCCAGATGGGCGAAGGCGGCCGCAACGCTGGTCTTCCCCGTGCCTCCCTTGCCGCTCAAAATGACGAGCTGCTTCATCGGCCCCCCCCTTCATTTGTGTCTTCAACAAATCGTTGGATGTCGACAAAGAGCGCTTGGAATCGAGGACGATATTCGGGGAAGGCCTCCACCAGCGATTGACCGCTTGCGATAGCAGCCCCGATCTCACGCGTCAGCGGGATCCGCATCAGGACGGGCAGACCGTTATCTCGACAGAAATCATCGACGGCTTCGTCGCCGACGCCATCTCGATTGATGACCACTCCTGCAGGAACACCGAGAGCTTGGGCTACGTCAGCGGCAAGTCGCAGATCGTGCAATCCGAAGGGGGTGGGTTCTGTCACCAGCAGAGCGAAATCCGCGCCGCGCAGGGTTTCCACCACAGGGCATGCCGTGCCCGGAGGGGCATCACGTATGACAAGATCTCCATTGGAATCCGGTTTCCAGTCTTTGAGTTTGCGGATGATGGGCACCGCCATTGGTTCACCGATGTTGAGGATCCCATGAGCGAATGGGAAACCTGCAGCCGCTTGGCCGCCCTCGACGATGCCGATGGCTTTCTCGACTTCGATGATGGCTCCTTCGGGACAATTTCGTGCACAACTTCCGCAACCATGGCACAGCTCGGGGAACACGAGTACTTTCTTCCCCAGCATCACGATGGCATGAAAGGGACAGACCTCCCCGCAGCGCCCGCAGGCGGTGCAGAGATCCGTTTTCACTTCCGGAATGGATATGCTCACGGTTTGGCGTTCCGGCAGATCCGGATGCAGCGCGAGGTGGGCGTTGGGAGCTTCCACATCGCAGTCGAGAACCACGGGCATCTGGTCCTGGACGGCCAACGCCAGGCTGCAGGCCACGGTGGTCTTGCCGGTGCCACCCTTGCCGCTCGCTACGGTGATGATCATCGGCTGCTTTCGCTTCCTCCGTCACCGCTGCTTCCACCGCCTCCCATACCGGAACCCCTTCCTCCTCCACCGCCGCGGCCCATGCCACGACCGCGCCCGCCGCGCCCACGTCCCCCTCCGCCACGTCCCATACCACCGCCCCGGCCCATGCCGCCGCCCTGCCCCATACCGCCACCAGGGCTCGTACCACTCGCTTGCCCTGTGCCGCCGGCATGCCGCATTTCACTGGTGGGCGCGCCGATCTTCTCAAGACGATCTTCTTTATGGGCTTCGATGAGATCGTTGACGGATCCTTCTGAAGCCTTGCACATCTCAAGTCCGGCAGCCTGCAATGCGTTGTAGGCGTTGGGGCCATAATCCCCGCTGATCACGCATTCGACGCCCTTGGATGCCAGGAACTCGGCTGCCTGCGGACCCGCACCTCCGCTGGCATCGCGCGCCGGGTTGGGAAAGGCTTCCCAGGCATCACTCTCCGTGTCGATGATGACGAAGTGAGAGCAGCGTCCAAAGCGACGGTCGAGCTGTGACTCACGATCGGGTCCATTGGCTGTTACTGCGATCTTCATGATCTTGCTCCTTGATAAGGTCCATCCCTGCTTGGGATGTGTTTTCATAGTGTGTATTCTCGGATTAGCCTGACCAGCCCGATGCAGATGGGGCTACCGTGATCAATCGCACGCCGGCCCTGTGCACCTGGCGGAAGTGAGCGCCCTGGGAAATCATCTTCAACACCGGATCGATGGCTTCAACGATGGAGCCGCTCAACAGGTGGATGCCGTACTCGGCGAACACCGGGCTGAGGGGAGTGCTGGGGCCCAGGAGCATCACCGTGGCCTCGGGAGCGCAAAGCTGCAGCAGATCGGTGAGCGTGTTGTTGGCGAAGGCCATGCTTGTGATTGCCACGACATCCGCCTGCGGGATCACCTCCGGCGCCATTTGCGCTGGAAGGTCTTCCGCCCGAGGGCGCAGTTCGAGCACATCGAGGCGCCCCACACGCTCACGCAAGGGTGGAATGAAGGGGAAATGACCCACGACGACCACCCGCTTGCCCTGACCGTGTTGGGTCAGTATCTCCTCGGCGTTGCCGCCGATCCAGGATTCCTCAGGCGGGGGCGGTAGCAGCGAATTCAACGCAGCCACCCCCACGCTCGATAAAGTCGGATTGTCCCGATCTCCAGCCAGGGCTGCCAGTTGTCTTGCGGGCATACTTTCGAGTTCCCCGGCATTGGGGACCCGAGTCGATTCCTGATGCTCATGCGGGGCGCTCAAGGTCGAGCACAGACCGCAGCGCAATGCTCCTTGCACCTCGGTCACCACGGCCGTCCAATGCAGGCCGATGCGCACATCACGGATCTCACCCTCGGGGAGATTCTCCAGGAGAGCGGGCAGCAGCTCCACGCCTGGGTTTCGTCCTTGCGAGCTCATCCAGCGCGACGGCCCCCGCCGTAGCCTCGGCCGGCGCCTCTGCCTCGTCCCCTGCCGCGCCCGAAACCGGCTTGAGCGCCGGCGGGGGTATCACCGGCTGCCTGCCCGCGCCCCTGTCGAGCCCAACCTCGGTCCGTGGGGGAGCGATGCACATTGCAGCTTTCACATTCCGGGCAGCTCAGGGAAGATCCCACACCGCCGGTGCCATGAGGTAGTTGCCACTCATGCCCACAATCGAAGCATTGGAAATGTCTCATCATGACCTCCAAGTCATGGGATTATCCATCAGCTTCTTCCTGTTCGTTCTCGTAGATCTGCAGAAGCCTGTGGATGTCGTCTTTCGTTCGCCGAAGGTCCTGCATCCACGCCGCTAATTGGACTTCTCCCTCATCGGATAGTGCGTAGACGCGGCGTGGCGGACCCTGACTGTCCTCGTCCAGGCGAGCCCGTATCCAGGTCATTTGTTCCATATCCCGCAGGGCCCGGTATACCAAGCTGGGATCGAGGGTTTCCGGATCGAAACCAAAGCGCTCGAGTTCGCTGACCAGCTTGTAGCCATGCGCTTCACCAAGCTGCAGCAGAAGCAGCAGACAGGGTTCCAGAAAGCGACGCACGTGTCGCATCTTGCCCCGCCGCATTCTGCCTCGCCCTCTCCCGCTTCCGTATTTACCCGGCATCTTTGGCCTCCATAGGTACCATAATCCATTACTGACTACTTGTCAATAGACAAATTGTCACTTCCATCGAGGAACGCTGTTGTCCGGTGTAAGTGACCTTGATCTGCGGTTGAGGAGGTAGGAGTCGAAATTTCAGATTCCATAAGCAGGGGGTCGAAAAGGTTACTGAGGTTACATTCACAAAAGGATCGAACTCAAATATTCTTATGTGAAATTCTGTTTCTGGAGGAAGGTACATGTCCACAGAAAAGGTGTCGAGCGCGAAGAGGAGTTTTTCCATCTCCACGATCCTGTTGTGGATTCTCGTGGTGGCCTTGATCGCTTTGAGTACCATCACGTTGCTGAAGCTGATCGAGGCTCGCAAGATCACACATCAAACAGTTGCCCAGGCGGCGGACCTTCTCGCCGCGCTTGAGGATCTGCGGATCGAGCAGACGGTGGCAATTCAAGAGGACATCCCCATCAGCGTGGTGATCACAATCGATGAGACTCTTGAGGTCCCTGTGCAAACCGATGTCGAGATCGAGCATGAGACGACCATTCCCGTCAACGTGGCTCCATACGGAACGATCAACGTGACCATTCCCATCGAAACGACGATTCCCATTGACATGACGTTCGATATTCCCATGGAAATCACCGTGCCTGTCGAGACGACAGTTCCGGTGGACATGCTGGTGCCGATCTCGATCGACCTTTCTGAAACCGCACTGCATGACATCCTGGCTCAAGCACGGGCCGCGCTTGCGGAAGCTGCTGAATACCTTTCGGGTTCCATCTTCCCCTGAAATTACACACAAACGGATGGAGGATGAAACCGGTAGAGGGGATGGGGTATGGGATGAAATCAACGAGGCGCGCCGCGGCGCGCCTCACTTTTCATGTTCCTAGAAACTGCTTGCCCTTCGATATGCGCTATTCCACTCAGGATCAAATTCAAGGATGCTTCTGATCAGCGACCGAGCGAAAACTGGTACGGCGCCGGAGTCCATGTATAGCGGGCTGATCCGATCACGATGAGCGTGGCCTCGTTGAATCCGTCACCGAACGCAATCGGGACCTCGGCGTGGCGTGTGTCATCCAATTCGATCTCGCGCACCACAACCGGGTTGCCGTGCTCGATGAGGGCTACGATGTAGGTCTGAGGCAGGGAGTTGTACAACCGAACGAAACCTCCCGGCTCCCATCCCCCATTACCTTGCTCGAAATTCTCGCTGTAGCCGATGGCGTCGATGGAGAGATCATCCAGCAGCAAGCCCTCTCCATTCACGGCGGCGTCGGTGATGTATTCGAAACGCAGGATCACTTCCTGTCCGGCGAAGCGTGAGAGGTCCACTGATTCCTGGATCCAGATGGGATCATAACCATTCCCGCTGGCGCCGGTGTATCCCCATCCGTAGGAATTCCCCGAGGGATCCGTGTCAGTACTCGACGGCGTCCTCAAGATCTCCCAGGTCTCTCCCCCATCCGTGGAAATCACGAGGTAGAGGTAGTCCCAATCCTCTTCGATGTCATACCAGACCCAATAATCGAACAGTATCTGCCCCTGGACATCGCTGAAATCAAACTGGCGTGTGAGGGTCATGTCGGAATGATCGCCACGATTGGACCAGAAGGCGTAATCCCCGGAATGAGCATATGCGGGCACGATCTGCGTTAGCGTGGTGCCGTCGAAAGTGAGGGTCTGGGGGGATTGGCATCGCATGCGGATGTAATCGATGCCGTACTGGTTTACCTGGCGGGATTGCAGATCGATTGGGCAAGTGCTGAAGTCATCTGTCGGGGAGGGCATGGCGTGTTGGGGATAGATGGGCATGAAGAAGCGCCCATCGTCGATCGAATCATCCCGCAGCAGGATGGCGGCTGCAAAATCACGATAAAGTTGATCGGCGGTGAGTTGTTCGCCTGAGAGGGGATCGGTTGCGCCCAGATCCAGAAGCGTATTGTCGATCGAATCGAGGCCGTTCATCGGATTGGCGGCCAGGGCTTGGGTGGCGTCCGACCCCAGACGGCCCATGTAGTAGGCGACGAAGAGGAAGGATTGCCCATAGTGTGGCAGGGTGGTACCAGGACCCGGAGGCCAGAAGGTGAGCGGGATATCGGGATCGCTGGCAAAGGAGTAGTCAGCGCCGCCTGGATTGTGGCCGGTGAGGAGCGAGGCCAGCTCGGAGAAACCCTCGTTCAACCAGGTGGATTCATTCGTGTCCAGATACCAGTGGATCATGTGCTGGAACTCATGAGCCAGAACGCCGTAGGTGAAGTCATCCGAGAGCTGAAGGCTGGCAGCCAGATAGAACATCTCGTGGGCGTTGGAGTATTCATGCACGCTGGGAGGATACTCATCACTGGAGCCGTAATAACCAGCAAGGCTTACTCCCAATCCGTTGGCAACCAGAATATACAGATGCTCGTCACCATCCACGCCGGGCAGCCACTCGCTGCCGAAGAATTCACGTACGATGGGATAGGAGTTGTTCTCGAAATCCTCGACCAGGTCACGAACATGATTGATGTCGTAATCCACACCTTGCTCGATCCAGAAATATACATGGTCGGTGGCATATGCCAGCTTTGCGGTCACACGGAAGTGTTCGGCAGTGTCGGTATTGGACGCCCAGAATTGCTGGGTTGTGCCCAAGGGAATGGGATCGGCTTGCGTTGCCACCACTCGCGGTATGTTTTCCAATCCCAGCAGACGTTCAGCCAGATCGATAGGATCGGCCAAGGGAACCACCGTGTTTGCCAGCGTTTCCCACATTTCCATGTTCTTGGCCTCGATGGGAGGGGCTTCCGTGGGATCGAAGACAGGTAGGGAAGGTGTAGCCGTGGATCGAAGGAGCAGCATGGCTGTCCC